>NZ_CP083546.1:822500-1523750 GCF_025144145.1 Leisingera sp. M658
ATCTGAGCAGGGTAAGCCGGCCCCTAAGCCGAGGCCGAAAGGCGTAGGCGATGGGAACCACGTTAATATTCGTGGGCCAGGAGGATGTGACGGATTGTGAAGGTAGTTCATCCTTATCGGATTGAATGGGCTGCTGATCAGTCCCTGGAAATAGCCCTCCATCAGACCGTACCCTAAACCGACACAGGTGGACAGGTAGAGAATACCAAGGCGCTTGAGAGAACGATGTTGAAGGAACTCGGCAAAATACCTCCGTAAGTTCGCGAGAAGGAGGCCCGGGTCCTACGCAAGTGGAATCCGGGGGCACAAACCAGGGGGTGGCGACTGTTTATTAAAAACACAGGGCTCTGCGAAGTCGCAAGACGACGTATAGGGTCTGACGCCTGCCCGGTGCCTGAAGGTTAAAAGGAGGGGTGAGAGCTCCGAATTGAAGCCCAGGTAAACGGCGGCCGTAACTATAACGGTCCTAAGGTAGCGAAATTCCTTGTCGGGTAAGTTCCGACCTGCACGAATGGCGTAACGACTTCCCCGCTGTCTCCAACATCGACTCAGCGAAATTGAATTGCCTGTCAAGATGCAGGCTTCCCGCGGTTAGACGGAAAGACCCCGTGCACCTTTACTACAGCTTCGCACTGGTATCAGGATTGTGATGTGCAGGATAGGTGGTAGGCATCGAAACCGTGACGCAAGTCGCGGTGGAGCCTCCCTTGAGATACCACCCTTCGCACTCTTGATATCTAACCGCGGTCCGTTATCCGGATCCGGGACCCTGCGTGGCGGGTAGTTTGACTGGGGCGGTCGCCTCCTAAAGAGTAACGGAGGCGCGCGAAGGTTGGCTCAGAGCGGTCGGAAATCGCTCGTTGAGTGCAATGGCAGAAGCCAGCCTGACTGCGAGACTGACAAGTCGAGCAGAGACGAAAGTCGGCCATAGTGATCCGGTGGTCCCGAGTGGAAGGGCCATCGCTCAACGGATAAAAGGTACGCCGGGGATAACAGGCTGATACTGCCCAAGAGTCCATATCGACGGCAGTGTTTGGCACCTCGATGTCGGCTCATCTCATCCTGGGGCTGGAGCAGGTCCCAAGGGTACGGCTGTTCGCCGTTTAAAGAGGTACGTGAGCTGGGTTTAGAACGTCGTGAGACAGTTCGGTCCCTATCTGCCGTGGGTGTAGGATACTTGAGAGGAGTTGCCCCTAGTACGAGAGGACCGGGGTGAACGAACCACTGGTGGACCTGTTGTTGCGCCAGCAGCAGTGCAGGGTAGCTATGTTCGGACAGGATAACCGCTGAAGGCATCTAAGCGGGAAGCCCCCCTCAAAACAAGGTATCCCTGAGGGCCGTGGAAGACCACCACGCCGATAGGCCGGAGATGTAAGTGCAGCAATGCATTCAGTTGACCGGTACTAATCGCCCGATAGGCTTGATTTGATCCAGTAACAGACAGTGTTACGGAAAAACCAAACAAGCAAACACATCCCATAATACAAACGCTTGGACAACGTTGATTGCAGCCGAACGCATTTGGTAATGTCCCCGTGACATAACTCAGGTGCGGTCTCTCGCGCATTTACTTCGTAAATACGCTGCCGACCGCCACACGAGAAAAATCCAAATGCCTTCGGTATTTGGATTTTTCTCGGTTTGGTGGCTACAGCACAAGTGAAACACCCGGTCCCTTCCCGAACCCGGAAGTTAAGCACTGTCGCGCCGATGGTACTTGGGCTCAAGCCCTGGGAGAGTAGGTCACCGCCAAACCTAGTAAAATCCAAATATCTCTCAATACGGTCTCAAAAAAACCTGACGCGGGATGGAGCAGCCAGGTAGCTCGTCAGGCTCATAACCTGAAGGTCGCAGGTTCAAATCCTGCTCCCGCAACCAACACAATTTCCTCATATATATCAAAGGCTTCGGATCTACCGTCCGGGGCCTTCTTCGTGTTCACCCCTTCCGCACCCGCCGCAAGATGCAATAGACCCGCCAGATCGCCCTCAAGGGTCAGATCCAGGCCAGCGCCCTCCGCCGCAGGCGTCAGCACGATCCGCTCCACCAATGCGCGCAGTGCCTCCTTGGCCTCTTCCATGCCTGCGGCGGAACCAAGGCCCTTGATCAGCCGGGTGACCCGCTCCCGGTAGGCCTCTGCCATCGACGGGTGAAACACCACCGTGTCCGGGGCAGGGGTCTGCTCCAGCTCCCGTTCCAGCTGCTGGCGCCGCGCGTCGAGCTCGATCATCCGGTCCTTCACCTGATCTGCGGGAATGCCTGCGATGATTGCATCCACCAGCTTCTGGTGATCGCGCTTGGCACGGGCGAGCGCCTGTTCCTTTTCCTTGCGGTTCCCGCTGACCTAGCCCCACTTGAGTGGTCCAAATTGAAAGTTAGTGCATGGTTGGCCTTTGGTCTATCAGGACGATGGCCTCTGGCGCAGGCGGGCGGTAGCCCAGAGCACTGTGGGGCCTTTTGGTGTTGTAGTGTTTTCTCCAGCTTTCGATAATGATCTGGGCCTCGCGTAGCGAATAGAAGATTTCACCATTCAGCAATTCATCTCGCATCCGCCCATTGAAGCTCTCGCAGTATCCGTTCTCCCAGGGCGATCCAGGCTCGATGTATGCGGTTTTGGCCCCGACAGCTTTGATCCAGCCTCTGACGGCCTCAGCAATGAACTCAGGGCCATTGTCCGACCGAATGTATGCTGGTACGCCACGTAGGATAAACAGGTCCGTCAGTGCATCGATGACCTCGTTTGCATTCAGCTTCCGCTTCACTCGGATCGCAAGGCATTCCCGGCTGTGTTCGTCCAGGATGTTCAATGTTCTGAAAGCCCTGCCATCATCCGTTCGGTGATGAACAAAGTCGTACGACCAGACGTGGTTGCGATATTCGGGACGCAGCCGGACACATGATCCGTCGTTGAGCCAGAGCCGTCCCCTCCTGGGCTGCTTCATTGGAACCTTCAGCCCCTCCCGCCGCCATAAACGTTCGACACGTTTATCATTCACCCGCTGCCGGCAGGCGGTGTTTACACCGCCGAGAGGGGCCAGCCAGCGTCCCGCAGCAGGGCCGCAACCCGGCGGTAGCCGTATCGGCCGTATTGACGTGTCAGCTCGATCATATCGGCGACCAGGCGTTCCTCATCAGCACGCCCTTGAGGCAATTGCCGCTGTGTGGACCGGTGCTGGCCCAGAACGCGGCAAACGCGACGCTCGGAAACCTTCATTTGGCTGCGCACATGATCAATGCAGGACCGGCGGCGGGAGGGGCTCAGAAGTTTCCCTTTGCGGCCTCGGACAGGATCAATTTGTCCAGTGTCAGGTCCGAAACCGCCCGGCGAAGCCGCTCGTTTTCCTTCTGCAGCCGCTTTAGTTCTTTAAGCTGTTCCGTGCCCATTCCGCCGTACTTCTTCTTCCAGCGATAGTAGGTCTGTTCCGTAACGCCGATCTGACGGATCGCGTCTATGCGGGGCATGCCTTGCCCCATCAAGACTTCAACCTGCCGTAACTTCACGACAATCTCTTCAGGCTTGGGCCTCTTGGTCGCCATCTATGGTCCTCCGTTTCCTAATCATAGGGGCGGACCACTTCTTTGGGGGAGACTCAGGGCGCGAATGACAGTGCTATCGACCATTTGCAGGGCGTCTGGGACGGTCCCGCTCTGGTTGAGGGCATCCAGAATGTCCTCCCAAAGCCCAGTCAAGGTCCATCGGCGAAACTGGCGGTAAACACTTGACCACTTTCCGAACTCCTCCGGCAGGTCACGCCAAGGGGATCCTGTCCGGGCGATCCAGAAAATCCCATCCAGAACAAGGCGATGGTTGGCCGGTTTGCGCCCGTTCGGGGCGCGGGTAGCGAGGATGAAATGTTCGAAAAACGCCCACTCCTCATCCGTCATCAAGTCTCGTGCCAAGCTGGTCTCCATAGCAGATACCAGCTTGAATCACGCCAACGGGCCGTTGTGAATCCCTTTTGTCAACACGACCTAGTAGTCGTCACCCTATTTCGTAGCCCCGAAAAAAGAAAAAGAAGGCCCGAAAGGAATAGTGAAATCTGAGGTACGTGAATCATGTATGCTCCATTTGGTGAAATTGAATCTCCCCAGACGTCACTAATTCCACCGGTCGACCATCCGAATGTCCAGGCGACCCAGAATGGCATTACAACAATGGAACCGAGAGCGGCTACACGGCGACAATCGTAAATATTTTTTGCGTTGAAGGTTAGGTATATTGTCATGCATGCCAAGGTTAAGCCAAAGGTAACTTCTCGGATGAAGTGGTTCTTTACATAATCGGCGATCAATGGTGTAGAAAGTGATGTCGGGATAAATTGTGAGTATGCGATAAACATGAACGATATCCCGCTAATCACTAGTATTCGTCCGATAAGTGTCATGGTCTTTTCCTCCCTGTTTTATTTCTGCGCAATGGGTCATCTTCCCGTTCGCAGCCTTCCCGTGTGTTATTATGGCGCTTTAGTCTTGCTTGGTGACGAGGTTGACTTAGCTCCCCACTATGGTTATTAAAGCTCATGACAAAAACTGCGAAGATAGACGCGGCAATAGGAACAGGGGAGTTCCTGATATCAGCTGATTACCTTGGATTGCTGGTGGCATTTTCTGCAAAATATGGAGTTTCTCCGGAATCCTTGTTTTCCAATTCTGACATTTCTCTAAGTAAGTATTTGTCAAGACCGCTTTTCGTTCGAAGCGACACATATAACGGGTTGGTTGATGAGCTTGTGGTTGCTTCTTGCGATCCGCTGTTGCCTTGGAAGTATGGCCGGGCAATCAGCGAACTTTCTCACGGTGCTGTCGGTCTTGCGCTTCAGAGTTGTGCCACATTGCAGCAGTTCTTCGATCTCCTGCCGATGTTTTTTGCGACACGCACTGGCTATGCGCAATCGGTTTCGATCGAGATGACAAGAAACCGCTGTGAGGTTGTTGTTCGTTCCTCAAAACCCAATGCCCCAAATCATATTGTGCGCTTCAATACGATCTCCAGTTTGGTCGCGTTTGCCTGGATGAGCCGGCGGTTGACGGGATCCGAAGCGGATTTTCTGGATGAAGAAGTGCGGATTGCCTGGCCAGATCCGGGCCAGGAAATCCCGGCTGACTTGCTCCCGCCAGGCACAAAAATGTGTTTTGATCAGCCGGAGAGTCTGATTTCACTGCCGAAGCCGCGGTTGCATGCGCGGATTGCATCCAGCAGCCCAAATTTGATGGATGCAGCGTTGCGTCGCTGCGAAGTCGAGATGGAGGTGCCGCCACCCGATACGGGAGTTGTTGAAAAGGTGCATTGGGTGTTCCGCAAAGTGGAGCCGGAACTGCCTACACTTGAGGAGGCTGCGCACCGTCTTGGAGTCTCCCCGGCAACGCTGAAGCGTCAGCTTAACAGTCAAGGCACCTCTTTCATCAGTATCAAGAAGAAGGTCCGGTTTGACCGCGTAACCGGGTATCTTTTGCTTGGCAAGCTCTCAATTGACAAGATCGCCGCCCGCACTGGGTTCAGCGATGCTAGTAATCTGTCAAAGGCATTTAGGCAATATTTCGGCGAGACCCCGGGCCAGTTCCGTGAGCGGCATAGATCGCAGAACTAGAGCGCCGCCGGGAACGCCGCGCGAGACCGCTCCCCGGCCGCCTCGACAACGGCAGAGACGCCGGGAAACGGCGTGTGTTCAGGCCAGAAGAAACCTTTTCATTGCGGCGGTCACATCACTTGGGGCTTCCAGAACGGCATTATGCCCGACTGGCAGCTTGGTGATTGATACATTGGCGGGCATGCGTGAGATAAGATGCTCGGACCGGACCGCGTCCATCGCTGGATCCTGGTCGCCATAGATCACTAAGCAAGGGATGTCGCTTCCGTTGAGGCAATCTGAGAGATCTTCGCGATGTTTCATGACGCTGAAAAGCACAGGTTTAAGCGCCTTGTAGTCCAGCAAATGCAGGTAGTTGCGCAGCTTGCTCACCAGCATGCGGTTGCCCTTGGCTGCGGATTTGGACAGCAGGGCATTGGTAAGCGCACTTTCAAAGTTTTTCACTCCAAATCTGGCCAATAGGCGGGGGATGATTGTGAACATGATTTTCTCGGATCGTTTTGGACCGGAGGCACAGGTATTCATCAGAACCAGACCATCGCACCGATCGGGAAAATGCTTGCAGAAGGATTGGGCGACAAAACCGCCCCAGGACAGCCCAACGATCATGCAGCTCGGCAATGCATGATGATCCAGTATCTCGCGCAGGATCACGCTGCAGTCTTTGATCGAGAAGATTTTCTGAGGCGCGTCTGAGCCACCATGGCCGGGCGGATCGATAACCAGAATGTTGTAGTCTGTTAAAAAGGCGTCGAGCACCGGGTCCCACATGGTTCCATCAAAAAACATGCCGGGCCAGAAGGCCAAAGTTCCCTTGGGGTTTGACGACTGACTGATCGCAACAGCCATGCTGCCAAGGCTTGTCTGAATTTGTTCTTTGATCACGTAGTTATCTCCGCTTAGTAGGTTGCATTGATGGCCGAGGCGGCTTTCATCGCGTTGTAAATACATAGAGAAAGGAAGGTCCCTTCCAGAGACCGTTTCCCGTTCACGCCGCCGCCGCCGAACCCGCTGGCCTCGCCAACGGCATAAAGTCCGTCAATGGCCGATCCGTCAGAGCGCAACACACGCGAGGACAGATCCGTATTGATGCCACCCAGGCTTTTGCGGGTAATCAGATGCAGCCTGATCGCGACCAGCGGCCCCGCAGCAGGGTCGAGAATAGGCTGGCCCCGGCAGATCCGCAGCCGGTCGCCTTTCCAGTGGCGCAGGCCAACAATGCGGCGTACCTGGTCATCGTTGACCTGATCGTCACTGGCTGTCAGCTGCCGGTCAAATTCGGTTAGCTCTGCTTCCAGCACGGCTTTGTCGATCCGGTTGCTGCCGGTTAGACCGTTCATGCCCGCGACAAGGTCACCCAGGTTATCGGCAGTAATGATGTCCTGGCTGAGGGGTTCGATCTCCTTCAGAAAGTTATCGGGGACCCTCAGCAGGTTGGCCAGAAACGTAAGCTTTCTTTCATCCCGGATGGCGGTGTTAAAAACGGCGCCGGAAATGTTGAGTTCGCGTTTGGCGATCTTCCAGTTCATCACCTGCCAAGTGTAACCGTGTTCCTGTTCGCAAACCCGCTGACATAGATGGCGGGTGTCGAACCCTGAAACCAGCGGCATCGGGCCGATGCGACGCCCGTGGCTATCGGCCCAGAGACCGGATCGCGGCGGGATCAAACTGGCGCCATGTTTGGGATCCGTTCGGTCGGAGTAGGGGTGGTGTATCCCGGCTGCATAATTCCAGAAGGCGTCGAGGTGAGTGACATTTGCTGACAGTTCTTCCGCGGCAACTCGGTGCAGCTTGCCATCGGAGAACTCATGCGACCCGTTGAGGATGTAATCCGGTGCCTTGGGCCAATTGGCGGGCCAGAGACGGCGGACCTCACTTTCGCTGCCTGTCACGCCGCCGCTGGAAATGACAATGTCGCGGCCCTGAAAACGACGCTCAATGCCGTTGCTTTCAGCAATGCAGCCGATAATTTTGCCGCTTTTCTGGATGAATTGCCTTACATCATGGTGAAAGAATAGCGTCAGCTTGTGGCGTTTCTTGTGACGTATTAGCCGCTTGACCAGAAGCCGGGTCAGTTTTTCCGATGACCCCCACATGATGTGATATCTGGGCACTGAATTGCCCGACATGTAATCGCCCCGTTCCACCCAGCCCGGCGCAGGCAGGAAGCGGATCCCCAGTTCTTTGGTGAGCCACTGATAGACGGTGGTAGAGCCTTCATTGATATAGGAAAGCGCCCATTTCTTCTGCCACACGTCCTCGGGGCCAAATTCAGCGGCGTGCAGCCAGTCACGGGTGGCAAGTTCCTTTGTATCCTTAATCCTGTTGCTGCGCTGAATAGGTGTGCCGGTGAACCACATGCCGCCAAAGGCTTCGTAGGCCTGGCCGCCGAATTTGGACGGCTTGTCTCGTTCCAGGATGGCGACGGACCGGCCTTGATCCAGCAATCCCAGGGCCGTAACAATGCCGGCGATCCCTCCGCCAATGATGACGGCATCATACTGTCGCGGATGGGAAGTCATACAATGCGTCTCCGGTACTGTGGCTGACAATTTTTCCGTTACACAGAAGTAAGTGATCACAGCAGTTCGGTTCGAGAGTGAAAGGGATCAACTGTATGGTTAAAGGAGCGCAGGCGATCTGCGTGAGATCTTGGTCTGTCCCTGACCTAGGCAGACGGTTGCGGAAGAGGTCAGCTGCTTGGCTAACCAGCGGGACTTTGGATGGTTCTTGATGCGGCACCTGACATTGTCAGGCTTGACCGGAATTTTTGTATGCAATCAGTGGGCCCGCCAGGTTTGCAAGGCCGGCTTCTTTCCCAGCGCACCCAAACGGCGCCGCTGCCGATAAGCTGAAATCACCAAAGTCCTGATCGCTTTGAAACTTCTTAAACCTCTGACCGGTGCCTAAGTTTCTGGAGCAACCAAAGCGGGCGTGGATCACTCAGTTTGAGCGCCACCGCCAAATGCGGCTTGCTTTCAAATGATTGGACACACCATGCCACTGACCACAGGCCCTCAGGAGGGCACGCTTCAAGACTTCCTTCCCACAACTGGTTTTGCTTATGCTTTCGGTCTTGCCTACGCGGACCACATCCGAGAGACCGGATCTGAGACACCGGAAACACCGATTGTCTTTCTAAAGAACGCCGCACCAAAGCCGGGCCAGGACAGCGTGGCGATTCCTACGATGGAGACTCTTCTTTGCGCGGTCATCAGCGCTGAACCATCACTCTGCGAACGGGTCGACGCGCTAAAAGACCAGCTGGTGCCGATGATGGATTTTGAAATCGAACTGGGCGTTCAGCTGCTGGAAGATTGCACCTTGTCAGAGCTGCAAGCAGCCAAGCAACTGCCTATGATCGGCTATTTTCTGGCCAATGATGTGACGTCGCGAACTGTCCAGATGATGGGCGAGCTGACGCGTGACCGATATGTTCTTTGGTCCGCGAGCAAGAGTTATGACGGTTTTTTCCCATGTGGGCGTACGCTTTGGGTGCCTGATGCCGAAGCACGGGATCTGCTGCCTGCTGTCCGGCTGGAATTGAAAGTGAACGGAAAGATACGACAAAGCGAGCCTGTCAGTAGCCTGATCTATACTCCCCGGCAGATTCTGGAGGGGGCGGCAGCGTTTGCGCCGGATCAGAAACTGCGGGCTGGCGACCTCATCGTTACTGGCACACCAGCAGGGGTGACCTTTCAGATTTCTGCCGAGCAAAAGGCAATTTTTGCCAGCATGCCGCTGGATGTCAGCATTCCTAAGTTTCTCGAATCTGGTCGCAACAACCCTGATTACCTGAAGCCCGGCGACCTGGTCGAGATGGATGCCGAATGGCTGGGGCAGCTGACCTTTACCATGACCTGACACCGCTAATCAGCCCAGAACGGAGACACCGGAATTGAAGTTGCCGGTGTCTTTTCGTGCGGTTATTGTGGCTGGTCATGAAACAGGGTGATGCCATCGGTGACGGAGACTACGCTCTTCCTTTCAGCTATACTGAATTGCTGGTCTCTTTTGCAGCGGATTCAAGGGTTTCGGCTGAATTGCTGCTTGAAGGCAGCGGGCTTCACCTGCGCGACCTGGTCGCCGCCCCAAGCCACGTGCGCAGCAATAGCTATAGCCGTATGGTGTTGAATTTGCTGTCCCAGGCCCGCGATGATGCGCTGCTGCCCTGGCGGTACGGCCGCGCCATGAGCTTTCAGACACATGGTGCTTTTGGCCTGGCGTTGCGCAGTGCCAGAACTCTCGGCGAAGCCTATGAACAGCTTCCGGAACAATATGGTTCGCGCTCGGGCGGTGCTCAGTTCCTGGAAACCCGCAGTGCAGCCGGTTACTACGACATCGTTGTCCATTCCGGCAATCCTGATACTCCGGATGAAGCCGTGCGTTTCCATGCGATTTCAAGCCTGATCAATCTGGCTTGGCTCGCCCGTGCGATAACTGGTACTCAGGAAGAAAGTTTGCCAGGGCAATTGCATCTGGCTTGGCCCTGTCCGGAAGATGGTGTGCCGCCGGATACGGTGCCTCCCGGCCTGCAAATGGTGTTCTCGCAGGCCGAAACTTTTCTGCGGTATCCGACGGCGCATCTGCGCATCCGCACCCTGGCCGGCGCTGCCGATCTGAAGGCCGCTGCAAGGTCACGCATCGAACATGAGCTCTCGGTGCCGCCTGCGACGCTGAGTACCGTAGGCCAGGTGAAATGGGCGCTTGGCAAACTAGGTCTCTCTAGGGGCGCGGTTGAAAGCGTGTCGGCTCTGCTGCATGTGTCGCCGGCCACACTGAAAAGACGGTTGAAAAGCGAAAACGCCAGCTTTCTTGATATCAAAAACAGCGAGCGTTTCGAATTGGTCAAACGCCGCCTGCGCTCCAGCGATGTCACCCTCAGCGTGATTGCGGAGGAGGCGGGATATGACAATCCCAGCAACCTCTCCAAGGCTTTCAAACAGCATTTCGGCCTCTCCCCCGGTGCCTTTCGCGCCGGTCTTCGCAAATAAATTCGGGTGAGCCGTTTCCACCATTAGTCTGAGGTAAATCCACATTTCGCCTTTGGCTGTGCCGACTAGGCTGAAAAGCCAATCAGCACAGCGGAAGAGAGTTCAGAAGATGTGGGTGCAGCGAATATTTCATGTGGCAAATGCGGTGCTGGTTTGTGCTGCAATCGGGTTTGCCTGGGGGCAGCACCAAAGCTGGTCCGCAACTGGTGGCAGCCTGTTTGGTTGGGTCATGGTTACAGCTGCTGTTGTCTTTGCCCTGCTGGCGGCGCTGGTCTGGGCAATCCATGACTACCGTGCTTGGATCGCGTTGGGGGAGGGGGGGCTGCCAAGCAACATCTTTGGATGGTTCGCGGTGACAGCTATGCGTCCGATGGCGGGCGATCCCTATGATCAATCAGTATTTGCCGGCAAACTTGGCAGCAGTACCGATCAAACTTTCTTAGGCGATTTGCCCACTCGTGCAGGTCCGCGCCCAACCGTTGCGCCCCATGCTGTGCCGCATCGTCAGACTGACCAGATCCCCGATCGAGGCGTGATGCAGCAGCTATCGAATATGTTCGATGGCATTGTTGCCCGAAATGATGACCGGTTGCACTATCAACTTAGCCAATATGAGAAACACAATCAGGCGATCTGGCTGCGCGATGTGGAGGGAGGGAACCCCGCCACCGGCCTGGGTGGTGAGATTGGTCATTTCCACCCCAGCGACGGATCGATGCATACGATCCTCAGCCCCAGCGACGCTAAACAGGTACTCGACAAGGGGTGGGGCGAGCTGCACTCCATGGCGCGGTTCAAGCGGATCTTTCCGACCGAAACATTCGTCATGCTCTACGCGCCAGCGCGAGCTGAGCACGTGCCTGTGATCAGAGACATCATCGAAGCGGCAACACGCTACGCGCTGCCGCGCGGTAACAATTCAATCAAAGGATAACCTTATGAAACGCCTGATCTATTCCACTGCTGCCATCATGCTGCTGCTGGCTGGAGGTGGGGCGGCCACGGTTTCTTCACTTGGCGCGTTTAACTCCGTAACGACTGCTTACAATGGTCAGTGCCGCTCGATTGGTCAGATGGTCGGGGCCGAAGATATCATTGCCGACTACGATGCTGGTGTGGCCTATATTTCATCTTTTGACCGGCGCACCGGGATGGCAGGTCAAGAAGTAATCGGCGCGCTGCACAGGCTTGTGCTGGATGGCAGCGACCAGCTGGTGGAAATGCCGCTGACCGGCCTGGACCCCAGCTTGCCGTTCCTGCCCCATGGGATGGATCTGAAGACCATTGATGGGGTGCAGTATCTCTTCGTGTTGAACCACCGCAGCGCCAGTGATCCGCAAGCGGGTCACGATGTCTATGTCTTTGAAGTTGGCGTAGACGCGCTGACCTTGGCCAGGCACCACACCAGCGATGGCATCAAATCACCCAACGGGATTGGTGCGGTTGATCTTGATACGTTCTATTACTCAAACGATCGTGGGGCCTTTGGTGCTTTTGGGAACATGGTTGAGATGATGTTCGCCCGCAAGATCAGCGATCTGTCGGTCTATGATGAGGGCGAAACTGAAATTCTGGAACCAATGGCATTCGCCAATGGAGTTGCGACAACGCCGGACGGCTCAACTGTTTACGCCACTGCGCTACGCGAGGGTGTGGTTAAGGTGTTTGCCCGGGATCAGGCCAGCAACGTACTGACTTTGCAGCGTGAAATCCCTGTTGGGCAGGCGCCTGACAACGTGCGCATTGCCGAGGATGGCCGGCTTTGGGTGGCGTCGCATTTGAACCTGATGGCGTTTGACGGTCACATCAAAGATCCAACCGCACTCTCACCATTTCAGGTTTACAGTGTCGAACCGGACACCGGTACGAGCGAATTGGTTATGGAGAACGACGGTTCCCTGCAGTCCTCGGTAAGCGTTGCTGTGCCCTACGAGGACATGCTGCTGATCGGTTCAGCCTTTCAGCCCGGCGTGAAGATTTGCGCGCAATAATGACGTGTGCTGACAGCTGCCGACGCCATTGAAGACAGTTTTTCGACAGCTCTGACAGCCCCGTTGGCCCCTGTGCCGGCGGGGCTGCGGCAATCGAATGGAGATCATAAGATGAACCATCCACCAGTTTCAACCACGACCCTCAGAAGCTATGGCCGCATGGATAAGCTGCTGCATTGGGCTGTCGCAATCAATCTGATCGCTATTCTGTTTGCGGCCAACGGCTTGGCCGACCGTCCGGAGGTAGAGAAAGTCGCCGAATACGGCAGCCACGGGCTGGCTGTGACAGTCCTGGCCGGTCTGATGCTGTTTCGCGTGATCTGGCGGCTTATCCATCCGGCGCCGCCGTTGCCTGACAGCGTTGGCCCATGGAGCAGAATAGGAGCACGGATTGTCCATTGGGGTCTGTACGGGCTGGTTATTTTCCAGATCTGCATCGGGTTTTTCCTGGCCTCAACGGTTGAGACCGCCTTTGTCCCGGCTTTGATCGGGGTGGACTACAGCAGCTTTGGTCTGGCTCCGGCCTCTCTTTACGGCCTGTTGCACATCCTGCATGCCGTGACTTACTGGTTGATCCTCACTGCCGTAACCGTCCATCTGGCAGCGGCGCTGAAACATGTGCTTGTGGATCGGGACGGTGTGTTCTCGCGGATGATACCCGGTGCCGGAGGCCGCAGCAGTTGAGCGATCTGCTGCGCCGCTTTCACAACTTCCGCCGCAACGCTGCGTAACGGCGGCGGCTCACCGGGATTTCGATGCCGTCTTCGAGCAGGCAGGTATAGGCGCTGCCTTGGCGTTTGATGGACGTGACATGTTTGAAGCGCACCCAATGCGACCGATGGCATTGCGCCCCAAGAAAGGGCTTCAGCGCTGTAACGCAGTCCGAAAAGGCTAGCTTCAGCGTGATGTTCCCCGCAGCGGTAACAATCTTGACGTAATGGCCCTGTGCTTCCGCCCGGATCAGGTCATCACCCAAATGATGGGGAACTTCAGGCACCACGGCTTTCAACGCGGGTTCCGTTGATGGAACCGCGAGCAGCGAGCGCTGGTAGCGGCGTGCAAGATCTGCTGCGCGATAAGCAAAGATACCTGCCAGCGCTGCCAGTCCAAGCGACGGCGTAACAATGTCCAAGAACTCCATCAGCAATTCCCAGCCCAGGCCGAAACCCCGGGTAATGCCGCGTGGATCACCGCCGAACCAGCTGTCGAGCGCGAATGACACCGGGGTGAGCAGCACCGGTAACAGTAACACTGCAAGCACCAGCGGCCAGGGCATCTGCAGACCGGCCAGTACCCCCAGCACGGTCACACCCGACATCAGCAATGTTGCCACTAACAGGTGCAGGAACCACAACAGAACGGCCAGCGCCACATGCAGTTCAGCCGTGGCGACCGGTTCAAAGCTGGTAATGATCACGCTGCCAAGGACAGAAAACCAAAGACAATACCCCGCCAATTGCTGCCAGCTTATGTCACGAAGCCCGAACAGGGTCTGAAACACAGTATCAAGCTGGTTTGGCCTGTCTTTGCTGTGGGGTGTTACTTGGGGCATGTCACTTGCCTCCTGTGGGCAGGGATCAAGTCGATTGTCTTCTGTTTAACCCGGCACCGGCAGCATTAAACCATTATTTCACGAGCGGTAGCACATTGACCGTTCATGACAACACTGCACCCACTTGAGTATTTCTCCGCCGTTTTCATGAACTTGCCATGTGATCTCTGTGTGGGTTGAGACAGATGCACGGCACCGGCCTCGTGAAAACCGATTTTGCAAACGGGCCGGTACTTGATCGCATGAAAGGTGTAAAAATGCACAAACTTGTTCCTGCTCCACCAGTTGTCTGCGCGGTTCTGGCCTGCACTCTAACTCTCCCGCAAATGGCCTCTGCCGAAGGCAAGAGCCTAACTGGAGTTATCGGTCTCGGCGCGTCTTACGGGCCTGAATTTCCGGGTTCGGACGAATCCAGCTCATCAGCGTTTCCGATCTTCAACCTGACCTGGCGCGACCGCGTCTTCCTGAACCAGCGTGGTTTAGGGGGCTATGCGCTGCGCAACTACGGCGCGGGTGATCTGTCGCTGGGTTTCGCTGTCGGCTATGACTTTGACGAACGGTTGGCCGAGGATGATGTCCGGCTGACCGGGCTGAGAGATGTTGAGGCCGGCGCCCTGTTCACCGCATTTATCGAGTATGATCTTGGGATTGCGGATCTGGAATTTGATATCAGCCATGGCCTTAGCGATGGGGGCCATGAAGGCACCCGTGCCACGCTGGCCGCCGAGTTTTCCACTGCTGTTTCCCCGCGCCTGAGCCTGTCCGCAAAGCCATTTGTGACCTGGGCGGACAGCTCTTACAATCAGGCGTTTTACGGGGTTTCCGCTGCCGAAGCGGGGGCCTCATCTTTTGCCCGGTATGAGGCAGAATCCGGTCTTGAACGTGCCGGGATACAGCTGCAGGCATCCTACACTTTGTCTGAGCGGACCGGTGTGTTTCTAGGAGTTTCCCATGCCGAGTTGATGGGAGATGCCAAAGACAGCCCCATCGTCTTTGACAGTGGCCAGACCCAAATTTCTTCCGGCATCGTCTTTCGCTTTTAAACAGCGGCCCCGGCGTTTGCCGGGGTTGTCCGCTCACCTTTTATGACCGAGGTAATGATGAAACGTATTGCTGTGACCGCTGGCGCCATCTGCGCAGGCTTTCTCTTTTGGATCTTTGCCCTGAATGACGACCCGGGCCGGCTGAACCCCATCTCTTTAGAAGCGGGAACGTTGTCTCCCGGCGTGCTGCCCATCGAACAGGCGATCACCCTTGGGCAGGTGAAAGGAGAGGATGGGCGCGCTGTGCCCGTTTTGATTACTGGCCTGTCCGAGACCACCGTAACAGCTGTAGACCTGACTGGGCATGGTGCCTCCGCTGACTTGGATCTGTTTCAGATTCTGGAAGAGGTGCCTCAGGCCGAACTGGCTGCGCTATACAGTAAGGCTGTGGGCGAGGCGGGCCGCACTGTGACGCAAGACTATCCGCTGTCTCAGTTCTTGCCGGCAGCAGGCAAGGGGCATCGCCATATCGGATCGGGCACAAATTTCCCGGAACATGCCGAAGAAACCACCAGCAGCTCTGTGTTCAGCTTTCCCAAGTTCGGCGTAGCCACGCCGCCTGTCACGTCGGTAGCATATGACCCGGAGGTTCTGCTGGACTACGAAGTGGAGATCTGCGCCCGGTTTGATCGAGATATCGCATCGCTGGCGGACTTCGAGGCGGCCCGTAAGGGGTTCTTTCTGTGCGGAGATTTCACCGATCGGTCGACGTTGCTGAAGATGATCGACACAGATAACTTTGATTCCGGGTCGGGGTTCAGTGACGCCAAAAGCGGCCCCGGCTATCTCCCAAGTGGTCCGTTCCTTGTTATTCCTGTGGACTGGCGAAGCTTTGTCGAACAAGAACGCATCGAGACGCGGCTGGATGGCGCGCTGCGCCAGGACGCGCGTGGAGGTCAAATGATCCTCGATTTTGGCCAGTTGGTGGAAAAGGTTCTGGATGATTCCGTTTCCACCCGGTTCCTCTATCAGGGCGATCAATACCAGCTGATTGAAGATGCTGTTGTTTCAACCGGCCAGGTTCTTATGTCAGGCACGCCGGAAGGAGTTATTTTCATGCCGCCTTCTCTGCGTCACATGGCACGGGGTGTCATCCGGCATGTGATTACAGGTGCCTTTGTCGGCCAAGCTTCCGGTTATGACAGCGTTATTGCCTCGTTCATCCAGGACGAGCTTGCGGCCAAGCGGTTTCTTCAGCCAGGGCAGGTCGTCACTTATACATCGGCCTCGATGGGGACGATCAGCATAACAGTGCGCCGCTGATCCGCTGACCGCAGGGGCCGGTTGGCCCCTGCGGTATATGCCTGCCTGCGGTGAATTTCTGCAAAAGCTGATGGATTGTTCCCAGCCTTTGCCGGATATTGGCTCTGGACGCCACCGGAGACCGCTTGCGCTATGAAGACTGCCTCAACCGATAACCCGCGCAGTGGCATCACCAAGGCCGCACGTCACCTGCTGGAGCGCGGTGGGATCTCCGCACTGTCGATGCGCTCTATTGCTAAGCATTTGGGGGTGTCTGCGATGATGCCTTACAAGCATTTCCCCAGCAAGGATCACATCCTGATGGAGCTGCGGCTGGAAGCATTTCAGCGGCTCACCACGCATATGCGGCGAGCCCAGGCAGTGGCCCAAACGCCGACCGATGCGCTGGTCGCTGTTTCGCAGGCTTATGTAGGATTCGCTCTCAAGGCGCCCAATGACTACCGGTTGATGTTTGACGCGTGGGAGTTTGAAAACTACGCGCAGATTACCGCCGATTTCGGCGATTCGATCAGCCGTGAAGCGGACAGTTGGCACGTCAACCTCGACGCTGTGACGGCCTTTGCCGAAGCAGAAAATCTAGCGATTGATTGCAATTTTGCGGCTCATTGTCTGTGGTCCTCTCTGCATGGAATGGTACAGCTTCATTTATCGCGCAAGCTTGCCTTTGGTCTGGAAATTCAGCAGCTTGAGCAGATTTTCTCCGAAAAGATCCCAACCTCCATCCGCGCATTCTCCCAAAAGTAACGCAGCGTTCGCAAGTTTGCGCTATTAACTTAAGTCATTTGGTTTACAGTGTAAGCTAAGTGATGGCCGGCGTTGAATACGCTTGCCTAAGGGGAGGAAGGCCACATGGATATCGGAGCTGTTATCACCACAATTGCGATTGCCGGATTGATCGGCGTCATGATCGCAATGGGCAGCACACTGCAGGTCACGGATTTCCGTCGCGTGCTGACACAGCCGCGTGCTTTATTGCTTGGAGTGGCGGGTCAGATCCTGTTGCTGCCGGCTGTTGCGGCCTCCATTGCAATCATCTTGGACCTGTCGCCCGCGTTGTCTGTGGGGCTGGTTGTGATTTCTGCCTGTCCCGGCGGCGCGCCATCCAACGCAGTCTGCGCTATTTCCAAGGGCGATGTGGCGCTCTCGGTGACATTGACCGCGATTTCCAGCCTTGCCGCCTTCTTGACAGTGCCGCTGTTAGTCGGGGCCGCAATTGATCAGTTTCTTGGGGAAGACACCCGTCTGCAGCTGCCGTTCTGGTCGACTGCAGCCCGCATTTTCCTGACCACCTTTCTGCCGGTGGTAACTGGAATGGCGCTGGCGCGCTGGGTGCCTATGGTTGCTGAGGCGATCCGTCGCCCTCTTTTCATTGGGGGGTTCGGCATCGTTCTGATCACTTCGCTTCTATTCGTGTTCAGCATGATTGAGCTGCTGACCTCGATTGAGGCTCTACTGGCTGTGGTCATGCTCAATGTGCTGATGATGTCACTGGCCTTTGCTTTGGGGCGTGGCCTGGGGCTGACCGAACAGGAAACCCGATCGGTAACCGTTGAAGTTGGAATGCAGAATATCTCCATGGCAATTGTGGTGATCATTGGCATCCTGAATGCCCCGGAACTGCTGGCGCCGACGTTCTTCTACCTGCCTATGGCTTATGTCACCGGGCTTGGGTTTGCCTGGTTGGTGCGCCGCTACCGCAGCCCGGTTCTGGCCTGATTTAAACCAGGCCGTGCGGCATATGTGCAATCAGTCGCCGCCGGTTTCCCCGATCCCAATTACTCCAGCGAGGACAACAGAATGAAGTACCCGAATATGTTCCGCCCGATTGATCTTGGCACAGTTACATTGCCCAATCGGGTCATCATGGGGTCCATGCACACCGGTCTGGAGGAAATCGATCAGACTGGTGAGAGAATTGCTGAGTTCTATGCCGAACGGGCCCGGGGCGGCTGCGCCTTGATCGTCACTGGCGGGGTTTCCCCCAACTTTGAGGGGAGCACCGGGATCCCCGGGGAGCCTGACAGTTTTGCACGGCTCGACAGTGAGAAATCCTTGGCAATTCATCGGGTGGTGACCGGCGCGGTGCATCGTGAAGGTGGCCGCATTATTATGCAGATTTTGCACACGGGCCGTTACTCCTATGCCGCTGGATCAGTTGCCCCGACAGCGCTTCAGGCGCCGATTTCACAACATGTTCCGCGAGAAATGACGGACGCGGATATCGAGCGCACGATCGATGACTTTGCAACCTGCGCCTGCCAGGCTAGGGACGCCGGTTATGACGGGGTCGAGATCATGGGCTCCGAAGGCTACCTGATCAATCAGTTCATTGCCGCAAGAACAAACCACCGCACTGACCGTTGGGGCGGTTCCTACGAAAACCGCATCCGCTTTCCAGTGGAAATCGTGCGCCGGATGCGCGAACGGGTCGGCCCCGACGCCATCATCATGTACCGCCTGTCGATGATCGACCTGGTGGAAGGGGGCTCCAGCTGGCCTGAAGTGGTCACGTTGGCCAAGGCTATTGAAGCTGCAGGGGCCACCATCTTGAATACCGGGATCGGCTGGCACGAGGCGCGGGTGCCCACCATCGCCCAGGCCACGCCCCGGCAGGCGTTCTCCTGGGTCACAGCCCGTTTGATGGGCGAGGTCTCCATTCCGTTGATTACCTCCAACCGTTTCAACAAACCCGAACAGGTCGAAGACGCATTGGCCCGCGGTGATGCCGATATGGTGTCGATGGCCAGGCCTTTCCTGGCTGACGGGGCGTTTATGGCCAAGGCAAAGGCAGAGCAGGACAACAGCATCAACACCTGCATCGCCTGCAATCAGGCTTGTCTTGATCATATTTTCAGCATGAAGACTTGTTCCTGCCTCGTGAACCCGCGTGCGTGCAATGAAACAGTCTATTCCAGCACCCGGACCGATGCACCGCAGCGGATCGCCGTTGTGGGCGGCGGGCCCGCAGGAATGAGTTTTGCCAGTGAAGCTGCGGAACGCGGTCACCACGTCACGCTGTTTGAAGCCGCAGACAGGATTGGCGGGCAGTTGAATATAGCCCGCAATGTGCCGGGCAAGACGGAATTCGATGAAACTGTGCGATATTTCAGTCAGCGCCTGAAAGCCGCGGGCGTCACATTGCGGCTGAACACAGCGGTTGCTGCCGAGGATCTTGGTACAGGCTTTGACCGTGTGGTGCTGGCGACCGGGATCAAGCCGCGGCCGTTGGACATTCCGGGGGCGGATCACCCCAAGGTGTGCAGCTACATAGATATCCTTACCGGGCGCGTCACCGCCGGCAAGACGGTTGCAGTTATCGGTGCAGGTGGCATTGGCTTTGATACCAGTGAATTTCTGCTGGCGGACCCCGAAAAGGATCACGCCGACCTGCCTGCGTTCTTTCGCAAGTGGGGAATTGATCCCAGTTGGGGCACCGGCGGCGATGAGGTGCGGGGCGGGTTGCAGAAAGACCGCGCGCCTGATGCCCCTTACCGGCTTATCACCATGCTGCAACGCAAGACCACCAGCCTCGGCAGCGGCCTGGGCAAGACCACGGGCTGGATTCACCGTGCGGAAATGAAGCTGGGCAAAGTCGAAATGCTGGGCGGTGTTCAATACCACCGGGTGGACGACGAAGGGCTGCATATCACCGTAGACGGCACCGCGCGCCTGCTCGCAGTGGATACGGTGGTTGTCTGCGCGGGCCAGCTGCCGCAGCGCGACCTTGAACAGGGCCTTCGCGATCGCGGGCTTCCTGTGCATCTGATTGGCGGCGCTGATCTGGCAACTGAACTGGATGCCAAACGCGCCATTCAGCAAGGCCTTTTACTGGCGGAAAAACTGAGCTGTGCCGGCACGCATGAATTGGCCTAGGCCCGATCAGATACAATCAGGAGAATTATGAGTTATGACGGATTTTGACGCCATCGTTATTGGCGCAGGCAATGCCGGGCTTTCAGCCGCTGCGGGGATGCAGCGCAAAGGCCTGCGCACTCTCCTTCTGGAACGCCACAATATCCCGGGCGGCTGCGGCACGTCTTTTGTACGCGGCGATTTTGAATTTGAGGTGGCGCTGCACCAGCTGAGCGGTCTCGGCACCGAAGCCGACCCCTTTGTGCTGCGCGACACGTTCAGGGATCTGGGCGTGCTCGACAAGGTCGAGTTTGTAGAGGAAGGCGAAGTCTACCGCTTCTGCGTGCCAGGTGAGGTCGATATCACTCTGCCTGCGGATATTCCTGGCCTCATCCATGTGCTAAGCACGCAGTTCCCGCAGGAAGCCGACGCCATCGCGCGGTTTGTTCAGCTGTGCGGCACCCTGTGTCAGGAGTACTATGGCGTTTTCCCACGCGTGAAGCGGGCAGGCGACCCTGGGGCGCTACGTAAAAAATGCCCGAATGTGGTGCGGTACGGTGTGCGCAGCTCTCAGGATGTCCTGGATGAATTCTTCTCAGATCCCAGGCTCAAGGCTACGCTGGGGGCATATTGGCCCTATCTTGGCCTGCCGCTGGATGAGCTGCCCTTTGTTGAGCTGGGGCCGATGTTCTTTCTCTATGCACACTATAAACCCTATCACATCCGGGGCGGATCGCAGGCAATGTCCAACGCTTTGCTTCAGTCGTTTCTGGAGGCAGGCGGCGAGGTGCAGTTCAACACTGCCGCGGCAAAGATTCATACGGATCAAGGCCGTGTCACTGGAGTGACAACAGAACATGGGACGCGTTTCAATGCCGCTTCCGTGGTCTCAAACGCCAGTTCCATTCATACCTTCAACGAGCTTCTGGACGTTGAAACCCTGGAACCGCAAGTGCGCGAAACCTTCCAGCACAGTCGTGTCGGTGTGTCAGGGTTCATCGTATATCTTGGGCTTGATGTCTCTCCGGAAGAGCTGGGTATCACGGCCGCATCGAACTTCATCTGTTCCGATTTGGATGATCGTGCCGTCTTTGATACCGCCAACAATCTGGACGATCCGGCCGGCTGCCTGCTGACTTGCTACAACTACGACGACCCCACGTTTGCGCCCGAAGGGAGATCAGTGATCGGGCTGATGTGCGCGCAATACGGCAAAGTCTGGGAGGACATTCCGCAAGAGGCATATTTTGAAACCAAGTATGAGTTTGCTCAGCGGCTGATCCGATTGGCCGAACAGGTCTATCCGGGCATTCAAGCTCATATTGAGGAGGTTGAGGTTGCCACACCCCTCACCGTAATGCGCTACCTCAACACTCCCGGCGGTGCGATTTACGGCTTTGACCAGAACGCGTTTGAAACTCCGGTGTTCCGCCAGCGCCTCAAAGGTCCGGAGGGCCTGTATCTCGCAGGTGCATGGACCGGCCCGGGCGGTTTCCAGCCCACCTATATGTCCGGCCATGCGGCGGCCAATACTGTGGTGCGCCATCACAGAACCCATCTTGCAGCGGAGTAAAACATGACCTCATCGAACCCTCTCAGTGTTCTAGCCGGTTACGACTCGGCACAGGCCAAACAGGCGGAACTGGCGCAGTCCGGCACCGATTTCACCAAAGACCGGTTTGCAACTGCTAAGCAGATCGCGGCCCTTCATCCCAAGCGGTTGAATCTGACAGTCCGCCGGATCATCCGCGAAACCGGAACCGCCGTTACGCTGCGGCTTGCCCGGTCAGATGGTGAAATGCTGCCGCCGTTTCAGGCCGGGCAATACGTCAATCTCTTCGTAATGGTTGATGGAACGCAAACCGCGCGCCCCTTTGCGATCTCTTCGCCACCGCAGATCCGCACCCACTACGACATCACTGTGCGTGAGGTGCCCGGCGGATTTGTCAGCTCTTATCTGGTACGCGGCCTGACGGAGGGACAGCTGCTTCAGTCCAGCGGCCCGATGGGAACATTCTACCACAACCCGTTGTTTCACGGCGATGATCTGGTGTTCTTGGCTGGCGGCTCTGGCGTGGCTCCGGCTATGAGCATGATCCACAATTTTCTCAGCTCCGCCCGCCCGCCGCGGTTTCACCTGATTTATGGCTCCCGCAATACCGGTGATGTCATCTTTCGCGAACAGCTGCATCAACTCGCAGACCGTCACGAAACCCTGACGGTTGACGAGGTTATCTCGGAACCTGACGCTGATTATTCCGGGCATTCCGGCTTTCTGAATGCGGATCTGATTGCCAAACTGGTGGGGCCGCTTGAGGGTAAGACCTTCTACCTCTGCGGGCCGAATGCGATGTATGACTTCTGCCAGCCCGAGCTGACTAAGCTCGGCGTCTCGGAACGTAAAGTACACGTCGAAGCCAATGGTCCGCCGCCCGTTCCGAACCTGCTTGGCGGCTGGCCTGCCGATGTAACGCTCGACCAAGAGGTTACGGTGACGGTGCGTGGGCGGGGATCCTTTAGAACCCGCGCGGGTGAGCCGCTGCTTAACGCGCTGGAGCGCAACGGGTTTCAGGTGGAAAACGCCTGCCGCTCCGGAGAGTGCAGCCTCTGCCGGATCAAGATCCTTTCTGGTGAAGTTTTCAACCCGCCGCAGTCCCGCCTGCGCAGCTCGGACCGCGCCTTTGGCTGGACGCATGCCTGCGTGGCCTATCCGGCGGGCGATATCGAAATCCTGATTTAACGGCACTAACAACACCCGGGGGAGAAAGACCATGCAACAGCCAGAAGCTACAGTGGAAAACACGCAGAAAATTGATGGTAACAACAGGTTTTGGGCGAAACACTATGCCCCGGACATTCGCGGCTATGATCACCAAACCCGGCGTTACCAGCGTGTATCTGACATTCTTGACACAGCGGTACGCAGCACACCGGAACGGGTCGGCTTTTCGCTGGTTCTTCCCAGCGGCCATTGTCTGGACAAAACCTATGCTGAGATCGGGCGCGCGTCCGACGCCATCGCCTGCTACCTGCGCGAGGATCTTGGCCTTTTTCCGGGTGATGTGGCCGCGATCCAGTTGCCCAACTCGATCCACTACCCGGTCATCTTGTTTGGAGCCATGAAGGCCGGGCTGAAAGTCACGAACCTCAACCCGCTTTATACGCCGCGCGAGATTGTGCATCAGCTGCAGGATTCCGGGGCAAAGGTGCTGTTTGGCTTCAATCTGTTTGCCGACCGGCTTCAAACCGCGCTGAAGGACACGGCTGTTGAGCAGGTTGTGATTGCTGCACTTTGGGAGCTTTTCCCGCAGGCCGCCTCTGATGCTCTCCGCCATACAATCACGGATGTTGCCAAACTTGTTCCGGAGTATTCCTTTGACCATGTGCCGTTCGAAGACGCATTGGCACAGGGGATGGCTCATGGCGAGATCCGTTATGATCTGTCACAGATTGACCCCGGATCAGCGGCCTTTCTGCAATATACCGGCGGAACCACAGGTGTAAGCAAGGGGGCCGAACTGACCCACGACAATGTCACCCATGTTCTGGAGATGCTGAACGCCTGTGTGCATGGCGCAATGCAGAAAACGGACCATGGGCAGATGTCCATCCTGACGGTGATCCCTTACTATCATATTTTCGCTTTGATCGTGAATCTCATGCACTTCACCGCTGCTTCGGGCCGCAATGTGCTGATTCCCAACCCCAATCCGATTGCCAATCTGAAACCGGCCTTCGACAACTATGACATTGATTGGCTAACCGGGGTCGATACATTGTTCAACGGGCTGATGGCTCAGGATTGGTTCCAGCAGACACCGCCGCAGATCGGATTGGCCATTGGCGGCGGCACCTCGTTGCGGCCGGATACCGCCCGCCGCTGGAGCGAGCAAATCGGCCCGATTGTCGAAGGCTACGGCATGACCGAAACCACTTGCATGATCGCGCTCAGCCCTCTGGACGGCAGCGACAAACCCGGCACTGCCGGACGGCCGGTGCCGGGGCTGGATATCAAAATCACCCGTTCTGACGGCGCGCCGGTTGGGATCGGCGAGGCTGGCGAGCTGCATGTCCGCGGTCCCAATATCGCGACTGCATACTTGAACCGCCCTGACGCATCCGCCGAGACCTTTGCCGATGGCTGGATGGCGACTGGCGATATTGTCACAATGGACGCCGAAGGTCATCTCGCCATTGTCGACCGCAAAAAGGATATGATCCTGGTCAGCGGTTTCAATGTTTACCCGAACGAGCTGGAGGCGGTGATACAATCCATGCCAGGTGTGGCTGAAGTTGCCGTTGTCGGTGAAGCGCATCCCACCCGCGGTGAAAGCCCTGCCGCTTTTGTGACGCGGGCCGACCCCGCCGTCACAGAAGAAAAGGTCATCGAGTACTGCCGCGCCAATCTCACCGCCTATAAGGTGCCGACCCAAGTCCATTTCCTCGAGGAACTGCCCAAAAGTTCGGTTGGCAAAATATTGCGAAAGGAACTGCGGAATTGCTGATGCAGGCCCTTTTACCCTGGTAGGCTGACTGGGCAATTGAATGGCCCCTCGTTTCTTAGACGCTTTGCTTGGTAATTTTGGAAGCAAGAAGACAGTGATGTCAGGGATTGGTTTTACAGATGAGTTCAAGCGTGATGCGGTCGCACAGGTAGTGGACCGCGGATATTCAGTTGCTGAGGCGTCCGAGCGTCTTGGGATCGGCACCAAGTCACGTTGATACGTGGAAAGCCCAGTTTTCGCAGCCGCGTAAACAGATCAAGGGGAACACAGAACAGGCCTCAGAGATCAAACGCTTGAAGAAGGAACTGGCCCGTGTTTCGGAGGAGCGCGATATCTTAAAAAACGGTTCCGGGCCACCGCTCGCCTGTGCGCGCTATAAACAGCTCGTGCTATACTTTGCCCGAAGGGCAGTTGCCGATGGCTTATTGGAGGGTCTGACCCCGTTAAAAAACGTGGCACATGGGCTGATGCGCACTTGAGAGTGGTGACGCCGCCTTTGCGGCGATCCCGGTTAGGAAGATGACGAACTTGCATGGCCCACGTCCTTCGGTTTGAACGGAGGAGATGTCATGACAAAGCCCAAGACCAGCGACCACCCGGATCTTAAGAAGGTCAACTCCAATGCGGCGGCGGTTGATATCGGCTCGACCATGCACATGGCAGCTGTAAACCCTGACACTGATACCATGTCGGTGCGCGCCTTCGGGACGTTCACCCTGGCCTGCCCCCTGCTGGCCCCTCGTTCATAATGAGAGTCTGCAGGTTGGATTTTGGTATTCTGGTTCCCCGTCTGGCGCAAGCGCGCCGGGCGCGGAGCCCTCAAATTGCTCAAGCGTTCGGCGCGCTTGCTGCGGCGTCTGGTTGGCCAGTGACGAGTGTGGCCTGATCGTATTGTAGTCGTAGCGCCAGAGGGCCAGCTTACGGCGAGCGTCGTCCAGGCTGTCGAATATCTCCTCGTTCAGCAGTTCGTCCCGGAGACTGCCGTTGAAGCTTTCGATGAACGCGTTCTGCTGCGGCTTGCCCGGATCGATGTAGTGCCAAGGCACGGTGTTCTCGTCGGCCCATTTCAGGATCGCCCGACTTGTGAACTCGGTTCCATTGTCGCTAACAATGCAGCCGGGCTTGCTGTAGACCCGGATCAGGGCGCTGAGCTCCCGGGCAACCCGTGCGCCGGAGAGGCTCGTGTCCGCGACAAGGCACAGGCATTCCCGAGTGCAGTCGTCGATTACCGCCAAGATCCGGAACTTCCGCGAGGCGCCGAAGCTGTCGGACATGAAGTCCAAGGACCAGCGCGCATTGGGTTGTCCCGCGACCGGCATCGGCGTCCTCGTCCCACGTGCGCGTTTCCGGCCACGCCGCCGCTTCACGGACAGCCCTTCTTCGCGATAGATCCTGTAGAGCTTCTTGTGGTTCATTGTCATGCCCTTGCGTTCCAGCAGTACGCCGATCCGGCGGTAGCCGAACCTGCGCCGCTTGGCGGCGATCTCCTGCATCTCCTTGCGGATATCGACACTGTCCGGCGGGCGTTCACGCCGGACGGTCTTGGGGTCGACACCAACCAGCCTGCAGGCCCTGCGCTGCCAGATGCCATGATCCCGCATCACCCGGAGCGCCGCATCTCGCCGCTTGATCAATGTCGTCAGTTCTTTCCCAGCAGGTCTTTCAGCACTACGTTGTCCAGCATCGTGTCTGCCAGCCGCCGCTTGAGCTTGGCATTCTCATCCTCGAGCGCCTTCAGCCTGGCCGCCTCGGACACTTCCATACCGCCATACTTGGCCTTCAGTTTGTAGAACGTGGCGGTGCTCAGGTCATGCCTGCGGCACACCTCAGCCGTCGGCATCCCGGCCTCCTGTTCCTTGATCATCCCGATTATCTGCGCCTCGGTGAAACGGCTCTTTCGCATGTGTCTACTCCTTCAGAGTTGGCGCAGACTCTACATCACGGTGAGGGATTTCGCGGGGGGCAGGTCAACCCAAGACCTGGACGACCTTGCCGCATGGTTCCGGTCGTGCGGTATTCCCACCGTGGCGATGGAGTCGACCGGCGTTTACTGGATACCGGCCTTTGAGATCCTGGAGGCGCACGGCTTCGAGGTCATCCTTGTGAATGCCCGCTATGCCAAGAACGTAAGCGGCGTCTCCACCTCACCCTGGATCAGCTTGACAGCTGGAAGTTCCAGGGGAGGAGTTCATCGAGCCGGTTAGCGGGGTGACCTGCAGCGATGGCTTCGAGGGTGGCCTTGAGGTAGGCGAAGGGCTCGGCGCCGTTGATCTTTGCCGTGGCGATGAGCGAAGCGATGCGGCCGCAGGCACGGCCGCCTTCATCATGGCCGGCGAATAGCGCGTTCTTTCTTGTGAGGGCCAG
Source organism: Leisingera sp. M658 (assembly GCF_025144145.1). Classification (NCBI taxonomy): domain Bacteria; kingdom Pseudomonadati; phylum Pseudomonadota; class Alphaproteobacteria; order Rhodobacterales; family Roseobacteraceae; genus Leisingera; species Leisingera sp. M658. The sequence continues at coordinate 849,653 of NZ_CP083546.1, forward strand.
TTCCCGTTCATTCTGCCCATGTCGGGCAGACTTGTCGCGTTCATTATCGATGGCATGCCTATTTCGGATCAGATGTAACGGTTTTTCGCGCCCTGCGGCGGGGTGACGGCCAGTATGTTGCGCTGGAACGCGATCCCGGGGTCGCGGTCATGTCGCCGGCCTGGGTCCTAGACGCTTCGGCTTGTTCAGTGATGACACTTGGGTCACCGATGGTCTCGACCGTTGCTTTGGTTGATCTGCATGCAGTTCTCAGATCTCTGGGGTTCCGGCGAGAATTTGTCGATGAAGGATCGGCAATGAAGGCCGAGCATGATCCCGAAGCATCGAATAGAACAGGCACAGTTGCCCCTGCCATTTCAACCGAACCCAATAGCGAGACTTTCGAAGGAGGACTGGACAACCGCTCTGACGGTGCTGGCGCAATTGCTGCTGGCGGCCGCCGGGGCCAATCCGGAGGAGGTGGAAGATGAGCGTTGAACATGGCGCTTCGCTGCCGCCCGCCCTTCTGCAGCGCCGGGCCGTTGTTTATGTCCGGCAATCGACCCAAACCCAGGTCATGGTCAATCTGGAGAGTCAGCGTCGGCAATACGATTTGGTTGAGACAGCGCGTGGGTATCCGCCACAGCCCGGGCCTTGGCTTCATCCGGCCAACGCCGGTGACCCGACGCGTAGATTTCCACGCCCAACGATTTGAGAAACGAATTTGTAGCGCACATTGCGAAACGCACTCCCCACTGTGAGATGTGCAAGATCTCGCAGCACGGGATAGGCGCTACAACGTGGGGCCGGGACAGCGATTACCCAAGAACGTTCCGGGCCGCAAAACCGATATCAGCGACGCCGGATGGCTGCGGCAGCTACATTCCTATGGTCTGCTGCGTGGTAGCTTCCGACCCGAGGCCGAGATAGCCACTCCCCGATCTTGGCGTGCAGGTCTTTGACTTGTTCTTCATCGACTTCAGGTGCCTTCCGACTGTTGCGCTCAAACACGCCAGACGCGCCTTCATGCAGAGCCCGCTTCCATTGATGGACCATCGTGGGATGCACCCCAAATCGGCTTGCCAGTTCGCTGACCGTTTTTTCGCGCTTTCAGCGCTTGTAACGCCACCTTGGCCTTGAAATCTGGATGGTGTTGCTTCCGTTTCGATAAATCTGATCTCCTTCGTGTTGAAGATCAGCAGATAGAAAATTGCAGCTTACGTGAGTGTCCGGATTACGGAGGGTAGCTCACTCCGGGCCGGTTTCACGGGGCAGGGCCACTTTGAATGTATTTGTCTCTACAGTTGAACAGATGGCTCAAAAATGAATCGACTATCGTTGATGTCGGTCTATGAAGCGGTCGCCACAGTTTGACAGTAAACTTGCCTGCACCTCTCATCGGGCGCACGCCAATCTGGTGATCCTTGGGAAAGCTCTTCGCAGTAAAAACGCTCACAACAGCAACGCCCACACCCTTCGCAACCATCGAAGCAACAGTTGTAGACATTGGTGTTTCAACACGCACAAATGGGTCTATTCCAATCTCTGCAAAGGCATCATCCATTCTCTTCCTGTGAGCGTCGTGAGGCGGAAAGACAATCAAAGGCTCGTCTGCAAGGTCTTTCAGGGACAGCGTTTCGATGTTCTCGAACCGGTGTCCCTTCGGGAAAATACAGACCAAATCCGGCTCTGCAAAAATCTCAGTGGCAACTCCTGGAGGGTCGCTGCTGTATTCGGCCAAAGCGAGATCAAATCGTTGCGCAGACATCATTTCCGCAATGATATTTGACCGTCTGGTTTCGACAGAAACGCTTACTTCCGGGAACTCTTCGCAGAAGAGGGCCACCGCGTCCGAAATGAATCCATATGATAAAACGGGCGCACAAACGATGCCCACGTGGCCTTTTTGTTTGAGGCGCAGCGCGGTCGCAGTCTGTTGGATTCGCTCCAACCCAACATAAGAGCTCTCCACTTCCTCATAGAGAACTTGACCTTCCTGCGTTAGGTGAAGGCGACCCTTAACGCGATCAAAAAGGCGCACCTTGGTAATTTCCTCCAGCCGCAGGATCGACCGGCTGATTGAGGATTGGCTGGTGTTCATTATCTCTGCAGCGGCGGTTGCGGTGCCGACTGTTACGACCGCTCTGAATGCTTCAATCATTCTGTCGTTGATACGTATCGACATTGCCAGAGAGCTTTCGAGTTAGGGACGTCCGGAAGGTCCACGATCCGCTCAGGACCCAACGTGGAGCTCGCTTCATATCAATAATGCATAGACTTGATAGCAGCAAGCATTGGTTTGGATGGTGAACGGGCGGTAACCTTTTCTACACCATCGGCTGCCAAGGCCAGCAGAACTTCACTGAGGGCTGTCTCGAGCAAACACCAGACCAGGAAAATGCTCAGACCATTCAGTGAATTTAGTGAGCTGAGCTTCGAGCTGTCATTTGGGTAATGAACATGAATTCTTCCAACGGAGGGGAAAATGAAGAACCTGTTTTCAATGCTATCCTGCGCAGCAATGGCGGCTGGGGGACTTAGCATTGCGGCTCCTGCAGCTGCGCAATCCACCCTTGAAACCGTAAAGGCCCGAGGTCATCTCAACTGCCAGGTTGGGCCGCCGCGTGCAGGGTTTTATCAACTGCTCGAAAGTGGCGACTGGGAAGGCAGCGATGTAGCGGTCTGCCGCGCAATGGCCGCTGCAATCTTCGGAGACCCGAACAAAGTTGAGTTCCAGTCCGTTTCAGCATCCGTGCGCTTCACATCTCTTGCCAATGGCGAATCTGATGTGCTTTCCCGGACGGCCACCTGGACTGTTGGTCGTGACGCAGCCCTGGGCATCGATTTTACCGCTCCGGTGTTCCACGATGGCCAAGGTTTTCTTGTGCGCAAAGACAGTGGTATCAAGAGTGCCTTTGATCTGACAGGTGCCACGGTTTGCGTGATTACCGGGCACACTTCGGAAGCGACCCTTCAGGATTTCAGCCGAGCCAATAATCTGGATATTCAGGCTGTTGCGTTCGACGATTCCGCTATCGTCAACGAAACCTACCTAAATGGCGGGTGTGATGCGATCACCACCGACAAGGGGGTTCTTGCCTCAGAAGCCCGTGGTTTCCCGGAACCGTCCGAACATGTCGTATTGCCGGAAATCCTGAGCAAAGAGCCACTGACACCTGCGGTTCGCAATGGTGACAACCAGTGGGGCGACATCGTTCAGTGGACCGTATTTGCGTTGATCAATGCCGAAGAACTGGGCATCACCCAGGCGAATGTCGAAGAGATTGCAGCCAATCCGCCTAACCCGCTTGTTGCCCGTTTCCTGGGCGCCGAAGGCGAGCTGAACACGGGCCTTGGTCTTCCAAAGGACTGGGTTGTGCATGCGATCAAAGCTGTTGGCAACTACGGTGAGATCTACGAACACTACTTGGGTGATGGTCGTCCCGAGGCGCTGGGTATTCCCCGTGCAGGTTCTGCTAATGCGCTTTGGACCGAAGGCGGTCTGATGTTCTCACCCCCTTTCCGTTGATCTGAAAGGAACCTAACAATGGCAACCACTTCACATAGCCGCACCGTGCCTGTTAAACCTCCCAGAAAAGAGCGTTTTACCGCTGCAGGTATCAAGAGCATCTTCTATCAATGCGCTGTCGTCGGAGTGGTTGCATTGATGGGATGGTATCTCTACGACAACGTATCGAGGAACCTGCAAAACCTAGGGCTTGCCTCTGGGTTCGGGTTTCTCGACATCGAAGCACCGTTCGATATTTCCTGGTCGGTGGTGCCGTATGAGCCCGGGGACAGCTACGCCCGGGTGTATGCAATAGGGATCACAAATACACTGATTGTCGCCGCGATGGCGATTGCGGCCTCTACCGGACTTGGCTTCCTGATCGGCATTGCGCGTCTGTCAAGAAACTGGCTGATCTCGCGTCTGGCGTCAGTTTATGTCGAGGTTGTACGCAATACACCTGCACTCATTCAGGTTCTATTCTGGTTCCTCGCGGTCTTCTCGATCCTGCCTAGGCCAAAAGACGGGGTTGATGTGGCCGGATTGGGGATTTTGCAAGTCAACAACCGCGGCATCTACTTTCCGCGCGCACTGCCGCAGGATGGGTTTAATGTCACATTACTTGCGATTGCGATTGCTGTTGTTGCGGCGATCGTGTTGGGAATATGGGCGCGGAGGCGCCGCATTCTGACTGGTCAACGGTTTCCAGTGGCTCTCGTAATGCCTGCAATATTGGTGCTGTTTCCCGCGACGGTCTTTGTGCTGACCGGGGCACCACTGAATTGGGAAATCCCGGTCTTGAAGGGCTTCAACCTGACTGGCGGGATCTCCTTTCCCCCAGCAATGTGCGCGGTGGTTCTGTCGCTGTCGATCTATCACGCCGCCTATATCGGCGAAGCCGTGCGGGCCGGGATCATGTCGGTCAGCCCGGGGCAGGGAGAGGCGGCTTTTTCGCTTGGGATCAAGTCAAGTTGGTCGATGCGGATGATAGTTCTTCCGCAGGCGCTGCGCGCGATTGTTCCGCAACTTATCAGCAACTGGATGAATGCCGTAAAGAACACGTCGCTTGCCGTGGCAATCGGCTTTCCCGACCTTGTAGCCCTGTTCTTGCAAACCTCGCTGAACCAGGTGGGATATGCAGTCGAAATCGTGGCCATGGTGATGATCTTCTACTGTTCGGTCAGCATCACGATCTCGCTCCTGCTCAACTACTACAACAAACGCGTTCAGCTGAAGGAGCGGTAAGATGTCAGATACCCCTAAATCCACAGCGTCGCCCGTGTCCGCAGACGCGATCATTTTCCAACCGAAACCTGCCAAGGCACCGCCCTCGGAAACGGTTGGTCCCATCCATTGGATGCGGGAAAACCTGTTCTATTCCTGGCTGAGCACAGCGATCACATTGATCGGCCTGTACTTTATCTACACAACCGTGACCGGCCTGTATCACTGGGGCGTGGCCGATGCCGTTTGGGAGGCGTCAAGCCGCCGCGAATGTCTTGATCAAAGCCCGCATGGAGCCTGCTGGGCCGGTATCTCCGCCTGGTACAACAGTATCATCTACGGCCGTTATCCTGACGAAGAGCAATGGCGGATTAACCTCGCCTTTGGTTTGCTGATCTTTTGGATGCTGCCGATCTGGCTGGAGAAAGTACAGGCACGCGCGTGGTTTGGCATCTCTGCCGTGCTGATCTTCCCGTTCCTTGCTGGCTATCTGTTTGCGGGAGGCGCGCGCGGCTGGTTCATGCAATTCGCATTGCTCGGCGCGATTGCCACATTGATCTGCAACTGGCTGCATGCGGTACTTTGTGTGCTGACCGGAAATGGGTTGCCCAAAACAGCTGTGGCCCTGTTGGGAATGACCAACAAACCAGATCGTCTGCATAAGTATGCCCTGGCGACAGTGGTTGTTGTGATCTTCGCCATTGTCTACGCATTTTTTGGATCGTGGGAGCCTGTGCAGGTCAAAACCAATCTCTGGGGCGGTCTGTTCCTGACATTCGTGATTGCTGGGATCGGGATCACCGTGTCGCTGCCGATGGGCATCCTTCTGGCACTGGCGCGGCGTTCGGAATTGCCTGCGGTCAAGGTTTTGGCCGTCAGTTTCATTGAGCTTGTACGCTCTGTCCCATTGATCACCGTCCTGTTCATGGCTGTGACTATGGTGCCCTTGTTTCTGCCGCAGGGTGTTGAGTTGAACAAGCTGGTACAGGCCATCGTCGGTGTCTGTCTGTTCTTCTCAGCTTATATGGCTGAGACCGTGAGGGGCGGGTTGCAGGTTGTTGCCGTCGGCCAAACCGAAGCGGCCAAGTCGCTCGGGCTTGGGTACTGGAGAACCATGTACCTGGTTGTGCTGCCGCAGGCACTCAAGGCGATGATCCCGAATATCGTCAGCAACTTCATCGCGCTTTTCAAGGATACGACGCTGGTCTCAATCATTGGCCTTTATGACATGTTGCTGATGCTCAAGGCGATTGGCCGGAACTCATCTTGGATCGGACTGCATCACGAGCCGCTGATCTTTGGCGCAGCCATCTACTTTATCATCTGCTTTGCGATGTCAAAATACAGTCAACACTTGGAAAACGTTGTCGGTGGCGGCGCATCAAACAAGCGTTGATCCGGGAAAGTAAGGAATGAATATGACCCAGCCACTTCAAGCCAATCCGATCAACAGCGAAGCGACTGCAAAAGCTGTCATCGAAATGAAGAATGTAAACAAATGGTATGGCGAATTCCATGCCTTGAAGGACATCAATCTGGCAGTAGCCCAAGGGGAACGTATTGTCATTTGCGGCCCTTCGGGGTCAGCCAAGTCGACGCTGATCCGGTGCATAAACCGGCTGGAGCAATACCAGCAGGGTGAGATCTACGTGCATGGCAAGCTGGTCGAAGGGCATGCAAAAAGCGTTGATCCTTCGGTCAGCGATGTTGGAATGGTGTTTCAGCAGTTCAACCTGTTTCCCCATCTGACCGTTCTGGAAAATTGCATCTTGGCGCCGATGTGGGTCAAGAAGATGCCCCGGCGCGAGGCGGAAGAGATTGCCATGAATTACCTCGCCCGGGTGCATATTCCCGATCAAGCCGGAAAATATCCCAAACAGCTTTCTGGTGGACAGCAGCAACGGGTCGCTATTGCCCGTTCGCTTTGCATGAACCCCAATATCCTGCTGTTTGATGAACCGACCTCGGCGCTTGACCCTGAGATGATTTCGGAGGTGCTGGAAGTGATGACAGAACTGGCAGAATCGGGGATCACGATGATCTGTGTGACACATGAGATGGGGTTTGCCCGCCAGGTTGCGGACCGCGTCGTGTTCATGGATGCAGGTGAGATAATTGAAGAGCAGCCGCCGGAATCCTTCTTTGACAACCCCCGAACAGATCGTACTCAGTTGTTCCTGAGTCAGATCCTCGGCCACTGAAAATCGCCCTCCTGAACAGGTGGCTGTCAGGGGCGAACCTTGCCAGCCGCTGCGGAAATCAAAGCAAATGAATCTGCGTGAACTGCGGTATCTTTCCAAGTCGGACGTTCAGTCTCTGGGGCTTTCATACTCCGAGATTGCTGATGCGATCGCCAAAATTCTGCGCAGGAAACAGAACAATGCAGCATGGAACAATCCGAATTCAACCATCAGCCCATATGAAGGGACGCGGTCGATTTCGTTCCATGCGGCTGCGTTAGATCCCGCATTTTCGGTTCACAAAACCTTGGGCCTGTCCCGTGACAACAGCGCGCGCAACCTTCCGCATCTCGGGGGCCTGATAAACGTCCATGACGTGCATACCGGGCATCCGGTTGCCATTTTGGAATGTGAAGAAATTACCGGGCTTCGCACGGCGTCGCTCTCCCTGCTGGCCTCCCGGTATCTTACACCCCGCCGCAAGGTCCAGACTATTGGCTTTGTCGGGGCTGGGCGGCAGGCTTCATTCCATCTGGAGGCTTTTCTGTCTGAATTCGACCTTAGAAAGGCAATCCTGTTTGGCCGCGAAGGCGGCAGTTGCTGCCGCCTGGCCGATGAGTGCCACTCGAAAGGCTTGACGGCATTGGTGACGCCGGACTGGCAAGAGGTGTTGCGAAGCGCTGATATTGTCGTGACCTCCGTTCCGGACGGACCCGGTTTTAAGCCATTTTTGGACGCGTCGATCCTGTCCGAGGCATCGTTTGTGGCTGCCGTTGATGCCGGTCGGTCGTGGACTCCCAGCGGTCTTGGCTCTTTTGATGAGCTAGTGGTCGATGATGTCCCGTTACACAATATGAAACCCTACGTGACCGGGGTGAAGCCAGACGGAGATCTGACCAGATTGGTCTGCGGCACACCGGGTTCAAGAGGATCACAAAGATCCGGGTTTTTCTTTACTGGAATTGCAATAGCCGACCTAGCAGCGGTTGAATTGGCACTGCAAAAAGCTGAGGTCATGAAGGTGGGCACGGTTCTGCAGCGGTGATGAAAGTCCACTGTGCCCGAAGGCTTGAAAACTGAGGTGCCGTCACATTTGCCCGGGCATCTTGCGCTGCTGAACGGATGATCTAACTCCACTTTTGTGGAGCTATTCGCAACCGTCCGGTCTGAAAGCGGTATGATCCCGGTTCCGTCAAATACGAAAGTCTGGATTGCCGTCGGCATCACGGACAACCGTCGCGCCCTCAACCATCGTCTGGGCAACCATCTGACGCTTGAAATCGCGAGGATAGTTCCCCTGGCCTCTCTTCCTGCCCATAGAATAGTGTCCACTATTTTTTCGGACGTAACCGAGGCTGGGTACAATCTGGGCTACCGTTTAAGCGCGATTGATCGTCAGTTTGCGGGCGCTTCACTATAATGCCCCGTAAAGCCGGCCGACACACGCATAGGACCGCGGCCCAACAGGGCCGCGCAGCCATCTGTCAGAACGTGCTTACTCTCTGCTCCAGCAGCCCCGATTTTGTAAACTCAAAGAACCGGTCCGCCCGCTTTTGCAGAACCGTTTTGTCGTGTGAGATAAGCAGCACAGCGGCTAATGTCTGGGCCGCATAATCAGCAATAATATCAATAGCCAGGCGCTGAATTGACATATCCAGGCGTGATGACGGCTCATCGCAGACCAGGAACCTCGGCTGCGCCAGCAGAACCCGGACAATCAGTAACCGCTGCAATTCTCCACCGCTGAGCTGGTCAGGGCGCCGCAGCAGCACGGACGGATCCAGGTTCAGCTTGGCCATCAGCGCCGATTTGGAATAAAATCCCGTCCCCGAGGCCGGTGTCAGCTTGTCAAATACATCTCCCAGGATAATGTTCGGCGGGAATGCATTTGCCGGGTTCTGAAACAGTTTCTGAAACTTGGTGCGCTCAGCACGGATCAATTTTCGGTCCGCCGTTTCATCAAACCAACGGACCGAACCAGAGGATGGCTTGAGCAGCCCTAGGCATATATCCGCCAAAGTGGACTTACCTACTCCGCTCGGCCCCAACAGCCCAACAACCTCCCCCTCACGGATATCAAGCGTTGCGCCGTTGACGACCGGGGCGCCCTTGGCAAACTCAAAGGTCACATCCTGAATACTAAGAACCGGAGCTGCATTGTTTGCCGTTCTGATATATTTCTCGGGCCACATCCGCGGTTCACTTTTGATCATGGCCTGCGCAGCGTGGCTACCCGGCCCGTTCAAAATCTGCGCAGCATTCCCCTGCTCGGCAATTTTGCCCTGCTCAAAAATAACCAGATCGTCTGCCAGATCGCGCGCCACATTCAAATCATGCGTAATAATCACCAGCCCACGGCCGGTTTGCTTAAGCAGCTTAAACAGCTCGATGGTGCGCAGCTTGCTGGTTTGGTCCAGACCTTTGGTAGGTTCATCCGCAATGACAAAACTGGCGCGTGCGGCCAGCGCCATCGCAATCATGACACGTTGTTGCATCCCCCCGGACAACTGCCCCGGAAATTTCAAACCGTCCGCTGGTTTCAGGCCAACCTGTGCAAACAGATCCTCTGTTGAGGCCCAGGGGCACCGCGGATCACGCCGCCAGCGCAGGATTTGCGCCAGCTGCTTTCTCACGGCCATCGTGGGATCAAGCGCCGCCGCAGGCTCCTGAGGTAACACAAAAACATGATCGCGCCACAGCGGCCCAGCCGCAGGCTGGTGATCCAGCAGAATGTCACCGCTCACCTTCAGGTCTGGCACCGGTAGCCCGGACAAAGCGGCTGCAAACAGGGATTTACCAGACCCGGATCGACCTATGACACAGCATGTCCGCCCCTGTGTAAACTGCATTTGCGGCACATCCAGAGACAGCTGATCAGCTGACAGCGTCATATTGCGGACTTCAAGACTATGCATCGGAGCTTCTTGGTTTGGGTGCAGGCATGGATTGCGACACGATCAACAACGCCAGCACAACCCAGACAATTGCCGCCACTGGCGCCGCTAGCTGGACCGGTGAAATCTGCCAATAGATCCGCAGATCATTAATCATCATGCCCCATTCGGCCTGTGGTGGGGCAATGCCAACCCCCAGGAAACCGATGGTGGCAATCGACAACACGATCTGGCCAACGGAAACAGCCCCAAGTGACAGCAAATATGACGTCATGACCGGCAGAACCTGAAAGCGAAAGATCCGCCAGCCGCTCGCTCCGGCGAGCCGCGATGCCAGCACATGGTCACTGTTCATCAGCTGATTGCCAACAGCATATGACAGACGGAAATACTCGGGCCATTTAACCAACCACAGTAAGAAGATGATCACAGCTGCGCCACCGCCCAGAACATCCGCCAGCAGAATGATGACCAGTAAGCCAGGCAAAGCATAAACTGCATCCGAAAAGAGCGTCAAAGCAGCGGCGATGGCGCCGCCGAACCACATTGCCACCCCCGCAAGTGCACAGCCCGTCACCAGGCTAAGCGCAATAACCGCAACGGCGATACCCGCTGAATAGCGCGCGCCATGCAACACGCGCGCCAGTACATCACGGCCAAGCTGGTCGGTGCCCAGCGGGTATTCCGCAGCAGGCGGAGACAACGCCGCCAGAAGGTTTTGCGCATTGGGGTCTGCCGTATAAAGTACCGGCCCCAGGCTAGCCGTCAGAATGAATAGAAGCGATAGAAAGACACCCAACCGCCAAGCGCCGCGAGTCCGCACCATCATTGTGCCACCCTTTGCCGGTAGATCCGCCAGGTCAGGATCTCAGCCAGTGCTGTGCTAAATAGATAAAACACGATCAGAGAGAGAACCAGCCCCTGCATCAGAGGCACATCAAGCGCCTTGACCGCATTGATCAATGCCCATCCTAATCCGTGATAGTTAAACACCATCTCAATCACGATCACGTCGTAAATCAGGAACATAAACACGACCGGCAGGTAATTCAGCATGGGGCGTATCGCATTCTTCAGACCATGGCGCCAGAACAGCTGGCGTTCGGGAACCCCCCGCATCAACGCATGCTGCATATAGGGCTGTTGACGTACGTCAATCACCGCAGCCCGCACCACCCGGCTGAGTGGGCCGGAAACTGAGAGCGCGATAGTAAGTATCAACACCCAAAGCCGTGACCAGCCGGATGTTCCGCTGAGCGTCGCCAATCCCAATTCAACCACTAAAATCTGTACCATGACAATCGCAACCAGAAACGCCGGGATTGTCGAAACCCCAGCACTGATTGCCGACAGCACCACATCCAGCTTGCTCCCCGGATTTCGGGCACAAAAGAAACCAATGGGCACAGCCAGCCCCACACCCGCAATGAACCCCCAGAACACCGTCCGCAGGGAATTCACCCCGTGGTGCACAATGTCATGCATCACATCCCGGCCGCTGACCAGGGATGTGCCAAAATCCAGCATCAAGGTACTGACCAGCCATTCCCCGTATTGAACGATCACTGGCCGGTCCAGACCGTAGGATGCGCTGATCACATTGGCCAGAGCCTGATCAGGCTCAGCGCCGGCAAATCTGGCCGCTGCGATTTGCAGGGCCAGATTTTCCGGAAGAAGATGCACGGCCCAGAACGAACACGATGCAACAAGCAGCGTGATTGCCAAGACAAGCAGGGCCTTCTTTGCCAAGAGCGGGGCAAGTGTCATTCAGGTTCTCATTTCGCCCAAATCAGGCGGTTCAGACCAAAGTCACGCTCATAGACATCAAACTCGAAGTTTGAGATCGTATCAGAGACAGCATAGACGTCGTCATACCATGTGACCGTGACCATCGGCTGTTCGTCGTGGATCATTGCAACCATATCCTGCCGCAGGGTCTTCAGCTCGGAGGGGTCGATGGTTTTCTGGTAGGTTTCAACCAGGCCATCGAACTTGTCGTTGTTCCAGTTCATGGAGCCCCAGAAGCCACCGCTTTGGTAGAAATTCTCGGCCAGCGCGCCAATCGGATCGGGCACGTAGACAAAGCTGTCCGATACGATACCCGCCTCCAGCGTTCCATCAGTGTGACCTTCGGAGATGATGGTCCAGTCGCCCTGTTTGATCGACATATCAATGCCGACTTCTTTCAGCATGCCCTGAATAGCCACACCGATAACCGGCAGCTCAGGGCGCGAGTCATAGGTGCGCAGTTCAATCTCAAACCGCTCACCATCACGGGTCAGAATGCCGTCTTCGCCCTTCTCAAATCCTGCATCGGCCAACAGCGCTGCAGCTTTGGCAGGATCATAGGCAAAAGGTGCCAGGGATTTGTCGTGCCAGGCTGGCAGGCTGGCCGGAAACAGCTGTGATGCTGCAGTGTCTGGATTGCCGACAATAGATGTGGCGATCCCCTTGCGATCAATCGCATAACTAATGGCCTGACGCACGGCCACCTCATCCAGAGGTTTATGAGCCCCGTTCAGTTTGAGAGCGCGAACACGTGGGATGGCTTGGATGTCCACATTCACATTGTTTGCACCTGCCAGCATCCGCTTTGCGGTGACAGGCAGGCTGAACGCAAATTCGACTTCTCCGGCCTGCACCATCGCCTGACGTGCCTGTGCGTCGGGAACAAACAGGTATTCGACCTTGGAAATTGCAGGCCGAACATCCCAATAGCTGGTATTGGCCGCCAGTTTCAGCGTCGCCGGATCCGAGGCATCCGTTATCATATAAGGGCCGGTTCCCGCCAGGCCGCTCGCACGCTCATCGGTCAGATTTGCGGCAGAAATGATGGCCGTATTCCAATCCGCCAAGATCGCCGGCAAGATCGAATATGGACGCTCCAGCGTAATGACCACCTCGTCCTGTTCAAAGGTGATCTCTTTTACGGGGGCAGTTCGAAGCGAGCTTTCTTCCTTGAAGGCTTTCAGGTTGGCTGCGACGGTTTCTGCCGTCAGCGGACTGCCATCATGAAAGGAAACCCCCGACCGAATCTTGAAACGCCATTGGTCCAAAGTCTCGTTTACGACCCAACTTTCGGCCAGCAATCCGACGATCTCGCCTTCTTTGGTCGGTTTGGTTAGCGTCTCAACCACACCGGACCGCGATAGCGCTGTTCCAGAAGAGGGCTTCAAGGCACCAATTTTCCATGGCGAGGCAATCCGGATCGTATCATCTGCTGGATTAGCTGCCACTGGAGCGACCGCGGTCAATAAAACCGAACAGCTTGCAGTCGCAGCAAAAATAACATGTTTCATGGTGAAAATTCCTTACTGCCACGCCGGCCACTTGGAGTATTTTGAAGTGGCTAGCGACGAGTTCCCTTGAGGGTAGAACCCGCAAGGTGCATGAGTTCATCAAGCGCTTTTGCCACCTGTTTTTCGATATGCTGGCAAGACCAAGAGTGATCGAGGCTGGCATGCGGGCATTACCTGACAGTTTCAGTAATGTAAATACATGAGACGCGTAACGTTCTGCATCTGCTGCTCTCTATACCTTCATTGCCACTTGCATCGAAATGGGCAGCACGATCTCCGCATGCTGCGACGCTCAGGGTCTGCCAGCGTTCCCATCGAGCTCTGCTTAACCGATGTAAAGACCTGTGGCGGGATCAACCAGCAAGCCGAGGCTATATCACCAGCGCATGGAAGCCTGCTTCAACTACATTGGAAGGGGCAGTTTTCATGTATTAGATGTTCATCAACTCCAAAAACTCAGAGCGGTGGTCAACCAGTAACTCTGAACAGTGGAGGACGCCTTACGAACGCACAACCCATACAGGGTTAGACATGACGAATTTCTATACTGAAGCTTACGCAGAGCCGACGAAGGAAATGCGGGAAGCAGGAACTTATGCGCCGGTTGGGAACTCCCTAATCGGCGAAGACCCCAGCACCAACGCCCTTCTTGAACGTGCCGCTGATTTTTTGGGCAAGGAGGCAGCTCTGTTCATGTCTTCGGGCACGATGTGCAATGAGGTGGCCGTGCGGGCACACACCAGGCCCGGTCAGGAAGTCATCTGCGAAAAATCCTGCCACATCATCAACTTTGAATGCGGTGGCCCTGCCGCTATAAGCGGTGCCATGATCCACTCGATTGAAGGGGACCGGGGTATGTTCACCGCCGATCAGCTGTCCGAGGCTATCCGCAGTGGCAACCCCTATTTACCCCAGACCGGCCTGGTTACAGTGGAACAAACCGCGAATATGGCAGGTGGCGCAATCTGGCCGCTTGAACAGCTGCGCAAAGTAGCCAACACAGCCAAACAGGCCAACATTCCAACACACATGGATGGCGCCCGACTGATTAACGCGGTCGTTGCCTCCGGCCATCCAGCTTCGGAAATGACCAAGGGCTATGACAGCGTCTATATGGATTTCTGCAAGGCGCTCAATTGCCCAGTTGGTGCCGTATTGGCCGGCTCTAAAGAGTTCATTCAGGAAGCGTGGCGCATTCGCCAGATGATCGGTGGGGGGATCCGCCGCACCGGTATGCTGGCAGCCATGGCGAACTATGCCTTGGATCACCATGTCGATAGAATTAACGAAGATCACCAACTGGCCCAATACATCGGGGAACGAGTGGGGAACATTAAAGGTGTAGCCTCTGTTGCGGCTGTTGAAACGAACATCGTGATCATCGACTTCGATCCCGCAGGGCCTGCTGCGCCTGAAATCGTTGCAAAACTGAAAGAGAACAATGTTCTGGTTGGTGCCTTCGGCAAATACCGGATCCGTGTTGTCACATTCATGGGCCGAACCCTGAAGGACGGCGAAATCCTGTGTTCAGAATTGGATAAAGTCCTGAACGGATAAGCTGCCAGTCGCCACCGCCCTATTCATACCGGACGGTCGCGACCTAGGGCAGAAGCATACTTGCGTAGATCAGAGCCGATCCTTCGGAACCTGTCTCTTTGCATATCTTCCCCCCCCCAACACTACGGCAAGACTCTCCAGTGAGCTACTCCCCGATCGTTGGACAGTTTCCGCGTAATTAAGCTACTCTCTGCCCCTGCTGACCGAGCTGGGTTGCGTCTTTCTCAGCCAATTGACCACGTCTGGCGGTCTGCCGCCAAGGGCGGAATGTGGGTGCTTCCGATTGCAGAATTCCACCCATTTTCCAACGCCTGCCTTTGCACGCCAAACTGGCTTGCCAGCTCCGCGACCGTTCGCTTGCCCTTCAAAGCCTTAAGCGCAACCTTGGCCTTGAATTCAGGCAAATGGTTCTTCTGTTTCGACGTCTCTGATCTCCTCTTCGTCGAAGATCAGCAAACAGCAAATCGTAGCTTACGTCAGTGTCCAGATTTCAGGGAGTAGCTCGTAACTGAACTGACCAATGCCGCCATAGGGCGGGTATATTGTGCCTGGCTGTTCGCTTCGCTCAGCGACCCGGTTGATCTATATCAAAACTGCATGGTAGATCAATTACACGGCATTGGTATGAATTGCTCTGTCCATGTAAACTCTACTCAACATGCTGTAATTGAACAATAAAAGAAAACACCAACATTGTGTGTCGCCGTAGTGGATGCCGTCAGAAGTGACCGCCTCCAGTTCGTGCGCAAATGCGGAATGTGACTGCCGCCACGACGTTTTCCGAAGCCGTTCTTCTACAGCCAATATTGGATAGGAGCTAAATGGATGGCAGGAGAAACTACGGGTCGCCAATGGGCACCATTGCCGGCAAGTGCAGATGATGTCGTTGCCGACTTTTACAGTGACATGAAGTCGATCCCGACCAAAGGGATGCTGGACGCATTGCTCAATGCTCGTGTTGGTGACGTTCAGAAGGGTGAGGACCCGACAACAACGGAACTGTGTCAGCGCGTGGCTGAAATGCTGGGCAAAGAGGCGGCGATTTTGCTGCCTACGGGGACAATGTGCAATGAGATTTCCATTAGAATTCATTGCGCTTCAGGCTCTGAGCTGATTGCTGAAAGATCCTCTCATATCATCAATTTTGAAGCGGGTGGCCCTGCGGCTCTCAGCGGCGTGATGATGCATTCGATCGATGGCGAATTTGGGCGTTTCACTGCTGAGCAAGTGCGTGCCGCCTATCGGCCGATTTCGCGTTATGCGCCGGAAACCTCGTTGGTAGCAGTCGAACAAACAACAAATCTCGGCGGTGGCGGAATCTGGAGCTTGGAAGAGCTCGGAGAGATTGCGGAAACCTCGAAATCGCTGGGATTGGCGACACATATGGATGGTGCGCGGTTGTTGAACGCCTGTGTGGAAACCGGGGTCTCCGCCAAGCAATATGCGACTGGCTATGACTCTGTCTGGATCGACCTCACCAAGGGATTGGGCGGTTTTTCCGGTGCGGTTCTGGCCGGGACGGACGACTTTATCAACCACGCCTGGCGCTATGCGCAGCAATGGGGCGGCGGGTTGCGCCAATCCGGTTACATCGCCGCGACCGGGCTTTATGCGCTGGATAACAATCTTGAACAACTAGCCCGTGACAATGCACTGGCCAAAACCATTGGTGCGCAGATCGCGACCTTGCCGCATATCTCAGAGGTTTTGCCGGTTGAGACCAACATCGTGATCTTCAATCTGGATGAAAGCGGACCGGATGCGGCAACGGTCGTGTCCAAGTTGCGGGACCAGGGCGTCCGCCTTGGTGTCTTTGGCGAACGGACGGTTCGGATCGTTACTCATATCGGCGTAGGGCCTGAGGGCGGAGATCTGTTGATCAAACGCCTGCGCGCCCTCCTGGAAGAATAGTTTTCACATTGGCAGCGGTGTGTCCGCCTCTGCAACCGATCATGAAAGATACATGACATGCGCGACTTTTTCTCAGACACCAAGACGATTCCGACACGAGCCATGCGAGAGGCCATCCTTGACGCTCCCGTAGGCGACGAACAAAAAGACGAAGATCCGACAACCCGTGCCCTTTGCGAACGTGTTGCCGCGCTCTTGGGTAAAGAAGCCGCTATTTTGCTGCCGACTGGTACCTTGTGCAATGAGATTGCGGTCAATGTGCAGACCAACCCGGGCGACGAGGTGATCTGCGAGGAAAGCTGCCATTTGATTAACTTCGAAACTGGCGGCCCGGCGGCGATCAGCGGCGTGATGATCCGCACCATTGCTGGAGAAAACGGTATCTTTGAACCTGCTCAGCTGCGGGCGGCAATCAGGCCTGCATCCCGCTATGCGCCGAAGTCGGCGTTGCTGTGTGTTGAACAGACCGCCAATATGGGCGGCGGCACGATCTGGCCGCTGGAAAAACTCAATGCGGTCGCTGAGATCGCGCATAGCGCCGGATTGGCCACGCATATGGACGGCGCACGGCTCCTGAACGCAAGCGCCGCCACCGGAATTTCTCCTGCAGACTATGCCGCTGGGTTCGATACGGTGTGGATCGATTTTTCCAAGGCTCTAGGCACTCCGATGGGGGGCGTTCTTGCAGGTTCGGCTGAGTTCATCCAAGAGGCATGGCGCGCCAAGCAGCAGATGGGCGGGGCCATGCGGCAATCAGGCATTCTTGCGGCGATGTGTCTTTATGGGCTGGATCACCACGTTGACCGGCTTTCTGAGGATCACCGTCTGGCCAAGTATCTGGCCGATCAGATCCGCGCGCTGCCACAGGTCGCGCATATGCAACCTGTCGAGACCAATATCATCATTTTTGATCTTGATGACAGCGCGCCACTGGCCGCCGATATCGTCGCGGGTATGAAGGCCGACGGCGTTCTGATTGGGGCATTCGGTCCCCGCAGAATTAGGATCGTCACTCATCTGGATGTTGATATGCAGGCTGGCGAAGACTTGTTGGTGGCCCTGAAAAAGCAGCTGTAAAGCGCGCCTTTCACGGTCGAAGGTACCTCCCCTGAGGCAAGGGCAAGCAGATCTGTCGAGCAGGTCAATTTAGGAGAAAAAAATGAACCCGACCACACTGTTCATAGGCGCAGGAAACATGGGGAGCGCGATCATCAAAGGATATCTGTCGGCTGGTGGCAAGGCGGGAGACATATCCATCGTTGATCCGTTTGTTCAAGACAGCACGAAACAGGCACTGGCAGGTGCTCATTTCTATTCTGACTTTGAGAGCCTGGATCCAGCGCTGCGCTTTGATATGGTTGTGCTTGCGACCAAGCCGCAAGTGTTCCTCTCGGTAAGCCAGGACATCGAAAGGGTGACCGCAGCGAACGGGACGATTGTTTCGATCATGGCCGGGATCGGCAGCGAGACGATTTCAACGGCTGTTGGAGGAAATCTTTCAGTTGTGCGCTGCATGCCCAATATGGCGGCATCCAAGGGATATTCGGCGAATGTCGCCTTTACCAAGGACGAGACGAAGAAGCAGGGTTTCGAACGCTTGTTTGGCGGGTCCGGGACCGTGCGTTGGGTCGACAATGAGGATCAGATCCATTTCACAACCGCTGTTTCAGGAAGCGGCCCGGCCTATTTCTTCGCTTTTGTCGAAGCACTGGCCGCTTCGGGAACAAATGCTGGGCTTGATTCCCGGTTGGCGATGGACCTGGCAATTGATACGCTTATCGGGGCCAGTGAATTGCTGAAGTCCGATCGCGATCCGGAAACACTTCGCAAAAGCGTTACGTCCAAAGGTGGCACAACCGCTGCTGCGCTAGAGGCGTTCGCGCACAATAACAATCTCCAGGCAGTAGTTGATGACGCAACCTCGGCTGCAATTTTGCGATCAAGAGAACTTGGAAATCCGGCTTGATCCTGCTTCAAGATAGAGCAGTAGGCTCAATCAGGGGGTGAGAGAACAATAGCAGTTGTTATTGGTCCGAAGCTGCGTTCCGAAAGCTCTCATGGTGGTGGCCATTGCAAGTCGTGGCCGCGCGCCAAATCAGATGCGGGGCTTCCATAACCAACGTAAGCGCCGATCCGCCCTACATTGTAGAGCCTTCCCCATGCTGCGGGATCATTCCCATCTCATGGTGGGGAGTGCATTGATTTTCGGGTCATTTCCGTCAGGTTGAAGCGGCTTTGATGATGTGACCAGCCCCTGATGGCGCCAATGTGTCAATGTGGTGCTTTATGTGCCGTAAATTCTTAGCCCTCGGGACGTTTTTCTGGATTCCGGCCGCCGTTAAGCCAAGCATGTTACACGCAATCTATGAGGACAGGAACATGGATGAAACCCTTCTGCAGCGACTGCAGGCGGTGGAGCCGCTGATGTGGATCAATCCGGAACTCGGCCCCACTACTGCAGCGCAAGTGCCGGTGCGGCCGGACCAAGTGACGGAAGCCGAAGCCAACTGGCGTGCGCTGGCACCGCTGTTGCAGCAGTGTTTTGCGGAGCTGGAGGACAGCGGCGGGATGATTGCCTCGGATCTCATCGAAGTGGCGGAATTGGCCATGGCAATGGGGCAGGGCGCAGGGCGGTTCTTTGTAAAGGGTGACCACGCATTGCCGGTGGCGGGCTCGGTCAAGGCGCGCGGCGGCGTTTACGAGGTGTTCCTGCATGGGCTTTCGCTGGCGCGGCAGTTGGGGCTGATTGCGCCGGATGCCCCGCCTGCGGCGCTGGCGGGCGGCAAAGTGCGGGATCGTTTTGGCAGCTGCACTGTGGCGGTCGGTTCAACCGGCAATCTCGGCCTTAGTGTCGGTATTGCCGCGCGGGCGCTGGGTTTTCGCGCGGTTGTTCATATGTCGGCGGACGCCAAGCCCTGGAAAGTCGAGCGCCTGCGCCGCCATGGGGTTGAGGTGGTGCAGCATCAGGCCGATTACGGTACTGCCGTGGCGTCTGCCCGGCAGCAGGCAGAGGCGGACCCGTCAATTTACTTTGTCGACGATGAGCGCTCGGAACTGCTGTTCTTCGGCTATTCAGCGGCAGCGGCCGAGCTGAGCGGCCAACTGGTAGAACGAAACATCCCCGTGGACGCTGAGAACCCGCTGTTCCTGTATTTGCCGTGCGGCATAGGTGGTGCTCCGGGCGGGGTGGCATATGGGCTGAAACAGGTGTTTGGCGATCATGCTCACTGCTTTTTCGTTGAGCCTGCCCAATCGCCTTGCGCGCTGGTGCAATTGGCGTCCGGCCTGAAGCGGGTGGTCAATGTCTATGACGTGGGCCTGACGAACAAGACCGAGGCCGATGGCATGGCGGTGGCTGAGGTGAGCCAGTTTGTGGTACAGGTCATGCAACCCTTGCTGAGCGGGGTGTATACTGTCGCGGATGACGATCTGTTCCGTTGGCTGGCGTTGGCGCAAGATCATGCAGGACTGCAGTTGGAGCCTTCAGCGGCAGCCTGTCTGGGCGGGCCGCAGATGCTGCTCTCAACTGCCGAAGGCCAGGGTTATCTGGCGCAGCACGGGCTTGTGGCAAAAACGGATCAAGCCACCCATGTCATGTGGGCCACGGGAGGCAGCCTGGTGCCCGATGAGGAATACCAGAGCTTCCTGCAGCAAGGCCGCGCTTTGCGGGACTGAGGGTAGCCCTGAAGCCATCGCTGCAGGTCATTCTGCCAGCCGACTTGACGAACTCCTCCCCTGGAATTTCCAGCCGTCAAGTTGAAAGCCCGGTGTCCGCTAAACGCCACTTATTATCCAACGGTCCGATACTCTGGGACCAGGTCGAACCGATGCAGCTAGGCGAGGCTTGGTCAGCTGGGTATGGGAGGTCACTGAAGCTTAGAATTACTTCCGGGCGTTGGAAATTTTTGCGCAGATGCGAATGATCTCATCCGCCTCCGCCTGTGTCAGCCCGATCCGGGCAAATACATCGGAGGAAACGCTGCAGCTTTTTGTCCAAATGCTACGCCCTGTGTCCGTCAGGGAGACGACCTTTTGACGCTCGTTGCCCACCTGTACCTCGCGTGACAGCAGGCCTTTCGCTTCCAATCTGCGAAGCAGAGGTGTCATCGTGGCCTTGGAGACTTCCAGTTTGCTGGCCAGGGTTGAGATGGACACCCTGTCCTCCTCAGCCAAAGCCATGAGTACCAAGTATTGAGTATAAGTGAGCCCCTGAGCTTTCAGAAGTGTTTGATAATGCTGCTCAACGGTATGCGATGCTGCATAGATTGCGAAGCAAAGCTGGTTGTCCAACCTGACATCTGGCTTTTCATCGGTCTTCAGCGGTTCTTGCAAAACTCTGTGCTTTCGTTGTGGGACTGAGCACCCGTTAGATACCATCATTCTTTCCGCTTGCAAATAGTTAGCTAGCAAAGTATTAGTTGGCAAATGAAAACAGCTCACAGGAGTACCTAGCTATGCGCACCGGATTATTTGCCCTCTGTCTTTCGCTGACTTCACTGCCCGCCTTCGCCGAAGGTGAGTTTGATACTGAGGGCGGATTTGCTGCCTTTGAGCAACTCTTTGGCGTGACAGAGGGAAAGCGCCGCAACCACACCAAAGGTTTCTGCATCGAGGGTGAGCTTGTGCCTGTTGACAGCGCGATCAAGGCTTATTCCAACAGCTCGCTCTTCACCGGCACATCGTCGGTAATCGCGCGCGTATCCCATAAGGGCGGCAAACCTAATCCGGCTGACGACAAATATGGGTTGCTGGGCATGGCGATGGAGATAACGACAGCCGATGATGATCTGCACGTGATCGCGATGAACACTGAACATTTCTTTCCTGTTGCGACCAGTGAAGCGTTCATTGAACTGCTGCGGGCCAAGGCCGCAGGGCCAGAGGCGACCAAGGCTTTCGCTGCTGACCACCCTGCACTTAAAGCCTACAAAGCATATCATGGCGCCTTGGACAAAACCCTGAGGCCCTACGAGGGCACAACTTTCAACGGTGTGAATTCCTTCTATCTTGTCGATGCGGCAGGCGCGCAGACGGGTATCCGTTTTTCATTTCGCCCTTCCGGTGAAGAAGGGATCGTGACGGATACGCATCCCGACTTCTTCTTGGAAAACATGCAATCGAACATAGCCAACGGTGGAGTGTCCTGGGAGATGGTGGTGACTCTGGCCAATCCAGGAGATGTTATCGCAGACCCCTCGGTGCAATGGACAGGGGAGCACACCGAGATTGTCGCAGCCCGGTTTACGGCCAAAGCGGCGATGTCAGAAAGCGATGGCCAGTGTGATGACCTCAACTTCGACCCCATGGTTCTGAGCGAAGGCTTTGCGCCGTCGGAAGACCCAATGCTGCTGGTGCGCTCCATGATCTATGCTCATGGTGTTGGGCAGCGTCTCTCCGAAAAGGACTGAGTTCTCCGTTCGCGGAAATTGAGTTGGTAAGGGCCTGGACGCATTGGCGATCATGTATCCGAAACGGAAACTCCTACCGGGAGACCGTTCCTAAGCTTTCAATTTTCGGCATCACAAATCTGACCCCGTCACGGGCCTTGGCAAGGGCAAGTGACGGGGCGGTGCCTAGCGGCTATGCCTTGGGAATTACCCGGTGTCTTAGCGAGCCAGCACCGTACTTCTTCGTGGTCACATCGGTTGAACACAAGCAAGAGTGGTGTTTGTGGGGCTGCCTTGGGTTGCACCTTGCAGGGCTTACCCCAATGGCGCATGGCGGCGGCATGCTGAGCGGAAATGCGAGCCATCAGCGAAGGGTGATGGTTGTTGGAGCACATGGTAAGCGCCCGATTTCTACCGCAGCGGCTGGTTCTTGACCCGAGCGATAATGTCCGGTTCCCCGACGAAGTCATCGAGGAAGCTGTGCCATGTCTCAACGGACACACGTGCTGACGCCAGCATGTCGCGCAATTCGTGGATGCCCTCGTCGGTCAGTGCCGTAATGTAGTCGTCGCGTCCGATGTGGACGCTAACTATGTTGCCGTAGGAGAGGTTGTCGTCGTTGCTAACAATAACCTCGAGAAGTCCGGGATCTTCTCTCAGCAGGTCGGCGGCATGGGCGATGGAGCAGACGTAGGTCGTGGCTGCCATTACGCAGCCTCGTTGCGTGTTTGATCTGCCGGCTTCCAATTCCAAGGAAGCAATTCGGCCAGCCGGTCGACCATGTGATCGAGGATGCGGTCCAAGACATCTGCAAGGTAGGCCTGAGGATCGAGGCCGTTCATCTTTGCCGTCTCGATGACGGTCATCGCGCGGGCGAGCGTGTTACCGCCGGTATCCGAACCCGCGAATAGCCAGTTTCGCCTGCCGGCGCCAATGGGCCGCAGCGCGCGCTCGGCGGGATTGTTGTCGATAGCCGCGCGCCCGTCCTCCAGGAACAGCGTGAACGAGGGCCAGCGGCTCAGCCCGTAGCGGAACGCCTTGGCCAGATCACTCTTGCCGGGAATGCGCGTGAGCTGCTTTTCGGCCCAGTCCCGGAACGCATCGGCCTTGGGCTTGCTTTCCTTTTGGCGCACGGCCAGCCGCAACTCGGCAGGCTTGCCGCTGATTTCCCGTTCGATGTCGTACAGCGCTCCGATACGGTCGAGTGCCTCACGCGCGATTTCGGATTTCGTTGCTGTCCAGACATCGTGGAAGTCGCGCCGAAGATGCGCCCAACACGCGGTCTCCCGGAACTGGCTCTTGCCGTCCAGGTCCGCGGCATAGAGCTTGGCATAGCCCTTGTAGCCATCCGCCTGGAGAATGCCGCTGGTCTCGCCAAGATGGGCAAGCACATGCTCTTCCTTCCAGTCCGGGGCAAAGTGATAGACCGCTCCGGGCGGAGCCGTGCCCGCCCATGGGCGCTGATCGCGGACATAGGCCCAGATCCGGCCTTTTTTGACGCCCTTTCCAAGCCCCTTGTCGCGCCGACCTCGGTCGAGAACCCGGATGGGCGTGTCATCTGCGTGCAGAAGATCGCTGGCCATGATCTCGGCCTCGATTTTCTCGATCTTCTCGATCAGCGGCGCCAGCGTCCTCATCGCACCGCCGCACCAGTCGACCAGGGTCGTGTCCGGGATGTCCGCGCCCATGCGGGCGAAGATCTCATTCTGGCGATACAACGGCACGTGGTCGTCGAATTTCGAGGTCAGCACATAAGCCAGAAGGTTCGGGCCCGCCATGCTGCGGGGAATGGGACGGCTGGGCGCGGGGTTCTGAACGATCTTTTCGCAGCGCCGACAGGATTTTTTGATGCGCGCGATCTCGATGACCTTCAGCTTGGCTGCGATCATGTCGACCAACTCGCTGACATCCTCCCCGATCACCCGCAGATCGCCTCCGCAATCCGGGCAACTGTCTCCGGGATCAAGCTCGCGGCGCTCGCGCGGCGTGTCCTTCGACACCTTCGGACGGCGGCGCTTCGGGTCCCGCGGCGCGGCTGGTTCCGGGGTCTGGCTGTCCGTCTCCGGCTCCTCACCGCCATCCGACAGCAGTTCATCCGCCTCGGCGAGTGCAACCCGCAAGTCTTCCAGCGCCAGTTCCAGTTGTTCGATCTCGCGTTCGATCTTTTCCGAACTGGAGCCGAATTTCTGCTTCTGCAATCTGACGATCCGGACACGCAACGCCTGAACCAGCAGATCATGGGCCCGCAAACTGGCAGATATCTTCTGGTTTTCCGCCTGCAACGCGGCGATCATTGCCTTCAGAACGGCGGGGTCGTTGGGGAGAGGCATGGCTTCTGCGGACATGGCCGTGGATACCATACCTCCAGTCCAGACACCATAAAAACAAGAGATTCCAGAGGGATAAATCAGCCTGTCCGGGCTGGTGGCGCGCCCCAATCCGGCCTGCGCCAGTCGATCCCCTCCCAGAGCATGGCCAACTGATCGGCGGTCAGGCGCACGCTGCCATCCGTCGCCGCGGGCCATGGGAAACGCCCTTTCTCGAGGACTTTGTAATAAAGGCAAAAGCCCTGGCCATCCCAATACAAAAGTTTCACCCTGTCGCCGCGGCGCCCCCGGAATGCGAACACGGCACCGTTTGACGGCCTCTGCCGCAAGACATCCTGCGCGATGGCGGACAGGCCCGCGATACCCATGCGCATATCAGTGTGACCGCAAGCCAGGTAAACGCGAACGCCGGTGCCTGGGCCGATCATGCCGCCTCCACCGCTTGGATCAAACGGGTCAGCACCGCCGGGTCCAAATGGGCATCGACCCGCAAGCTGCGGCTATTGCGTAAAACCACCTCGATCAGCGCCGAGTTCGCTTCAGAGGTGCAAGGTTCCAGCGGACCGGGCGGCAGCGCCGGAATATCAACCGGCAAAAACAGCGCGGTGTCGTCAGGCCCCAGAAGCCCCTTCCTCCTCAGCTCGTATCGCCAGGCATAAATCTGCTGCCGTCTGATCTCGTGGCGCTGTGAGACCTGCGACACGGTCGCGCCGTTCACCCCAACCGAAAGCACAATCGCCAACTTCTCGTCGTCACTCCATCGGCGCCGACGTTTCAAGCCCAGAATTTCGCCCCGCACAGCTGTCTCCATCCCTGTAGGAGACGTCATTAAAGACGTCTTTATGGACGTCTCTTAGCAATCTCCGGGACACACGAGCAGGCGGTTCAAATCGGGCGGTTACAGCACATGATGTTCCAGACCGCTTTCATCGCGGCGCGTAGCAACTCGGTTTCTAAGCTATTTTTCACTGATAGAAGCTGGGTTTTCCCATCCGAAAATGGGGCGGGTCACCCGGGCATCGCCAACCTTGTAAGCATATTGAAGGAAACAATGGCTGCGCTGCATCTCGCGCTCTTTGGCTGTCATTGAAGCCGCCACCGTCCGAAACAGATGCTGCTGGGGCGGGGAGGTCTTACATTCAATTTATTTAAGAATGAAATATACTCGTGCGGAACCTGTTCCAGCGCCTAAGTGGCAGTGCGGTCTTTCGGAGCGCTCTTCAGGTTATCGGTAAGGCGGGAAAGGCCGTCCGTGATCTGCTTCAGCGCATCAAGCTCAAGACCGGTGGCTTCGATTAGGCAGGAAGTGATCTCGCGGGAAGCCGCATGAAGTGCAATGCCATCGTCTGTCAAGTGAACAAAAACTTGCCGCTCATCGTCCGTGCCTCGCATCCGCCACACAAACCCCATGTTCTCAAGTCTTTTTAACAGAGGTGTCAGGGTGCTCGTCTTCAGTGACAATTGAGCTGCAAGTTCGCTGACACCTTGTTGGTCCCGCTCCCATAGCAGCATCAAGGTGATGTATTGTGGATATGTTAAGCCAAGAGGGCGGAGCATCGGCCCATAGACTTGGTTGATGGCATGCGAAGCATTGTACACTGCGTAGCAGAACATCTCATCGGCTTTTTCAGGCAGATTGTTCATCCTGGTTCCGAGATCCTCAAATATATCGTGTGCGATACTTTTGCTTGACGACTGCTGGGAGTCAAGATTAGTGTCAGGCCACAAAGTGTCGTGCGCGATCTAAATTGCGCAAATTCTGACCGTGGTTCTTGCGGTTGCCGAAAGGAGGAGTGGAAGACGATGTCACAGGCCATAGAGCTGATTGATGCCTTAAACGGAACATTTGGCCGCCACAGCGGCGCCCGCGCTTCACATGCGAAAGGGTTTTCTGCCAGAGGTCGCTTCATTCCAGCGGCCGTAGGTCCCGGGACCGATATCCCGTTGCTCGCTGAAGAACAGCCAATAACTGCACGCTTTTCGGTTGGCGGAGGAAAGCCCGGAATCAGTGACAAAAGCCCTACAGTCCGCGGTATCGGGCTTGAAATTGGAAAGGGCGCCGGGGCTTGGGTCATGGCCCTGATTTCCAATCCGGTTTTCTTTGCCAATTCCGCGGAACAGTTTAAGGCCTTTCTGGCAGCAAGGGTGGCCGATCCTGCAACCGGTGGGCCGGATCCTGAAAAGGTTAAGGCATTTAACGAGGCGAACCCGAATACGGTTCCCCATCAGAGCTATCTGAAGTCCGTGGCGCCTTGCCGGTGTTATTCTGCAGAACAGTATCATTCAGGCCATGCTTACCACTTCGGTACCGGCGAAGGCGTGCTTGCGGCCCGTATCTTTCTGGAGCCTGAAGGCGGCCGCCACGGCCTGACAGATGAGGAAAAGAAGGATCTGCCGGATGATTTCCTTTATGACAGGCTGCTGCGGGAGTTGAGTAACAGGCCTGCCCGATGGACGCTGAAGCTGGTTGTGGCGAATGATGCGGATGATATCTCGGATCCAACCGTCCCATGGGATGGGGTGCATGGCGAACTGATCCTTGGAACGGTGCAAATCGAGTTGCCGGATGACCGGGCCGAGAGCGTTGCCAAAGTGTTTGACCCCTCTCATTTGCCAGAGGGGGTGGCAGAGCCTCACGATAATGTATTCGCCCTGCGCAGTCCTGCATATGCGGTCTCTGTTGCGCGCCGGTCCAGTTGAAACTGCAAAATTGGCTGCGCCCGAGTCGCCGTTGCCGGAGGAGCATTAAAATACGACTTGAGAATACCTATTTAATAAAGTAGGGATGCCATAGTCAAACTTGGAGATTCTCATGGCGCAAGAACAGCGGGCGCGGCCGCATATGTTTGATGTTACCCCGGAAGAGATCAGAAGGCTGGTATGTTGTTTTTATGCACGTATCCGCGTGGATGATGTGCTTGGCCCGGTGTTCAATGCGGCCATTGGAGATTGGCCAGCGCACGAGGCGAAAATCTTAGCGTTCTGGAGGGGGGCGATCCTGCGCGAACCGGGGTATGAAGGAAATCCCATGCAGGTCCATCTGTCCAACTCGGAAATACTGCCGGAGCACTTTCCTCGGTGGCTGGAGCTGTTCCGGGACACGGCAAACCGCGAGTTGAAACCGGAAACGGCCGCGGCATTTGCAAATCTGGCCGACCGCATCGGCAACGGGTTGTCCTATGGAATCGAAAACTTCCGCAAGCCTGAAGGGGCTCCGCCTGTTCTGGTATGAGTAATTTACGGGCAGTTGCCGGAGGGTCGCTGCCTCGTGTGTTAGGATCGAAGCCATCATTCCGTCCCGGACGGCCAAAAGGAGAGACGAAAAATGACTGCAGGCGTCTATTCCAAAGCAAGGGTGATCCAGGAGGATCCGGGGCAGGTGGTGAAGCGCTGGCTGGTTGCCGGTTGGCGGGATCTGCGCGCGAACCCCGGGTTTTCCCTTGGGTACGGGATGGCACTGGTTCTAGGGGGCTGGGCATTGATCTGGCTTCTTTCAGCGAGCGGGACCGGCTGGATGTTGCTGCCGCTGCTGGCGGGCGGGGTGCTGATCGGGCCGGTTGCCACGGTTGGGCTCTACGCAGTGGCCCGCGGGCGGCGCGAGGTAGCCTCAAAAGGGCAGATCGCGCTGGTGGGGGCCATCCTGATGGTCTTTGCCCTGACCTGGATCCGCGCGGCCACGGTGCTGTTTGCCATCGTGTACGGTCTGCGTCCCTTTGCCGGTTTCATCGAAACCCTGCAATTGCTGCTCAGCACGCAGGCGGGGTGGGTGCTGATGATCGCGGGTTCGCTGACGGGCGGGCTGTTTGCAGCGCTTGGCTTTGCGGTCTCGGCGTTTTCAGTGCCGATGCTGGTGGATCGCGAGATCGACGGCTTCTCGGCCATGGGGCTGAGCTTCAATGCGGCCACCCATAATTTCCGGCTCTGCGTCTGGTGGGGCGCTGCCATCACCTTCCTGACCGCCCTGGGCATTTTGACCGGGTTGCTGGGGCTTGCAATTGTCTTTCCGCTGCTTGGCTATGCCACCTGGCATGCCTACGCGGATCTGTTCCATGGAGATGCATGAATGGCTGAGGCTCTTCCCAAAGGCGCGGTGCATTACGCCACCTCGCGGTTTACGCAGGACACCCTTCCGGAGAAATTGCGTAAGGATCACAGCACCAAGGCGGGCGTCTGGGGTCAGTTGGCGGTGCAAAGCGGCCGGTTGCTGTTCAGGCGGGAAGACAAGGCAGAGGTGATTGTCGAAGCGGGCGGAACCGCCATCTTTGCCCCGCAGGAAATACATTCGGTCGAGGCGCTTGGCGCAGTGGAATTCGAAGTCCGGTTCCATCGGCAGGAGGTATCCGATGCAACGTAATCTAAGCATAGAGGATGGCGTCATTTTCGGCGCTTTATTTGCCGTGCTCTTGGGCGGGCTTGCCATTCTGGGCTGGGGCGTTCCGCTGGGCTATGTGCTGCACGGCTGGCTGATCGCGCTAGCTGCAGGCTGGGGCATCATGTGGATGCTGAACCGGATCAGTGACGGGCCGGGAGAGGTGCCTTTAGAGTATAACGACAAAGTCATCCGCTTCGGTGTCATTGCTGCTTTGATCTGGGGAATAATCGGTTTTGCCGTTGGTGACATTCTTGCGTGGCAACTGGCCATCCCGTCGCTTAACGGCGATATGTCCTGGTCCAACTTCGGACGGCTGCGGCCGGTGCATACCTCCGGCGTTATCTTCGGCTTTGGGGGCAACGCGCTGATCGCCACCTCCTTTTATGTGGTGCAGCGGACCTCGCGGGCACGGCTGGCCAGCGAGACGCTGCCATGGCTAGTGTTTTGGGGGTATAACCTGTTCCTGGTGCTGGCTGCATCAGGCTACCCGCTGGGCATCACTCAGTCCAAGGAATACGCTGAGCCGGAATGGTATGCAGACCTATTGCTGCTGGTGGTCTGGGTTGGCTATCTGACCCTGTACCTCAGGACCCTGGCACGGCGGGCTGAGCCGCATATTTATGTGGCCAACTGGTACTATCTCGCTTTCATCGTGGTGATTGCGATGCTGCACACGGTGAACAACCTCTCGGTTCCGGTCTCGATTGCCTACCCCAAGAGCTATTCGCTGTTTGCCGGCACCCAGGATGCGATGACGCAGTGGTGGTACGGCCATAATGCGGTCGGGTTCCTGCTGACCGCAGGCTTCCTGGGCATGCTCTATTATTTCCTGCCCAAGGCGGTGAACCGGCCGGTCTATTCCTATCGGATGTCAATAGTCGGCTTCTGGGGGATCACCTTTCTCTACCTCTGGGCCGGGTCGCACCACCTGCATTACACGGCGCTGCCGGATTGGGTGCAGTACCTGGGCATGAGCATGTCGATCATCCTGCTGGTGCCCAGCTGGGCCTCGGTCTTCAATGGTATCCTGACGATCAACGGCGCCTGGGACAAGGTGCGCACCGACCCGGCGGTCCGCTTCATGATGGTGGCAGTGCTGTTCTACGGGCTGTCGACATTCGAGGGCTCCTTCATGGCGATCCGCCCGGTGAACTCGCTGAGCCATTACACCGATTGGACCGTGGGCCATGTGCATGCGGGTGCCTTGGGCTGGGTGGCCTTCATAACCTTTGGCGCCATGTACAAAATGGTGCCTTGGGTCTGGAAACGCGAGGGCGTCTATTCGCTGAAACTGGAGGCCTGGCACTTCTGGCTCGCCCTCTCAGGCACGCTGATCTACGTCGGTGCGATGTGGAACAGCGGTATCACACAATCGCTGATGTGGCAGACCTATGATGCGGATGGCGCTTTCCTCTATTCCTTCCTCGACAGTGTGATCGAGATGCACCCCTACTATGTGGCGCGTGCAGTCGGCGGTCTACTCTATCTGATCGGGGCCTGCATCGGTGCCTACAACATCTACATGACGGTGAGCGGTCCGCGGAAAGCACAATCCCGGCAAACCGGGCCTTTGGCTCAGCCTGCGGAGTAACGCCCATGAGCACAGCACATCAGAAACTTGAACGCCACTCGCTGGGATTTGCCATGATGATCCTGCTGGTGGCCTCGATCGGCGGCATTGTCGAAATTGCACCGCTGTTTACAATCGAAAACACGGTGGAGGAAGTCGAAGGCATGCGGCCCTATACGCCATTGGAGCTGGCCGGGCGCGACATCTATGTGCGCGAGGGATGCTATGCCTGCCACAGCCAGATGATCCGTACCCTGCGCTCGGACGTGGAACGTTACGGGCATTACAGCCTGGCCGCCGAGAGCATGTATGACCACCCGTTCCAATGGGGCTCGAAGCGCACCGGGCCTGATCTGGCCCGGATCGGCGGCAAATACTCGGACGACTGGCATGTGGCGCATCTGGAGGCGCCGCGTGAACTGGTCCCCGGATCTGTGATGCCCGGCTATGCCTTTCTGTCCGAAAACAGGCTGCAGACCGGTCACTTGCCCGCCGCACTGAAGGCGCTGAGCCGGGCAGGGGTACCCTACACAGAAGCGCAGATTGAAAATGCTGAAAAGGACGCGGTCTGGCAGGCAGATTTCGAGCAGAATTACGAAGGCGAACTGCAGGAGAGTTACGGCGCAAATGTGCAGGTGCGCGATTTCGACGGCCAGCCCGGAAGTCTGACAGAAATGGATGCGCTGGTGGCCTACCTGCAGATGCTGGGAACGCTCGTTGATTTCGATTCTTTGAACCCCGAGGAGGTTAACCGATGACCCATGATGCAGTTCTGGTCTTCTCCAAAACCTGGGGCGCTATCTATCTGCTGAGTGTATTCTTGGCGGCCGTGGTCTGGGTCTACTGGCCATCGCGGCGCCGCATGTATGACGATGCGGCGCAGTCTCCGCTGGATGGGCGGGAGGACCAACCATGGCGCTAAGAGAAAAGGATCCGGTCTCGGGTACGGACTTGACCGGTCACGAGTGGGACGGGATCAAGGAACTGGACACGCCGGTCCCTTGGGCCGCCCGATGGTCGCTGTGGGGCAGTATTGCAGTGGCCGCCGTATTTTGGGTGTTCTACCCGTCTTTTCCCGCTGTGAGGGACTACGCCAAAGGGGCGCTCGGGTATTCCTCAAGGGCTGAAGTCATGGCCTCACTGAAGGAAGCAGAGGCGGACCGCGAACAAGCTTTCTCGCCTTTCACATCGGAGGATATTGAAGCGATGGCCGCCGATCCGTCGCTGGAGGAGCGCTATGGCGCGGCCATTTCCAAGCTTTATGCAGACAATTGCGCCGCCTGCCATACGGAAAATCTGAAGGGGCAGCCTGGCTTTCCGAATCTGGCTGACGGCCATTGGCTGTGGTCGGGATCGCCGGAGGAAATCGAAAACTCGATCCGCTATGGCATCAATGCGGCACATGATGAGACCCGCATCGCCCAGATGCTGGCCTTTGGGGCGGATGGGATGATCGAAAAGCCGCAGGTCAAGGAGGTGACGGAATTTGTGCTGTCGCTTTCCGGTCAAGAGCATGATGCAGAGGCGGCTGAGGCGGGCAGGGCAGTCTTTGAAGAAAACTGTGCCGCCTGCCACGGCGAAGACGGCCGCGGAGGCTATGAAAACGGTGCGCCGGATCTGGGAGATGGCCATTGGATTTACGGCGGCAACAGGGAAAAAATCTATCAGAGTGTCTACTACGGCAGGCAAGGTGTCATGCCCGCCTGGGAAGGCCGCTTGAGCGACGCCCAGATCCGGATGCTGACGCTGTATCTGCTGTGGAACGGTGAAGATGTCCCAGGCTGAGCAGGACCCCCGGTTCCGCAGGACCATGTATCTGCTGATACTGGCCCTGCTGGCCGGTTACATCGGCTTCAAGGCCTGGCACCTGTCGGTGGCGTTCGACGCGTGGGAAAATCAGTCTCTGGAGGGCGCGATTTCGGGGGCTGCCAAGTAGGTAGTTTGCAGGGTAATACGCAATTGTTTTGCGTATGAATGGCTTCAAGCAGCCCCTCGTCCAGCTTCCAATGCCCGGATCAGGTTCTTCATTCCGCGGTTCCCTTCCAGAACATCCTGCAGGGTCTTGCTGTCTAGTGCGGCAAAGAACACTTCCTGTGCCTCGGTCAGGATCGGCAATAGGCCGCAGGCCGGGGTCATCACGCAGCAGCCGCCATCTTCCTTCATGCACTCAACCAGCGGTGTGCCGCGCTCGGACTTACGCAGCAGCCCGCCGATTGATATAGCCTCCGGCGGCAGTGCCATCCGCATGCCCCCGTTGCGCCCGCGCACTGATTCCACGTAGCCCTCGTGAGTCAGCCATTGGGAAATCTTGGCCAGGTGGTTGAAGGGCAGCTTCTGCATCTCCGCAATTTCACGCGTAGACATTAGCCCCTCCTCATGGGTGGAGAGGTGGATCAGGATGCGAAGCGCGTAGTCTGAAAACTTTGAAATCTGCATAAGCACTTTTCTCACAAAAAACACGTATTGAAAATACGTATTTCATTGACATGTATCGGCGCTCTTCAATAATAAGCATTATAAATACTTATTAAAGGGGGCGGCACATGCAGCCAGTTGTTCTTTTGATCTCGCTGATCCTGATGGCAGTGCTGTCAGCGGTCTTCTACATGGCAGCCAGGGCTTCGCAGGGCGAAGCCCCCGGGCCAAATGCCAACAGCAAACGCACCGGCCTGATTTGGGCGATGGTGATTCTCGGTGTAATCGTGTCCGTAGGCTCTCTGCGCAGCTGGCCGCACGCGTTGGCCAGTACCGGCGATGCGCTGGAAGTGAGTGTCAGTGGCGGTCAGTGGTGGTGGGATATCGACACAACCGAAATTCCGGTTGGGAAGCCGGTCAACTTCAACGTCACGACCGAGGACGTCACCCACGGCATGGGTATCTATGACAGTGAGTTGACGCTGCTGACCCAGGTCCAAGCGATTCCCGGTTACACAACCAAGGTCACCTATACGTTCACCGAACCGGGCAGCTACCAGCTCCTGTGCATGGAGTTCTGCGGGGTGGCCCACCACGACATGGTCAATGAATTCGAAGTTGTAGCGGTGGAGGAATAAATGAACACTGTATCTGAATCTGCAGTGGCTGATCGGGCTGCTGCCGGGCCTCAGCCCAATCCTCAGGCCGGCGCTGTCAAGCTGACCATGATCCTGTCAGGTGCGGTTTTCGCGCTGATGATGGTCTTCGGACTGATCATGCGTGCTGCTCAGGGTCAGTGGATAGAACTGGATTCGACGCTTTTCTATCAAATCCTGACAGCCCATGGCGCGGGCATGGTTGGTACCGCTGCGCTCTCAGGGGCCGCCATCATGTGGTATTTTTGCGGTCGTTACGTCGTACTGACCGCCGGTATCTTCTGGGCCTTTCTCGGCCTGTTCCTGCTGGGTGTTGTGCTGATCCTGGGCGCGATCTTCATCGGCGGATTTGGCGGTGCCTGGACCTTCCTGTTCCCGCTGCCCGCCATGTCCGGCGGCGCCTGGGAGGCTGGGGCTGCCGCGGCCTTCATGCTGGGTTATGTGTCGATCGGTGTCGGTTTCCTGCTCTACTATCTTGAGCTGGGGCGC
Source organism: Leisingera sp. M658 (assembly GCF_025144145.1). Classification (NCBI taxonomy): domain Bacteria; kingdom Pseudomonadati; phylum Pseudomonadota; class Alphaproteobacteria; order Rhodobacterales; family Roseobacteraceae; genus Leisingera; species Leisingera sp. M658. The sequence continues at coordinate 883,421 of NZ_CP083546.1, forward strand.
CAGATCCATGCGCGATATGGCAGCCTGGCGCGGGCGCTGGGCTGGAACCTGATCCTGGGCCGCGAAGACAACAACCCGCCGCCGCCGACCATTGTTGCTGCGGCAGCCGTCACCATCTTCAACTCTATCGGCATCATCCTGGGTGCGGCCGTTCTGGTGGCCAGCCTGGTGCATCTCTTGGTGCCGGGGTTTGAGGTCGACGCGCTCTTGGCCAAGAATCTGATCTATTTCTTCGGCCATGTCTTCATCAACGCCTCGATCTACATGGCGGTGACCGCAGTCTACGAGATCCTGCCGGAATACACCGGTCGCCCTTGGAAATCGAACCGGGTGTTCGCGATCGCCTGGAATGCGGTGCTGATCTTCGTGATGGCGGTCTACTGGCACCACCTGCTGCAGGATGTGGTAATGCCGCCCTGGATGCTGGTGGTAGGACAGTTGGTCTCCTACTTCAGCGGCATTCCTCTGATCGCAGTCACGGCCTTCTCCACCTTTCTCTATGTGCGCGGCTCCAAAATGACCTGGGATCTGGCCTCTTCGCTTCTGGTCTTGTCGGTGGCGGGTTGGTCCGTAGGGTCGATCCCGGCGTCGATCGACGGGATGATCAGTGTCAACAAGGTGATGCACAACACCATGTGGGTGCCGGGCCATTTCCACACCTACTTGTTGCTGGGTGAAGTTGCGATGGCCTTCGGCTTCATGGCCTGGCTGGTGCGCGGCAAGGCCATTGCCGAGATGGGCGGCTTGGACCGCGCGGCCTTTGCCACCTATCTCGCTGGCGCTGCCGGGTTTGTCATCGTCTTCCTGTTCTCCGGTGCCGCCTCAATCCCGCGCCGCTGGGCGGTGCATTACGAGGAATGGCTGACCCATGACCGCATCGGTACAGCCTTCAGCGCGCTGGTGGTGCTGGGAACCCTGATCTTTGTGCTGCGGTTTGTGGCGCGCTTGGGCCGGAGCAGCAACTGATGCTGGCGCGCGCATTCCTATCATTTCTCGCCGCCCTGATCGGCGGCGGGATCCTGTGGCATGCCACGGACGGGGCGCGCGCCTTCACAAGCGAAACGGCCCGGCGGCTGGACGTCGCCCGGTCGCCCCGCCCGGTGCCGGGTGTGATACTGGAGGACATGTCCGGCCAGCGCGTGCCGCTGCTGCCGCAGGAGGGCGAGGTGGTGCTGGTTGAGTTCATCTACACGGTCTGCGGTGACATCTGCCAGATCGCGGCGGCGGATTTTGCCGAGGTCCGCGGCCGGTTGCAGGCTCAGGATGTGAAGGCACGGCTGATCTCAGTTAGCTTTGACCCGCAGCGGGACACTCCGGAGCAGATGGCCATCTACGGCGATGCCCATGAGGCAGATGGCGTAGTGTGGACCGTCGCCCGGCCGGAAGAAAGTGACTTGGACGGGCTTCTGGAATTGTTTGATGTGACAGTCATCCCTGATGAATGGGGCGGCTACCAGCACAACGCGGCAATCCATGTGATTGACGGCAGCGGCCGGTTCTCTGCTGTCTTTGATACTGATGCGGTGGAGGCGGTGGCTGCCCATCTGCAGGAGGTTCAGCCATGAGGATGATTTGCCTGGGACTGCTTGCATTGGCCGAAGCCGTTGCCCTGCGGGAGGCAGCTGTTAGCAGTCCGATTCAGCATGTTTTGGTGCAGATGCCCTTGCTGGTGCTGGCTGGAGCGGTGGCCGGGTGGCAGTTGAGTGTGCCGCGCCACTGGGCAGTGCCGCTTCTTCTGACAGCCCTGACGGCCTTACTGTTCTGGATGCTGCCGATCAATGTGGACTGGGCGCTGACGCCAGCGGGCGAGCTGGTCAAATACGTATCGCTGCCATTGTTGCTGGGACTGCCTCTGCGGCTGTCCTGGCCTTGGTTGGGTCCGATCCTACGCGGGTTTATTAAGGCCAATGCGTTGTCGATGCTGGGGGTCTTGGGTTTCCTTTACACTCATGCGCCTGTCCGCATCTGCAATTCTTATCTGGTGTCCGCGCAGCAGGAGCTTGGCTTTGCCTTTCTTTATCTTGCCGCGGCTCTGGCCTGCCTTTGGGCCATCCCGGTTTTGTTCGGACATCCGCGCTGGCTGCCGCTGAGCACTGACGGATGCACCAAATGCGGAGCATGAACTGACATGACTTATTCCGACACCGTTCTTGGGTTTGCGCAGCTGGCGCAGAAGAAAAGCCAGAACCTGCGCACCGATCCACTGGCTTTCCTGATCCTGGCGCTCAAGGCCGGCGCCTTTGTCGGCGCAGGAATCCTATTGATCTTTTCGGTGGGGCAGGGCGTCGAAGGGGCCTTCCGCCCGATTGTCATGGGGGCAAGCTTTGGCATCGCACTGACGCTAGTGGTCTTTGCCGGCGCGGAGCTGTTTACCGGCCACACCATGTATATGACGCATGGATTGCTGACCGGCACCAGCAGCCTGAAAGACCTTGCCTGCAGCTGGGCGGCAAGTTGGTCCGCCAACCTGGTTGGCGCGATACTTCTGGCGGCGTTGTTTGTGATAGGGGGCGGGGGCTTGATCCTGGGGGCCGGCGAAGACGCGCTTCTGTACAAGGTCGCCGCCAAAAAGATGCACGGATCAGCACCGCAGCTATTTGCCAAGGCGGTTCTGTGCAACTGGCTGGTCTGCCTCGCCTTGTGGTGTGCGGCACGGTCCAAGGATGATGTAACCAAATGCATCGTCATCTTCTGGTGCCTCTATGCATTCATTGCTGCGGGTTTCGAGCACAGCGTCGCCAATATGACGGTCTTCTCGGTTGCCTTGCTGTCCGATCACCCGGAGAGCATCTCGCTGGCGGGTGCGGCTCATAACCTCACTTTCGTCACTCTGGGCAACGCTTTTGCGGGTGCGGGGATTATGGGCTACGGGTACTGGCGTGCGGCTTCCAAACCGCAGATGCGGACCGTGACCGCAAGCGACGCAGTTCTTCAGAGTGAGAAGGAGGCGCACTGATGGGTTTTTTCGCGGACAGAAGCGGTTTGGAAACCTTTGCCGGGCAGACACCGGTTGATGTGGCTAAGCCTATGGCTGCGATCATCTTCATATGGTCCGGAGCGGCGATTGCCGGAAACCTGATTGCAGCACCGGCCAAATTTCAGGCACCCTCTCTTACTTTGCCGGTGGCCCTGGATGTGGGCCGAATGCAATTTCAATGGCTGGGAGTGGCTGAAGCAGTTTTCGCCTTTCTCATTTTGGCCCTGCTCGTTGCGTCCAAGCGGATGGCCAGCTGGCAATTGGTTGCCGCATTTGCAGCTTTTGCTCTGCAAAGATTGTGGATCCTGCCAGTTCTGGACGAGCGCACCCTGGCCATCATTGCAGGTCAGCCGGTGAAGGAAAGCTCGCTTCATTTGGTTTACATCGCAGCTGAGGTCGTGAAGGCCGCTTGCCTCGTTTGGGCTGGTTCCCAAACCATGCGCCCGCTCTCAGCAAGGAGCCGCGCCAAAGACTATCCCACCCAAAACACTCAATGATGGATGTCAAAACCACGAAAGGAACGAAGTGATGAGGAACATTCTACTGGCCGTTTTCCTAGCAATTGGCAGTGGCCAAGCCGCAGCGGCAGATGGTGATGCGGCCGCAGGTGAAAAAGTGTTCAAGAAATGTGCCGCCTGCCATGCAGTGGAGGAGGGTAAGAAGAAAGTCGGGCCGACAATGTTTGGTATCTGGGGCAGGCCTGCGGGGGCGGTCGAAGGGTACAAATACTCCTCTGCAATGCAGGAGGCGGAATTCAATTGGGACGAGGAACAGTTGACGGGATTCCTAGCGGCACCAAAGAAACATCTTCCAGGCACAAAGATGGCCTTCCCGGGATTGAAAAAGGAACAGCAGATCAGCGACCTGTTGGCATACCTAAAAACATTGAATTAGCGTTTTTAAAAAATCTGGCCGACTACTCTGCTGTTCTGATGAGTAGTTGGCTGGAACATTTGTTAAGAAGGGCCCTGCTTCACTTCTGGGCCGCGTTACAGACTGAAGGTTAAGGAGCCTGCATGAAACAGTGTCCAAATCCTGCTCCGGCAACCACCGTTTCCGACCAAGCCCTCGCCACCAGCGGGGGCTTCTTCGATTCAGGCTGATCCAACGCCATGATCCCCGACAATTCCTCAGCAATTTTAAGTGGATGTCCGCCCGGCGTATCAGCGTCCGGAACAATCCGCACCTGCGAAATCAGCGTCCGCAACGACGCGGTGGCCGATGCCTGAAGCGGTCGCGGCAGCAACGCAGTATTCGAAAATAGCGGACGGAACCTTTTCCCGCATTTAGGAAAAATGTTTATTCTGAACATATGCGCTGGAACAAAAATGAAATCGAAACCTTCCTCAGTATGGTGGACACGGGTTCCATCTCCGAACCTGCTACACGGGCTGGCCTTTCAAAAGTCTGTCATTAGCAAACGGATCAGCGATCTCGAAAAGGCCTTGGCGTCGCCCTGTTTACACGCCATGCAGGCCGGATCAGCGCCACGGATGCTGCCAGTGCGCGCGCCGAGAGCGTTCGGCTTGCATTCAGTGAACTCGTAGCTGCCACCGAGTGGGTGGCGGCGGATGATCATGGCTTGCATGGCCGGTTGAGGATTTCAGCTCCGATGAGCTTTGGGACCCGTCACGTAGGCCGAATGGCCGCCAAGTTTGCCAGCCTGCACCCAAACCTTGAGGTCATTATCGAATACGATGATACAAAGGTTGACTTGGGGCGGTCCGGATTTGACGCCGCTATCCGCGTCGGTGCGATGCCGGACAGCACCCTGGTTGTTCGCAAACTTTGCGAGGATCCGCGAGCGATCGTCGCAAACCCTGATTATCTCGAAAAGCACGGGCCGATCATGAAGCCCGGGCAACTTAGAGAACATGCCGCGATTGGATGTCAGAACAAGCGGCTGGGTGAAATCTGGCAGTTTGACAAGCCGGCTGACCCGCCGATCCCTTCCAGGGTCATGATGAACAACGGCGAAGCGATGCGCGGCATGGTTCTGGAAGGTCTTGGGATAGCGCTTCTGCCGATGTTCATCGTCTACGAAGACCTGAAGGATGAACGCCTGCTTCAGGTTCTGCCTGAATTAGTTCCGGAACCTTTGCCGGTACAAGCCGTATGGCCGCCAGTCAAACACATGCCCCCGAAGCTTCGGCTGTCCATCGACCATCTCGTCCTCGCCTTCGGGCAAAGAGCGCCTTGGCAATAAGCGCACGGTGATCGTAGAGATACCTGTGATGCCGCAATTTTTGCCGCAGCTGCAGATTTAAGGCGGAGCAGACCAAATCAGGAAAACAGATAGAGTTGTTCAAACAGCTCGGCTGTAAGCCGTCATGCTGCAGATGTAACGATGTACGCACTGAGTAATGCCGGGTCACCCCGGGATCAATCAAGACTGAAAGCGATCCGCGTTGCTTTAGTGCGCTCGCCATTGTGCTTGAACCAATGGCGCATCAATGGCTCGCTGTACGAAGGCCAGTTCGTGATCTTGTACCTCGTCGGGGACCAACTGCTCATGGTTCCCAGCTATCATGCTGGATTCGCCGAATGAATTCCATCACCGATTCACGCGACAAAGCCAATCAAGACCACTCAATAGGAGAAGCTTGACGCCAATCTAACTTGCCCCTTTCAGTCCGTCGGCACAGCGCTGCTGGACATTGCGTACGATCACATTGATCAACGCGCGGGAGACTTGAAGCTCCTCTGCAATTTCTTTTTGCAGGACGCCGGCCAGCCGGTGACGCAGGAATACGTCGCGGTTCCGCGGCGGGCTGTCTGCAAGGCTCTGGACAACCGCTTGCAGCGCCTGTTTGCTTTCAAGGCTTGCCCGTCCGCACAATGGAGTCACGCCGGCCGCTGCCAGCTGGCCCTCGTCCCCGAAATCCGTGGGGATCTCACGGCGCGATTTGCGCAGGTAGTCGATGGCCGCATTGCGCACCATCCGCGCCACATAGGGCCGGGGTCTGTCCGGCAGGCTGCCGGGCTTGAAAGACAGGCATTTCAGGGCTGTGTTCTGGATCACGTCTTCGGCGGCGTCTAGCGAGCCTACCAGTTTCAGGGCGGAACACAGATGCAGCTTGCGGTGGCTGACAAGTTCTTCAATCAAGGCTTCACAGACGCGCGGTCGTGGATGATCCGGCATGGCAATCCCATCGGTAGGAACCCGGATAAATGTCCGGAAAGGTGATATTTTTTTGGGAAAACTGCCTTTGGGCGTGCAGGCCCTGGGTTGCACTCCCGTTATCAGCCAGGTGGGATGCTAGGTCAATCCTCGCGTGTGAAATTGGCGGGTAATTGCCGTTAACGGGTGTGCGGCCCGCTGTTGCGGGCCGCCGGAGGCGAGCTATTCCGCGGCGGCGAGCTGTGCGGGCTGCGGCGTTAGAAGTGCTTCGGCAATCTCATCCACGCGCACCGCCAGAACCGACAGCAAGGTATCGCTCAGTCCATGGGTCTCTTCGCAGTAACCCTGCAGGAAGATGCGGGGGCGGAAGGTCCCGCAGGTCCGCATCCGGTAGTTCCGGTCAGGGCTTTCAAAATGCACGTGCGGCTCCAGCCCGGCCAGCAGGGTTTCTCCCAGACGGCGGCGGTAGCCCGTTGCCAGAATGACCAGGTCATAAGCGCCGCTGCGGGTTTCACCACCCTGAGCCGGTTGCAAGGTCAGCTGCGTCTGTTGCCCGCTGGCTGCTGCAGCGGTGACGCAGGTGCTGCGCAGCAGCCTGTAGGCAGAGCCGCTGGCCACTTCCTGTTCGTAGAACAACCCGTAAACCTGGTCGATCAGATCGCCGTCCACGACTGCGTAGTTGGTGTTGGAATATTCTGCCATCAGCGCCCGGCGCTGGTCTGCAGGCTGCTGGTAGACGTGGGAAGTGAAGCTGGCGTCGAAAATCTCGTTCACGAAGGGGCTGTCGTCCGAAGGCTTCAGCGCGTGGCTGCGGAAAATGAAGTCCACCTGGGGCCGGGACGGGTCATTGGCGAGGTCCATAAAAATCTCGGCGCCGCTCTGGCCCGAGCCGATGACCGCCACTTTCAGTGGCTTGCCCGCTGCCGCCAGCCTGGGCTGGACTGTGCTGAGGTAGCTGGAGCTGTGGACCACGCCGGGGTGGTCTTGCAGCGCAGCAAAAGTGTCCGGGATGGCAGGCTTGCCGCCGATGGCCAGCACCAGATCGCGGGTCAGGTAGCGGGTCTGCCTGCCGGTCTCGTCCTCGGCGGTGACGGCCAGAACCTCGCCGCTGCCGCCGGGGTCCTGGACGGGTTCGGCACCGGTCACCCGCTGGCCATAGCGGCAGGTGTCCTCTAACTGCGCAGCGGCCCAGACGAGGTAGCTGTTGAACTCCTGCCGGCTGGGAAAGAAGCTTTTCCGGTTGACGAAACGCTCAAGCCGGCCCTGCGTATGCAGATAGCTGAGGAAGGAGTAGGGGCTAGCGGGATTGCGCAGGGTGACCAGATCCTTGATGAAGGAAACCTGCATGTCCGAGCCTTCAAGCAGCATGTCCGGGTGCCAGGCAAAGCGGGGTTTGGCTTCCAGATAGAGGGCGTCCAGCTTTGGCGCCCCGGCCTGCGCACGTTCTTGCAGGGCAATGGCCAGTGCCAGATTTGAAGGGCCGAAGCCCACACCGATCATGTCATGGATGTGTTGCGGTTCGCTCATCGGGTTTCTCCGGGGTTCAGTTGGGCAAAGGGGGACAGTTGCAGCGGACGGCCAGGATCTGCGGGGCTGGGGCGGGACCAGAGGCGGGCCTGAAAGAAATGCTCCCGCTCCAGCCGCACCAGCGTTGCGCGCTTGTGGGCAAAGTCGAACTCCTTGACCGCGGCAAAGCCGGATCGGGTCAGGTTGCGCAGCTGCTGGGTGTGGCTGGCCGCGGGTTCGCCAACCAGCGCCTGGGTGCGGGGCTCCGCCAGGAACATGTAATGCATCAGCGAGGGCAGCCAGGCGGTGATATAGTCGGCGCCGCGGGCTTCGGGGTCACCCACCAGCACATGCCAGCCGCGGTCCCAGTTCCTGGCTGGATAATGGGCACCGATGCGGTTTTCACGGGCCCAATAGAGTTCGAAGTAACAGAAAGGGCGTCCGTCGAGGCAGCCAAGGACCGGCATCATATGCGGATCAGCCTGCATCCGGGTGAGGTAGGCCCGGTGGTATTCCAGGGTTCCGGATTCCTCGAAGAAGGCGGCGACGCGCGTGTCGTTCATCCAGGCGTGGAACAGCTCCAGGTCCGCAGCAGGATCCAGCGCGCGCAGCGAGAAGGTCTGCTGCAGCCAGGGGATGCGGCGATGGTAGAGGAGGTCTGACGGCTTGGGCGGCCGCAGCGGGTGGCTGCCATGCGGCCCGGCCACCTGCGCCTGCGGGTAGCTGCGGGGCGGCTGCGCCAGCCATAGGTCCGGAACCTGCCAGAGCATCTCTGGAAAGACTGCTAGCCAGCTGCCGTCCAGCAGGCTGGCAGCACCGGTGGAGAGCAGTTCCTGTTCGAGAGAGGCGAAGTCTTCCCGTTTCAGCAGGACCAGCACTTCCTCGGCCGCGTGGCTGGTCAGGGCCTCGCAGGCAGCCAGCAGGGCGGCCAGGCTGAGCGGGCTGGCGGGCGCCGCGAGCTGCAGTTTGCCGCCGCCATGGTCCGTGACGGCGATTTCTTGCGCGGTGCCCTGGCTGTAAACCGTGACACCGCCGGGCCCGGGCCGGGCCCAATGGGGCGGGGTGTGATCTGAGGCGTTATCCAATGACACGCTGGGTCCTCCGTTTGCTGGTCGGCGCGGGCGTGCGCCGGGACTGCTTTGAGAACGCTGCAGGGCGGAGGAAATTTACAAAAAATATCAGGTATTCTGTATTTTTCGGATATGCGCGGAGGAGCCTGTTTTTAAACCGGAAAACCCGGCGCCTGAAGACAGGGCCGGGAGACATTTTCACAATGAAATCGGGCGTTAACTGAGGGCAAACACCTTTTGAATGGCGCGGTTCACTGCCACAGGCAGCACCGACATATGGTTTTCTCCGGCATAGGTTTCATAGTCAGATTTGACCCCCGGAAGCTGGTTCAGCGCGGCGGCCATGTCCTGTGCTGCGGCGATAGTCCGGGTCTTTTCCTTCTCGGCCAGCCGGTCGGCGGCATCTGCGGCCTCCGTCTGGAAAGGGGCGAGGCGCGCGCCCTCCCATTCGCCTGCGGAGAGATGCACATAGGGGCTGTGCGGGCCGGGATCGAAACGGATCAGATGCTGCAACAGGAAGCTGTCTTCCCAGGTGATCGCAGGGCTGGCAGCGATCCAGTGGCTGAAGGTACCCGGCTGGTTGAACAGCAGCCATAGGGCAAACAGCCCTCCAAAGGAATGCCCGAACAATCCGCGGTGGGCAGGGTTGAGCGGCGCACAGGCCTCTGCCAACGGCAGAACCTGTTCCAGCAGGAAGCGGGCCATTTCTTCTCCACCGCCGGTGCGCACCAGTTCGCCGCCTTCGTGGAACGGAGGATAGGTCTGTCCTGGCGGCGGACCGAGGTCCCAGCTGCGTTGGAAAGGGTCATAGGCGCCGTCCGTCGGGTAGCCGATGGCGATCAGCACGCCCCAGCCGACATTGGTGCCAGAGGGATAACAGGCCTGTGCCCGCATCGCGTCGATTGCGGTGCCGATCACCGCATTGCCGTCTGTCATGAACAGGGCGGGCCAGCCGTCGGCGGGGGGCTCTTCAGGAGGAACCCAGATGAAGATGCGGCGGATGACGCCGCTCACGCTGTCGGCCACGTCGTGCCAGCGGGCGCCTGTCCAGGTCTCACCAGTGGCGCAGGCAGGGGGCAGCTGTGTCATTGGCGCGCCTCCGCGATGGCTTGCAGGACATCCGCCACCAGGTCATCGGCGTTTTCCAGGCCGGCAGCAAGGCGCACCGAACCGGCGGGGGTGCCGAAGCGCTGGAACACATTGGCCGGGCCGGAAAGGCTCAGGGCGGCCTGAGCGGGGATCACCAGGCTTTCCGGGCCGCCCCAGCTGACGCCGATCTTCACTACCTTCAGCGCATTGGTGAAACGGGGAATGTCGACGCTGCTGTCCAGATCGAAGGCGAATAGCCCGCCATAGCCCGAAAGGCAGGCGTTGCCCGGGTTGGCCTCAAAGGCAGGATGGCGGACGCGGGCGACGGCGGGATGGGCAGAAAGGGCCCGCCCCAGCGCAAGCCCGTTCTGCATGTGGCGGGCCATTCGAAGATGCAGGGTGCGCATGCCTCGCAGCACCAGCCAGGCGTCGAAGGGGGAAAGCTTTCCGCCGAGAAAATGATAAGCCTCGTGGTCGATACGGGCAAGCAGCGCCTTGGGGCCTGCAATCAGGCCTGCCAGCGTGTCGGAATGGCCTGCGAGATATTTGGAGGCGGCGTGAACCACCAGGTCGATGCCGAATTCCGCCGGGCGCTGGTACAGCGGCGTGGCCCAGCTGTTGTCGATCACCGAGATCACCCCCAGCCGGCGCGCCTCGGCACCGATGGCGCGCAGATCCTGGGTGGTGAAGCTCCAGGAGGCCGGGCTTTCCAGATAAATCAGCGCCGCGCCTGGCAGCGCATCGAGCACCGCCTGAGTATTGGTGCCGTCTACATACTGGGTGGTCACACCGAACTTCTTCAGCAAGCATTCGAACAGGCGGAAAGCGTCGGAATAGAGGTTCTCAGCCGCCACAACACGGTCGCCGGATTGCACAAAGGGGATCACCGCGGCAGCAATGGCCGCCATGCCGGAGGCAAAGCCGCGCGCTGTCTCCACGCCCTCCATCCGGGCGATGAGGCTTTCCAGCTCAGCCACCGTGGGGTTGTTGCCGCGGCTGTAGACATAGCGGCTGGACTCGCCTGCAAAGACGGCGGCCAGGTCCTCGTAGCGGTCGAACAGAAAGGATGAGGTCTGGAAAACCGGCACCGAACAGGCGCCATGCGGCATGGGATCATGCGGGGCGATGAGATCGGGTGTGAGCCGGTCGGACGCGGCGGGCAGGGTGGGCGAGTAATCGTTCATGCGGGAAGACCTTTCAGGGGAGTGTGCGGCAGGCGCAGCAGGATCAGGACAGCGGCGAGGCCAGTGAGGAGCGCCGCAAGCGACAGTGCTGGGGCAAGCCCCGCGAAGCCCCAAAATCCGGCGGCAGTGAACAGGAGCGGCAGGAACAGCCAGCCGAGCGGTGCGAGGCCCAGGAGAGCGGCATCGCGGGCGCGGGCGGTGGCTTGCAGGCTGACTTGGGCCGCGTGGCGCAAGGCGGTTGCGGGCAGCGACAGAGCGAACGCTGTCAGCGCGGGTTCGGCAAGGGACTGAACCGCAGGATCAAGGGTGAACAGGGCGCTGATTTGCGGCGCGGCCAGCAGACCCGTCAGCAGAAACAGGCTGGCGGCGGTGGTGGCGATGGCTGCGGTGGTGAGCGCCGCGCGGGCAAAGCGGGCGGTATTGCTTGCACCGGCGGCATAGGCCAGCACCGCCTGCGCGCCGAAACAGAAACCCTCGACCGGCAGAGTGGCGAGCACCCAGAGCCTGAGGGCGATGCCCATGGCGGCCTGACCAGCGGTACCTTCGTGCTCGCCGGCCAGGCGGTAGAGCAGCAGAAAGGCGAGGCTGGCCCCCAGCACTGAGGCCGCCTCAGGCAGGCCGATGCGCAGAACCGGCCAGAGGCGGGCAAGCGCGCTGCCGGAAAGGCGCGGCCGCAGCCGCAACGGGGTGCGGGAAGACGTGAAATACCAGCCATAGAGGGCGAGAGTGGCAAGCTGGGCCAGTACGGTGGCCAGCGCGGCACCGCGCACGCCAAGGCCCGCGGTGAAGATCAGCAACGGGTCCAGCGCCATGTTGAGCGTGAAGCAAAAGATCAGGCTGAAAAGGCTGAAACGGGCGTGGCCGCTGCCGATTGCGGTGAAATCGCACAGGATTTGCACCATTCCCAGTCCCGCCGAGAGGGTGAGGATGCTGATGTACTGCAGGGCAGGCTCCCGCACCGCTCCTGTGGCGCCAAGCACATCCAGCAGCGGCAGCCGGGCTAGCCAAAGCGCAGCAGCGGACAGAGCTGCCAGCAGCAGGCAGAGCGCCATGGCGGCGGAGGCGAGGCGGGCGGCCTCCTGCTTGCGGTCGGCGCCGAGGGCACGGCCGGCCGCGGCGGCGGTGCCGATGCCCAGTCCCACGCCAATCGCGGCGGTGAGGCCGGTGAGGGGCAGGGCTAGGCTGACAGCGGCCAGTGCCTCTGGTCCGAGCTGGCCGACAAAGTAGCTGTCCACTCCCTGGTGGGCGGCATTAATCGATAGGCCACCTGCGGTGGGCAGGCCTGCGCGCAGCAGCGTCCGGAGGAGATCCGGGCTGGCAAGGTTCAAGGCGGTCATGGTCTGGGCTTCTATCTGATGAGGGTCTTCCTGACCTTTGACGCAGGCGTGGCGGGGAAATTCATAAGTCAGGTGCAAGTTTTTTGCTGGGCGGGGTGAACCGCGGGCGATGTGCTGCGTCTTTCCGGGGACAAGAGATGAATGGAGACCCGAAAATGACCCAACCTGGACCCGATCAATGGATCTGCGTCAGCAACAGTGAAGGCCGCTGGTCCGTCTGGCCTGCAAACCTGCCGGTTCCTGCGGGATGGCAGGCCAAAAGCATGCCTGCGGATCGCAGTGCCTGTCTCGCGGAGATTGAGGCGCGCTGGACCGACCCGCGTCCCGAAGCACTGCAGGAGGCGATGGCATGAGCGGCACACTGGCGCTTGAAGATGCGGAGATGGAGCTGACGCCGGGTGAAAAACAGGTTTGCGCCCATGAACAAGTGGGGCAGCTGGCGCCTTACGGGGTGCAGGTGCTGCTGCTTAGGGCGGATGCGCGCTGGAAAATCACAGAGGTGCGGCAGGCCGCGGAAGCCGCCCTAGAAGCGCATCCGGTGTTTTGTGCCCGCCTTCACCGGCAGGCTGGCGGCGAGATGCGCCGCTCTGAACAGGAAAGGAACCGGATTGGACTGGCAGAACGCCCGGCAAAGGCGTTGGAGGACGCGCTGGCCGGGATGCGTTTTGATTTGGACGGCGGCGCGGGGGCCTTTGCCTGTGTCGCAACGGATGACAGGGACCATCTGTTCGGCGTGGCTTTGCACCCGGCCTTTGGCGATGCAGGGGTGCTGAACGCTGTGGCTCTGGGCTTTGCCCGCGCGTTAACGGGAGAGGCGGATGTTGCTGTTCCAGCGGTTGGGGCTGCAGCTGAAACGGGCCGGGATCAGCTGCCTGGCTGGCGGGAGATGCTGGAGGACACGGCCTGTGCGGTTGCCCGCTTGCCGCACCGGCACGGCGGCAGCGAAGACGTCGCACGGGGCCGTGCAGAACATGTGCTGCAGCCGGCGCTGGCGGAATCCCTGCACAGTGAAAGCACCGGAGCGGAAGCCCGTTTCGCTGCCGCGCTTGGCATTGTGCTGTCGCGCTGCAGCGGGCAGGGGGATCTGCGCTTTGCAACCGGTTCTGTCCGGGCGCAGGCGGGGCGGCGCAGTGAAGACATCCTGCCGCTGCGGCTGCGAATTGACCCGGGCAGCAGCGCAGGGACTGTGCTGGAACAGGCGCAAACGGAATTGGAGCGGGGCAGGGCGCGCGCAGTGCCTTCGGAACTCCTGGTGCAGGACATGCTGCGCCGCGAGGGTGCGGACCGGCATCCTTTGGGAGCCGTCACCCTGCATGTGCGCAGGGATGTGCCGCTGCCGGACGGGCTGGCGTTCTGCACTTTGCCGGACCCTGCGGCGCAGGGGGAGTTGATGCTGCTGATGCGTCTGAGCGGTGATGGCAGGGTGATCCTGCGGGCCAGCTATGCGCGGGACTTGTTCGAGCCTGCCTTGATCGGGCGCTTTCTGACGCATCTGGAGCGGGTGCTGAATGCCGGGCTGGCGGACCCGGAGCAAGCGGCAGGGCGGATTGCCTTGCTGAGCCGCGAGGAACTGGACACGCTGTCGGCGCCATATGAGGATAGCGCGGTCAACGATCCCCGCATGGTGCATGAGATCATCGCCGGCCACGCTTGCCTGACGCCTGACAAAACGGCGCTGATCTGCGGTGGCGAGGCCTGGAGCCACGGCACCCTGAACCGCCGGGCCAACCGGCTGGCGCACCGGTTGCGGGCGCTGGGGGTTGGCACCGAAGTGCCGGTGGCCGTCATGGTCGAACGTGGCAACGAGGCGGTGATGGCGATCCTGGCGGCGCTGAAGGCAGGCGGCGCTTATATCCCGGTGGAGCCGGACCATCCGGAAAGCCGCAATCACCACATTTTGACCGACGCAGGCGTGCAGGCGGTGATCACCCGCCGCTGCCACCTGGGCAAGCTGCCCGAGGGGCTCAAGGCCCGGATCCTGTGCCTGGACGATGATCCTGGGGCAGGTCAGCCGGAGGTGGACCCGGATGTCGCCATCCATCGGGACCAGATGGCCTATATCATGTATACTTCCGGCTCCACCGGTAAGCCGAAAGGCGTTGCGGTGGAACATGGACCGCTCAGCGATCATCTGCAGGATACGGCGCGTGTTTATGAGATGAGCAGCGAAAGCCGCGAGCTGCCGTTCCTGCCGTTCTCCTCGGATGGCGGGCATGAGCGCTGGATGAATCCTCTGATGATGGGCGGTTCGGCGGTGATCCCGGACGGGGTGCTGTGGACGCCGGAGCAGAGCTTTGCGGCGATGCGCAAATACGGCTGCAACAATGCCTCTATCCCGACGACCTACCTGCAGCAGCTGGCGGAATGGGCGGAAGAAACCGGCGAGGCGCCGGATATGCGGCTCTATTCATTCGGCGGCGAAGGGCTGGCGCAAGCAACCTTTGACCTGCTGTCGCGGGAGTTGCGGGCGCCCCTGCTGATCAACGGCTACGGGCCGACCGAAACCATCATGACACCGATGGTCTGGAAGGTAAGGGCGGGCACCCGTTTCGAAGGCGCCTATGCGCCCTTGGGCCGGGCAGTGGGCAACCGCCGCGCCTATGTGCTGGATGCGCAGCTGATGCCGTGCCCTGTCGGGGTGGTGGGAGAGATCCACCTGGGCGGCGAGGGGGTTGCGCGCGGCTATGTGAACCGGCCCGGCACCACCGCGGACCGGTTCATCCCCGATCCTTTTGCACCGGAGTTGGACGGGCGTTCAGGCGCGCGGATGTACCGGTCCGGCGATCTGGGGCGCTGGCGCGAGGACGGTACGATCGAGTTCCTCGGCCGGGTGGATCATCAGGTGAAGCTCAATGGCTACCGGATTGAGCCCGGCGAGATCGAGGCGGCGCTTTTGCAGCAGCCGGGTGTCTCCGAAGCGCTGGTTCTCCTGCGCGAGGATGGTGGCGAAAAGCGGCTGGTCGGCTATGCCGTGGCGTCGCGGGACGTGCAGGAGGAGCAACTGATGCGGGCGCTGGAGGCGCAGCTGCTCCGGCATATGGTGCCCTCAGCCATTGTTGTGCTGGAGCGGATGCCGACCAATCCCAATGCCAAGGTTGACCGGGCGGCACTGCCGCTGCCGGGGGTGCGGCGGCGTGCCGGCGAAGGTGCCGCCCCAGCCGGGGAGGCCGAAGCCGCGGTGCTGGCGGTTTGGCGGGAAGAAATCGGCAATCCGGATATGGGCGTGACCGATGACTTCTTTGACATGGGCGGCAGGTCGCTGACCGCGTTGAAGGTGCTGGCCCGCATGCGCAAAGCCTGGCCGGGCATTGCGCTGACCATTGCGGACTTGTTTGATGCGCCGACGGTCCGGGCGCTGACACGGCGGCTTGAGGCAGGGGATGCCACGGGGCGGCAGGCGATTGCGCTGCGCAGTACCGGCTCAAGGCCGATGCTGTATTGTTTCCCCGGGCTGCTGGTGTCGACCCGCGAATACCTGCGGCTGACGGCATTTCTGGGAGAGGATCAGCCAGTGACCGGCTTCCTGTGCCATTCGCTCAATGAAGAGAAGCATTTGAACGTGTCAGTGCAGGATGTGGTGGCGCCTTATGTCGAACATATCCGCCGGGAAAGTGCCGGGCGGCCCTGCGCATTTCTGGGCTGGAGCTGGGGCGGTCTTCTGGCCTGGGAGGCGGCGCGGCAGCTGCAGGGAGAGGTAGATCTGCGGATGATCGGCATGGTGGATGTCTGCGATCTGGGCCGCGATTTTGCCCCTGGCGCGGTGCCGCGCTTTGCTCTTGGCGAGCGGGAGACGCTGGAAGCGGAGCTGCAGGCGTGGCTGGGCAAGACCAGGATGCGGTCACAGTGGGATGCGCTGATCGGGGCGATGGATGCGCTCTGCTATGACCAGTTCCTGCGTTTCATCGGCAACGAGGCAGAGCCGCTGCCCTTTGACGGCCCCGAGGTTTCCAGCCGCGAGCATACGTTCTGGGTGCTGATCGACAACGCGCTGGTGTTCCGCCAGTACCAGCTGGCGCAGCTGAATGTGCCGGTGGCCTCCTTCAGTGCGGGTGACACGCTGAGCCGGGGTCTGAACCTGGTGGACTGGCGGCAGGTATCGCCGCGGGCCGAACCGGCGGAAGTGGTGCCTGGCACCAACCATCTGCACATCATCGGCGACCAGCTGTTCCATGGCCGTTTCAAGGCGGCTCTGGAGCGGGCTTTTGCAGGCGCGTAATGGCAGCAGCCGGGGCTGAAAAAGCCCCGGCTGTCGGCCGGACAAAGGCGGCACGGGTTATTCCGTGCCGCTGTTTTTTGTTTGATCAGAAAGATCTGCCGATAGTGAAGGACACGGTGCGGCCTTCTCCGCGGGAGCAGCCGTAGCCGTCGTAGCAGATGCTGTCGTAACCCTTGTCAAACAGGTTGGAGACCCGCAGGTTTACTTCCATTTCCTGCCATTCATAGCGCAGGGCCAGATCGGCAAGCGTGTAGGAGGGCGTCACCCGTGCGTTGCTTTGGGTGGCGAAGGCATCGTCATTGTAGCGGATGCCGCCGCCGATGCTGAGACCTGGCAGCAGGGCCGCGGCATCATAGTCCAGCCATAGCGACAGCTGATGCGGCGGCGCCATGGCGTTGTCGTTTCCGGTGAGGCCTGCAACCAGCGATTTTGTGATCTCGGTGTCCAGGTAAGTATAGCCGAACACACCTTGCAGATTGTCCGTGATCCGGCCCCGGGCCTCCAGCTCAAGCCCGCGGGAGCGGATTTCGCCTTCCTGAGTAAAGCTGCTCCAGGTCGGGTCGTTGCGGTCGTAGTCCTTCACGTTGGTCTTGCGCAGGTCAAAGACGGCGGCGCTGAGCATATAGCTGCCGTGTTCCGGCAGATAGCGCAATCCGGCTTCCCACTGTTTGCTTTCGGAGGGGTCCAGAGGCGCGCCGGCGATGGTCTTGCCGAAGTTCTGGACGAAGCCTTCAGTATAACTGACGTAGGGGGTCATGCCGTTGGCCATCTCGTAGGTCAGGCCCAGCATGCCGGTGGTTGCTGCGTTCTTCTGCGATTGGGCGGTGGAATTCAGCAGATCGTCGATTTCATTTTCGAACCAGCTGCGGCGCAGGCCCGCGGTGACGGCCAGACCGTTGCCGAACTTGTGGTGGTTCTGCAGGTAGATCCCTTTTTCAGTATACTCTTCCCGGTTATGTGCCGACAGCGGCGGGTAGGCGACGTTGAAATCGAACACCGGATTGGCGAAGCTGACGGAATAAGCGCCATAGGCCAGGTGCTGGCGGTATTCGGTTTTGCGGCGCTGGTAGTCGGCGCCGACGATCAGGCTGTTACCGCCGCGTTTCCATTCCAGGTAGTTGTCGAAGCCCAGGTTATAGGCCTCTTCGGTGTTGGCTTGTGCGGTATAGCCCATGTTGCCGGTCGCAAAGTCGGTCGAGGCGAGGTACAGGTGCTGGTAGTCGATCTTGTCGCGGGCATAGCGGGTCTTCTGATTGAATGTGAAGCCGTCGCCGAAGCGGTGCGAGAATTCCCAGCCGATGGAGCCGCTTTCGCTCTCATAGGAATTGAAGCCCGACTGCCGCGTATAGAAGTTCTCGGGCAGGCTGCCGAGGGCCGCGTCATATTCCACGCCCGCTTGCGGCACCCATTGCAGCGGGGTCCGCTCGTCCTGCTGCAGGTGCATCAGCACCGTCAGGCTGGTGTCGTCGCTGGGCGCCCAGGTCAGGCTGCCCGCAATCAGATTCCGGGCGTTGTGGGAATTGTCCAGTTCGGTCTCGCCGTCGCGCAGCAGCACCGTCAGCCGCCCAGCCAGCGTGCCCTCGGCATTCAGCACCCGGGACACGTCCACGCCGGCCTCGGCGGTGCCAAAGCTGCCGTAACCGGCATAGGCAGAGCCTTCGTTTTCAAATGTGGGACGTTTGGTGACCAGATTGACCAGGCCGCCTGCGTCGTTGGAGCCATAAAGAACACCCGCCGGGCCGCGCAGCACTTCGACCCGGTCCAGCATGTAGGGGTCGATCTTGAAACTGGCGAAATTGTGCGCCTTGTTCGGCAGCCCGTCGCGGTAAAGCGCACTGGTGCCCATGTCGAAGCCGCGGATCGAGAACTGGTCGAACCGGTCATCAGTGCCCCAGGTGGAGGGGTTGATGCCGGGGGTGAACCTGATTGCGTCCTCGACCTGGGCGGGCTGGCGCCGCTCCAGCTCGGTAGAGGTCACGACTGAGATCGACTGCGGCACCTCGGCCAGCGGCACGCCGGATTTGACGCCGGTCTCGGAGGCGGGCGCGAGATAGCTGTCGACGGCGCCGGCATATTGCAGCTTGTCACGCACGATGATCGGCGCGAGCTCCAGCACGTCCTCTTCCTGTGCTGAAGCGGGTTGGGCGGCGAACGCAGAGGCGCTAAGCGCGGTGCCGCAAAGCAGCGCTCGCAAAGCGGGCCGGCCGGTAGCGGCCGGGGAGGGTAGGGTTGTCATCACTGTAGTCCCAGGTTTTTCGGCCAGGCTGCGCTGCAGCAGGAAACCGGCCCTATTGGTTGGCAAATTGCAAATATCGCCTGGGACATTCCTGGGTGGCGGCACCATACATTTAACGGGTGAAGAGTCAACGGTAGCGCGGCCGTAACTCTTGATTTGGAGCGGTTTTTTCCGGCTCCTCATGTCTCGTTAGGTCCGTAGGCAGAGAGATGGAACGCCCTGCAGACTGAAACCTCGCCGCAGCGTTGCGGCGGCAAGTCGATGGGTTACGGCAGGCTCCAATAGGCTGCGATATAGCTTTGGCCAGGCGGCACGCCGGCTGCCCGGGCGGCAGCGCGCAAGGGTTGGGCCTCGGATTTTTCGCCGGCGAACCAGAGGAAGGCGCCGGGGTACTGCGGGAAATCCGCCCGGGCGCAGCGGCCGAGGCTGTCTCCGACCCGCCGGTCCAGCCAGCGCAAGGAAATGCCGGGCGGGGCGGTGACCGGATACCCGCAGGCGGCGCCGCCATCGGCTAGCAGCGTGGCGCTGCCGCAAGTGCCGGGCGGCAGGGTTTCGAGAATGCGGGCTGCTGCGGGAAGGGCGGTCTCATCAGCGTAAAGCAGGATTTCTTCCGTAGTCGGAATGCCGCCGCCGCCGGGGCCTGCGATAGCCAGCTGATCACCCGCCGCAGCGTTTTGCGCCCAGGCAGAGGCCCGGCCGCCGGCATGCAGGAACAGATCGAATTCCAGCAGGCCGCTTTGGGCGCAGACGTTGCGGGCGGTATAGACCGGCCGGTGCAGCGTCTTGGCGCCTTTGGGCCAAACTGTCCGGCCGCCGGCATCGAGCTTTGGGTACTCCGGATCGGTGCAGCCTGCGGGCGGCAGCAGCAGGCGGAAGTGGATGGCATCATCGCCAAAGCCGGACAGATCCTGCGCCTGCAAGCGGATGCGCAGAAAGCTGCGGCCCAACGGAATGACGGAGAGCAAGGTGGTGAATTGCACATCCGGAGGCCGTGTGCTCACGACGCCATTATCCGGCCAGCGGAGTGAAGCCGCCGCTCCAGGCTGCAGGTGTTCGAGGTGCTCGGCAAAGCCCTCTTTCAGCATGTGGAGCCGGTCCGGCAGCGCAGCTGATACCCGGATCGCGGTGCCTGTTCCCTCCGCGGTAAAGCGGTAGCGGCCAAAAGCGGGGACTTCGATCGTGAGGCTGGCTTCAGTATCGTGGACGACCGGCAATTCATGCTCTTGCGCCATGGCGCGCAGTGCCGGCCGGGCGGCGGCAAAGGGCAAGGCGGGCAGATCGGCCTCGGCCCGCAGGGGGAAGCTGGGAAGGCTGTTCATCGGTGCGGGCCTCATTCCGGGATCACGTGGGGGGTGCCATGCAGCGGGTCGGGGATGATCCGGCAGGGGAGACCGAACACCTCCTGCATGACGGTCTCGGTGACCACTTTGGCCGGAGTGCCCTGGCAATGAACGCGGCCGGACTTGAGAGTGATCATATGGGTGGCAAAGCGGGCCGCGAGGTTGATATCGTGCAGCACCATCGCGATGGTGCGCCCGGTCTCGCGGTTGAGTGCCTGCACCAGTTTCAAAAGCTCGATCTGATGCGGCAGATCAAGGTAGGTGGTGGGCTCGTCCAGCAGCAGAATACCGGTGTCCTGCGCCAGCGCCATGGCAATCCAGGCGCGCTGGCGCTGGCCGCCGGAAAGCGCCTCAAGCGGCCTTGTGGCAAGGGGGGCCATGCCGGTGCGTTCCAGCGCCTGATCAATGGCGGCGGCATCCTGGCGGGACCATTGCCGCAAAGGGGACTGATGCGGAGTGCGGCCGCGGGCGGCAAGGTCGCGGACGGTCAGCCCTTCGGGGGCTGCGGGGGACTGCGGCAGGATCGCCAGCCTTTGCGCGACAGAGCGGCTGGGCTGACGGTGGATTGCCTTGCCGTCCAGCACGACCTGGCCCGCGGCGGCGGGTTGCAGCCGTGCCAGGGCGCGCAGCAGGGTGGATTTGCCGCAGGCGTTGGGGCCGGCGATGACCGTAATGCTGCCATCGGGGATTTCTGCGTTCAGGTCAGTGAGCACTTGTGTCCCGGCATAGGCAGCCGACAGGTTCTCTGCACGCAGGCGGGCGTTTGGGGCGTTGGAGGCGTTGAGCATCAGAACGGTCCTTTGCGGAAGTGGCGCAGCAGCATCCAGATCAGCAACGGCGCGCCGGCAAGGGCGGTGAAGACGCCGGCGGGCAGCTGGATCCCGGGCAGAGCACGGGAAACGGTATCGGCAAGCAGGGTGATCAGCGCGCCCGCAAGGGCCGCGCCTGGCAGGGCTGGGTGCCCGCCGGGTCTAAGCGCGCGGGCGAGGGGGCCCGCGGCAAAGGCCACAAAGGGCAGCGGCCCGGCGGTGCTGACCGCCAGTGCCGCCAGCAGGGTGCCGGTCACGGTGAGCGCCAGCCGCAGCGCAGGCAGGTTCAGGCCCAGCCCGGCGGCGGTCTCCTCGCCCAGAGGCAGCCGGGCAAGCGGGAACTGCAGCCAGAGCGCCAGGGGCGCCAGCAGGGCCAGCCCGGCCCAGACCTGGACCGCGTCGTCCCAGTTGCGCGCGTTCAGCGAGCCGGTGAGCCAATGCGCCATGCTGACGGCGCTTTGGATGTCAAGGCGGCTGAGCAGCAGGTCGGCGGTGGCACTGAGCGCGAGACCGGCACCGATACCGGTGAGGATCAGCCGGGCAGGGGACAAACCGCCCTTCCACGCCAGCAGGGTGACGGCGCCGGCGGTCAGCAGCGCTCCTGCAATTGCGCCTGGCAGCACCAGGCCGCCAGTGAGGATCAGCGCCGCCAGGGCACCGCAGCTGGCGCCAGCGTTGAAGCCGATCACATCAGGCGAGGCGAGCGGGTTGCGCAGCATCGCTTGGAAGATAGCCCCGGAGAGGCCAAATGCGGCTCCGGCGCCGAGAGCGGACAAGATGCGCGGCAGACGGAGATCAAGCAGAATCAGTTGTTCCATAGCGCTGCCCTGACCTGCCAGCACCTGTAAGCTGCGGGTGAGGCCAAGAGGGTAGCTGCCAAGCTGTGCTGCAAATGCAGCCAATGCCAGCAGCATGGCCAGCAGCAGAGCGCTTGCCAGAACGGTCTGGCGCGGGATCTGCAGCGAGAGGGAGGCGATACGAAAGGTCCAGTTCACAGGCTTCGGGCTCCGTTCCGGCGTACCATCCAGATCAATGCAGGCCCGCCCAGCAGCGCGGTCATCACCCCGGCCTGCAGGCTGCCGCCAAAGAGCGGCAGACGACCGGCCAGATCGGCGCCCAGCAGAAGAATGGCACCAAAGGGGGCAGACAGGGCAAGGCTCCAGCGCAGGCCCGGTCCAGCGGCCCAGCGGGCCAGATGCGGCACGATCAGACCCGCAAAAGCAATCGGGCCTGCCAAGGCGACGGCACTGCCGCTTAGCAACACGATTGCGGTGCCGGCCAGCAGCCGCGCCGCGCCGGTGCGTACGCCCAGGCTACGGGCGCTGTCTTCGCCCAGCAGCAAGGCGTCGAGGCCTGACGCCGCCGCCAACGCCGCCAGCGCGCCCAAAACGAAAAAGGGAGCGAGCGCTGCGATTGTCTCTAATTGGATCCCGTCAAAGCCGCCGAGTACCCAGAAACGGTAAACGTCCAGCGCCTGCTGGCTGGCCAGCAGCAGCGCCCGGGTAAGAGCAAGGAACAAAGAGCTGATGGCGGCGCCGGCCAGCAGCAGCCTTAGCGGGCTGGCCAGAGAACCGCCGCTGAGCACGGCCACCAACAGGGCCGCCGCCAGCGCGCCGCCAAGGGCGGCCCAAACAAAGCCCGCGGGATCGGTGATGCCTAGCAGCAGGATGCAGCCGGTCACCGCCAGCGCGGCGCCGCCGTTGATGCCGAGAAGGCCCGGGTCGGCCAGAGGGTTGCGGGTCAGCCCCTGGATCAGCGTTCCGGAAATCCCCAGCGCGGCACCTGTCAGGCCAGCGCCGAGCAGCCGCGGCAGCCGCATCTGCCGGATGACGATCTGTTCTGCGCTGGCGGGGTCATAAGCGCTCATAGCCTGCCAGACCTCGGCCCAGCTGACGGGGCGCAGGCCCAGCCGCAGCGATACTGCGGCTAGCAGTATCAATGCCGCAAGCGATCCAGTCAGCCAAAGCGCACGGCTGGAAAGGGCGGCGCGGCGGCGAGGAGCTGCCAGGGCAAGTGCGGTGTCAGGCATCTCAAGATCCACCAGGCAGCAGCCCGGCCTCGGCCATTCCCGGAACCGGTGTTGTGGGGGTCCCGTCCGATGCTGCCTCCAGCAGCGGTACCAGGCGGTCGAGCGCGTAATCCAGGCTGAGCGGGCTGGAGTGGGAGAGGGCAGCGGCCAGTAGCGGATCGGCGTGGATTTCCCTGCCCTCCCTATAGGCGCGCAGGGTCGGGCGCAGCGGCATCCGGGCAATCTCTGGTGCAGAACCGCCGTAGTCGAGCCAGATCAGCACATCCGCGTCGATAGGTGCGGGGGCCTCGGCCGGGATCAGCGCGTGAAAACTATTGACGCCTGCGGCCGTGTTGATTTCAGCGGGCACTTGAAAGCCGAGATCTTCCAGGAAGCGGCCGCGGATATCGCGGCTGGTGAATGCTCCGGTCTGCCCGGCCCAGACCATGGCAGCGCTGGCGCCTTGCCAATCGGGATGGCTTGCACGCAGTTCTTCGAAACGCTTGCCGATGCGTGCGATTACAGCCTCCGCCCGGTCCGCTGTGCCAGTGGCAGCGCCGAGCCGCCGCAGCATCAGTTGCCAAGGTGTACCGTAATCACCAAACCCGGCCGGCGGTGCAAGGGTGGGGGCAATGCGGGACAAAAGGGCGTATTCCCGTTCTGTGATTCCAGACCACTGGGCGGCGATCAGATCGGGTTCAAGCGCGGCAACCGCCTCGATATCTATGCCGCCCCGTAAGACCGCCGGGCGGCGCTCTCCCATTGCCTCCAGGGCCCAGGGCCAAACGCCGGAAGGATCGTTGCCATACCAATTCCGCAAGGCGGCCGGGGTTTCACCAAGCGCCAGTAGGAAGTCATGGCCGATAAAGCTGATCGAAACGATGCGGCGGGGTTTTGCCGGGATGGTTGCGTCCCCAAAACGGGTTTCAAGCTTCACCGGGAAACTTTGTGCCGCTGCAGCAACAGCTAGCAATGAAACCATAAGGCAGGCAAAGGCAAGACGCATAGCCGGTTTTAAGTCCAAAGGCGGGCACCGCCCGTTGTTAAAGTTTCGTTCAGCTGTCTTCAGCAGCAGAAATTTTAACGTTTGACTGGACTCTGCACCTTCGTTCAGGTGGCTGTAATCTTGCTAATACGCTTTTGATGTGTGGTGTTGACCCGATATACACTCTCAATTCCCCGGTCAAGGAACTTGCGGCTCCAGCTCTTGCCGGTGGCACGAAGCGAATGCCATTCTGCTTGTTCAGGCAAGACCGGTTGATGCTGTGATTGCGGCCGCTACTGAACAGAGGTGGTCGCGCTTTTTTGACTAGTTTGCAGCCCGTTTAAGGTGGATCAGGGTTTCGCATCAGGCTGCCATTCTCATGGTTTCTATTTTGCTTTCACAGGCCTCATCCGGGGGGCAAGATGCCATGGGTCGAATGCCGGCGTTCGGCGTTGTAACAGGCCATCCGTGTACTGATCCCCGCACGGGCTTCAGAGCCGGTTTCAAAAGCGTTTAGGCAGACACATTCGCCCTTCAGGGACCGCCGCAACCGCTCAACCGTCCGGTTGCCGATCCAACGGCCCCGGCCATCCATTCACTGTCCGGCAGCGCATGTTTACATGCGCGACAGGGCAGATACGGACATCGGCGTCTTAGCAACTGGTCTGAATTCCCGCGACCACCTTTCCGCTCCGCCGCCCGGCTGGCCATGTGGATGCAGAGCTTGCGGTCGAAATCCGTGTCCAAACCCGCATTCGGGGGAACATCGCGCTCTATTGTTCCGCCTGCGGCCGCTACACGGACCAGCCCGGCGGGAGCAGGTCGTGGTTGAGGGGACTTCACGTTCATTGCAGCCCCTTTGAAGGGACACCCCAGTGGTCTCCAACAGCGACAATAAGCAGTTCTCGGAGGTGAAACATTTTCCGGTCAACCAATGTCACCCGTTATCCTTCACTACGCCGCAGTTTCCGGACAACCCGTATGTCCAGTGCCAATCGGCTTTCGATGCCACCTGCGCGTGCAATCGCTGTCAGCCTGAAGAGGACTGCCAAAAGCGGCACCTAAAGCACCACGATACCGGAGGCGGTTCGCCAGTCCCACAGATGGGGGACTACCGGGAAGCTGCCGCGGCGGGGATCATGCGGGTATTTCGCGAGGTTTTGAAGGAGCGTTCGATGACAGGTTACTCGGTAGACGGAACCCGGCTTTGGTCCCGGCTAATGGACATGGCCGAAATCGGTTCCACAACAAACGGCGGTTCGCACCGGCTGTCGCTCAGCCAGGATGACGAGGACGGCCGCGAATTGTTTCTTGCATGGTGCAAAAACCGCGGCTTTGCACCGGTCTTTGACAAGATCGGCAACCTGTTCGTCCGCCGTGCGGGCCGGAACCCGGCAGCGCCTCCGGTTGTCATCGGCAGCCATCTGGACACGCAGCCCAATGGCGGCCGGTTCGACGGCGTGCTGGGGGTGCTGGCCGGATTGGAAGTGCTGGAAACGCTTGAAGATCTTGGCATTGCAACAGAGACGCCGGTAGAAGTTGCCGTGTGGACCAACGAGGAAGGCGCCCGGTTTCAGCCCGCCATGATGGGCTCGGGCGTTCATTGCGGTGTGCATCCCCTTGCAGAGGCACTGGCGGCGGCCGACGCATCCGGCGTCCCGGTTGCGCGGGAACTCAAACGATTTGGCTACGATAGCGGTATGGAGCCGGGAAACCGCGCAACCGGCAGCTATCTGGAACTGCATATCGAGCAGGGGCCGGTCCTTGAGCAGGAGGAGAAGACCATCGGCGTCGTCACCGGCGGACAGGCAATCCGCTGGTATACCCTGACACTGAGCGGCGAAGAGACCCACGCAGGTCCGATGCCCATGGCGATGCGGCGCGATCCAGTGCGGCATCTGGCAGCAGTGACGGAGCTTGTTTACCGGAGCGGCCTGACGGATCCCGATGCCCGCGCAACCATCGGAAAAATCGAAACGCTGCCGGGTTCGATCAACGTAATGCCAGGTCAGGTTTGCCTGTCGGTCGATTTGCGTCATCCCGGTGAGGCCGCGCTGGAGCACATGCATGGCGCGTTGGCCGAGGGTATTGCACGATTGAATACCGCGGCCGAGGGCGTGGATATTCGTCTTGAGCAGATCTGGCACTCGCCCGCGGTGTCATTCGATGCGCAATTGATTGAGGCGGTGCGAACCGGTGCTGCAGCGCGGGGCTATCCCTCCCGGGACATGGTCTCCGGAGCCGGGCATGATGCGTTCCATCTTGCCAAACTGGCACCCGCAACGATGATCTTTGTGCCCTGCCGTGATGGCATCAGCCACAACGCGCGGGAATACACGGCACCTGAGCATGTCGAGGCCGGCGCAAACGTGCTGCTGGATGTTGCGCTGCAGGCAGCGGGTGTGCGGGCATTGGCGGGGGGCACGGCATGAGGATCACCATTGCCGATTGGGATCCGCGGCCGCAGGCAAGGGCGGCGCAAGCGGACGCATTGGCCGCCCATGCGGCGGCAGAGCAGAGCGAACTTGTGCTGCTGCCGGAAATGCCGCTGAGCGATTGGCTGGCCATCAGTCCGGAACGTGACGCGGCGCTGTGGGACCAGTCTGTCCATGACCACGAGAGCGGTCTGGATGAACTGGGTGAGCAGCTGGGAACGGGTTTGGCGGGATCACGGCCGGTCCTGAATGCAGGCGGCCAGCCCAGAAACCGTGCTTTCCTGTGGCAGGACAGCCGGTTCGCCGACGTGCGGCACGAGAAAGCGGCCCTGCCGGAGGAAGACGGTTATTGGGAGAGCCGCTGGTATGGAGCGGGTGCGCAGCAATCGGCGCCGCTGGATTGGAACGGGCTGCGGATCGGTTTTGCCATCTGCACCGAGCTTTGGGACCCGGCGCATGGCTGCCGCCTGTCGCAGGCGGGGGCAGAAGTGCTTCTGGTGCCCCGCGCAACGCCGGATCTGGGCAGCGATATCTGGGTCTCCGGCGCCCGTGCCTTGGCGGTGCGGACCGGCTGTTATGTCCTGTCTTCGAATTTCGCCTATCCGGCAGGAAGTTTTGCTTTTGAGGGGCGTTCCGTGGCGGTGGATCCGGACGGGGAACTTCTCGCGGTGACCACCGAGGAGCAGCCCTATGCCACGGTCTCAGTCAGCGCCGGTGCCGCACGGGATGCAAAGTCCACCTATCCCCGGTATGTGTTTGACAAAATAAAGAAACAGAAAGGTGCGACATGAAACATCTCTGCGCGGTTGCGGCGGGGTGGGCCCTTTTGGCAGGCGGTGCCGCAAATGCGGACAGGCTGGTGCTGACCAACGCTGCCATTTACACGGTGGATGAGGCGCGCAGCTGGGCCGAGGCGCTTGCCATCGATGAAGACGGCATCATTACCGCCGTTGGCAGCGAGGCTGAGGTACTGGCTGCCGCAGGTGAAGACTCGGAGATTGTGGATCTGGGCGGCGCATGGTGCTGCCGGGGTTCCAGGACATCCACCTGCATGCGGTAGAGGCCGGGGTGAATGCGGTTCTCTGCCCGTTCGAAGCCTTCGACACGCTTGCGGGCTACAGGGCCACGGTACGGGACTGCGCCGAAAACGGCGAGACCGGCGCCTGGGTGCTGGGGGCCGGAGTGAATATGGTCAGCCTGCTGGAATTGCACAGCAACCCGGTTACGGTGCTTGACGAAATCTCGCCGGACCGCCCGGTGATGATCCTCGACGACATCGGCCATGGCGCCTGGGCCAATTCCCTGGCGCTGCAGGCAGCGGGATATGACACGGCCGAGGATGCGGCCAACGGCAATATCATCCTGCGCGGGGATGATGGGCGGCCCAACGGGGTGGTGCTGGAAAACGCACCGCACAACCTGCGCACACTTGCCTTCCCGCCAACTCAGGAGAACTTGGACTTTGCCTTTGACAGCCTGCTGAACGCGGCAGCAGAACTGAATGCCAACGGGATCACTTCGATCAGTGACGCAGGCGGATATTGGCCGCAGGGCCACCACAAAGTGTGGGATTGGGCCGAGGAAGCAGGTGAGCTGCCCCTGCGGGCCTCGAACGCCTTTTACATCTATCCCGACCGGCCATTGGACGCGCAAATCGTGGAGATCAAGACCCTCTACCACAACGA
Source organism: Leisingera sp. M658 (assembly GCF_025144145.1). Lineage (NCBI taxonomy): Bacteria > Pseudomonadati > Pseudomonadota > Alphaproteobacteria > Rhodobacterales > Roseobacteraceae > Leisingera > Leisingera sp. M658. The sequence goes on from NZ_CP083546.1 coordinate 911,419, forward strand.
CCCGGACCGGCTGGTGCGCTTCAACGTCGCCAAGATCTATGTCGACGGCATTCTGAGTCAGGCCACAGGCGCCTTGCTGGAACCTTATGAAGCAGGGCTGGACCTGCAGGACGGCGAGGAATACGGGTATCTCTATTTCGAGAAAGACGAACTGATGCGCGCCGCGCGGGAACTTGCCGCAACTGGCTTTCAGCTGCATTTCCATGTGACCGGGGACTACGGCGCGCGGCTGGCGCTGGACGCGATTGCCCAGGCCGCGCCGGAATCTGGACCGCATCGGCTGACCCATCTTTACCTTGCCGACCCCGCCGATTACCCCCGCTTTGCCGAGCTTGGCGTCATTGCCGATTTGCAGCTGGCACCCAGCGCGGTCGCCGGGGACTACAAGGCCTTCATGGCTGAGTTCATCGGCGACCGCACCGATCGGCTGCTGCCTGCCGGGGCACTGCTGGAAGCCGGAGCGACAGTTGCGCTGTCAAGTGACTGGGACGCGGATGAACTGAATCCGCTGATCAAGATCGAAACGGCGGTCAGCCGCAGGCACAACGGCCTGCCCGATGTCGCCACGGCCATCGCAGCGATGACGATCAACCCGGCCATTTCCCTGCGCCACGCGGACCGGACCGGCTCCATCGAGGTTGGCAAATTCGCGGATCTGGCGGTGCTCAGTAAAGACATCCTGAAGATCCCGACCAACCAGATCAGCAGCGTTGCCATTGAGGCGACCCTGCTGCAGGGCGAAGCGGTCTTTGATGACGCGGGGCTGTTCGCCGAATGAACTCAGAGCTGCCCGCTCACCGGCCTGTCGAGGTAGCTGAGCGGGTCACCGGTTGCATTGGCTGGTGCCCGGGTCAAGGCCTCAAGAAACAGCGAGAAAAGTTCGCCCTGCGAGGTGATACCCAGCTTGTTGTGAATACGCTTGCGGTGGACCTTGACCGTTTCCGGGCTGTTGCCCAGCTCGCGTGCAATCGACTTCGAGGAATGCCCCTTCAGGATCAGCTGCACGATTTCGACCTCACGCCCGCTCAGCAGCGAGGTGGCGAACCGGTCAAAGGACTTTTTCAGATGCAGCCCCATGCGGCCGCTGCCGGCCAGAGAATTGGGGTCCAGCGCAGGCCAATGGCGGCGGCACAGCGCCGCAATGCAGGGCAGCAGCCCGGCAAGCGCGGCCCTTTGATCCGGACCAAACTGGAAGCTTTCCTCCCTGCTGCCCAGCGAGATCACCGCGGCGGCGCCGTTCCCGAAGGCGACGAACACGCTGGTTTCGTCAAACAGACCGGTTTCTGCATAGAAGGTCTGGTAGTATTCTGACGACATGAAATCATCAGGCGCGCATTCGCCAAGCGTGACCACGCGGTCCCCGATCCCCTGCTGGAAGAGATTGTAAAAAGGGTCGAGGAAATAGGCGAAATCCAGATAGGGCTTGATCGTCGCGGCGCTGTATTCATCCGACAGGTTGTCGAACAGCTCCATCGGCGGGTGATCCGGGAAAAAGGCTGCAATGAAGGTGCTGTCATATCCTGATGCCGATTGGCACAGGTCTGCGAGGGCGGCCAGGAACCCGTCCTGCCCGGCAAGCTCGATGGCCCGTGCAAGGCCTGCAAGGCTGCCTGACTCACCAGTTCTGTTGGAGCTTTGCATCATCGTCCTTGCGTCAAACATCGTGTTTCCCAACGTTCATATCAGAAAATTCTTGACCACCTGTTGGCATCTAGGCCGGCTGCTGCTGTGTCATGCAGTGGATGCCGCCGCCGGCATGGCAGATCCCGCGCATATCCACCGCCAGGATCTCGCGGTTGGGGAAAGCCTTGGCGAAGATTTCCTGCGCTGCCGCATCAGTGGGCGTTCCGAACGATGGGACCACCACGCCGCCGTTTGCGATATAGGCGTTCACATAAGACAGGGCCGTCGTGTCGGTTTCGGGTTCGACCATATAGGCCTCGTCGATCAGCCCGATCTCGATCTCCCGGCCATCGGCATCGGTCTGGCCGCGCAGGGCTTTCAGGTTTTCCTCACAGACCCTGTGGCGCGGGTTTGCCGGGTCCGGGTTGCGTTCGAACAGCAGCTTGCCCGGCGCAGTGAAGGTCAGCATACCGTCGATGTGGCCGTCGGTGATCCATTCCTCCTCGTCGCCGGGCAGCCAGATGACCTTGCGGGCGCCGATGGTATGGAACAGTTCGCGTTCCACATCCGCCTTGGTCATGCCCGGATTGCGGTTGGGATTGAGAAAGCAGGTCTCCGTCGTGATGACGGTGCCGCGGCCGTCCACATGCAAGCCGCCGCCTTCGCCAGTCAAGGGGGACTGGAACAGCGGCAGCTTTAGGTGGCGTACCAGTGCGGCACCGATGCCTGCATCAAGCTCGTAGTCCGGAAACTTTTCGCCCCAGCAGTTGAAAATCAGATTGGACCCGATGGTCCGCCCGTTGCCATCGTTCACGAACAGCGGGCCGGTGTCGCGGAACCAGTGGTCATTCTGCGCCAGCGGTACGACATCGGCTTGAGGCGGCAGCAGACGGCGCGCAATGCTTGCGTGATCGGGGTGCGCGGCCACCCGGACCGGCTCAAACCTTAAGATCGCAGTTGCGACCCGCACAAAGTTCTCCTGCGCGGCAGCCAGGCCGCTGCCCCAGTTGTCTTCGTGGCCGTCCCAAGGCCAGGCCATCCAGCAGGCGGTATGATGCGCAGTTTCGATCGGCATGACAAAGCCCAGTTCTCCGGGGCTTTTGCCGCTGGCAAGGGCTGCGGTCAGGTCTGTTGAGGTAAGCATGTTCATGCTGCGGGCTCCTGCTGGGTAATACAATGGATGCCGCCGCCGCCAATGGCGATGGCAGGGATTGGCACTTGCGCCACCCGGCGGCCGGGGAAGAGTTCTTCGAAGGTTTCGCGCACCAGCCCGTCTTCGCGGATTCCATACTCCGGCATCACCACACCGCCGTTGCAGATGTAGGAATTGACGTAGGAGCGGCAGAACCGCGGGTCGTCCGAGACCGCGCTGGCGGCATCGGGGATCTTCACCAGCCTGAGGCTGCGGCCCTTGGCGTCGGTCTGGTCTTCCATCGCGCTGATATTGGCCAGATTGATAGCGTGCCAGTCGTGATCTGCCGGGCCTTCCGCCTCGATCAGCACCACGCCCGGCGCGACAAAGGTTGCGATGCCGTCGACATGGCCGTCGGTTTCGGTTTCTTCCACGTTGCCGGGCAGCCAGATCACCTTGTCACCGCCGAGCATGGCTTTCAGCTCTTCCTCGATCCGGTCGCGGTTCCAGCCGGGATTGCGGTTGGCATTGGGAAAGCAGCTCTCGGTGGTCAGGATGGTGCCTTCGCCATCGACAGAGACGCCGCCGCCTTCGGCGATCAGACCGGAGTGGAAGATAGGCACACCGGCGGCGTTCAGAATCGCATCCGCAGCGTCATTATCGCCATCAAACGGCTGGTATTTGCCGCCCCAGGCGTTGAAGCCAAAGGACACGCCGGCGCGGCCACCCTTGCCATCGGTCAGAAAACAGGGTCCGGCATCGCGCGCCCAGCTATCGTCGATCGGGCTGGTAAGGACGTCGATATCAGACCCCAGCAGCGACTTTGCTTCCGCCGCATCTTCGGGGCGGACCAGCATGGTCAGCGGTTCGAATTCGCGGATGGCGCGGGCCACGGCGGCGTAGTTGCGGCGGGTCTCTTCCATATCGGGCCAGAACCCTTCCCGCGTCGGCCACATCATCCAGGTGCGCAGGTGCGGCGCCCATTCAGCGGGCATGCGGAAGCCCGCGGATTTTGGTGTTTGCTGGTCGGACATGGAGGGCTCCATCATGCAGGAAATGTTGTCCGAACAGTCTAAATGTGAGCATATGTAATGCACAAACGCGGAATTCTACGGGTTAGGATGAGAGATTTTAATGAATAACCCCTATCGCCCCTTACCGCCGCTGGGCGCCCTGATCGGGTTCGAAGCTGCGGCCCGGCTCGGCAGCTTCTCGCTGGCGGCGGAAGAGCTGAACATGACGCAATCGGCAGTGTCGCATCAGATCCGGACGCTGGAGACTCATCTGCAGCAACCGCTGTTCCTGCGCATCAGCCGGCGGGTGGAACTGACTGACGCCGGCCGCGACCTGATGGTCTCTGCCCAGGAGGCGCTGGAGACGGTGCGGCTGGGGGTACGGCGGCTGGACGCCTATTCCAAGCCCGGTTCGGTGGTCATCCACATGCCGCCTGCTTTCGGGGCGCTCTGGCTGGCGCCCCGGCTGACGCGGTTGCGCGGCAGCCATCCCGATGTGGACCCTTGGCTTTATACCGGCAGCCACGACGTCGATCTCACCGAATCCGAATTTGACATCACGCTGACAACAGAGGCACCGGCCGGCGAAGGCTTTGCCGCGGCGCCTTTCTTGCGCGAGGAACGCATTGCGCTGGCGGGCCCCGGTCTGGCGGCGGATTTTCAGAACCGCATGGGCGAGGCCCCCCTGATCCATGACGAACACCCCGATGACTGGCAGAGCTGGTTCCTGGCCGCCGGGCTGGAGCGGGCGGATTGCGCCAAGGGGCTGAACTTCTCCGATACCGGGCTGGCAGTTGATGCCGCCACGCGCGGGCTGGGGATGTGCCTGTGCGACAGGACGCTGGCGCAGCCGCTGGTGCGCGCGGGCAAGCTGCAGGTGCTAAGTCCAGTCAGTCTGCGCGGCGGCGGCCAATACCGCCTTGTGACCCTGGAACGCAATCTGAAGCGCACTGCGGTCCGGGCGTTATGGGATTGGATGCTGGCGGAAACCGGTGGCAGTTAGCGGCAGGCTGCCGCAGGGGGCGGTGCCGGTCTGGCCGCCTCATCCGGGAAAAAGCAGGCCGACTGGCGTCCACCCGCCCGCGTGTCCAGCTGCGGCACTTCGGTCCGGCAGCGGGCCGGGCAGCCCTTCTGCTCATACAGCCAGCAGCGGGTGTGGAAGGGGCAGCCGGCGGGGATGGCGGCATGCGACGGGACGTCTCCGGACAGCACAATCGGCGCGGCCTGCGCCCGGTTCCTGGCCTTGACCCGCGGCGCCGCCGACAACAGGGCCGTTGTATAGGGATGCGCAGGGGCGGCGGTCATCTGTTTTGACGGACCGATCTCGACAATCCGGCCCAGATACATCACCGCAATACGCTGGCACAGGTGCCGCACCACCGACAAATCATGGCTGATAAACAGCATCGCCATGTTCTGTTCGGCGCGCAAATCGTCCAGCAGATTCAGGATCTGCGCCTGCACCGATACATCCAGGGCACTGACTGGCTCGTCTGCGATGATTACCGGCGGATCATTGGCAATCGCCCTTGCGATGGCGATGCGCTGGCGCTGACCACCGCTGAACTGCTGGGGATAGCGCGCCGCATGGTCCGGGCTCAGCCCGACGCGCCGCAGCAGCGCCCGGACGCGGGACTGGAGCTCAGGGCCCGAGGCGGTTTTCTGGATTCTGAACGGTTCCGACAGAATGCGTCCGATGGTCTTTCTGGGATGCAGCGAGGCATAGGGATCCTGGAACACCATCTGAACCCGCCGCGCGAGAGTGAGCCGCTCCGGTGAGCAGGAAGGATCAATATGCTGCCCGTTGACTTGAATGCCGCCTGCAGAGGTTCCGGTGAGGCCGACGATGGCCTTGCCCAGCGTGGTCTTGCCGCTGCCGGATTCACCAATCAGGCCCAGCACTTCGCCCTGCCGGATCTCCAGGTTTACATCGCTGAGCGCCTTGAAAGTTGCGGGTTTCTCAAACAGCGCCCGGCTGCCGGAGGCACGGAATTCGACGGCAAGATTGCTGATCTCAAGCGCGGGGGGCGGTGTCGGCCTCATGCGGTTTCCTTTGCCTGCAAAGGGTTGGCGTGCAGCAGGCAGGCGACCTTATGCGCCTGCTGCGGCATTGCAACGGGGTGCGGTTCAACCAGGGCGCAGGTGTCAAATGCTGCCGGGCAGCGGTCGCGGAAAGCGCAGCCCGAGGGCCGCTGCCAGATCGCCGGCGGGGTTCCTGGAATGGGCGTCAGCCGGGCGTGCTCGCCGTCCATTGACGGATGCGCCCCCAGCAATCCTTGCGTATAGGGATGCTGCGGGTTTTCCAGTACCTCAGCGGAGGGTCCGCGCTCCACGCCGCGCCCCGAATAAAGCACGATCACCTCATCGGCCATTCCGGCGACCACTCCCAGATCGTGGGTGATCAGCACCAGCGCCATGTTCAGATCCTGTGAGAGTTTTTTGAGGAGCTGCAGGATCTGCGCCTGGATCGTCAGATCAAGCGCGGTGGTCGGCTCGTCTGCGATCAGCAGCTTGGGCTCAAAGACAATGGCCATGGCGATCATGACGCGCTGGCGCTGGCCGCCGCTCAACTGATGCGGATAGCGGGCCATCATGCCTTCGGGGTCCGGCATTCCGACCCGTGCCAGCGCCTCGATGGCCTTGCGGCGGGCCTCGGCTCTGGTCAGGCGCCGGTGCGCCTGCAGGCATTCCACAATCTGATCGCCGATCCGCATCACCGGGTTCAGGCTGCTCATCGGGTCCTGGAAGATCATCGCAATGCCGGTGCCCTGCAGTTTGCGGAACTCCGCTGCGGAGAGCTGTGCCAGATCGGCGCCATCGAAAAGGATCTGCCCGGAGACCTGTAAAGGCCCACCTGCCAGCAGCCCCATAATGGCCATCGCCGCAGTGCTTTTGCCGGAGCCGCTTTCCCCCACAATGCCCAGGCATTTGCCCCTTGCAAGGCGCAGACTAAGGGGGGCGACAATTGCTGCCGTCCGATCGCCTGCCTTGATGCTTACTTTCAGATCCGTGACGTCCAATAGTGCCATGGCGCGCGCAACATCCTTTTTTGCCAGGGTGTCCCCCGGCACACAGAGAGAACCGGGGCATTGCAAATTACTATAGCCCATCCGCTTCAGGTGGCTGTGCCCCATAGGTGGTATCGACAGGAACAGCCCTATTTTGGGAGTTTAAGAGCAAGGAAACGGTAAGCGGCTCCCTGATTGGCCGAGGCGCAGATTTCCTGACAACATAGGGAGCTGAACATGAGCCATCCGCGCAAACGCCCGAACACACCGCAATTCCATCTGCCGCGCCGGTCCTTTCTGGCCGGCAGCTGTGCCTTTGCCGCGTTGGCGGCGGCGCCGGGTACGGTGGCCTGGGCTGCCGGTTCTGCGAGTCCGCCCAGCCTTGGCGCCCGCGATCCCAATGCCCTGGTGGTGCTGGTGGATGCAACGGTCGAAAACCTAGACCCGGCGACCAATATCGAATGGGCCTATGGGCTGCGCCCGGTCTATGAAACGCTGACCGTGCTGGACGGCACCGATACGCTGAAGGCGGCGCCGGCGCTGGCGACCTCCTGGGAGGCCAGCGAAGACGCCAGCAGCTGGACCTTTACCCTGGCCGAGCGGGTGATGTTCCACGATGGCACTCCCTGCGATGCCGCAGCGGTGAAAAAAGCGGTCACCCGTCTGGTGCTGCATCCCGCCGGGCTGGCCGGCACCTGGCAGTTGGATGACCCGGACAGCCAGATCGTGGTGGTGGATGCCAAAACCATCCGCTTTGACCTGGGCGAGCCGCGCCCGTTCTTCGACCGTCAGGTGTCCTCGCAATACGGCTTCTGGATCGCCAGCCCCACCGCGGCCGAGGCGCATTCCAAGGGCGATGATGACATGGGGTCGCAATACCTGCAGACCAATCCGGTGGGCACCGGTCCTTACATGCTGGAAAGCCTCAACCCCGGTCAGGATGCAACCTTTGCCGCCAATACAGATTTCCGCGGCGGCTGGGACCATCCGCATTTCAACCGGGTGATCACCAAGACCATTCCGGTCTCCGCCACCCGCCGCCAGCTGCTGGAAACCGGCGAAGCCGATATGACCCTGGCAATGGAACCCGAGGATATGGTGGTGCTGCGCGATGATCCGCGGTTTGCGGTAAGCGATACACCAACCTTCACCGTGCAATATGTGGCTTTTGCCACCGATGGAAAACTGGCCGACCCGCGCGCCCGCCAGGCGCTCTGCCACGCCTTTGACCATAACACCTATATCGAGGAAGTGGCGCTGGGCACCGCTGATAAACCTACCTCGGTGTTTCCATCGCTGATGCAGGGCATGGACGGCCAGGACCGCCTGCTGCCGTTTGACCTGGACAAGGCCCGCGCGCTGCTGGGTGAGGCCGGGATTGCCGGAGGCACCGAGCTGACGATGGCCTATTACTCCGGTTTCGGGGACATCGAAGCCCAATTGCTGCAAGCCTGGCTGTCCGAGATCGGCATCAGCCTAAAACTGCAGGAAATGTCCTTCTCCGCCTATCTCGACGTGTTCTTTGGTGAGGGCAGCGCCGAGGAGCGCCCGGACCTGTTCTATTTCTCCTGGTGGCCGAATGTGGATCATCCCTACAGCTTTGCCTGGGGGCTGTTCAGCGGCGATGCGGCAACCTTCGACGGCAATACCGGGCGTTACGGCAACGCCGAGGCGACGGCGCTGATCGACGAGCTGCGCAATCAGGTGATAAATGACGAAATGGCGGCCAAGTTCCAGCGCCTTGCCGGCATATTGACAAATGAAGACCCGGCCTGGCTGCCCATTCTGCAGGAGCGGTCGCAGTTTGTATCGCGCAGCGACATTGCCGGGGTGGAGAACAACCCGGTCTATGTGGCGACGCTTGATATGTACAACCTGTCGCGCACGTCATGAGGGGTGTCTGAATGCTGCGTTTCATTCTCAGGCGTACGGCAGCCACCCTGGTGCTGATGACAGGTGTTGTGCTGATGACCTTTGCGCTCGCCCGGCTGCTGCCGGGTGATCCTGCGCGCCTGATCGCCGGCGCCCGTGCCAATGCCGAGGCGGTGGCCGCGGTGCGCGAGCGGCTTGGCCTGGATGACCCGGTCACCACGCAATTCGCGGCCTATGTGGGCAATGTCCTGAACGGCGATTTCGGGCGCTCGGTTGTTACCCGGCGGCCGATCTCCGAGGACATCCAGGCCTTTTTCCCTGCAACGCTGGAACTCGTCATTGCGGCGGGGCTGATCTCATTGGTGCTGGGGGTGCTGCTGGGCACTTTGGCCGCGGTCAAAAGCGGCCGGCCCGCGGATGCCGGCGTGCGTAGCGTGGCGGTTCTGGGCCTGTCGGTGCCCGACTTCTGGATCGCGCTGGTCTTTCAGATGATCTTCTTTGCCACCCTGGGGCTGGTGCCCTTTGGCGGGCGGCTTGGCACTGGGATTGCAGCGCCCGAGTTTGTCACCGGTTTCATGACCATCGACAGCCTGATTGCGGGCCGGTTCGACCTGTTCACCGACGCGCTGCACCATATGATCCTGCCGGTTGCTGTGCTGGCGATCCCGTCGATGGCGATCACTATCAGGGTGGTGCGGACCTCGCTTCTGGAGGTGCTGTCGCAGGATTTCATCCGCACCGCGCGCGCCAAGGGGATTTCGCCGGTCCGGGTCTATTTCAAACATGCGCTTGGCAATGCGCTGCTGCCGATCGTCACCATCTTCGGGCTGAACACCGGGCTGCTGATTTCCGGCGCCGTGTTCATCGAGCTGATCTTCGACTGGCCGGGGCTGGGCCGCTACACCGCCAATGCCATCTCCGCCTCCGACTATAACGCCATCATGGCCATCACCCTGGTGGTGTCGATGGCCTATACCCTGATCAACTTCCTGGTTGATCTGAGCTATTCCTTCCTCGACCCGCGGGTGGATCTGACATGAGCGCCGAAACCTCCTTGCCCCCGTCACGCACCCGCCTGCCAAAAACCCTGGGCCGCATCATCCGCCCGGTTGCCGGTTTTGCCGGATCATCGGGCCAGGCTGCTCTGGCGGTGGCAATCGTCACCCTGGTTGTGACGATTTCGATCCTGGCCTTCGGTGCCTACGTGATGGACACGCATATCACCGCCTTTGATCCGCTGAAGATGAACATCCGGGCGCGGCTTGATCCGCCCTCGGCGGAGCATTGGATGGGCACCGACAAGATCGGCCGGGACATGCTGGCGCGGGTGGTGGCCGGGTCCTGGATCTCGCTGTCGGTGTCCTTTGCCGTGCTGACGGTTGCCGCGGTGATCGGCACCAGCTTCGGGCTGATTGCGGGCTATGCCGGCGGGCTGGCGGATGAGATCCTGATGCGGGTGACCGACCTTTTCCTGGCATTCCCTGCGCTGATCCTGGCGGCGGCAATTGCCGCCAGCTTTGGCGGCGGGATGCTGTCGACCACCATTGCCCTGTCAGCAGTGTTCTGGCCCTGGTACGCCCGGTTGATCCGCAGCCGCATCCTGTCGCTGAAAGAGCAGGAGTTCATTGCCGCCGCCCGCTGCATGGGCGCCTCGCACCTGCGGCTGATCTTCTCGGACCTGCTGCCGATGGTCTGGCCCTTGGTGATCGTCCAGGCCACAACTGACGTCGGATTTGTGATCCTGGCGGCATCCGGACTGTCGTTCCTTGGGCTGGGTGCGCAGCCGCCAACGCCGGAATGGGGCGCGATGATCTTTGACAGCCTCACTCACCAGCCGGCTTCCTGGTGGCTGGCGGTCTTTCCCGGCGGGGCAATTGCCCTGGTTGCAATCGGCTTCAACCTGCTGGGCGACAGCTTGCGCGACCACCTCGATCCGTCACTCGGCGCGTCCGAAGCCGGCATTTAAAATAGGAAATCCCGATATGAACCGACGCAACTTTCTCGCCTCCGGGGCGGCAGCGCTCTCTGGCGCGCTGACAGCAGGCCCTGCCGCCGCCGCCCGGTCCGTGAACTACGCCAAGACCGGGGCCGAAATCATTCCCGGCAGCGCGGCCGCGGACGGCTTTGCCTTCCCCGCCGAATGGAAGAAGCACGCGCAAACGCTGATGCAGTTTCCGCCGCCGCAGAACTGGTACCCGAACCAGCTGAACGCAGCCCGCAAGGAATGGGCGGACGTGGCCAATACCCTTGCGGAGTATGAACCGGTCACTATGGCGGTGCGGCGGCGCGACATGGCGGCGGCAAGGAAACTGCTGTCCTCGGAGATCACCCTGATCGAAATGCCGCTGAACGATGCCTGGTCGCGCGACAGCGGGCCGATGATTGTGCAGAACGCGCTAGGCGTGCGCCGGATCACCGGCTACACTTTCAACGGCTGGGGCCGCAAGTTCCCGCCCTACAAACACGACACGCTGGCAAAAGGCCGGTTTGCGGCACAGCTTGGCCTGCCAATGTACACGTCCGATCTGGTGCTGGAAGGCGGCGCAGTGGCGGTGGACGGGCAAGGCACCCTGCTGACAACCGAGGAATGCCTGCTGCACAAGAACCGTAATCCTGGCTGGAGCAAAGCCCAGGTGGAAGAAGAGCTTAAAGCCGGTCTGGGCGTGCAGAAGGTGATCTGGCTGCCCCGCGGCCTCACCCCGGACCCGATCACCGACGGGCACGTGGACGGCATGGCAGCCTTTGCCGCGCCGGGCGTCGTGCTGCTGCATACCACCGATGACCGCTCCGACCCTAACTACCGAATCACTCAGGATGCCAAGCACATCCTGCAGCAGGAAACCGACATCCGCGGGCGGCGCTTTGAGATCCTTGAAATCCCGCTGACCAGCTATGACGTTGTTCACATGAACTTTTACATCTGCAATGGCGCTGTCATCGTTCCGGTGTCTGGCAGGAAAGGCGAGGATGACCAGCCGCTCGCTATCCTGCGCGAGGCCTTCCCGGGCCGGCGCGTCGTAGGCGTTTCAGGCCGTATGATCGGCGGCGGCGGCGGCGGGGTGCATTGTATCACCCAGCAGGTGCCTGCGGTTTGAGAGCAAAAAAGAAGGGGCCAATTGCTTGGCCCCTTTTTCAGTTGCGGGAGAGGGGCTTGTCGTATTTCACGAAAGGCGTCAGCGTGGCCATCTGATCGTAGAGTCTGCGTGCCGTGTGATTGAATTCCTGCGTGTGCCAATAGAGGTCAGAAGCACCTTCGGCTTTGGCCCGTCTTGCCACTTCATCGATCAAAGCCCGCCCGGCGCCGGCTCCACGCGCCTGCGGATCGACAAACAAGTCCTGCAGGTAGCAGGTATCCTCCACCGACCACATGTCGCGGTGCAGCAAATAATGGGCGAGTCCAACGGCTTCGCCATTCAGTTCGGCAATCAGACCGCGGTACTCCCGCGCATCCGCCGACAGCAGTCTTGAAAAGCTGCTGTCATAGATGGCCGCCGGCAGCGTAGCCTTGTAAAAAGTGAGATAGCCGCTCCACAGCCGGTCCCAGCTTTCACGGTCGCGTTGTTCAATCACCCGGATCGTCAGCATTTTTGTCATCGCATAGTTCCTGTTTTGCCGTCCAAGGTGCGCAGGGTGCCGTACATATGCGGCCTGCGGTCCCGGAACACCCCCCAGGCGCTGCGGTAACGCGCGGCGGCATCCAGGTCGACAGCTGCCGTGATGAAGGTTTCCTCCGTGCGGTTGGCGTCCGTCAGAATCTCTCCAGTAAAGCCCGCGATGAAGGAGGTACCGTAAAAGACGCCGGTGGTTTCGCCCTCCTGTTCGCTGCCCACGCGGTTGGACGCCACCACCGGGATCATGTTTGCCGCGGCGTGGCCCTGCATCGTGCGCCGCCAATGGCCGCTGCTGTCCAATTCGGGGTTGTTCGGCTCGGTGCCGATGGCGGTCGGGAACAGCAGCACCTCAGCCCCCTGCAGCGCCAGGCAGCGGGCGGTTTCCGGGAACCACTGGTCCCAGCAGATGCCGCAGCCGATCCGGCCAAAGCGGGTTTCAACCACCTGAAAGCCGCTGTCGCCCGGCGAGAAATAGAACTTCTCCTCGTACCCCGGTGCCTGCGGGATGTGGATCTTGCGGTAGTTGCTCAGGATCGTCCCGTCAGCATCGGCGATGGCCAGCGAGTTGTAGCGCGCCAGCCCTGCCTCCTCGTAATAGGAGATTGGCAGCACCACTCCCAGTTTCCGGGCCAGAAACGCAAAATGCAACACCACCCGGCTTTGCTCGAGCGGCCGGGCGAGCTGCAGGTGGTCTAGTGACTGTTCGAGACAGAAATAGGGCGTTTCGAACAGCTCCTGCAGCAGGATAACCCGGGCCCCTGCTTCGGCGGCATTGGTCACCAGCGCCTCAGCCTTGGCGATGTTTTCGTCGATGTCCCAGCTGCAGGCCATCTGGGTTGCAGCAAGCGTTATCTGTCGCATGCATTCACTCCTGGCTCGATGAAGTCCTTGATTGAGCCGGCAACAGCTCCGATCAGCTCATCGCATTGCTCCTTGCTGATGATCAGCGGCGGCGACAGGACGAGCCGGTCGCCAACCGGGCGCACGATGACGCCACGCTCCATGCAGCCCTTGAACACCTTACCGGCTGCTTGCTCGGACAGATCGAGCGGGGCCTTGCTTGCCTTGTCGGCAACCAGATCGATGCCCAGCATCAGATGGCTGCCGCGCACATCGCCCACAATCGGCAGGTTGAGCAATGACTGGGCGCTTTCCTGAAAATAGCGGCCAACGGTCCGCACATGATCCAGAATGCCTTCGCGCTCGATGATCTCGATATTCTTGAGCGCCGCGGCGCAGGCCACGGGATGCCCGAAATAGGTCAGCCCCATCGAGAACACCCCGCCCTCACACTGCGGCTTGGCGATGGTGCCGTAAATTTCATCCGAGATCAGCGTTGCCCCCAGCGGGATATAACCCGAGGTCAGCCCCTTGGCGCAGACCAGGATGTCAGGCGTATAACCATACAGCGTTTCCGAGGTGAACCACTCCCCCAGGCGGCCAAAACCGGTAACCACCTCATCAGCAATGTAGAGCATGCCGTGGCGCTTGCAGACCTCATACATGCGCTTGTGGTAGCCCGCGGGCGCAACCAGCACACCGCCGGCGCCCATGATCGGTTCGGCGATGAAAGCGGCCACATTGTCCGGGCCCAGCTGCTGAATGCGGGCTTCGAACTCGCGCACCAAGTGGTCGCAATAGTCCGCATCGCTCCAGCCCTCCGGCTTGGCATAGAGATTGGCTTCGGAAACGTGGCTGATGAACTCCTCACCAATCCGGTCGAAGCCGTATTTGGTGCCATGGATGCCGGTGAGCGAGGCCGCCACATAGGTTGCGCCGTGATAACCGTTCTGCCGGGAGATGATCTTTTTCTTCCGGTGCTGGCCCTTCATATCAAAGTAATAGTGGACCAGCCGGACCGCGGCATCATTGGCGGTGGAGCCGCCGCAAGTGTAATAGATGTGGTTCAGATCCCCCGGCGCCAGCTCCGCCAGCTTGGCGCCCAGCTGGGCCGCCGGCACATTGGTGCTGTGCCCGAACGGGTTGTAATACTGCATGTCCATTACCTGTTTGGCGATGGTCTCGGCCATCTCCTCGCGGCCATGGCCGATGTTCACGCACCACAGCCCGGCAATGCCGTCCAGCAGCCGGTTGCCCTCGGTATCGATGACATGCATGCCCTGGGCACGCTCGATGACATGGCTGCCCTCTTCGGCAAAGGCGGCAAAATCCGTGTAGGGGTGCAGAAGATGGGCACGGTCCTGTGCCCATGCGGTCTGCGGTTCGGGAACACTCATCTGGGCTCTCCTGAATGTGGCGGGGTTTTCATTGCTGGGTTCCAGCTTCTTCCAGGTTGTCTTCCGGGCACAGTCCCCCGCAGTGGGTATTGGCAACCCGGTTGCCATCCAAGGAACATGGCCATCACCAATGTCACGCCGGTCCACCATGCCTCTGCCTGATAACCCGTGCCATGCGGTATTTCTGGATTGAGAGTGTCCGGAAGCTTCGAAAGATGAAGCTGTTAATCCTGGTCGTGCAGGATAGATGCAGCGTCTGAGACGAACTGGAGCTTTACCGGGCCGCACTGCAGGATTGAGGTAGGCGGCAATCAGGAAATAGTGCCGATCTTACCGCGGACAACGTCGGCTTCGCGTGCTTCGCACCAGTTAATGCGCTGCGCAGCATTTGGTAAAACGGGCTCGACCCGGCCCGCTGCTGCGGCGCGAACGCAGGTCCGGTCCGGATCGGCGAACGGCACGTGCCGCCCGCCAACGTGATTCAAATGTCGATTTGCTCGGCGATGCTCAGCGCATCTTCAAGTTCGGCACCAAGGTATCTGACAGTGCTGTCAACCTTTGTGTGTCCGAGCAATAGTTGAACCGCTCTGAGATTTCCGGTTTTCCGGTATATCTCCACTGCTTTGGTTCTGCGCTGCGAATGGGTGCCGTATCCACTGGGTTCCAGCCCAATCGCCGCCACCCAATCCCGCACAAGCCGGCCATTTTGGCGAGTTGAGAGATGAGGGTGAGCAGCCCCACTTGAGTGGTCCAAATTTGAAGTCAGTGCATGGTTGGCCTTTGGTCCATCGAGACGATGGCCTCTGGAGCCGGTGGGCGGTAGCCCAGAGCACTGTGGGGGCTTTTGGTATTGTAGTGTTTCCTTCAGCTTTCGATGATAATTTGCGCCTCACGCAGCGAGTAGAAAACTCCCCCGTTCAGCAGCTCGTCGCGCATTCGCCCGTTGAAGCTTTCGCAATAGCCATTCTCCCAAGGTGACCCTGGTTCAATGAACGCAGTTTTGGCCCCGACAGCTTTGATCCAACCCCTGACAGCCTCCGCGATGAACTCTGGGCCGTTGTCAGATCGGATATACGCTGGGACACCACGCAATATGAACAGGTCCGTCAGCGCGTCGATGACCTCGGTCGAGTTCAGCTTTCGCTTCACCCGGACCGCAAGACACTCCCGGCTGTGTTAGTCCAGGATGTTCAATGTTCTGAACGCCCTGCCATCATCTGTCCGGTGATGCACGAAGTCGTAGGACCAAACGTGATTGCGATCCTCCGGCCGCAGCCGGACACATGATCCGTCGTTGAGCCAGAGCCGTCCCTTCTTGGGTTGCTTCATTGGAACCTTTAGCCCCTCTCGCCGCCATAGACGTTCGAAACGTTTATCGTTCACCCGCTGCCGGCAGGCGGTGTTTTCAACGCCGAGAGGGGCCAGCCTGCGTCTCTCAGCAGTGCCAAACGCATGCCTCCGTTCCGGCCTCGCACTGAGTCCACATACGCCTCATGGGTCAGCCATTGAGAAATCTTGGCCAAGTGATTGAAAGGCAGTTTCTGCATCGCCGCGATCTCGCGGGTCGACATCAATCCTTCCTCATGCGTGGCGAGGTGGATCAGGATGCGCAGGGCGTAATCTGAGAACCTTGATATCTGCATAAGTGTTCTTCCCATAATTAATATGCATTGGAAAGGCGTGTTTTGTAGAGGCGTACCGCCGCCTCCCAGTAATGGGCGTTCAGAATACTCATTAAGAGAAGTGGCACATGCAGCCAGTTGTTCCATTGATCCCGCTGATCCTGAGGGCGGTGCTTTCAGCTGTCTTCTGTTGGGCGGCACGGGCGATGGACCCGGCCCGAATTCCAACAGCAAGCGCACAGGGCTGATCTGGGCAAAAACGGTCCTTGGTGTGATCGTTTCCGTTGGCTCTTTGCGCTGCTGGCCGTATGAACTGGCCAGCACCCGGAATGCGATGGAAGTGAACGTCAGCGGCGGTCAGTGGCGGTGGGATATCGATGCCACCGAGATCCCGGTCGGCACGCTGGTCAATTTCAACGTGGCAACCGGGGACGTCACCGACGGCATGGGCATCCATGACAGCAGCTTGACACTGCTGACCCAGGTGCAGGCGATCCCCGGTTGCACCACCCGGGTCACCTATACGTTTGAGGAGCCCGGCGGCTACCAGCTCCTGAGTATGGAGTATTGCGGAGTGGCCCATCAGGACTTGGTCAAGGAATTCGAAGTTGTAGCGGTGGAGGAATAAAGGAGCACTGCATCTGAACCCGTTGCGGCTGGGTACCCTGCGGCGGGATAACCCGGCCGCGGAGGTTTTCCGCTTCAAGGAACCGGTGAAGGTGCCGCTTGTGCAGAGCCGGAATGAGGTCAAACGCATTCTGGCCATGGCGCCCGGCCCGAAAGCGCGCGTAGCAGAGGCGCGAAGGCTGCCGGGCCCCGCAAGGTGCGGCGCAGGCTCATCAAAGCCCGCAATATCCGTGGCCAAAATGCCGCACATCATTCAAACGTCGCGCACGGGGTCCGAAAAACGGGCAGCAAAATTCTTTATCACAGGGCGTAGTGATGCGTTTGAACGGTTTCTGAGAGTGCCGGTAAGCAACGGCGGTTGACTGCTCCCGCAACTACCGTTTCCAAAGGGCATGATCCCGGCCAATTCGCCAATAAGGTCAAGCTGATGGCCTTCGGACGCCACACTGTCCGGAACCATCCGCACCTCCGAAATCAAGGCTCGCCGCGCCGCTGTGGCCTGCTGCCTCACCTTTGGCGCGTACAGAGGCCGGGATGCAGCCGCAGGGCAGGCGCTGGCGGGTGACAGCCCAGAGCATCGTTGGCGCATTGCGGCATGAACTTTGCGAAATGCGGCGGAAAGCTGCATCCGGCTAGGAAATTGTTAGAGAGTGCAGCTTAAACCCACAGGCAATATGCACGTAATGAAGGTTCCGCACTAATGCTCCGACTCCCCGATTTTCTGTACCGTCTGCCTGTTCGTATCTATGCGCTGGCGGCGCTGGCTCTCAGTCTGACGGCTGTGCTGACTTTCCTGCTGCTGTCACAATCCGTCAAAAACGCCTATGAAATGCGCTATACCGAGCTGCACAACGTCACAGACACCGCAGTCAGCCTGCTGCGCGATCTGGAAGAAGGTGTGAAATCCGGCCGCTTCACCGAGCAGGAGGCCCGGGACATCGGCCGAGAGCGGCTCACCGCCTTGCGTTTCGGCGATGCAGGTTATGTTTTTGTCTTCGACCATGATCTGGTGGTGCAGGCGCATCCGACGGTGCCCGCTTGGAATGGCACCAATCAGGGCGCCTACGAGGATGTGACCGGCATCAAAGTGTTCCAGGAGCTGGAGAAAATCGCCGCAGCTAATGGGGCAGGGGAGCTTACATATTACTTTAAGAAACCTGATTCCGACGTGATCGAAGCCAAGATCGGCTATGTGCAGGCCTATGAACCCTGGGGCTGGATTGTCGGCACCGGCGCCTATGTCTCGGATATCGAGTCGGACGTGGCGCTGATGCGCAATGAGGCGCTGATCATTCTGGGCATCAGCCTGGTGACGCTGTCGATTGCCGCCTATTTCATCACCCGCAGTGTCACCGGACCGCTGAACGGTCTCAAGTCCCGCATGCAGACCTTGGCCGATGGCGACACCGGCAGTGAAATCCCCTGTGCCAATGCGCGCAGCGAAATGGGAGAGATTGCCCAAAGCCTCGATGTGTTCCGCCAGGCACTGATCCGTCAGAAAGATCTGGAGAAGGCCGAGCAGCTGCGCAATGAAAAGCGCAGCAATGTTGTGGCCGTGCTCAGCGGCAAACTGTCAGCCCTGTCGCAGGGGGACCTGACCGCGCAGATCACCGAGGTTTTCCCTGAGAATTACGAGCAGCTGCGCCAGGATTTCAACACCACCGCGCAGAACCTCAGCGCCACGGTCGAGCAAGTGATTGCCGCGGCCGCCAGCATCCGCAGCGGTGCTGCAGAAATCAGCCAGGCTTCGGATGACCTGTCGCACCGCACCGAAAGCCAGGCCGCCACGCTGGAACAGACCGCCGCTGCGCTGGATGAGCTGACCGCAAGCGTCAAATCCGCCGCCGACGGCGCCCGCAGCGTCGAAGCGACCATGGACGAGGCCAAGGAAGAGGCCCGCACCAGCGGCGAAGTGGTGCAGAGCGCGGTGTCCGCGATGACCGAGATCGAAGAAAGCTCCAACAAGATCAGCCAGATTATCTCGGTGATCGACGACATTGCCTTCCAAACCAACCTTCTGGCGCTGAACGCGGGTGTCGAGGCGGCGCGCGCAGGCGAGGCAGGGCGCGGCTTTGCGGTGGTGGCGTCTGAAGTGCGGGCGCTGGCACAGCGGTCGTCAGACGCGGCGATGGAGATCAAGACGCTGATCTCGGACAGCTCCGGCCAGGTGGCCCGCGGTGTGGATCTGGTGGGCAAGGCGGGGGATGCGCTGCAAAGCATCGTCAGCCAGGTTACCCATATTTCGCAGCTGGTCTCCGGCATTGCAGAAGGCGCGGCGGAGCAGTCCACCGGCCTGAATGAGATCAACACCGGCGTCACTCAGCTGGATCAGGTCACCCAGCAGAACGCGGCGATGGTGGAAGAGGCGACGGCCGCCGGCCATTTGCTGAAGACCGATGCCTCCAAGCTGACCGATCTGGTGGCGCACTTCAAAATCCCTGGCGGCCGTGTGGCAGCTGCTCCGGCCCAGGCGGCCAGCACGCCGGCATCTGTGCCGTCCGCCCATGGCAACGATGACTGGGACATGCAGCCCGCCGCGCAGCCTGTTGCTGCGGCCAGCGGCAACGCAGCCAAGAATATGTGGCAGGATTTCTGATCCATCTGGCAACCTTCACAGACAAACAAAAAAGCGCCCGGGGATTTCCCCGGGCGCTTTTTGTTTCGGACTGTCCGGAAAGATCAGCCGATGATCGCATTCAGTGTGGCACTGGGACGCATCACCTTGGCCTTCAACGCGGCGCTCGGACGGTAATAGCCGCCGATGTCTGCCGCCGGACCCTGGGCTGCGGCCAGCTCGCTGATGATCTGCTCCTCCTTGGCGCCCAGCTCTTCGGCGATGGGGGCAAAATGCGCCGCCAGATCCGCATCTTCGGTCTGTGCTGCCAGGGCTTCGGCCCAATAGCGGGCAAACCAGTAGTGGCTGTCGCGGTTGTCCGGCTGGCCAACCTTGCGCGAGGGCGAGCGGTTGTGGTCGAGAATGCCTTGGGTGGCGTCCTCTGCCGCGGCGCCCAGCACACCTGCTTTGGCGTTGTCCTTGTTGTCGGCCAGGAAGTTCAGGCTTTCCCCCAGGGCGCAGAATTCACCCATCGAATCCCAGCGCAGGTGGTTTTCCTCGACCAGCTGCTGCACGTGTTTCGGGGCGGAACCGCCGGCGCCGGTCTCAAACAGCCCGCCGCCCTGCATCAGCTTGACGATTGACAGCATCTTGGCCGAGGTGCCCAGCTCCAGGATCGGGAACAGGTCGGTCAGATAGTCGCGCAGCACGTTGCCGGTGATGGCGATGCTGTCCTTGCCCGCAGTAATGGTCTCCAGGCTCTGGCGGGTTGCCTCGCGCGGGGCCAGGGTCTGGAACTTGTCCGCAACGCCAGCGGCTTGCAGCGCAGGCTGCACGTATTTGATCAGCTCGGCGTCATGGGCGCGGTTTGCGTCCAGCCAGAAGATCGATTCCGAACCGGTCAGCCGCTGACGGTCCATCGCCAGCTGGATCCAGTTCTCGATCGGCGCCTTCTTCACAGTGCAGGCCCGCCAGATGTCACCCGCCTCAACGTCGTGCGAATGCAGCGTCTCGCCGTTGGCCAGAACCACCCGGATGGTACCGTCTGCGGGTGCCTCAAAAGTTGTGGGGTGGGAGCCGTATTCCTCGGCCTTCTGCGCCATCAGGCCGACGTTAGCGACGGCACCGGCGGTGGTCACGTCCAGCGCGCCATTGGCTTTGAAGAAATTGATGGTCTCGTCATAGATCGTGGCATAGCAGCGGTCGGGGATCACGCAGTTGGTGTCGCCCTTGTTGCCGTTCTGATCCCAGCCCTTGCCGCCGGCGCGGATCACCGCGGGCATCGAGGCGTCGATGATCACATCGGACGGCACATGCAGGTTGGTGATGCCCTTGTCGCTGTCGACCATATACATGTCGGGGCGCTCGGCACGGACCGCGTCGATAGCGGCCATGATCTCTGCGTTGTCCTTGACCCGCGCCAGCAGGTCGCCCAGACCCGAGTTCGGGTTCACACCCAGCGCGTCCAGTTCAGTCCCGAATTTGCCGAACACCGGCGCCAGCCAGGCCTTGACGGCGTGGCCGAAGATGATCGGGTCGGAGACCTTCATCATGGTGGCCTTCATGTGCAGCGAGAACATCGTGCCGTCAGCCTTGGTGTCCGCGATCGCCTCCGTCAGAAAGGCGGCCAGGGCCTTGGCAGACATGAAGGTCGCATCGGCCACGGTGCCGTCTTCCAGCGGCCAGGCGTCTTTCAGCACGGTGACCGAGCCATCTTTGGCGGTGAATTCGATTCTTGCGTCCCCGGCCTGCGCGGCGGTGATGGTGGCGGATTTCTCGTTTGCATAGAAATCATTGCCCGGCATCGACGACACTTTGGTCTTGCTGTCTGCCGACCATGCGCCCATCGAATGCGGGTTCTTTTGGGCAAAGTTCTTCACTGCCTTGGCGGCGCGACGGTCGGAATTGCCTTCGCGCAGGACCGGATTTACAGCCGAGCCCTTGATCGCATCAAAGCGCGCGCGGATGTCTTTTTCGGCGTCTGTGGCGGGTTCTGCCGGGTAGTCCGGAATGGCATAGCCCTGGCCCTGCAGTTCCGTGACAGCGGCAACCAGCTGCGGCACCGAGGCAGAGACATTGGGCAGTTTGATGACATTGGCGTCCGGGTTTTTCACCAGCTGGCCCAGCTCGGCCAGATCATCGCTTTGGCGCTGTTCTGCGGTCAGCCCTTCCGGGAAGGCTGCAATGATGCGCCCGGCAAGCGAAATATCCTTGGTTCCGACCGAGACACCAGCGGCTGCGGCAAACTTGCGGATGATCGGCAAGAAGGATGCCGAGGCCAGTTCGGGCGCTTCGTCTACAATGGTATACAATATGTCCGGGGTTTGATTTTTTGCCATGTTTCACAACCTTTCAGCGATCTCGGAGGCTTTTGTGACGTCAGCGCAGACAGGCCGCGCCAGGTTCGGGTATTCCGGTGCTGCCGCGGCGGTGCCCTGAAAATGGGCGGAACCCGGCCTGGCAGCCAATGGTATGGCCCCCATGTAGAACACGATTGCTGCGGGTGCAATGGTTTGGCGCATCTGCACCCCGCGCGGATTGCCGCGGCTGCGCGCAGGCGGGCGGGAGAGGGGCGCTGCCCCTCTTGGGCCTGCGGCCCAATTCACCCCGGAGTATTTGGGGGAAAGATGAAAATTGAGAGAGAAGGGGATTATTCGCGCAGCTCACCCGGTGCGACGCCCCAGAGTTTTTTCTTAGGCGCCCAGCCGCTGTAGCCGCCGGCCGAGATTTCACACCAGCTGGTTTCGCAGTCGCCGAGGCGGGCAACCACGCCCAGTTCAAATGCGGCGGTTACCGGCGCGCGGGAGTCCGGGCGCGCGTGCACGGTCAGCATGTCTTCTTCGATCAGCACCGTGCGCACGCCGGACAGCAGCGCGTAATGCACCCAGCCGCCGGCCCCTTCGCGGTCTTGAACCCGGCGCCAGTGGCCGTATTCCGCGGTGATCTCCAGCGGCATGCCGCGGCGTTTGAACACCCAGTCGATCTTATGGGTCAGCGAAGGGCCGCGGCGCACATTGCCCTTGGCGGCCTTCATCGAGACATAACGGGGCAGCGGCAGGTTGGTGACAGGGCCGCGGGATTCGGCGGCGCACACAGCCCCCGCCAGCGCCAAGGATACCGCTGCCGCTGCCGCTGCCAGATGGCGCATTGCGATTGCCGCTTTTTTCACTGCCTGCTCGCCTCATTTTGCCCAGCCGGATCAGGCCCAGCCTCTTGTTCCGGTCTTCTGCCCGCCCTTTGGCACTGGCCGGGAAATTTCCGGCCTGCGGCAAGGGAGTTGCGCTTGGGTTCTTGTGCCCGCCCGCGTCCTGCGCCACGATGCCATGGAGGCGTGCGGAATGAAAAGCCCAAGGGAGAGCGCAAGTGCCAAGAGACCGACTGAGTGTTGTTGTTACGCGACGGTTGCCGGAGCCTGTGGAAACCCGGCTGAGCGAGTTGTTCAATGTGCGCCTGCGCGAGGATGACGCGCCGATGTCCCGGGCCGAGCTGGCCGCGGCGGTGAAGGATGCCGATGTGCTGGTGCCCACGGTCACCGATACCATTGATGCAGGGATCCTGGGGCAGGCGGGCGAGCGGCTGCGGCTGATTGCGAATTACGGCGCGGGCGTTGACCATATTGATGTGTCCACTGCCCGTCAGCGCGGCATTCTGGTCTCCAACACCCCCGGGGTGCTGACCGATGATACTGCTGACATGGCAATGGCGCTGATCATGGCAGTGGTGCGCCGCATGCCCGAGGGGCTCGCCGTGATGCAGAAGGGCGACTGGAAAGGCTGGGCGCCCACAGCGCTGTTGGGCGGGCGGATTGCCGGGCGCCGTCTTGGCATCCTTGGCATGGGACGGATCGGCCAGGCCGTGGCCAAGCGCGCGGCGGCCTTTGGCATGCAGATCCACTACCATAACCGCCGCCGGTTGCGTCCCGAAACCGAAGAGACGTTGGAGGCCACCTATTGGGAAAGCCTCGATCAGATGGTGGCGCGGATGGATGTGATCTCCATCAACTGCCCCTCGACACCCTCCACCTTTCACCTGATGAATGCGCGGCGGTTGAAGCTGATGAAACCCTCGGCGGTGATCGTGAACACCTCGCGCGGCGAGGTGATCGACGAACACGCCCTGACCCGCATGCTGCGCTCGAATGAGATCGCCGGTGCCGGCCTTGATGTTTATGAACACGGCACCGACATCAACCCGCGCCTGCGCGAGCTGCCCAATGTTGTGCTGCTGCCGCATATGGGCTCGGCCACAATCGAGGGCCGGATCGAGATGGGCGAGAAGGTGCTGTTGAATATCAAGACCTTCGAGGATGGCCACCGGCCGCCGGATCAGGTGGTGCCCTCGATGCTGTAACTGCCCGCGCTCCGGGCCGGAATTTAAGAAAGGATTTTTCCATGAGACACTTGATTCTGGCCTGTATCGTCGGCGCCGGCAGTGCCGCCGCGCAGGAGGCCGCCGACGCCGTGGCCCCTGAGGGGGCAACCGCCGGCACGTTTGAGGCACTCTCGGCGGAAGCCGCCGCCGCTATGGAGGCCAAATCCGCAGGCCAGCCCGTAGAAGCCGAAAACTGGATGGTGGCTGCCGCCAATCCGCATGCGGTGGAGGCCGGTGCTGCCGTGCTGCGCGCAGGCGGCACCGCGGCAGATGCGATGGTGGCGGTGCAGACCGTGCTGGGACTGGTGGAGCCGCAATCTTCCGGCCTGGGCGGCGGCGCGTTTCTGGTCTGGTATGACGCTGCTGCGGGCGAGCTGACCACGCTGGACGGGCGCGAGACGGCGCCGCTGGCCGCCACGCCAATCTTGTTTCAGGATGAAAACGGCGAGCCGTTGAAATTCTTTGATGCGGTTGTCGGCGGCCTGTCTGTCGGCACGCCGGGCACCCCGGCTCTGCTGGAGGCCGCGCACCGGCGCTGGGGACAGGCCAACTGGCCGTCACTGTTTGAACCGGCGATCCAGCTGGCCGAGGAAGGTTTTTCCGTCTCCCCGCGCCTGGCAGGGCTGGTGGCAGATGATGCAGAGCGGCTTGCACGGTTCCCAGCCACCGCGGAATACTTCCTGCCGGACGGCGCACCCATTGCCGAAGGCGCTATGCTGCTGAACCCGGACTATGCCGCCACCTTGCGGGCGCTGGCACAGGACGGGGCAGGGGCGTTTTACACCGGTCCCATCGCGGCGGAGATCGTCCGCACCGTCAACACTGCCGAGGGCAACCCGGGCGTGCTGTCCGCCACCGATCTGGCGCTTTATCAGGTCAGGGAACGTCCGGCAGTCTGTGCGGCCTACCGCGATTTTGAGGCTTGCGGTATGGGGCCGCCGTCCTCCGGCGCGCTGACGGTGGGGCAGATCCTCGGAATGCTTGGGCAGTATGATCTGGCAGAACTGGGCGCAGACAGTGCCGAGGCCTGGCGGCTGATCGGCGATGCTTCGCGGCTCGCCTTCGCCGACCGGGGCCGTTACATGGCGGACAGTGATTTTGTGCCGGTGCCGACGCATGGGCTGGTGGCAGCGGATTACCTCGCCAGCCGGGCAGAGCTGCTGCAAAGCGGTGATGCGCTGCCCGAGGCGGCGCCGGGCACGCCCGAGTTCGATCATGCGCTGTTGCTGGCGGATGACGAGTCGATCGAGCTGCCCTCGACCTCGCATATCTCGATTGTGGACCAGTACGGTAACGTGCTGTCGATGACCACGACGATAGAAAACGCCTTTGGCTCGCGGCTGATGGCGGGCGGGTTCCTGTTGAATAATGAGCTGACGGATTTCTCCTTCCGCACTCATGCGGACGGCGTGCCCATTGCCAACCGGCTGGAACCGGGCAAGCGTCCGCGCTCCTCGATGGCGCCGACGATCGTGCTGCGGGACGGCAAGCCGGTGCTGGCCATCGGCTCCCCCGGCGGCAGCCGGATTATCGGCTATGTGGCGAAATCCATCGTGGCATGGGCCGATTGGGGGATGAACATCCAAGCGGCGCTGGCGCTGCCGCATCTGGTCAACCGGTTCGGCACCTATGATCTGGAGGCAGGCACCAGCGCCGAGGGGTTGGAGCAGGCGCTGACAGACATGGGGTATGAGGTCAATATCCGCGATCTGACCTCCGGCCTGCACGCAATTGAAATCGGCGAGGGGCTGAGGGGAGCTGCGGACCCGAGACGGGAAGGGATTGCGCTGGGCGGTTAGCCCGTTATGGCCCGGCCGCCATGCCGGGCGGCATCAGCGCTACGGGGTTCTGGGTATTGCTGAACTGCAAGTTCGCGGCTTAGGTTAACAGGTGAAGTTCCGGGCTCTGTGCCCTGACCCCGAGGAGACCCATCATGGTGCAAGCCATCTCATTGCCCCGCAACGAGGCCGGGATTGCCGCCGCTGTGGAAACGCTGAAACAGCGGTTCGGCGATCAGCTGCAAACTGGCCAAGCCATCCGCGATCAGCACGGCCACACCACTACCTGGATCACCAACCAGCCCCCCGATGCAGTGGTCTTCCCCACCTCTGCGGAAGAAGTTTCCGAGATTATCAAGGTCTGCGCCGAATACGGCGTGCCGGTCATTCCCTTCGGCACCGGCACCTCTCTGGAAGGGCATGTGAACGCCCCCGCCGGCGGTATCTGCATCGACATGATGCGGATGGACAGGATTATCGCCGTCCATGCCGAAGACCTCGACGTGGTGGTGCAGCCCGGCGTCACCCGTGAACAGCTCAACACCAATCTGCGCGATCAGGGTCTGTTTTTCCCGATCGATCCCGGCGCCAATGCATCCTTGGGCGGGATGGCGGCGACGCGGGCCTCGGGCACCAATGCGGTGCGTTATGGCACCATGAAGGACAACGTGCTGGCGCTTGAGGCGGTGATGGCCGACGGCGGCGTGATCCGCACGGCGCAGCGGGCCAGGAAATCCTCGGCAGGTTATGACATGACTAGCCTGCTGGTCGGCTCCGAGGGCACCCTGGGCCTGATCACCGAGCTGACGCTGAAACTGCAGGGCATCCCCGAGGCGGTCCGCTCCGCCCGCTGCTCCTTCCGCACCGTGGACGACGCCTGCCGCGCGGTGATGATGACCATCCAATACGGCATCCCCGTTGCCCGCATCGAACTGCTGGATGCGCTCAGCGTGCGGGCGGCCAATGCCTATTCCGGCCTCGACCTGCCAGAGACGCCGCTGCTGCTGCTGGAATTCCACGGCTCGGACGCGGGCGTGGTGGAACAGTCGGACATGTTTGCCTCCATCGCCGAGGAATTCAGCGGCTTTGATTTCGCGGCAACCTCAACGGCGGAGGAGCGCAACAAGCTTTGGCAGGCGCGCCATGACATGTATTGGGCCAGCCTGCAGCTGCGCCCGGGCGCCAAGGGGATTTCGACCGATGTCTGCGTGCCGATCTCGCGCCTTGCGGAATGCGTCGGCGCCGCGCGGGACAAAGCCGAGGGCATGGGGCTGATGGCGCCGATTGTCGGCCATGTGGGCGACGGCAATTTTCACGCGCTGCTGCTGATTGATATGGACAGCGGGATCGAGCGGCAGAAGGCGGATGATTTTGTCGGCTGGCTCAACGATCTGGCGATCTCGATGGACGGCACCTGCACCGGCGAACACGGCATCGGCCAAGGCAAACGGCCCTATCTGCAAAAGGAGCTGGGCAAGACAACCCGTTACATGGCTGCGGTCAAGGCCGCACTGGACCCGGAGAACATCATGAATCCGGGCAAGATCCTGGAGATGTGATCCGCAAACGTCCGCCAGCCGTCCGCACTGGGCCAGTGGAGGATTTGAATATTTGGAAAAAGGTGAAGCACAAGCCGGTCGCTTCATCTTTTCTCAAATACTCACTGCGCAACGGGGCCAACGGGATGCAGTGCCAGGATGTTGCGCCCCCGGCGCACGCCTGCCTCAGCGTATCTTAAATCCGCTCTGTCATGATCCCCCTTGATCGCGGTCACCGCCGGGCCTGACATCCCCGGCATTTTGGAACAGGGCCCTGTGGCAAGGGCACGCAGAGACAAGTTTCAGCGTGCGGGAGAAACCTCCCGTCCCGCCTCCGCCTCCATGGCGGCGCCGCCATTCCTTACTGCTGACGATCAAAGCATCAGACAGCACCCAAGGATCAGCACCGGCAGAATGCGGCAGCAACCGGCAGGGCAGGGTCCTGGCTGGGCAGCGGCAATTGCACTGCATTCTTCCCTGAAATGCCGGAAAGCTGCCGTAATTCTGCGCCGGGTCCTGAATTGGGATGAAGCCGGAGCGTTTCGCAAAACCGGAGAACGGCATGGGACTGAAAAAGGCTATGGGCATTCTGGTGTTCAGCACCCAGGCGGTGATTGGCTATGACTACTACATCCAGACCCGTGCCGCGGGGCTGAATTGGGGGGATCTCAGCGCCACCGACTACAGCACCATCCTGCAGGACCGCTTTACCCGCGCCCGTGCCGCCAAGGAGGCAACCAGCCTCGCCGGGCTTGCTGCCGGGGATGGCCAGTCGATTTGGAGCGAGGCGGCGGGCTATGGCAAGAGCCTGCTCTCGGGCGGTCAGCAGGTTGCAGATGCACAGAGCAACGAGGACGCGCCGCAGCCCGTCTGCATCCGCCGCGGCAATGTTGCGGACTGCTGACAGCCTCAAACCAGCCTGATCAAGGCACCACAGGGGGCGCCGGCCCGCTTTCTGCTGCGTAGAAAAACGCCATTTCCGGCAGGCCTTCCATCAAAATCCTGTATGCTGTGGCGCGCAAGGTCGGTTTTGGCTGTTTTTGCGTCGGCCTGATTTTGCGCCGATTGCGCGGCTTGGGCATAACCGCAGGCAAGAATCTCACAAAGCTGGAGAGCCGGAGAATGAAAACCCAAGTCAAAGCGCTTGTTGTTGGCGGCGGCGCCGTTGGCACCTCGATTGCCTATCACCTGGCCAAGGCCGGCTGGGAAGACGTCATGCTGATCGAGCGTGACGAGCTGACCTCCGGCTCGACCTGGCACGCAGCCGGCCTTCTGCCGCTGTTCAACATGTCCTATGCGACCACCCACATCCACAAGTACTCGGTCGATTTCTACAAGACCCTGGAAGAGGAAACCGGCCTGAACGCAGGTTTCGCCGTGGTCGGCAACCTGCGCATGGCGCAGACCCAGGAGCGCATGGACGAATACATGCTCTATGCCTCCATCGCGGAAACCTGCGACGTGCCCTATGAATGGCTGACCCCGGATGAGATCAAGGCGCGCTGGCCGCTGATCGAAACCTCCGACCTGAAGGGGGCGATCTACCACACCGAAGACGGCTATATTAACCCTGCGGACGTGACCCAGGCGATGGCCAAGGGCGCCCGTCAGCGCGGTGTTGAGATCGTTCGCAAGCTGCAGGCTGATGAATTCCACTGGACCGGCACCCACTGGGAAGTCACCTGCACCAAGATGGTGGAGAAGGGCGGCAACCTGGTTGAGAGCGACGAGAAGGTGGTGATCACCGCCGAGCATGTCGTGACCGCATCCGGCAACCACGCGCAGCGCACCGCCAAAATGCTGGGCATCAAGATGCCGGCGATCCCGGTCGAGCACACCTTCATCGTCATGGACAAGGACCCCGAGCTGGTCAAATGGCGCGAAGCTGGCAACCCCGAGCATCCCGTGGTGCGCGACGCCGACAATGAATCCTATGCCCGCGAAGAGCGCGGCGGCTGGATCCTGGGGATCTATGAGCGCGGCGCGCCCGCACGTTTCGAACACGGTGTGCCGGACAGCTTCCGCGCCGACCTGTTCCCGCTGGAGCTGGACCGGATTGCCGATCAGTACATGGCGATGGCGGAACGGGTGCCCTCTTGCGCCGAATCCGGCCTCAAGGACGACTTCAACGGTCCGATCTGCTACACCCCCGACGGCAACCCGCTGGTCGGCCCGGCACCGGGCCTGCGCAACATGTGGCTGGCGGAAGGTTTCTCCTTTGGCATCACCGCTGCTGGGGGCACCGGCTACTATCTGGCGCAGATGATGGTGGACGGCGAAGCCGAGATCGACATGGCGTCGCTCGACCCCAAACGCTATTCCTCCAACTGGATGACCACCGAGTTCGCGGCCCGCAAGAACGAAGAGTGCTATGAGCACGTCTATATCCTGCACCATCCGGACGAAGAGCGCCCGGCAGCCCGCCCGCTTCGCACCGCGCCTGCGTTCGACCGTCAGAAAGCCCGCGGCGCACAGTTCGGCTGGGTCAACGGCTGGGAACGCCCGAACTACTTCGGCCCCGTCGATGCGCCTGAGAACTTCGACCACGATGCCCGCTCCTTCCGCCGCGGCGGCTGGTGGCAGCATGCCGTGGACGAAGCCAAGGCAATCCGCGAAGGTGTTGGCTTGGTCGACGCAACCGCGTTCACCAAGCACATCGTCAAGGGCCCCGGTGCCACTCAGTTCCTGGACTGGTTCACCTGCAACAAACTGCCCAAGGTCGGCCGCATCAACCTGACCTATGCGCTGACCGTTCTTGGCACCACCCGGACTGAGTACACCATCGTCCGCCTGAAGGACGACGAGTATTACCTGGTGTCCGCTGGCGCCTGGACCGAATACGACGCCGACTTCCTGAAGAAGGCGATCGCGGACAAGGAAGCTGAGTTCGGCCGTATCGAGCTGCAGGACGTGACCACCCAGTGGGGCGTGTTTGCGATTGCCGGTCCGAAATCGCGCGACGTGCTGAAAGAGATCATCAACGACGCCGATCCGGAAACCGCGCTGTCCAACAAGCGTTTCCCCTGGCTGTCGGCCCGTCAGATCGAACTGGGCATGTGCCCGGTCAATGCGATCCGTGTGGCGTATACAGGTGAACTCGGCTGGGAACTGCACCACCCGATGGAGATGCAGAACTACCTGTTTGATCTGCTGGAAAAAGCCGGTAAGAAGCACGGTATGAAACTGGTGGGTGCGCGCGCCCAGAACTGGCTGCGCCAGGAGAAATCCTATCGCGCCTTTGGCAACGAACTGGGCCGCGATGCGACCCCGCTGGAAGCCGACCTGCCGCGCTTTATCGACCTGGAGAAGGACTTCCACGGCAAGGAGAAACTGGTCGAGACCGGCGTGCGCGTGAAATGCTGTACCCTGCTGATCGACGGCCCCGAAGACGCCGATCCCTGGGGCCGCGAGGCGCTGTACGCCGAGGATGGCACCCGTGTGGGCCGTCTGACCTCGGGCGGCTATTCGGTGGCCTTCGAGAAATCCATCGGCATGGGCTATGTAAAGCCCGAGATGGCGGTGGAAGGCACCAAGCTGAAGGTCAAGATCCAGGACAAGCTGTGGGACGCGGTTGTGACCTGCGACAGCCCCTATGACCCGAAGAACGAGACCATCCGCCAGAACGGGTGATCTTTGGTCCGGGCCCCTTGGGGTCCGGCATCCCGTCCAAGGGACGGGTTAAGGAGATCGCGGCGGAGCCCCGGATCTGTCTCTGGAAACAGCAATATACCCCGGCCTGCGCGCCGGGGTATTTTTTTGTTCGGCCTGGCACTGGCGGCCTGGTCGTTGCCTTCTGAGCCATGTGTCAGTCCGCTGAATGTATCACGCGTGCTTTGCGCAGATGATTTCCCCTTTAAAGTGTGATATAATTGCTGCCGGAACGCAGGCCTTCCACACTGCAAGTTCCGCAGTTTGCCGATCCTTTTAAGGCACAGAACGGCGCGGCGTGGCCGCTGAAACGTACCTTGGCGCGATGCAACCGCGCAGCAGCTAAGCTCGCGGGCAAGGCGCTGAAAAACCTGCCTTTCTATGGGGTTTCCCGTTTCGAGACATGCTGCGCAATGCCCCTGCGCGGCCTGTTGCGGCATGTGCAGGGAGGCGTGCCGTAAGAGGCCGCAGCCCCGCGCCCAGGTGTCTTGCCGCCTCTGCTGAATGAACGCGGCCTGCACTGCGATACCAGTAACGATTGTCCGAAAAGGAGGTTTGAAATGGCCGCTCGCAAAACCCAATCCAGCCGCATCGAGGAACTGGAAGACCGGATTGACGACTTAGAGGAACAGCTTGGCCAGGACCCGGACGGCTATGGCCGTTCCGGCAGCGCGCCTCAGGTCTGCTCGCTGCCGGTGCTGCCGGAACGTGCATTTGATGCCGGAGTATCTTCCGACCGGCAGCGGGCGATACTGGCGACCGGCGATAAATGGGTCAATGGCACCAATATCCACTATTTCCTGTTTTCCAGCGGGTTGTTTGGCGGTGCCAGCGACCAGCGGGCCGTTGTGCAGCAGGCGTTTCAGGTTTGGAAGGATCTGGGTATTGGCCTGAATTTCACCGAGGTGACCGATATCCGGGATGCAGAACTGCGCATCGGGTTCCTGCGCAACGATGGCTCATGGTCCTACATCGGCACCGTGGCGCTGCGTTTGGGCCAGCAAGAGCGCACCATGAATTTCGGCTGGGACCTTACCCAGGCCGGCCCGAACGGGCTGGACACAGCCATCCATGAGATCGGCCACGCGCTTGGGTTGAAACACGAACACCAAAACCCCAACGCGGGTATCGTCTGGAACCGCCAGGCGGTGTACGACTACTTTGCCCGCACGCAGAACCCGCCCTGGGACGAGGAAACGACCGACCACAACATTCTGAACAAACTCGACCCGGCGACGGTCGACGGAACGGAATGGGATCCCGACTCGGTCATGCACTATGCCTTTGCCGCCGGCCTGATCAACCAGCCGCCGGAATTCCGCGGCGGGCTTGAGCCTGCAGCGGGGCTTTCGCAAAAGGACAAAGAGGTGATCCGCCGCTTCTATCCGCCAATCGGCGCGGCGGCGCTGCCGCAGCTCATCCCGTTCAAATCCGAGCAGCTGGCCCTTATGCCCGGCGAGCAGAAGAATTTTGCAGTGATCCCGGACCATTCGCGTGATTACACATTTTCAACCTTCGGATTGTCCGACACGGTTATGGTGCTGTTTGAGGATATTGACGGCACCCCGGTCTATGTGGAGGGCGACGATGACAGCGGCTTTAACCGCAACGCCCGTTTCACCGTACGGCTGATAAAAGACCGGAGCTACAAATTGCGTATCCGTCTTTACTATGACTGGGCTGCAGGCGATGCGGCTGTCATGATGTGGTGAGCGCATAGGTTTTGTATCTGCGCGCCCGAGGGTAAAGCCTGGGCGCGCAGCCTGTGCCGGCATTTGGGATGCGGTTATCGCGCGGCGGCCGGAAGCCATTGATCCGGCCCCGGGGAGGCGGAGTTGCTGTTGTCTGGCTTATTCCTCCGCCGTCTCTGCCAGCTCCATATGGCCCCAGCCGCGCGACAAAACCCGGCGCAGGATCGGCTCGAAGAACTCCAGCGGCTTGGTCGGATAGTGCGGATCAAAGGCGCATTGATCGTATTTTTCGCAGAAATACCGGCAGTCCTCCCAATGGGGGCTGTCACGGTATTTGTCGCGGGCGTTGCGGTCGCCGCCGAAATGATGGTTGTAGTAAAACCCCTGAAACACGCAGTGATGTTTGAGGATCCAATAGGTTTTCTCGCTGACATAGGGTTTCATCATCGCCGCTGACAGCTCGCCATGGTTATAGGGCGACAGGATATCGCCGGTGTCATGCACCAGGGCGGCCACGATGATTTCGTCATCGGCGCCGTCTTCATGCGCGCGGGTCGCCGCCTGCAGCGAGTGCTGGTAACGGTTCACCGGGTAGGGGGTCCAGTCCTCGTCCAGTGAGCGGATCGCGTCCAGGATCCGGTCGGGCAGGGCGGCGTTATAGGCCTCCTCGTATTTCTCCACTGCGGCCCAGTCTTCGGGCGTGGCGTCTTCGAAACTGGTCCAGGTTGGCTTGTGGCTTTTGTCCAGCATGTCGCGGGTCCTTTGGTTGATATGGTTTCAGCCTAGCGAAACGTGTCTGAGCAGGAAAACGAATTGATTTGCTCGATCCAAGCAGAAATAGTGATCGTCATGCAGATCAACGCTTTTGAGACCTTTCTGGCTATTGAGGCCGCCGGCAGTTTTCACGCTGCGGCGCGGCGGCTGCACATCACCCAGACCGCGGTCAGCGCCCGCATCAAGGCGCTGGAGGAGGCGCTGGGCGCCAGCCTGTTTGAACGCGGGCCGGGCGGCACCCGGCTGTCTGCGGCGGGCCGGCAGTTTCTGCCCTATGCCGAGCAGATGATGCGGACCTGGGAGTTTGTTTCCGGCGATTTGCGGGAAAGCCTGGCAGGACGGGTTTCATTGCGGCTGGGGGCGCAGCTGTCGGTTTGGGATCCTCTGCTGGTCGATGTGGCCGTCTGGCTGGAGCAGGCGCAGGGCACCGTGCCGTTCACGCTGAACTATGATCACGGGCTCAACATGGGTGAAGCGGTGGCGCGCAGGCTGCTGGATCTGGCAATTGTGAACGAGGTTCCCGCAGGCACAAGGCTGGGGGTAGAGGAGCTGCCGCCGGAGGAGCTGGTTCTGGTGTCGGACCAGCAGTTGCGGCTGGGCCGGGACGCATTGCCGCTGTTCATCAACCTGGAGTTCGGCAGCGAATATGCGGCGCAGGTGCAGCAAGTGCTGCCGCAGCGCAGCCGCCAGCATATTGTGCTGGGTAACGCCCCGATGGGCTTGCGCTATCTGATGAAGCGGGGCGGCATGGGGTATTTTCCTGCCTATATGGCGGCGGGGGCGCTGGCGGCCGGGCAGATCCACAGGGTCGAGGGCGCGCCGCCAATCCAACTGAGCTGCAAGGTGCTGTACCTGCCGGACAACCCGGCGCTGGAGCAGATCCGCCAGGTCTTGCAAGGGCTGCGGGAGGTGCGCACTCAAAATTCCGGCGCGGAAATTCCGCCGGAAAACAGGTGGTCTCCGGGCTGAATTCCGCGTTGGAATTCAGCGGGTCAGCTGATCGAAACAGTCCATCGCCTTGGCCGCATACATCATTGCCGGTCCGCCGCCCATCTGGATCGACATCGCCAGCACGTCGCCGACTTCCGCCCGGCTTGCCCCCGACTTGACCAGCGCCTCCACATGCAAACCGATGCAATCCTCGCAGCGCAGGGCCACCGCTATGCCAAGGGCCACAAATTCCTTTTGCTTGAACTCCAGCACGCCGCCCTGTTTCACAGCCTTGCCAAGGGCGCCGAAGGCCTGCGCGGCTTCGGGGATGGCGCCGTTCAGATTGCGCAGACCCTTGCGGGTCTCATTCAGTTTGCCGTGCCAGTCCATCTGCCTGTCCCCCAGTGATACATTCCAATTTACGAAGGTGTATGGGCCGCAGGGGCGGGCAGCATTGATTCAGATCAGAGGCGTGGTTTTTCCGCAATCAGCGCAAGGTTGTTGGCGGGCATCTCGACCGCATGCAGCAGCTCCAACCCGTTGCTGTGCAGCCAGCCGATAGTGTCGAAATCGTCCTTGTAGCCGATCTGCGGGTCGTGGGCGGTGAGGCTGGCGTGAAAGGTCCGGTCGCCTTCGCTGGTCAGCCCGCCGCCGCGCAGGAAGGGTCCGTAGATCACAAAGCGTCCGCCGGGGGCGAGGGCGGCGGCGGCCTCAGAGATGAGGGTTTTCGCTTCATCTTCGCTGATCAGATGCAGCAGGTTCACCAGTACAATCAGGGTCTGGCCGGGGTGCTTTGCACCCCAGCCTAGGGCGGTTGCATCCAGCGGCACGGGCGGGGCGATGTTCGCCAGGCCCGCTTCATCGGCATAGGCCCGGATACTGGTAAGCCGGGCCGCCTCCGCTTCGCTGGGCTGCCACATCAGGCCGGGCAGGCGGGCGGCATAGGCCGCAATATGCTGGCCGGTGCCGCTGGCCAGTTCCAGTGCGCGGCCCTGTGCCGGGGCAACTCTGGCCAGCAGATCGCACAGCACATCGCTGTTGCGGGCGGCGGCAGGGGCGAACAGCTTGCCATCCTCTGGTGCCGCCACCGAGGCTGATCCGGGAACAGAGCGCACCGGCATCAGCGCAGCCTTGCAGGCGACAGGGCCGCGACGGCGGACGCATCCAGTACCGGCGTGCGGCCTGCCGTCAGATCGGCAATCAGCTGCGAGGCGGAGGGGGCGGTCATGATGCCATAGCCGCCCTGGGCCGCACACCAGATGAAATCCGGCTGCTCCGGGTCCGGGCCCAGCACCAGGGTGCCGTCGGCCACAAAACTGCGCAGCCCGGCAAAGTTGCTTTCGACCCGCGTCACCGGCTCGGTCACCATTTCCTCGTAGCGCGCCAGTCCCTCGGCCAGCACCATGTCGTCGGCATAGGCGTCATGCGGGTCCACCGGGTCGGTATCGGCGGGGGAGACCAACAGCTTGCCCGCGTCGGGTTTGGCGTACCAGGTTTCACCGACACCGATCATCATCGGCCAGCCGCTGACGTCATGCCCGCCCGGCGCAGGCAGCCGCGCCATCGAGCGGCGTTTGGGCTGCAGGCCGATGGTTTTCACACCCGCCAGTGCCGCAACCTGATCCGCCCAGGCGCCCGCCGCGTTGACCAGCTTGCGGGCCTGATAGGTCTGGCCGCCCGCAGTGACCTCCCAGCCTGACGCAGAGCGGGTGATGGCGGTAACCGGCGTCTTGGTCACGATCTGCCCGCCGGCGGCGCGCAAGGTTTTGGCGAAATCCTGCAGCATCCGGTCGGTGTCGATATCCTCGGCCGCGCCGCTGACGGCGGCAAAGCCGACGGTATCGGGGTTCAGGATAGGAATCATGGCGCGGGCCTCGTCCAGCTCCAGCGTAGCCATCTGCAGCTCATCCACGTCGCGGGCAAAGCCCTCGGCATCGTCCTTGGTCCCCACCAGCATCAGCCCGCGCGGCGACAGGTAGCCGCCGTCGCGCAAATAGGCGGCGCTGGCGCGGTTCAGGTCGATGGTGGGGCCGTGGCCGTAGTTTTCCTCGAACAAAGCAGCGGAGCGGCCCGAGGAATGGTAGCCAAGCGCATCCTCCATCTCCAGCAGGGTAACGCTGCCAAGGTCTGCAAGCCGGGCGGCGGCGCTGGTGCCGGCCATGCCGCCGCCGATGACGATGAAATCCTGCATGGGTCTAATCCTGTTCTTCCAGCCGGTCGGTCGCGGGTGCGGGCCGGGGGCTGAGTGCTTCAATTGCTTGGTAAAGGTCCGGGTCCATAGCGAAATCCAACGCCGCCAGCGAGGGTTGCAGCTGCTGGACAGTGCGGGCGGAGATGATCGGCACAGGGCGGCTGGGATGCGCTGCGGCCCAGGCAACGGCCAGAGTGGCGGGATCGGTTCCA
This sequence comes from Leisingera sp. M658, assembly GCF_025144145.1. Taxonomy (NCBI): domain Bacteria; kingdom Pseudomonadati; phylum Pseudomonadota; class Alphaproteobacteria; order Rhodobacterales; family Roseobacteraceae; genus Leisingera; species Leisingera sp. M658. The sequence continues at coordinate 947,851 of NZ_CP083546.1, forward strand.
TGATCCGCTGCCAGAGCGGTCAGGGCTTGGGCGGCTTCATGCATGAAGGCCAGCCCGTAGCGGGTGCGGTAGCCTTTGTCCTCGGTGATGCGGCCGCTGCCGCCGGCGGCGTATTTGCCGGTCAGCAGCCCGCCGCCCAGCGGGGAATAGGGGGCGGCGGTTATGCCCTGATCAGCGCACATCGGCAGGATTTCCACTTCAGCCTGGCGCTTCACCAGCGAATACATCGGCTGCAGGATGTCCACGGCGGTGCCGGAGGCAAGGCCCGCCATCTGCGCCTTCATCACTTGCCATGCAGCAAAGTTCGACAGCGCCGCATATCGGATCAGCCCTTCGTCTTTGAGGGCCGCAAAACAGTCCATGGTTTCGCGCAGGCCGGTATGCGGATCAAACCGATGCAGGTAGAGCACATCGACCATGTCCAGCCCCAGCCGGCGGCGGCTTTCGTCAAACTGAGTGCGGATGTTCGCGGCGCCGGCACCGCCGGTATAGCCGGCCTTGGTGGCGATCAGCAGCTGCTCGCGCTCCTCCCGGATCAGGCGGCCCAGGATCTCCTCCGAGCGGCCACCCGTATAGATCCAGGCGGTGTCAAAGTGGCTGATGCCAGCGGTGCGGCAGGCGGCGTACATCCGGGCCGATTGCGCCTCATCGGCGCGGCCGCCGAATTGCATGCAGCCAAAGGCAAAGCGGCTCGCGGGGGTGCCATCGGTGGAAGTCAGATTCTGCGTCATGCGCGGAGCTTGGCATAGGGGGCGCGGCAGGGAAAGACGGATTGCAGCCTTCGTGCAGCCCAGGCCTGGATGCCATAATGCGGCCCGGTTTTCTTGTCAGGATAGGCGCGGCAAAGCTACGGAGAGTAAACGTGAAACAGTTTCTGATGATCGGGGCGGCGGCGCTTCTGGCAGCCTGTGCGGGACCGGAGAAGCCCGATTACTGGTCGGCAACACGGGCAGGTTCCGGTGCGCAGGCGGGAGGGCAGATCAGGGTGCGGACCGGGGCAAGCGGCACAGATTACCGTGCAGCAGCCGAGGCTGAGATGGCCCCCCATGCAGCGATGCGCCCGGGCCTGCACAAGACCCGCACCGGCGCCCCATGGCTGGTGGCCCATTCGGCGGGCTTCCAGGCTGGCGGCGCACGGCTGACGGCCCCCGAAGCCGCCGGGGCTGCGATTGCCTACAAGGCGTTTGAACGCAAGTCGCCCTATGCGGCAAAGACCCGTCTGGGGGATGCACAGACCCGGTTCCGGATCGTCACCGTGGATGGCAGCAGCTTTGCAGTGCTGTTTGCCATCAGCATGCCCAATGCCGGGCTGCAGACCGGCGGCAGTGCCGCGCTGCAGGAGCTGACAGCCTATGTCGCGCAGATTTCAGGCTGCGCAGTGACCGGCGCGCCGCTGGCTGAACGGGATGGCGGACAGGTGCGTCGGCTGGCGGCGCCGGTGCGCTGTTCCTGACCGGGGCCGGGGACACCGAATGAAAAAGGCCCGCCAACTGGCGGGCCTTTCCATTTCTGAGTGACGCGCAGCTTACTGCGGGATGTCGCCTTCCAAGCCTTCGACATAGAAGTTCATGCCAGCCAGGGTGCCGTCGTCTGCGGTCTCGCCCTCAGCCAGCCAGTCCGAGCCGTCCTGCTTTTTGATCGGGCCGGTGAACGGGTGGTAGGAGCCGTTTGCAATGGACTCCTTGATTGCCAGCGCGGCGGCTTTCACATCCGCCGGTACCGCGTCGGAAATCTCGCCGATGCCAACCATGCCGGCGCCGATGCCGTCCCAGGTGTCAACCGACTCCCAGTTGCCGTCGATCACCGCCTTGGTGCGGGCGATGTAGTAGGGCGCCCAGTCGTCGATAATTGAAGACACCCGCGGCTTGGGACCGTATTCCGCCATGTCGGAGGCCTGGCCGAAGGTGATCACATTGCCTGCGGCCTGTGCGGCGGCCTGCGGCGCGGTGGAGTCGGTGTGCTGCAGGATCACGTCGGCACCCTGTTCGATCAGCACCTTGGCGGCATCTGCCTCTTTCGCCGGGTCGAACCAGGTGAAGGCCCAGACGATCTTGAACTGGACGTCGGGGTTCACCTTCTTGGCGTGGATATAGGCGGAGTTGATGCCCCGCACCACTTCCGGGATCGGATATGAGCCGATGTAGCCGACCACGTTGCTTTCAGTCATGTGGCCCGCGATGGTGCCCTGTACTGCACGGCCCTCGTAAAAGCGGGCGGAATAGGTCGAGACGTTGTCGGCGCGTTTATAGCCGGTGGCGTGCTCGAACTTCACGTTCGGGAACTTCTTGGCGACGTTGATGGTCGGGTCCATGTAGCCGAAGGAGGTGGTGAAGATCAGGTCGGCGCCCTCCAGCGCCATCTGGGTCATAACCCGCTCGGCATCCGGGCCTTCGGCGACGTTTTCCACGTACACAGTTTCGACCTTGTCGCCGAATTCAGCCTCAACCGCTTTGCGGCCCTGGTCGTGCTCATAGGTCCAGCCGCCGTCGCCGACGGGGCCGACATAGACAAAACCCACTTTGGTGGTGTCGGCCATCGCCGCACCGGCGGCCAGGCCAAGCGCCATCGCGGCGCTGGTCAGAAGTTTGGTCAGTTTCATCAATTTCTCCCCAGTTTGGATCTTTTTGGCCCCGGGGTGCCGGGGCAGTGAAAAGCCCCCCTTAACGGGAGGCATGGAAGTTGCGGCCAAGCGAGGCGGGTGCGCTGCTTTTGTCCGCCGAAAGGATAACAAGCACAATGATCGTAATCAGATAGGGCGACATTGCCAGATACTCGACCGGAATGGCAACGCCTGCCGCCTGCAGATTGAGCTGCACCACGGTGACCCCGCCGAACAGGTAGGCACCCAGCAAAGCGCGCCAGGGTTTCCAGCTGGCAAAGACCACCAGCGCCAGCGCAATCCAGCCGATGCCGGCGGTCATGCCTTCGGTCCATTGCGGCACGCGAATGAGGCTGATGTAGGCACCGCCAAGACCGGCGCAGGCGCCGCCGAACATGATTGCCATCAGGCGGATTTTCAGCACCTTGTATCCCAGCGCATGGGCGGCGTCGTGGTTCTCGCCCACTGCGCGCAGCACCAGCCCGATGCGGGAATACTTCAGCACCCACCAGACCGCGGCGGTCAGCACGATACCGAAGTAAAGGATGATGTCATGGCCGAACAGGATCGGGCCGACCACGGGCAGATCGCTGAGCACCGGGATATGGATATCGCCCATCTGCGGCGGTTTCACACCGACATAAGACTGCCCCAACAGCGCCGAAAGCCCCAGCCCGAACAGGGTCAAAGACAGGCCCGAGGCCACCTGATTTGCCTGGGCAAACTGGGTGAGGATGGCAAACAGGATCGACAGCGCTGCACCTGCAATGGCGGCAGCGACAAAGCCCAGCAAGGGCGAGCCGCTCTCCACCGCCACGGCAAAGCCTGCGATGGCGCCGATGATCATCATCCCCTCGACGCCGAGGTTCAACACTCCGGATTTCTCGACCACCAGCTCGCCTATGGCGGCCAGCAGCAGCGGAGTTGCCGCCACCATCAGCGAAGCGATGAGCAGGACCGGGTTGATTGCAGAAAGATCCATTATGCCACCTCCGGCTTGCTGAGTGCGATACGGAAATTGGTCAACAGGTCGAAGGCCAGCAGGAAGAACAGCAGCATCCCCTGGAACACCTGAATGGCCGCGGCGGGCAGCTGCAGGTTCGACTGCGCGATGTCGCCGCCGATGTATGTCAGCGCCATCAGCCCGCCGGCCAGCAGGATGCCCACGGGATGCAGGCGGCCCAGGAAGGCGACGATAATGGCGGTAAAGCCATAGCCCACGTTAAAGTCGATGCTGACCTGGCCGGACGGGCCGGAGACCTCGAACATGCCGGCCAGCCCGGCCAAAGCGCCAGAGGTGCCAAGGCAGAACAGCACCAGCCGGGTGGGGTTCACGCCGGCAAATTTGGCCGCGCGCGGCGCCTCGCCAGTGAGGCGGATGTGGTAGCCAGTCATGTGGCGGTTCAGCAGCACATAGGCAAAGATCACCGCAATCAGCGCCGCCACCACGCCCCAGTGCATCCCAGATCCGGCAATCAGCTCAGCATTATGGGCGCTGTCCCAGGATTGCAGGTTGCGTGATCCGGGGAAGCCGAAACCCTCCGGGTTCTTCAGCAGCCCCAGCGAGACGGATGCCAGGAACTGCTCGGCCACATAGACCAGCATCAGCGAGACCAGGATTTCATTGGTGCCGAACCGGGTTTTCAGAATGGCCGGGATCATCGCCCAGATCCAGCCGCCAAAGGCACCGGCGATCACCATAAAGGGGAAAATGAGGAAGGATTCGGAAGGATAAAACGCCAGCCCGGCCCCGGCACCGAATATGGCGCCCATGATGTACTGCCCTTCGGCACCGATATTCCAGATGCCGGCCCTGAAACCCAGCGACAGGCCGATGGCAATCAGCACCAGCGGCGCACCTTTGACCAGCAGCTGGGGGCGGTAGTAGAAAGAGAACTCGCCAAACAGCGGCTCCCAGAAAATGGTGCGGATCGCCTCAACCGGCGGTTTGCCAAGGGCTGCAAATAACAGTCCGCCAAACAGCATCGTCGCCAGCACCGCCACCAGCGGCGTTGCCATCGACCAGGCGCGCGACGGCTGCGGCCGTTTCTCAAGCCGGATCATGTAGCGGCTCCCTGTTTCATCGTTATATTTCTTTTGCGGAGGTCAAACATGCGCCACCTCCATGCCGTGGGCGCCGCCCATCATCAGACCGATTTCGTCCACCGTCAGACCCGCGGCCTCACGCGGGGCGCTCAGGCGGCCTTCGTTCAATGCGGCAAAGCTGTCGGAGATTTCCATCAGCTCGTCCAGATCCTGGCTGATGCAGATCACCGCCGCCCCCTTGGCGGCCAGATCCAGCAGCGACTGGCGGATGGCTGCGGCAGCTGCGGCATCAACGCCCCAGGTCGGCTGGTTCACTACCAGCACATCCGGGTCCTGCAGAACCTCGCGTCCGATCACAAACTTCTGCAGATTGCCGCCGGACAGCGAGCGCGCCGCATTGCCGGGACCAGGCGTGCGGACGTCAAAAGCCTTGATGATCCGCTCGGCAAAATCCTTGGTCGCCCCCCAATCCAGAAACCCGTTTTTTTCCAGCCCCTCGCGCACCGATCCGGTGAGCATGGCATTCTCCGTCAGGCTCATATCCGGGGCGGCGGCGTGGCCAAGGCGTTCTTCGGGTGCTGCCAGAACGCCCAGCTTGCGCCGCGCGGCGGGGCCAAGGCGGCCGATGGGTTGCCCATGCAGTTTCACCGCATCCGCATCGGTCAGGACCTCGCCGGAGAGCACACCCAGCAGTTCGTCCTGCCCGTTGCCTGCCACGCCGCCGATGCCAAGGATCTCGCCCTTCTTCACCGTCAAATGCACGTTCTTCAGCGCGGTGCCAAAGGCCGAAGGCGCCGGCACCGACAGGCCGGAGATATCCATCGCCACACCGCCGAATTCGCGGCTGCCGCGTTCCGGGGTCTGCAGGGTGCTGCCGACCATCATCTCCGCCATGTCGCGGGCCGAGGTTTCAGCCGGTGTGCATTCGCCGACGTTCTTGCCCAGCCGCAGAATGGTGGCGTGATCGCAGAGCGTGCGGATTTCCTCCAGCTTGTGCGAAATATAGAGGATCGAGGTGCCCTCGGACTGCAGCTTCTGCAGGGTCTTGAACAGGATCTCCACCTCCTGCGGGGTCAGCACCGAGGTCGGCTCGTCCATGATCAGCAGTTTCGGGTCCTGCAGCAGGCAACGGATGATCTCCACCCGCTGACGTTCGCCGGCGGACAAATCTCCAACAGTGCGGAAGGGATCCAGCGGCAACCCATAGGTCTCCGACACTTCGCGGATGCGGGCGGCGAGGTCGCGCAATTCCGGCGGGTTTTCCATCCCCAGCGCGATATTCTCGGCCACGTTCAGCGCGTCGAACAGCGAGAAGTGCTGGAACACCATGGCGATGCCGTCAGCGCGTGCCGCACGCGGTTCAGCCGGGGCGAAAGGCTCCCCGCGCAGCAGCATCTGGCCGCTGTCGGGCTTCACAAGGCCATAGATCATCTTGACCAGCGTCGATTTCCCGGCGCCGTTTTCACCAAGAAGGGCATGTACTTCGCCCTCGCCGATGTCAAAGGAGACGGAGTCATTGGCCACAACCCCGGGGTAGGCCTTGGTCAGGCCTTGCAGGCTTAACAGTGGTACACTCACGCGCGCCGGTCCTTTCTCAGTTCTTCTTTTGCACTCAGCCGCAGCAGCTGGGCCGCGACGCCGACCGCAATCATCTGCGGATGTTTTCCAAGTTGCGGATCGCCGATCGGGCAGGTGATCCGTGAAATCCGGTCCGGGCTGTGGCCCAGGGCGGCAAGACGCGACCGGAACCGCGCCCATTTGGTTTTGGAGCCGATCAGCCCGGCGAAGGCAAAGCCGTGGCCCAGCAAAGCGTGGCATAGCGCCAGATCCAGCGCGTGGGAATAGGTTAGCACCAAATGCGCAGCGTTTTCAGGCGCATGCGGCACCAGAAGCGCAACGTCAGCTGCCGGAACCGCGGTGACGCCGTCGGGGATCTTAGCCGGGAACCGCTCGGCGGCGGTATCGGCCCAGGTGATCTGCAGGTCCGGCAGCGGCGCCAGAACGTTCACCAGCGCCCGGCCGACATGGCCCGCGCCCCAGATCCAGACCGGCAGTTGCGGCTGATGCAGCGGTTCGATCATCCAGCCGTCCACCAGCTGCGGCGAAGGGGGCAGGCCCTGGCTGCGGGCGGCAGCGAGGATGCGTTTCACCGCCATCGGCATCGGCGCCGGGCTGGCGGAGCGGGCGATGATCTCCTGATCCAGCGCGGCCAGATCCGCGGTCTCATAGACCTCGCTCAGCAGGGTGACGGCGCCGCCGCAGCATTGGCCCAGGTCCGGCCCCAATGCATGGGTGCTGAACGTCTTGGACTCGGCTTGCAGGCGTGCGGCTTCGGCGGCCTCAAACTCCAAGGCGCCACCGCCGATGGTGCCGCTTTGGCCATCCTTCCACACCAGCATGGCGGTGCCCGTCTCGCGCGGGGAGGAGCCGCGGATGGCAGCGATCACCACGCGAGTGACGCGGCCATGTTCGGAAACCGCCTTGCGGAGGGCTGCAACATCAAACCCCATCGCGCACCCTCCGGATTGCGCGCCAGACTTTCTCTGCCGTCGCCGGCGCGTTCAGCGCCGGGTAGCTGTCGCCAAAGGCGGAAACCGCATCGCTGAGCGCCAGCCAGGCGGAGATGCCCAGCATAAAAGGCGGCTCCCCCACCGCCTTGGAGCGGTAGATGGTGTCCTCGCGGTTCTGCCCGTCGTAAAGTGCAACGTTGAACACATCGGGCCGGTCCGAGCAGGCAGGGATCTTGTAGGTCGAGGGCGCATGAGTCCTGAGCCGCCCGGCACCGTCCCAGACCAGTTCTTCGGTGGTCAGCCAGCCGGCGCCCTGCACATAGCCGCCCTCGATCTGGCCGATGTCGATGCCTGGGTTCAGCGACGCGCCGGCATCGTGCAGAATGTCTGCACGCAGGATACGGTTCTCACCGGTGAGGGCGTCCACAACAACCTCGGTCACAGCGGCGCCATAGGCGAAATAGTAAAACGGGCGGCCCTGGCCCTTGATCCGGTCCCATTCCACCTTGGGTGTCTTGTAAAAGCCGGTGGCTGACAGGCTGACGCGGCCCTGGTAGCAGGTCATGGCGGCCTGATCGAAGGACATTTTGTCCTGGCCAATGCGCACCATGCCACCTTCAAACACCACATCGCCGGGGCGGGCCTGATGTTGCAACGCCAGATACTCGGCCATGCGGTCTCGAAGGATGTCGCAGGCCGCCTTCACCGCCATGCCATTAAGGTCGGACCCCGACGAGGCCGCGGTGGCGGAGGTATTGGGCACTTTGGCGGTGTCGGTTGCGGTGATCTTGACCTTCTCCAGCGGGATGCCAAAGCGGCTGGCGGCAACCTGTGCCACCTTCTGAAACAGCCCCTGGCCCATCTCGGTGCCGCCGTGGTTCAGATGCACCGAGCCGTCCTGATAGACATGCACCAGCGCGCCGGCTTGATTGAGATGCGTCAGCGTAAAGGAAATCCCGAACTTCACCGGCGAAAAGGCAATGCCGCGCTTCAGATGCGCCTGGCCCTTGTTCCACTTCGCAATGGCTGCTTTGCGCGCCGCATAATCCGAGGAGCGCAGCAAATCCGCCGTCATCCCATGCAGCTCAAAATCTGTGACTTCCATGCCATAAGGCGTGGTGTTGTCTTTCCTCTTGCTGGAAATATCCCGGGGGGGCGGGGGGGCAGAGCCCCCCTCCGCCGGTGCCGCGTAATAATTCCTCCGCCGCAGCTCCGCCGGGTCCATCCCGAGGTCATGGGCGATATGGTCCATCACCCGCTCGATCCCGACCATGCCCTGCGGTCCGCCAAAACCGCGGTAGGCGGTGGCGCTTTGCCGGTTGGTGCGCAGGCGGTGGCTCTCGATCCGGATATCGGGGATCAGATAGGCGTTATCCGCGTGCAGCATCGCGCGGTCGGCGACCGGCAGCGACAAGTCCTGCGCCCAGCCGCAATCTGCCAGATGCAGGAACTCGACCCCTTGCAGAAGGCCGTCCTCATCAAATCCAGCGCGGTAGGAGATGCGGAAGGCGTGGCGCTTGCCGGTGATCACCATGTCGTCGTCACGGTCATAGCGCATCTTGCAGGGCTTGCCGGTCAGCCGCGCCGCAACGGCACAAGCGACGGCCAAAGCATTGCCCTGGCTTTCCTTGCCGCCAAAGCCGCCGCCCATGCGGCGGGTTTCGACCCTGACACTATGCATTGGCAGGCCGATGGCGTCCGCCACTTTGTGCTGGATCTCGGCCGGGTGCTGGGTCGAGGAGAAGACATGCATGCCGCCATCCTCCTGCGGCCAGGCCATTGCCGCCTGGCCTTCGAGGTAGAAATGCTCCTGTCCGCCGAGGTCGAATGTGCCCTCAATCATGCGCGGAGCGGCAGCGATGGCGGCAGCGGCGTCGCCCTTGGCATAGATGCGCGGGCCTTCCTCGAACCGGCTGTCAGCGGCAAGGGCCGCGTCCAGTGTCAGCAGGGCGGGCTCCTCGGCATAGTCCACCCGGCCCTTGCGGGCGGCGATGCGGGCGTTGCGATGGCTGTTGGCAACCACCAGGAACACCGGCTGGCCGACGTAGTTGACCGTGCCCGAAGCCAGCAGCGGCTCGTCATGGATCGAAGGGGAGACGTCGTTGGAAAACGGCAGCCCCCTGGCGGTCAGCACCGCCACGACACCGGGGCTGTGCTGCGCGTCGTGCAGGTGCATGCCGGTGATATGGCCGCGGGCGATGGGGGAGAGGCCAAAGGCCAGATGCAGCGTGCCAGCGGGCGAGGGTATGTCATCCACATAGCGGGCGGCGCCGGTCACATGCAGTTCGGCGGCGTCATGGGGGAGGGGTTTTGAAATGCTCATGGTTTCACCTCCAGCACCGAAACTGCCGCGCCGTTCATCTCTGCGAAATAGCGGCAAAGCATGCTGCGCGCGGTTTCCAGCCGGTAATCGGCTGAGGCACGCATGTCGCTCATCGGGGTGAAGTCCTGATCAAAGGCCGCGGCGGCGGCCTGGATCGTGGCTTCATCCCAGGGCTGGCCTGTGAGCGCGGCCTCGACGTTCGCGGCGCGCTTGGGGATACCTGCCATGCCGCCGAAAGCGATGCGGGCCGTGGTGATCCGGCCGTTCCCGACTGTCACGTTGAAAGCACCCAGCACGGCGGAGATGTCCTGATCAAAACGTTTCGACAGCTTGTAGACCTTCAGCGCGCCGGGCTGGCGGGGAAAGCTGACGGCCTCGACAAATTCGCCGGGCTGGCGGTCCTGTTTGCCGTAGCCGAGGAAGAAATCCTCCAGCGGCAAATCGCGGCGGTCATCCCCATTGCGCAAGTGCAGGGTGGCACCGAGCGCGATCAGTGCGGGCGGGGTGTCGCCAATGGGGGAGCCGTTGGCGATATTGCCGCCAACTGTCGCGGCGGCGCGCACCTGCTGGGAGGCGAAGCGGCGGAGCATTTCGGCGAATGACGGGTGCAGCGGTTCTATTGCGGTACGCAGGGCGTTCATGTCTGCCATAGCGCCAATGCGGACGGAGGTGTCCGTGACCTCAATGTCCTTCAGGTCTGTGCAGCCGTCCAGGAAGATCATCTGCGGCAGATGGCGCAGCTGCTTGGTGACCCAGAGGCCGACGTCGGTGGCGCCGGCCACAAGGGTTGCATCCGGGTTGGCGCTGTAGAGTTCGGCTAGTTCGTCTGCGGAGGCGGGCAGCAGCGGGGGCGTTGCCGCAGGGGGGGCGGAGGGGGGCGCTGCCTCCCGGCCTGCGGCCTCCCCCCGGAGTATTTCGGAAAAAGTGAAAGAGGTTTCATCCGCGATCCAGTCCGGGACCGGGGCGCCGCTGGCGGCCTTGGCGGCGCGGATGATCGGGGCGTAGCCGGTGCAGCGGCAAAGGTTGCCGGCCAGCTGGTCGTCATAATCCGTCGCACCGTTGGTGTGGGCGGTCACCATCGACATGATGAAGCCGGGGGTGCAGAAGCCGCATTGGCTGCCGTGATGATCGATCATGGCCTGCTGCACCGGATGCAGGCTGCCGTCCGGGCCTGCGGCACCTTCGACAGTGCGGACAGATTTGCCGTTGAGCTGGGGCAGGAACAGAATGCAGGCATTCAGCGCCTTCGATCCGCGTGAATCGGTGACCATCACGGTGCAGGCGCCGCAATCGCCCTCATTGCAGCCTTCTTTGGTGCCGGTGAGACCCTTAGCGTCGCGCAGCCAGTCCAACAGCGTGACTGAGGCGTCTGCGTGTTCGATCAGAACGTCTTCACCATTCAGACGAAAGGCGAGTGCCATCTTCCCGGGATCCGCCGCGTTACCCTGTTGACCCGGTGTGCCTCCCTTCGATGCGGCGTAGAAGGAGAGGCGGGCTGTGTATTGCTTGCGGATACCAGCCTAGGGAGCAGGCCCTTGGCAAAGCAAGGAAAACCGCTGCTGCGCTGCAGTATTCCGCGGCGCAAGAAAATTGCGGATGCAGCGGTTATGCTGTTATTTTTTATGCCTTTTAGCTGTATGTTTGGGGCGGGTCTCTCTTTGCGGGGCGAAACAGCTTCAAATTAATCCTGAAAATGGCGGGTAATCCTTTCGCTATTCCGGGAGGCGGACCGGCACTTCACCCTTTCACCGTGCTGCGGCAATAAGATAGCGTGGCGGCATGACAAGCTCTCCCCGATTCATTCACCTGCGCAGCCATACCGAGTATTCCCTGCTGGAAGGCGCGCTGCGGCTGAAAAAACTGCCGGACCTGTGCAAGAAACACGGCATGCCTGCGATTGCTGTGACCGATACCAATGCCATGTTCTCGGCGCTGGAATTTTCGGTGACGCTGTCCGGTGCAGGCATCCAGCCGATCCTTGGCTGCCAGGTTGATCTGACCTTTCAGCAGGCGGAGCCGGGCGGCAAGCCCAAGCTGCCCGCGCCCCTGGTGCTGCTGGCGCAGAGCGAAGAAGGGTATGAGGGCCTGATGCGGCTGTCGTCCTGTCTGTATGTGAACAATGGCGGGCAGCTGCCGCAGGTCACTTTGGACGATCTGGAGGCCAACAGCGCCGGGCTGATCTGTCTTAGCGGCGGGCCGGACGGGCCGGTGGGGCTGTTGCTGCAGCAGGGACAGCGGCCGGCGGCAGAGGCGCTGATGCAGCAGCTGAAGCGGATTTTTCCAGACCGGCTGTATGTGGAACTGCAGCGCCACCCCGGCGAGCACGGCCAGCCGGAGGCGGAAAAGCAGACCGAGCGCGGCCATGTGGAGATGGCCTATGCGATGGAGCTGCCGCTGGTCGCGACCAATGACGTCTATTTCCCGAACACCGAAATGTACGAGGCCCATGATGCGATGATCTGCATCGCCGAGGGTGCCTATGTCGACCAGTCCGAGCCGCGCCGCCGGCTGACCGCGCAGCATTACTTCAAAAGCCAGGAAGAAATGGTGGCGCTGTTTGCCGACCTGCCCGAAGCGGTTGAAAACACGGTGGAGATCGCCAAGCGCTGCGCGTTCAAGGCCTATTTGCGGGATCCGATCCTGCCCAAATTCGCCGATGATGAGGTCTCAGAACTGCGCCGCATCGCCAATGAGGGCCTGCAGAAACGTCTGGCGGTGATCCCGCACGCGGTGAGTTTGGAAGAATACCAGGCACGGCTGGATTTTGAGCTGGGCATCATTGAGGGCATGGGATTCCCCGGCTATTTCCTGATCGTTGCGGACTTCATTCAATGGGGCAAGGATCAGGGCATTCCAGTGGGGCCGGGGCGGGGCTCGGGCGCGGGATCTTTGGTGGCCTATGCACTGACCATCACCGACCTTGACCCGCTGCGCTATTCGCTGCTGTTTGAACGGTTCTTGAACCCGGAACGGGTGTCGATGCCCGACTTCGACATCGACTTTTGCATGGACCGCCGCGAAGAGGTGATCCGCTATGTGCAGCAGAAATACGGCCGCGACAAGGTGGGGCAGATCATCACCTTCGGAGCGCTTTTGTCCAAGGCGGCGGTGCGCGACATCGGCCGGGTCCTGCAGATGCCCTATGGCCAGGTGGACCGGCTGTCCAAGATGATCCCGGTGGAGGGGGTCAAACCCGTCTCGATTGAAAAGGCGCTGGTGGATGAGCCGCGGCTGAAGGAAGAGGCACGCAATGAGCCGGTGGTGGACCGGCTCTTGACCTATGGCCAGCAAGTCGAGGGGCTGTTGCGCAATGCCTCGACCCATGCCGCCGGTGTGGTGATCGGCGACCGGCCGCTGGACGCGCTGGTGCCGCTCTATCAGGATCCGCGATCCGACATGCCGGCCACCCAATTCAACATGAAATGGGTGGAGCAGGCCGGGCTGGTGAAGTTCGACTTCCTTGGCCTGAAAACCTTGACCGTCATTCAGAACGCAGTGGACCTGATCAAGCAGTCGGGCCGCGATCTGCATACCGGCGAGGACGGCACGCAATTGTACGAGCCGCCCGAGGGCGCGGTGAATGAAATCAACGCCATTCCGTTGGACGACAAGGTCACCTATGACCTTTATTCCCGGGCCAAGACGGTGGCAGTGTTCCAGGTGGAATCCACCGGCATGATGGATGCGCTGAAGCGCATGAAGCCGACCTGTATCGAGGACATCGTGGCGCTGGTGGCGCTGTACCGGCCCGGCCCGATGGAGAACATCCCGACCTATTGTGAGGTGAAGAACGGGCTGAAGAAGATCCAGTCGGTGCATCCGCTGATCGACCATATCCTGGAGGAAACCCAAGGCATCATCGTCTACCAGGAGCAGGTGATGCAGATTGCCCAGGTGATGGCCGGCTACAGCCTGGGCGGCGCCGACCTGTTGCGCCGGGCAATGGGCAAAAAGATTAAGGAGGCGATGGACGCCGAACGCCCGAAGTTTGAAAAGGGCGCGGCGGAGAATGGCGTGCCTGCCAAGAAGGCCTCGGAAGTCTTCGACCTGCTGGAGAAATTCGCCAACTACGGCTTCAACAAATCCCACGCGGCGGCATATGCGGTGGTCAGCTATCAGACCGGCTGGCTGAAGGCGAACCACCCGGTAGAGTTCATGGGCGGCGTCATGAACTGCGATATCCATCTGACCGACAAGCTGGCGATCTACTTTGAAGAGGTGAAGAAAGGGCTGGGGCTGAAATACGTGCCGCCCTGTGTGAACCGGTCGATGGCGACGTTTAATGTGGTCAAGGGCGAGTTGGTCTATGCGCTGGGCGCGCTGAAAAACGTCGGTGTCGAGGTGATGCGATTGGTCACCGACGCGCGCAATGAGAGCGGGTATGACCGGGTTTTTGTGAACCTGTTCGATTTTGCCCGCCGGGTGAATTTAAAGCGCGTCGGCAAGCGGCCCTTGGAGATGCTGGCGCGGGCAGGGGCGTTTGACCAGCTCGACCCGAACCGCCGCCGGGTGTTTGAAAGCCTCGGCCCGTTGGTGGATTATTCCGCCGCGGTGCATGACCAGCGCAATTCCAGCCAGGTGTCGCTGTTCGGCGAGGCGGGCGAGGACCTGCCCGAACCACGCCTGCCGAGCGTACCGGACTGGCTGCCGGCTGAGCGGCTGAGCGAGGAATTTAAGGCGATCGGGTTCTACCTGTCGGGCCATCCGCTGGACGACTACATGCCGGCGCTGAAGCGCAAGGATGTCATGACGCTGGACGAAGTGACGGCGAAGGCCGAGCGCGGCCCGTTCATGGCCAAGATGGCGGGCGTGGTGGCCGGACGGCAGGAGAGGAAGTCTGCCCGCGGCAACCGCTTTGCCTTTGCCCAGCTGTCGGACCCCTCCGGTGCCTTTGAGGTGACGCTGTTTTCCGAAGTGCTGGAGAAATCCCGCGAGTTCCTGGAGACCGGCGCCAAGGTGGTGATCACCGCCGAGGCGACGATGGAGAGCGATCAGCTGAAGCTTCTGGTGCGCTCGGTTGGTCCGGTGGATTCGGCGATCGCCGATGCCGGCCGCAGTTCCCTGCGGGTCTACCTGAGCGATGCGGCTGCGGTGGGCACCGTGGCGCAGGTGCTGGAGGACGCCAAGGCGGCGGCCCGCAATGCCGCGCGCGGGGAAGTCTACATGTACCTGCAGGATCCGGGCCTGCCCGGCGATGTGGAGATGGATCTGGGCCAGGTGTTCCCGATCAATCCACAGATCAAAGGGGCGCTGAAGTCGCTGGACGGGGTGCTGGATGTGGAGGAGATTTGAGGGGTGCAGGGATTTTCTACCGCGCTTCAAATACAGGGACTGGTTGAACGTGCTCGCCAAACATATTCAGGAGAATATGAAAGTTGAGTGCGCGTAGGACGTTCACTTGCTTCTGTTCGAGGGGATAATCAGGGGCACGCATTCGAACATCTTGATGCAAACGTCGATCTTATTTTGAGGCAGTTGGAGAGCGATCAGATAGCAGCGTTGGAGAAGTTTGGAGAGCATCTCGGCGGCGGGGTCATGTTTATTCAAATAAGCCTGTCGAAGATGTGGCTGTTTTCCATGTACGAGATATTGAGGGAGACCTGCGATTTCCCGAGTTGTCTGGGCGCGGGCAAAAGCGTGTACTGCATTCGAAAAGATTGTCTGCGTTGCAGAGTTAGAAATTTACGTGACGAATTGAATCCAGTTCGAACCGCATTGGCCAAACTGCAGCCTGAAAAGGCGTGGAAAGCCTCTCCGAGTAAACGCAATTATCATCCTTCTCTCTTGCTCGACGAAAGTAGCGGCTCGTTTGCTTGGAAAGCACATTCAGACCGCAGGGGATCGTGTGCAACGGTTAGCCGGTTGGAGTTTTCTAATAAGGTATTAGAAGTCTTGGGCCCGGAGTAACGGCGCGGAGCGCCCCGGGCCTGCGGCAGCCCGTTCGGGCGGGCTGCCGCAATGGCAAGGCTGGGTGCTCCGCCGGAGAAGTCGTACCGGTTTGGCCGGGATAAACTGCCCCGAATACCTGTTGAGGCGCCAGCCCACGGGCTGCCGCAGGCCCGTCATGACTGGATTTTGCTCAGTAATGCGGCGGGCGTTCGTCGCCGAAGACCGCGCCGCCGGTGCCGTCCTGCTCGCGGGTGGCCTCGCGCTGCATCAGCATGGCGACGCGGCGGGTCAGGGTGTCGATCTCCTGCTGCTGCCGGGCGATCACGTCGCTCATCTCCTCCACGCTGCGGGTCAGATGGGCGATTTGCTCTTCCAGATGCTGCATGGGGCTCTCCTGTGCGCGGCTGGCCTGTCATAGGGCCATTGCCTGCCTGGGTCCATGGGGCGGCTGTTGCTGACGCGGGTTTTCTGGCGGAAAACCCGCGGGCCTCCGGCGGGGATATTTTCCGTCAGAAGAAGGCGGCGCGGCGCTATGGCCGTTGGGTTCCTGCGTCCCTGTGTGTGCCCGGCTCCTTCTTGCTGTTGCGGCTGGCATCCGCTAGACCGCCGGGCAAGTGAAACCGCTACCCGTGAGGAGGCCGAACATGGCCAAAGTGAAGAAACAGCCCCGCCCCAAGGCACAAACGCCCAAGGGGTTCCGTGACTATTTCGGTGCGGAGGTGACCCAGCGCAGCGAGATGCTGCGGGCCATTGCGGGTGTGTATCATCATTACGGGTTTGAGGCGCTGGAGTCCGCGGCGGTGGAAACCGTTGAGGCGCTGGGCAAGTTCTTGCCCGATGTGGACCGCCCCAACGAGGGTGTGTTTGCCTGGCAGGAGACCGAGGACGATGGAAACGGCGACTGGATGGCGCTGCGCTATGACCTGACGGCGCCCTTGGCGCGGGTCTATGCCCAGCACCGCAATGATCTGCCGACACCGTACCGCCGCTATGCGATGGGGCCGGTCTGGCGCAATGAAAAGCCGGGACCGGGCCGCTTCCGCCAGTTTTACCAGTGTGACGCGGACACCGTGGGCACCGCCTCGATGGCCGCCGATGCCGAGATCTGCGCGATGCTGTCGGACACGCTGGAGACCGTCGGCATTCCCCGCGGCGACTATCTGGTCCGGGTCAACAACCGCAAGGTTCTGAACGGCGTGCTGGAAGTGATGGGGATCGGTGACGACCCTGCTGTACGTGACAACGTTCTTCGCACTATCGACAAGTTCGACAAGGTGGGTGAGGCGGGCGTGCGCGAGCTGCTGACCAAGGGGCGGCTGGATGCTTCGGGTGCCTTCATCGACGGCGTTGGCCTGTCTGATGATCAGGCCGCGCCGGTGCTGGCGTTTCTGACCTCCAAGGCGGCGGAGGCGGCGGGCACCATTGCCAACCTGCGTGCTGCCGTGGGTGACAGTGCGGTGGGCCAGGAGGGCATTGCCGAGCTGGAGCAGATCGGCGAGCTGCTGGCTGCGGGCGGCTATGGCAAGGACCGGATCGAGATTGATCCTTCGGTTGTGCGGGGGCTTGGCTATTACACCGGGCCGGTGTTTGAGGCGGAGCTGACCTTTGATATCCTCGACGAAAAGGGCCGCAAACGGCAGTTCGGATCGGTTGCGGGCGGCGGGCGCTATGACGGGCTGGTCAAGCGCTTTACGGGCCAGGAAGTGCCTGCAGTGGGTGTGTCCATAGGCGTTGACCGGCTGCTGGCGGCGCTGCATGCCAAGGGGCGGCTTTCGGCGGAGGCTGCCGGCCCCGTTGTCGTCACCGTCATGGACCGCGCCCGGATGGCAGATTACCAGGCCATGGTTGCTGAGCTGCGCAACGCGGGCATCCGGGCCGAGGTTTACCTGGGCAATCCCAAGAATTTCGGCAACCAGTTGAAATATGCGGATAAGCGGAATTCGCCTGTGGCCGTGATCGAAGGCGGTGATGAAAAAGCAAATGGCGTGGTGCAGATCAAGGACCTGATCCTGGGTGCCAAGATCGCCGAGAGCGCGACCCTGGAAGAGTGGAAAGAACGTCCGAGCCAGTTTGAAGTGCCGCGCACGGAACTGGCCGCCAAGGTGCGGGAAATTCTGGACGGGCAGGACTGATCATGGCGGCTCAATCGCAAATTCAGGCCCGCGCTGCGATGCTGCGGGTCCGCTTTGAGGCCGCAGGCGCGCAGGTGGTGGACACGCCGCTGCTGCAGCCGGCCGGCACGTTGCTGGATCTTTACGGCGAGGACATCCGGGCGCGCGCCTATGTGACGTCAGATGCGCTGCACGGCGAGCAGATGCTGCGCCCGGATTTCACTGTGCCGGTGGTGGAGGCGCATATGCGCCACGGGGCGGAGCCTGCGCGCTACACCTATTCAGGCGAGGTGTTCCGGCGGCAGGAGGTCGACCCTGACCGGCCCAACGAATACCTGCAAGTCGGCTATGAGGTGTTTGAGCGCAACGATGCGGCGGCAGCGGATGCGGAGGTGTTTGCGCTGTTTGCGCTGCAGGTGCGCGGGCTGCCTTTGCGGGCGGCAACCGGCGATATCGGCATTCTGATGGCCGCCGTGCAAGGGCTGAAAACCACGGAAAAGCGCAAGGCGGCGCTGATGCGCCATATCTGGCGGCCGCGCCGGTTCCGGGCGTTGCTGGACCGGTTCGCGGGCCGGGCATCGGTCCCGGAGAACCGCAAGAAGCTGCTGGAGACCGAGGGTGATCTGACCGGGTCGGCGGTGGAGCTTGGCAAACGCCGCGCGGCAGAGGTGCAGGCGCGGGTTGAAGCGCTGCGCGAAGATGCCAAGGCGCCGCCGATTGCCGAGAATGAGCTGCTGGCGCTGGAAGCGCTGATGGCGGTACGCGAAACGGTACCCTACGCGGTAGAGCAGATGCGCGACATCGCGGTGGACCTGCCGCAGATCAATCTGGCGCTGGACCGCCTGGATGAACGCACCGCGGCGATGAAGGCGCGCGGAGTGGATGTGGAAGCCCTCGATTTCGAGGCCTCTTACGGGCGCACCTCGATGGAGTATTACGACGGGTTTGTGTTCGGCTTTTATGCCGAGGCGCGGCCTGATTTGCCGCCGATCGCCAGCGGCGGGCGCTATGATGCGCTGACCCGGCGCCTGGGCGGGGGCGAGGAAATCCCGGCGGTCGGCGGTGTGCTGCGCCCGGACCTGATGCTGCAGCTTGAGGAGGTGCGCGCATGAGTTTGAAGCTGGGGGTGCCGTCCAAGGGGCGGCTGATGGAGAAGACATTCGACTGGTTCGCCAAACGCGGCGTGACATTGGCGCGTACCGGGTCCGACCGGGAATATGCCGGCGCGGTCGAGGGTGTTGCGAACATGGAGCTGGTGCTGCTGTCGGCGGGGGAAATCCCGCGCGAGCTGGCGGCGGGGCGGATCCACCTGGGCGTCACCGGCACCGATCTGGTGCAGGAGAAGCTGCCGCGGTTCGAGCAGCAGCTAGAGAGCCTGGCCGAACTGGGCTTTGGCCATGCCGACCTGATCCTGGCGGTGCCGCAGTTCTGGATTGATGTGGACACGCTGGATGATCTGGATGCGGTGGCGTCTGCCTTTCGCACCGAGCATGGGCACCGGTTGCGGATTGCCACCAAATACCACCGGCTGGTGCGGGAATTCCTGACCGATGCCGGGGTGGCGGATTACCAGCTGGTGGACAGCCAGGGCGCGACTGAGGGCACGGTAAAAAACGAGACCGCCGAGATGGTGGCCGACATTACCTCGACCGGCGAGACGCTGCGGGCCAATCATCTGAAGCTGCTGGCGGACGGGCTGGTGCTGAAGTCCCAGGCGACGCTGTGGCGCAGCCGGGTGGCGAAATACGGGCTGGATGAGAAGGCGGCGCTGAACACGCTGCTGGATCTGCTGGAACACCAGCGATAGACGGGACCGCCCGCGCGTAAGCGCGGGCTGAGCCCAACGCCATTCGGGCATCTTTGATGCCTGCAATGGGGACGGGAGATCCTCTTTTTTGAAACCTAAGCGGTCCGTGAGCCAGAGTTCTCCCGCCCGGAGCAGCGGCATCCAAGATACCGCCGTTCCGGTTGGGCCGGGCGCCGGGCTGACGCCCGGCGCTGGCGAGGCACGCCGCGGGGGGGTGCGGAAAGCCTCAGATCACTCCGATTTCCGCCAGTGCCTGCGAGAGTTCCAGCGGCAGCGGCTCTTCTTGGCTTTTGCCGGCAGGCAGGTCGGCGGGTGAGTCTTCGGTTTTCAGATAGCGCCAGCCCTGGAATGGGCGTTTCGGCGCGGTGAGGGTACGGTGCAATTCCGGTTCCAGAATGATGGCGCAGCGGCGGATGCCGTCTTCGCCGATGACCTCATCCATGCGCAGCACGCGCTGGCGGCATTGGATCAGCCCCTTGATCACCCAATAGATTGAGCCGCCGTTGAGGATCTCCGCCTCGCGCTTGGGCCACATGCGGGTGACGTGGCGTGGCAGGCCTTCGGGCAGTTCGCGGCGGCGCATCTCCTGCCAGGCCATCAGGCTTTCGACGCTTTCGGTGCCAACCGAAAGCTTCACAAGGTTCACGCATTTATCCACAGGTTCCCCACAGAGTCGTCCAGAGCGGCACCTTTATATAGTAGTTCGGAGTTTGGTGCTAGCAAGGTCTTGTGGTACACTCGGTAATAAATTCTCAGCGATGTACGTTTTCAGCGTTGAGAAATCTGTCTTGCCTGTAGTATCGAAGCCGCCATTCAAGCTGCATTCGTGCTGCCACACGACTCAAAGGATTCGCCATATGAGCCGCTTCGCCGCCCCCATCGCCGAGCAAATCTGGGATATGAAATACCGTTTCAAGCAGGCCGATGGCACGCCGATCGACGTCACCGTCGAGGACAGCTGGCGGCGCATCGCGCGCGATTTGGCGCGGGCGGAGCAATCGCCGGATGCCTGGGAGGAGAAGTTCTTTGCCGCGCTGGAAGACTTTAAATACCTGCCCGCAGGCCGGATCACCGCAGGTGCAGGCACCGCGCGCCAGGTGACCCTGTTCAACTGCTTTGTGATGGGCACCGTGCCGGACAGCATGTCGGGGATTTTCGACATGCTGAAAGAAGCAGCGCTGACCATGCAACAGGGCGGCGGCATCGGCTATGACTTCTCAACCATCCGGCCGCGCGGCGCGGATGTGAAGGGCGTGGCGGCGGATGCCTCCGGCCCGTTGTCGTTCATGGATGTGTGGGATGCGATGTGCCGCACCATCATGTCGGCGGGCTCGCGCCGCGGCGCGATGATGGCCACCATGCGCTGCGACCATCCGGATGTTGAGGCTTTCATCACTGCCAAATCCGATTCTGCCCGCCTGCGCATGTTCAATATGTCGGTGCTGATCACCGATGCTTTCATGGATGCGGTCAAGGCCGACGGGTCCTGGGAACTGGTGTTTGACGGCAAGGTCTACCACACCGTGCAGGCGCGCGATCTGTGGAACAAGATCATGCAGGCGACCTATGATTATGCCGAGCCCGGCGTGATCTTCATCGATCGGATCAACAAGGCCAACAACCTTTCCTATATCGAAAACATCTGCGCCACCAACCCCTGCGGCGAGCAGCCGCTGCCGCCCTATGGTGCGTGCCTTTTGGGCTCGGTCAACATGGCGCGGCTGGTGGCCAATCCGTTTGAGAAAGACGCGCATCTGGACCAGGAGGCGATGCAGGAGCTAGTCGCCACCGCGGTGCGGATGATGGACAATGTGGTCGATGTCTCCAAATTCCCGCTGGAGGCGCAGGCGCAGGAAGCCAAGAACAAGCGCCGGATCGGCCTGGGGGTCACGGGCCTGGCCGATGCGCTCTTGATGCTTGGTCTGGAGTATGGTTCGGACGAAGCGGCGCGTCAAACCGACGAATGGCTGCATAGCATTGCCCGCGCCGCGTATCTGGCGTCGGTGGATTTGGCCAAGGAGAAGGGTGCCTTCCCGCTGTTCGACGCCGAGGCGTACCTCAGCTCCGGCAATATGCTGAACATGGACGAGGACGTGCGCGACGCAATCCGCGAGCATGGCATCCGCAACGCACTGCTGACCTCCATCGCGCCGACCGGCACCATTTCGCTGTATGCCGGCAATGTGTCCTCGGGCATTGAGCCGGTGTTTGCCTATGCATACACCCGCAAGGTGCTGCAGAAGGACGGGTCGCGCACCGAAGAGGAAGTGGTCGATTACGCAGTGCAGATGTACCGCGAGAAATTCGGCGCCGATGCCAAACTGCCCGGTTACTTCGTCAACGCCCAGACCCTGCCGCCCGCGGCCCATGTCAAGATGCAGGCGGCGGCGCAGAAATGGATCGACTCGTCGATCTCCAAGACCATCAACTGCCCGGAAGACATCTCCTTTGATGACTTCAAGGACGTTTACATGCAGGCCTGGGATCAGGGCTGCAAAGGCTGCACCACTTACCGTCCGAATGACGTGACCGGCTCGGTTCTGTCGGTCAGCGAAAGCGCCGACACCGCGCCGGGCGAGACCGCCCAGGCACCGCATGAGAGCGATAGTGCCGAAGTGGTCTACATGTCCGAACCGCTGGACCGCCCGCAGTCTCTGGAGGGCCATACCTACAAGCTGAAGTGGCCCGACAGCGAGCACGCGATCTATCTGACCATCAACGATATCATCATCAACCACCACCGCCGTCCGTTCGAGGTGTTTATCAACTCCAAGAACATGGAGCATTATGCCTGGACGCTGGCGCTGACCCGGATGATCTCGGCCGTGTTCCGCCGCGGCGGTGATGTGTCCTTTGTGGTCGAGGAGTTGAAAGCGGTGTTCGACCCGCGCGGCGGCGCCTGGGTGCAGGGCAAATACATCCCGTCGATCCTGGCGGCGATTGGCGGCGTGATCGAAACGCATATGGTCAAGACCGGCTTTCTGGAAGGCGAGGGAATGGGGCTGAAATCCGACCCGCAGGCGCAGGTGGTGAACCTGAACGCCCCGCGCGGCAAAGCCTGCCCGAGCTGCGGCCAGTTCGACATGCAGATGGTCGAAGGCTGCATGACCTGCCGCAGCTGCGGTCATTCGAAGTGCGGCTGAAGGGGCTGGGGGTTCTTGTTGATGTGTGACGTCCGACAGCGGAACTGCGTCTTTGCGACAAAAAACGGGTTTTTGATCTAGGCTTCTACGGCGCTGTAGAACTGTCCGTTTGGGCGGCAAAGTGCCTCACCAATCAGAGAAGGCGGAGCTAGTGCTCCGCCTTCCTCGCTTTCTGGGTGGGTACATGCGAAACTGGATTGCTTTCCGCAGTCATTTGCAATTCCTTGAGCCCAATTTTGTTTGCCGCTCAATCCAGTATGACCTCCTGTTGTCAACGCGACATAGCCTGAAGTTCAATGCTCAAGAAGGGCCGACAGCGTCCTTTCAGTGAGGTCTTCCGCAAAGTGCAGGTCCAGTTTGACCTGGGCGTTTGAAGCGGTGTCTTCCGCGAACCTGCGGACCATTGCGCGCTCCCCGCAAGACAGCTTGCCCAGTATCATTAGGTCAATGTCCGAGTGCTCTCGGAAATCCCCCTTAGCGAGCGATCCGAAAAGCTCATGTGCGATTCCTTTGCGTGCCAATTCCGAATGAATCGTCTGCCAGGCGGCTTTTGCCGCCTTCAGATGCAGTTGCCTGCGCTGCTCCTGCAAAACTTCGAAACGTGTCATCCGGGTCTCCCTGCCCCCAAAATAGAGGCTGCTCCGGTAACTGTCATGGGAAAGGTTGATTTGGGGCAGCTGCATGGCCACAAGCGAAAGCTTGATTTGGGAAATGGCAAAGGGCCGTTCCCGGTACTCGTGTAAACAGGGGCGGAAAGCAGACGATCGCTACGGGCGCGGGATAAATTCAAGCAGCTAAGCAAAGCAGACATCGAATAGGCTGACGTTTTGAGCACGGTAGCCCTAGATGCACACATGGCATTTCAAATTGAAATGCATCTCAATATACTCATCCTAAACGTGCCACGTGATCTTGATAGCGGCCGAAACAGGAATTTTTAATGCATATTCATCGTCTCAAGATTTCCGGCCTGCGTGGGGTGCAAGACGCAGACATTACATTTGGCAAACACTCAGTTCTTGTTGGGCCGAACAATAATGGCAAGACAACGATTGTTGAGGCTCTTGCACTGTTGCTAGGGAGGGACCGATTGGTTCGGCGCTTGACCGAACATGACTTTCACCAAAGCAGACCAATCGAAACATCTCGAATCTTAATTGTCGCCACCATCGCAGGCTTTCCCGAAAATGACCCGCAACATAGTCCGTCTTGGTTTGCGATGGATCGCGGAGGCGTTGAGAAGTGGCTCAACCCAAGTACAGGCTCCCTTGCCGCCTCGGCAGACGAACATCACACTGAGCTTAGTGTTCAGATAGCATTTGCGGCCCGTTTTGATCTCCAAGAACTCGAAGCCGAAACTGTCAGGTTCTTTGTGGATGATGAAGCAAACCTTGGTGATCCGTTCCATGAAGATACAAGCCACACTCCGATTTCGTCAAAGACGCTTCAAGAACTTGGATTCTTCATGGTCCCAGCTTCCCGAGCATGGGACAAATGGATTTCTTTTACTTCAGAGCTTTTTCGACGTCTCGTTGCAACATTGGGTGGTCTTCCTGCGACTGCTATACGCGATGCAAGGGAACGTCTTTGGGAACCGGGAACAGGTCAGCGGTTAGAAGAACAGGACGGCCTAAAAGCAATTGTTGAGCAGGCCAATGATGAACTTGGAAAGCTCATGCCATCATCACCAAGACTTCAGCTTCGGATTACAGGCACAGACAGCAATTCAGTCCTTGAAACTGTCGTGCCTCATTTTGCTCACGGGGACGGCCCAACCCTCCCTTCCGCCCGGCAGGGAACTGTCTTGACTTCCTTGCAAAGCCTTCTGTTGCTGATGCAATTCGGCAAGGCCAGAGCAGATGCGAATAAGTCATTCGTCCTCGCGGTGGAGGAGCCCGAACTACACATTCAACCTTCTCAACAAAAGCGGCTCGTCAACCGGCTAAACGCGCTCTGCGATCAGACTATTGTCACTACACACTCGCCACTTGTTGCGGCGATGTTCCCTGTCGAAGCAACTTACTTTGTCGACAACGACGATGGGCAAATGTCTGTTTCGCCATTGTCAAAGACAGCACCCGCTGGTCCGACCAATCACAAGCAACACCTCTTTTTTGCTTGGCGACAAAAGCTGATTGCCGCGCTGATGCATCAGCGTGTTTTGGTCCCAGAGGGTATCAGCGATGTCGCTTGGCTAGAGGCGCTCCAAACTGCTTTGGAGCTTAGGCAAAGTTGGGATTCGCCTGAAGACGAACAATCGAAGTTTTCGACGTTTGTTGGGGTCGTGCCCACAGACGACGCAAAGATTGCTGAGACGCACGAAGCGGTCAGACGGGTCCATCATCATTGCGCGATCCTTGTCGACGGAGATCAAGCCGGAAGGGACTACCTAACGGAACTGAATGCGGTTGATCCATCGCCTAGTGCGGCAATCATATGGCCAACTGGTTGGAAAGTTGAGCACGTGGTCACTTGGATTGCGGAAGCAAACCTTGCACAAGTTTTGCCTCACTTAGCTGAAGCCAATGGCACGGCAATCGGTAACGCGGCAGAGCTTTCTGCTTTTCTAGAAAAAAGAAAGTCCTACGCCCCCACACAAGAAATCACGTCGGCGATCCTGATGGGCGAAGCCGCATGCCGCAAGAGGGCAGCGCAGCTACTTAATGCACTGTGTGACACACTAATTGACCCATCAGTCCAGAGCTCTCCACTTTTCGTTCGAGAGACCGACGACGGTGCTGCAATGCCCACCTTCCGTTTCGAACCGCCCAATGACCTTTGACTTCTTCGAAGGGCCTGCTGGATCTGGAAAGACCTTCAGCATGGTGGCTCACGCCCGTCAATTGATCGAGAACGACGTGTTGGGTGAAGGTCAACGTATGCTTGCCCTTACCTTTATGAACGGTGCGCGACGGCGGCTAACGGAAAGCTTGAACGCTGAAACTTCATTCAGACGGAAGTTCGACTGTCTTACCTTTGACTCTTTTGCTCAGACATTAGCCACACGAAGAAGCGCGAAACTGACCGACGAGATGCGGCAGCAAGCAGGGGAATTGGGCCAGTTTCACGGGCCTTGTTTCTTGGCTGGTGAGCTCCTGAAAGATGCAGAGGTTCGCCGTTGGGTGGCAAGAACCTACCCCTTGGTGCTGGTCGATGAGGCTCAAGACCTTGATATCCATCGGCAAGGAATAATTCTTGGTTTGAAGGAGTGTTGCGCGGTTGTTGTTGCCGCGGACAGTTTCCAGTGTTTGAGCGATGGCCAAGAAACAGCAGACTTCATCGACCAATTGCTAGGCGCCGGAACCTCTCACTCCCTTACTCAAAGTCACCGAACAGACAAGAGTGGTTTGCTTGCCGCCGCTTTGGCAGTGAGGAGAGGTGAAGACATTCGGGACGTGTTGAAAGAGGAAACGATCGGGAAGACTGACAGGGTTCATTGGGTCGGCGAAGGTATTGAACTTTTGGAAGTTCCAGCCACGGCTAAAAATCCAGGATTGCTCGCATGGAATTTGGCGTTTCAATTGAGACTTGGCTCTGACGACGTTGCAATCCTCACGCCAGATTCGAAGTACACAATCATACGGAGAGCAATTAATACGGTCACAGAAAAGCAAAGGCCATGGCCACACAACGCATTTTCAGTCTGTTGGGAAGGCGGTGATAACAGCATTGCGGACGAGCTGACAGAAGCGATTGGGTTTCCAGCCTCAGCTTCATACGATGAAGTATGTGCATTGCTGGCCAATCACTTGGCAATGCCCACGGTCAAATCAGTGGACCGGCGTATCCGCAGGCTGCATAGGGTGACAGGCCAAAGTGAGTTCAAAAAAGATCAACTGGTTTCCTTTGTCTCAGATGCAGTCAGAACCAACACACGCCTTGGCTTCAGGAAAAGTGCGAGAATAAAAGCTATGTCCATTCATGGAGCAAAAAACAGGGAGTTTGACAGAGTTATTGTCTTGTGGCCGCAATCAGCAACCGGAAGTGATGAGCACAAGCGGCGCTTGCTCTACAATGCAGTGACACGCGCAAAGAGCCATTGCGCCATTATTGTTCTTGGAGATGGGCGGCTGAATTCATCTCCCTTCGCTCCATCCTAAAGGGATTTTCATGGAATTCATCACCCAGTTTTTTCAGGCTTTGAAGTCACCAAAAACGGCCCTTGTGCTGTTTTTGTTTAGTGGAGCGCTCCTGTTTATTCCCATCGACCGTTTGGGGCTAAAACAGCCCGAGTTTACCGACGCGTATCAGACGCAAATTCTGTTAGTTTTCTTTTTGTCCTCGGCAGTTCTTATCTTGGAAATGGCAATATGGACGGTTTCCACGATCAGTGCTCCCTTCCAAAGGCGGGCACGCGAAAAGGCTTACCAAGAGAATATCGAAAAGACTTTTTATTCACTGAACCTCGATGAACTTTGTGTGCTTTGGGCAATGACTCAAGGTGGCTCAAAAACGATTAAGGCGAGCTATGACAACCATGTAATGGTGTCGCTCAGGCAGAAAAATGCCTTAGGATTGATGACGGGTTTCCAAAGCTTACACGAGGCGCATCACTATATGCCTGACGCACTTTTTGAACTTGTGGCGGAGCGTGGTTACGAGCGCATGCCTGCAGAATTTAGGAACTCCGTACGGTTTGAGGATGAAGTCCGAGAGAGAGTGCATCGATCTATAGATTGGCGCACTTGGGGCTAGTTTCCCCGTGCTCTGTTCGTCCTAGGTAGTTGAGGTTTTTGCGTGTTCAGCGAACGACCCCAACTTGGGCTGCAATCGCAGCATTGCAGTGTTGCGCCGAGAGCCCACTCTGGGCCGCCCGTGCCGGCCGTGTGCGCACTTCCATGCTGTATCAGTTGGAGAATAGAAACGATGACGGTTTGCGGCTCCCCATGATCCATCTTGCCAAGAACAATGCCAGTGAGTGTCTGTAGCATCCAGGGTGAGCTGAGATGCGACACGGACTACCGCCTTTGTTAGGCTGATTCCGGAATCCAAGTTACCCATTTAGCGGGTAGTGTTGAGGTCCTGGGGCAATAGTGGAAGGACGTTCAGGCGCGGTATAACTGACGCTCTCAACGTATCGCACTCCAGAATGGGCGTCTACAAATGCCGCATTCGTTGGGTCGAAAAGGCAAAGGTTGGCACCTTCTGAAACCGAACTGCGAAAACGAACTGCATCGAACCCTCGCTGCTTCAAAACCTCGGCCAGCAATTGAGTGATCCGATAGCTGACCTTGTCCTCCGGCGTCACGGGTGTGCTCATCAGGCGATCAAAGTAATGAATGACTTCGTACATCTCTAGCCGATTTTCGTTGGTCGCAAAGAGGGCAATATCTGGATCAAAGTCTGCAACGCAAAGATCCTTGTTGATTTCAAATCCACCCAGAGAAACATAGTGCCCGGGATGGGGGCGTATTTCCGCGAGAGCGGTATCTGGATTGGATCCAAGGTAAAGTACAGGATTGCCTATGCGGTTGAGTCGACCGTTTCCTGGGTTCGGTGACGCGCCAATCTGGGCGCCCATGTGAGGTTTGCGTACGATTTTACTTTCGAAGCCCAGGGAGCGAACGAAGCGACTTTCGTAGCCGGTGCGCGCCCTAAACCAAATGCCTCCCTTTGGCAACACGAATTTCAGGTCTGATATGAATGGGGAAATCACCGCATCGAGTTCTCCCGAAACTTCTTCGAAGTTTTCAGCATCGATGCGCTTTCTTAGATCGCTTACTGTTTTTGGCCTTGCACGAGAGATGGCGAAGTTCATCATGCGCTGGCCACCGGAATCGAATCCCGCATAAACTGAAATTCCCTTATCCCAATCCGGATAAGCCGGCTCCTGCAATAGGTAATCAAATTCGTCAAGATGTTCGTCACAAGCAAACGGCTTGAGTATTGGGTTCTCAGGGTTACTAAACAGATCGAGAACTGAATCTCCACCCCAATGGTGGTTGTATGCGAGTTCATCCCAGTAAAAACGGATCAGTGCTCGAATTAGCATTACCATTGATTCAGTGTCGTTCGGATTGCGCACCGTGGCATCCGTTTTGCAACAAATGCCACAGACCCCAATGACACTGTCGGCTTCAATGTTGCGTTTTAAACTCGGATGCTGTGCGCACTCTAAACAAACGCTGACCTTCAAATCTTCTTCATCCACTTGCACTAGTCTACTGCCTCGTCTAGTCAACAAGCGAGAGAATGTCATCAGATGTGGTGAACCTCCATAGGGGAACACCACATTTTTTCAGAGTAATTCATCCCATTTCTGTCGGCTGGCGCTATATGTTTGATGCCCAACTGAGCGACAGGAATAAGCCTTTGGTTGCTTTGGATTATTTGCCGTCGTTTGCGTCTATTACGCGAGTGGCGGCATTGCCCCGCCTCACCGGCCTCTGACGATCGTGCCGATGCTGCATAGCGCATGAAGGGCCGTTTCGGTGAAGCCGCGTCGCAGCGACCGGTTCGGGTGTGAAAGGCAGCAATGGGCGTCAGTGTCGGAGCGGTTTTGGCCCTTCAAGTCCCAATTTGAGCCGTTCGATCTGAGTGGACGCGGACTGTGCTCTTGCAATGAAATGATGCCATTCTGAAGGTGCCGACGCATCAGGCTTGGGTGTTGAAGCAAGGAGTTCTTTAAGCGTTTTCAATCCTGTACGCTCAATTGTGCTAATGTGTTGCGTTTCATCCGGTTCAGCAAACATCGAGCACCCCAGACTACTGCCAAGTGCAGGAAAGTGCCGGGCCTTGTGACTGTCCCATTCCTGTCGCGTTTGAAGGCAAGCCTCTTGAAGTATCAGGAAGCTACGCTTCGCATTTGAGATGCTGTCCTGCGCTTTTACTTGCAAAGCCGTGATATCGGAATCTCTGGCAGCTTTGATCGCTTGCTTTGACGTGCGGAAGGCAAGTGCCGCATAGAATAATGCACCAGCGGAAATCAGGATTGAAAGGATCTCAAAAGCATTTTGCACAACAAGTTCCAAATTTTCCAAATGTAGTTTCCTTCCGAATGCAGTCTCAAAAAGTCATTTTATGGTGCCCTTCGATAATACAAGATCGGGTCAGGTTTGATTGATTTCAAGACGTCATATTCGACATACCATCGCCAATGGCAGCTTTGCGGAAGTGGCGTTGCTGCATTTTAGCAAGCGATCAAAGTCCGGTAAGGGCCGACTATGTCTTTGGTGAGCGCCGGGCGTTACGAACTTTAGCAACCCTGCTACCCGAGCTCAGCGGCAGCGAGGAGTGGCATGGCCTCTCGCAAGCGGCAGTTCACAGACTGCAACCTGGTTCCACCGCATTCCAGTACTGGTTTACAGGCAACCTTCGGGCGCGCTGCTCAATCTCTGGCAGGCTCACAGGTTGGAAATCCCAAACGTCGACACCCACGTTTATGCTGTTGCGCGTACCCTGCCAGTTATTGTGGACGTGGCCGAACAATTGGAGCGCTTTGCGGCGGGCGCCCGGGAAGGTGATCATTGGGTAATGGCATAGGAACACTCTCCGGCCATCAACCAGAATCTCAGCCATGTCCCTGACGCTGTCCCATTGCAGCCTTCGAACCCAGGGACGGTCATGGTTCCCCGTGATCAGGTGCTTTTTGCCCGGGATCTGCTCGAATAATTGGCGCAGTCTTTCCCGTTCCTGGTTGGTGACCTTCCCAACGGCAAAGTCGCCCAGAATCCAAAAGTCATCATCGGGCTGCACGCGCGCCCGGTACCGCTCAAGGATGTGCGCATCCATTTCTTCAGCACTGGCATAAGGCCGGTTGCAGAAACGAATGGCGTTCTCATGGCCAAAGTGCGGGTCCGCGGTAAACCAGACAGCCATGTGATCCCCTCGTTCTCAGCGCAGTACTGCCTGCCTGTTCTGGAAAGGCTGCCGTTTTCCGCCGCGAGACTCAAGGAATAAGTTAGCCACTTCAAGTGCTTGTCAGAATTTCCCGTTTTCGCAAAGTCGGCGCACCATGGGGCTGTGGCTCCTTTCCAAGGCTGCTCGCTTGCCGCGATTTCAGCTTCGCCATTATCCTCAACGTGTGCCGCGGCAGGAGTTGCTGATACACTTGAACCCTGTTCCAGGATCGAATTTTGCTTCCACCCTTCTTAGCTGGAACCGGCTGAAGCGAAGATCTGGCACATAGTTTTTCCGTCGCTGGAATAGAAGTGAGCCCAGCCTATTTGAGGCCGTGTTGAAGCCCCGGCGTCCAGGCAAATGGCCCGGTAGTTATCAATCCCGTCCATCTCGGCCATGGCCTCTACCCGCGGGTTCAAATCCTCTCGCACGGCCGGTGTGTGTCCATGGACAACGATTGTTGCCCCCTTGAAATAACCCCCTTCGCCATAGTCCCAGCCATCTGCGAAACATAAGAACTTGTGACGGATTCCGGCCCAGTGGCTATCAGAGAGAGGCCGGTGCCGGTCTAGATGTCTTTCCGGAGAGGCATCCGGATCCAAACCGGCATGAACCATGAGAAGATCGCCGATCCTCACATGCGATGGTGCGGAATGGATCGCGCGAATGAATGCCTCCGGAATGGAAGAGGCAATGCGCTCCCTGACATCCGAAAATGGCTCTGGAGCCATGTCCGGGGCGATTTCCGCCAGCAGTGACCGGCCGCCATTGGCCAGCCAGAGATGATGATCACCGCCGTTCAGAACATTGAGGAGCGCCAGCTCATGGTTGCCTGGCAAAATGAGCTTTTCGTCTGCGCCTGCCAGGCTTCCCGCTTCTAGTGCCAAGCGGATGGCGCGCAAGCTCTCAGGGCCGCGGTCAATCAGGTCACCGAGAAAGACCAGCACCCGCTTCTCAGCAGTTCTGTCTATTACGCGAATTGCCTCAAGGATCGCTGCAAGCTGGTCCGCTCTCCCATGCACATCTCCGATGGCAAAAAGCTCGATACCTTGCGGAAGGGTGCCGGGCAGAGGGCGCTGCGGAAGGCTGAAATTTCGGGTCTGTGGCATGTTCCATCACGGTGGTTGATTGTTGTTTTTTGGGGGGCGGAGAGGAATGACCTGAGATGTTTTCCAGGCATGGTCCTAGCGGCGCTTAGGGGGAACTATTCCATCCTCCAATTTCACCCTGAAGCACCCGGCAACGGGACCAGGCACAGCTCCTCCAGCGGAAGCTCTTCTGGACCGTGCTTTTCAAGGGGAAAGCCGACGGAGACATTGCGCACGGGGGTGCTTCCGACCTGGGCCGCCAGCCGACGGTGAGAGTGCCCGAAGTACCATCCGTCAATCCAGTGCTGATCGAACAGAGGCGTGAGGTCAGAGTGAAACGCCGGGGTGAGGTCGTCGATCTGACCGGCGGCGTCGGGATGGGGGCCGTGGTGCGTGACTACGAAGCTGCGGCCGTTTGGGACCCAATGAGGTTCTGCAAGTCGATCCTCCAGCCAACTCCGCTGGGTGTTGTGCAAGGCCAGGATGTCCTCCGGTGTAATGGCAACCTGCTGCGGACGCCCGAGCAGTTCGGATGGTGAGAGCGGGCCAGCTTCCAGCCGTTTGAAAATCTGCGAATAGTCGTTCATGTGCTGACGCGCCACGTTCATGGCAGCCTCGGGATCGTTCAGCATGGCAAAGTCTGTCCAAAGGGTCGTGCAGAAGTAGCGGTCGTCGCCATGGCGCACCTCGCGCTGCTGTGCGAATTGAACCCCGGCCGCTTTGGCCAGCTTTTCCAGCTCATCATCAGCGCACAGACAGGCGGCGTAATAGTCGTGATTGCCTGGGAAAATGATCGTCCTTGATGGGTCTATGAAGCGGCGCAGATAGGCGAAGGCTGCCGACCAGTTTGTGAATGGAGCGTTTGCTAGGTCTCCCGCAATGATCAAGGCATCGAGTTCAGCCCATTGCAGGCTGCGATCCAGGCCGTGCGACTCGAATGGCTCTCTGCGGATTTTATTGTAGCTGTCGTGGTGGAGGTCTGCGAGCACTGCGACCTTGCCCGTTTTCCAGGGAATTTCGATCGGGGTACGGGACATGATCATGTTTCGGTGCTTCGGCTCTGGCTGGCTTTCTTAGATCGCCCGTAACATCCATGCACGTTTCCGGGGTGGAGTCTAGGCGTTTGGTTTTAAATGATTTTTCGCAAAAGCCATTGCCGTTCTCAGATCGGGTGGAATGGAAAAGACCGCTACAGAGAGCATCTCGGCGAACTGGCTTCAGCTCAGGCTTCGTCGAGCAGGAGGTCAATCTCTGATCTCTCAAAAATAGCCCCATAGTCTTCGCCATCCGGACTGAACGGAAGAACACCATTCTCTTTCAATCTGACCCGCAGGGACTGCCAAGTCATTCCCTTTTCGACGGCGAGGCCGCGCAGCGTAACGAACCTTTTGTGGAATGCCTCGATATCTGCTGGCGATAGAAAGCGTTGCATTGCGCCCGTTTTGGGGTTCAACCCTACGGTTGAAGGGGTGTGGCCTCTCCTCACCAAACGAACCGCGGCAGCCCTCACGAGACCGCACTGCTGTGCAAACTTTTCCAGGCTGATGCCTGGTGCATCGGGTCGCTGCATTAGGCGTTCAACTTCATCAGTCGTAACGAGAAGAGAAAGATAGCCGTCCTTGGTCATGTGTTTGCCAATGCGGCGCAGTTGGCCAGTTTCAATCATTTGGATGATCGCGCCAGGCCTGATCTGAAGACGCTGTCCAGCCTTTGGAATGTCAGACCATTGGTGCATCGGCACATAGATCGGTTCTGCTCCGGTCAACAGTTTTTCGATGAAGGCCCGGCCAGCCCGAACATCCCACAGGGGCTTATGATCCGCCCCATCGAGAAAGGGTTGAAAATAGCCGTCTTCTCTAAGAAGTTCGAACTGATACCTTGGAATACTCAGTGCGGTCTGGAATTCACCTGCTGACTTTAGTGAATTCAAACCATCAAGGAATGGTTTGGCCGCAGCAGCGTCAAATACTTCCCACTTGCCCTTGTCGCCAGCCTCCCTAGGCTGGACGTATCCGGCTTCGACAAGGAGCTTGCGCAACCGGCGGGGGTCCATTCCCACCTCCCGCGAAGCCGTGATAACCGAGTGGACGCGGCGCTCCAAAACAGGTTCGCCCATGAGATCGTCTCCAGGCCCCAACGGCCAGGTTGTCGCAATGTGGTCACGCAGAATAGCTCTGAATTGTGAGTACTCTTCAGAACGCAAATCGAATGCCAACCGGTCATAGAGGTCTCCGAACTTCTTCTTGGGGCCCTCTGTCGGTTCTCCAACCTGGTCCTGGATCTGGCCCAGAGCATCGCGGATGCGTTCTTCGCCGCAATATGCCCATTGGAATCCTGCGCTAAAGACGAGCCAGGCATCTTCAGGTGGGAATTTTCTCCATTTCGGCCACTTTTGGGTCCAAAGGGTTCTTCCCAACAACTCGCAGAAATGAGCGGCAGGATAGAGGGAAAACTGATCCAGCCAGATGCCGGATTTCTCGCCGCGCAGCCGCGCTCCAATCCATTTGTCGAAATCACTGGGTTCACGCGTGGGTTCGTCCAGTTCGCCTGAAAAGATGGCTGGAGCGATTTCTGCCATGCGAGTAGCTACATCGTACCTGTCTGTCTTGGATGAAGCTTTCCAAAGAGGGACAAGCGGGTGAAGGTGCTCAAGACAAAGCGTGACCGGCCGGAAAAGCCAGTCTCCGCGTAGATGCATTGCCTGGTCTGGCGGCAAATCCTGACCTTCTGCGTCCTCGCGCAGGCATAGAGGGCAGCCGCGAACCGTTGTTTCTCTAATCGCCTTGGCATGCATGTACTGCCCGCGGAACCGATGCCGCCTGGAGCCAAGGTATTTCGGAGACCAGGCTTCGATCGCCTCCGCGGACTGGCTGCAGAGTATCGCAAGCTGCGCCAAGTCCTTTGTTGCCCCGTCGATGATCCTGGTGAAAGAAAGCCCCATGTCGGCAGTGAAATCCTGGGTGCTGACGCCATTGTAGGCAGCAACACGGGAAGCGAAGGAAAAGGCTGGCTCGCGGTTGCCAAGCTCCGGGACAAGGGACAGGTGCTGGTTCATTTCACTTGGATATCAAATGCCACAGATGGTGTAAGGCGCGATTTGACTAGGAAGCCTGGGAAGCAAGGCAATCTAGATTGTGTCCGCGCTAGGCTTCAATGGAGAAGTAGTGCGTTGTAATCAGGGCTTGTGTTTAAGCGTTGGGCGGGGCAGAGCTGACAGATGCTGGCCGCGTCTGCCAGATTTGGGCCAAGTGGCCCTGCCTCGAAAGGTGTGTTGGGTCTTGAGCTGTCAGCACCCTGATGCTTGGCCTTGGCTCCCTATTTCAAAAAGTACTTCTCCGCTTCAGGATGATCCTTGAGTTGTTCCGGCCGGTAGGCACGCATCTCACCGAGATGAGAGACGGTTTCAGCTTCCAGCCGGGTGATTACTGAAGGATGTAAGGGAAAAATGGAGTTCACAATCCGTGGCTTTTGTGGCCAGCGTTTTTTCAGCGGGCCAAAACTGAACATGAAAGTCTCTTCGTGCTGCATGCCGAGAGGATCTGGCATAACGTAGAGCTTGTCGGCATTGAATTGGACTTCTGGTACGCATTCCTCCAGTTCTTCAAGCATCCAGCCAAGGGCTATATCGCTCAACCGGGATTCCGGTTCGGGATAGCTTCCACCGACGTCGCTGTGGCAGCCTGGGAACCAGACCTGCTTCAGCCATGGCGGGTTACGTCCTTCTGTCTTTTTTGCCTCTGCTGGCATTGCCCATTTCACGCGCGGAAAATTTTTCCTGTGCTCGTCGATAGCGAGCGCGTGTCGGGCAAAGCCGACATCTGAGTCCAGCCACTTGTCATAATTCTTCAGGTTCCATTTGGCGTAATGGCCGTATCTCCAGATCAACGGCCAATCCGCTATCCTGGAGAGCCTCAGTGGGCGATCCTCGTCAGGCGAGAAAAATTTCCACTGCGACCACTTCAGCTTGCCGTACCAGTAAGCAATGACCCCCAGAAGAATGACAAGTGGTGCCCATACGAACCACGGCCAGGAGAGCCACAGTGCCATTACTAGTGCAGCCAATAGAGCGACTACCGCCGTCCCAGCCGCAATTCCTACTTGCGCATTGCCTAGGGCAGCTACTGTATCGAAGACACCAATGAATGTTGGCTGCACGTTGCCTTGCACATCCTTTTCCGCATCCGGAACGTAGCTGCCGTACTTTTGCCGGAACCGGCGCCCGAGCTCTTCCCTTCTCTCGTAATACGGTTGCTGCCCCCGGGGATAGCCGTTGCCGTGATTGTAAACGTAGTTGACGGCATCAGAGGCGAGCTTGCGAAGTCTTGGCCCGAACCGAGGTACCTGTGAACCGTCTGGCATCTTTGTGGGAATGCCGCAGAGGTTCATTACATTGGCTACAGCACGGACAGTGTATGCTCCGCGGGAAAAGCCAAAAAGCAGGATCCTGTCGCCAGGCTCGTAGTACGAAATGATCTTCTCATAGCAATCAATGACGTTTTCATCGATACCGGTTCCGACAGCCGCAGACAGGACATTGCGAAGCCGCTTCAGGGTAAAGCCGCCAACTTCCCCCGCGCCCAGGCCGGCGTCGTAGAAACAAACCTGCTCGCTTGGCTTGATGGGTGAAGATGGGCCGGGGCGCATTGCCCGGTACATCTTGTAAATGTTTGAAAGGCGCTGGTCTGGACGCAGGCCGCCCACTTGTCCTGTTCCATCTGAGAAGATCAAAATGTTCTTGGGCATTATCGCGCTCGTAATATTCCAGGGGCGGTTTAGTAACGGATAGCGGTATTCTTTCACCAAATCACTACTAATAATTGTGCGCCTGACACCGAGCTGAGCAACCGCCCCTCAACCTGTTCTTGGAAGCCGACTTTAGTGCCGCCTGCGGCGAACTTGCGGCATGAGCCCTCACCAGTCGTTGCCATTTTGTGCTGCATGCGCTCGCAGCTAAGATTTTTCTGCACGCGCGCAAATTCTCATGTTGCGGTGCGGCGGCCATTCCGGCTGTTCGCGCACCACGCAGCATTCATTAAGGTGGGAATTTACAGGTCGCCGGACCTTGCTGTCATTCGCTGCGCAAGCAGCCTAGCCAACTCCATGTGTCCGCTTAGCGCGGCAGGAATACGTGCCTTGCAACCGTCCGAACGGTAGCTGTTACTGAGGCTCGACCCCTGGCGATTTGGCACTCAAAGGTTCCTCCAGGTGCTTCAATCAGTGCGGGCTGGTCAGGTGTCAACGCCCCATTCCCTAGGCCGGCCGCTAAAACGGATAAAGCTCCGGTGCCCCCCGCAGAATTTGCCACTTCACCTTTGTCAGACACCCAAACAGTCTTGATGTGATTGTCTGAAGCCTTGGTAAAGAACATGACCAGGTATTGGCTGTAATTGCCCCCTATACCAAATTGAGCCATCGGAAACTGACTGCCCGCAGTTGCACTTAACTCGATGGCGGCGTCAGATAAAGCGGAGTGGTCGCCGAGTGCGATGTTAAGCTTGTCCGTATCTACAACCAAGTACGGCAACCCGGCATTGACCACTGAAACCGGGACTGCCTCACCTCCAGTTCGTAGCAGCTCTTGGGTGTTGATCAGCAAATCCGGAGCGGAAACAAACCATTTGGCATGTGTCACAGCAATATTCCTGCGCACCAGCTCCACTTCCATTGAACCACTTGCGGTGTCGAGAACGAAGTGCTGTTGGTCCGCAGATAACGTGGAACCTTGTTTCTCCGCGAGTACTGTAGCCGCTGCCATCAGTGCGGTTCCTGCATAGGGTGCGAAAGCAAATCGGGAAGCCAGAAACAACGCCCCGTCCGAGCCTTGCTCAAATGGCGGGTAGAGCAGGCAAGAATTGATTAAGTGGTTGCCGTTGGGCGGCAGGTTCAGGAAATCGCGGATCGGTTCATGTTCCAACCGGAGCTCTGTTAAGGCGTCAACTGCGTTACGCGACGCAAGCTCCGGCAAACCAGTGTTTACTACTCGAAGTATGTCACCAGCCAACTCTACATCAATTGCAGTAATTGGCTTCTGCTTTGCAACGGCTGCCATCGAGATTCCTTAACGTCAGATGATTGATCAACTTGTTCCACTGGAAATTCTTAGAGTCAGCTGTTCTGAAAGACAATCTGGCCCCTGAGGCCGATCCGCCTGTCACGCCGACACAGACCGCGAAGCCACGCAAATCCAACCGGGGGTCATTTCCAAAACATTTGCCACGCATCGAACAAGTGATTGAGCTGGACAGCACGGTCTGTGGTTGTGGTTCTGAACGGCATGTCATTGGCGAGGATGTCAGTGAGCGGCTCGATATCATCCCGGCCCACTTCCGCGTGATCGTCACCCGCCGCCCAAAGTATGCCTGCCGGTCTTGCGAAGATGGTATTACCCAGGCACCCGCTCCGGCGCATCTGATCCCCGGTGGCATGCCGACCGAGGCAACCATTGCCCATGTGATTGTCAGCAAATACGCTGATCATCTTCCTCTGTATCGCCAGGCGCAGATTTATGGACGTCAGGGGATCGATCTGGACCGGTCCACACTGGCCGCATGGGTCGGCCGGGCAGCGTTCGAGTTGCGCCCCGTATACGAGGCGCTGATGGCTGATCTGAAGCGGTCAACCAAACTGTTCCTGGACGAGACGGTGGCGCCGGTCCTTGATCCTGGCCGTAAGAAAACGAAAACCGGATACTTTTGGGCGCTCGCCCGAGATGACCGGCCCTGGACTGGAGAAGATCCACCCGGCGTGGCCTTCACCTATGCGCCGGGCCGCGCTGGTGAATATGCAGAGCAAATTCTGAGGGGCTTCAACGGCACGCTGCAAGTTGACGGCTACGCCGGATACAACCGCCTGCTTAAGCGGCAGGAAGGTGCGATCCGATTGGCTCACTGCTGGGCGCATGCCCGACGCAAGCTCTTTGACGTTGCCAAATCTGGCACAACCACCCCAATTGCGGATGAGGGGATCGCGCAAATCCAGGCTCTCTACCGCATAGAAAAGGCAATCAGAGGCAACGCCCCTGAAGCCCGAAAAGCAGCGCGGCTGGAGCGTGCAAAACCACTGATTGATCAGATGGACATCTGGCTCAGGGACAATCGTGCTCGTGTTTCCGCCAAATCACCCATCGGTGAGACCTTGAGTTACATTGCCAAATACTGGGAAGGCCTGACCGTGTTCCTTGGCGACGGTCGCGTGGAACTGGATTCCAACAGCGTCGAGCGGACAATCCGTCCAATTGCCCTGAACAGGAAAAACGCATTGTTCGCTGGGCATGAAACTGGAGCGCAGAACGGGGCAATCCTCGCGTCGCTGATTGAAACCTGTAAACTGAACAGCGTCGATCCCCATGCCTGGCTTGTCAAAACCCTGACCGCCATCGCCAATGGACATAAGCAATCCGATATCAACGCCCTGCTGCCCTGGACTTACACTCCGCAAGTGTGATCGGCGCACCGCTTACGTATATCTCGGCCGCTTCCCGTGTCCTACTCCTCAGTTGTTACGCTGAGCCAGTAACACTCTCATATCAAATTGCCCTAGTTGGACCCATTCGCGCTGACGTCAAACAGTATCCCTTTTGTGCATATCTGATCCTTTAACTCGGGAATCGAATACAATATTGGACTCAGCTCGCAAATCCTTGTCCGAATTCTCGGCGGTAGGCGACTTTCATAGTTGAGACATTGGAGAAGCCGCAGGCCAGGGCGATGTCCAATACCCGCATGTCCGTTTGGCGGAGTAGGGATTTTGCGTGGTGTAGTCGCATGTGCTGGTAGTATTTAGAGGGAGTCAAAGCTGTGTGGATCTTAAACAGTCGCTCCATTTGACGTCGTGAAATATGAGCCTTCTTGGCAACCATTTCCATGGACAAAGGGTTTTCAATGTGTTCGCTCATCAGGCGAATAGCTGTTTTTAAGGCTTTGTGTCGTGATTCATGCAAGTCACCCGCCACGTTTTGAGGCTGATCGGACCCCGCACGAAGCTTAGATTGGCCACATTGCTGCAGCACCGCCAGTGCCAACGAGCGCCCCATGTCCTGTTCAATGAAACTGGCCGCAAAGTCCAATGCCGCAGTGCCGTCCACGCAACTCAACACGTCTCTTTCTCGACAAAAAAGGCCTTCATGCGGAAGAAGGTGAGAATAGCATTCAGAAAAGGCGGATTTCTCGGATTGAGAGACCACAAATTGTTCGGAAACCAGAACCCCCGCTTCGGCGAAAAGGCGGGCGCATGGGCCAATATAGCCGATCCCGTTTCCAAACCGTTTGCGTCGGCGGATCCAGTTGATAACAAGCTGCCGTTCAGTCGAAGAGGTCAACTCCCCGCCGACAACCAGGCTACAGCGCTGGCAACCTTCGGTGCCGAGCAGTACATCCTCATCGATATGAAACCCGTTAGAG
This sequence comes from Leisingera sp. M658, assembly GCF_025144145.1. Classification (NCBI taxonomy): domain Bacteria; kingdom Pseudomonadati; phylum Pseudomonadota; class Alphaproteobacteria; order Rhodobacterales; family Roseobacteraceae; genus Leisingera; species Leisingera sp. M658. The sequence goes on from NZ_CP083546.1 coordinate 987,605, forward strand.
CATCCAAAAGTGTCATCTTCCAGGGAAAGCACCCGCCAGCGAAACGCCTCGCGATGGGTCAGCGCATTGACAATGCGCAGAGGTTCCAAAAATCCACCCAGAGTGAGCATCGATACCCCAGGCAGGACAAGAATATCGAATTCCCGGGTCAGAGCGAGCCTGTCCTGATCCAGCTTTATAACGCAGTGATTGGAGGAGATTGAACTTTGTAGTCCCATGGGATCAATGGTTTCGCGCGTGATTGCAGTGTGTTGGATAGGATCGTTGAGGATCAGAGTTGGGTGATCTTTTCGAGCAATGACTGCGGCACGCAGACGCCCTGGTTTCTATTTTTTGCTCTGGCTTGATACCGTCGATCGCCAGGCAGGCGGGCCCCATCAACCCCGGCGAGTTCTTCGAGGAAGCTGTCGCTATGGCTGCCCCAGGCGGCATCGCCAAATCTAGAAGGGTCCATGGCCAAAAAGAACATACCGCCCCGGGGCGGGCCGCCGTCACCATTGTCTCGGCGTTTCGCTTCGACGCTGAAGGCTTCGCCAATCAATCCTGCGGCCAGCAGTTCGATCATCAATGCGATGGAGCTACCCTTGTGACCGCCAAAGGGCAGCATGACACCTTTGAGAACCTCAGCTGCATCTGTCGTCGCATTGCCATCTTGATCCAGCCCCACCCCGGGCGGCAGGGGCTTGCCATCACGGGCTGCAATCATCACCTCTCCGCGTGCCATGGCCGCCGAAGACTGATCAATGACCAACGGCGGCTTGTCTTTGCGCGGCCAAGCAAAGGCCATCGGATTAGTGCCAAAAAAGGGTTCCTGACTACCAGCCGGAGCGACCGCTGGAAGATAGGCAGTGCAGGCCAAGGCAACACAACCCTGACGCGCAAGGGGTTCAACATCTGCCCAAAGGGCCGAGAAGTGATGAACATTTGTGAGGGCCATCACTGCAACCCCGATGGATTGCGCATGCTCAATCAAAGCCGCCTGCGTCTGTTGCAACGCGAGCGGTGCAAACCCACCACAACCATTCACTTGGATCACAGCGGAGCCTAATGGCCCCGCTGTGATTTCTGGCCGGGCCGTACCGTTAGCTTTGCCGCTCTTGAGCGCAGCAACATAGCCTGGCAGGCGGAACATCCCGTGCGAATGACAGCCGTCCAGTTCGGCTTTGGCAATGTTACCCGCAATGGCTTGAGCATTTTCGGCGTCGCACCCATTTCGCAACAGGCAGGCTTGGCTGATACCTTGGATTTCGGTCTGGAAAAGAGGCTTTGACATGGGCACGACGGTTTACCTTTCTACTTGCTTAAGCGGGTGACGAGATCGTCAGGCCAAAATTCCAGGCGGCATCTCGGAGATAGTCGAAAACGCTCATGGCCCAGGTGGTAGGGACAAAAAGATCAAAGCCCTGATCTGAGGTGCGGTGGAACATCACTGCAACATGATGAATGCCGGATTGACGGAATTCCCCAACTGGAAATTCAGCCCGGCTGAAATCGAGCGCGGCAACCCGCTGCAGCACGGCTTCAACCTCAGCACCAGAGAGATGCAACCGGCACCGGGCATTCTCCAATGCAACCACCCCTGCTTGTTCGGGCGATAATGAGGTTGTCAGACGGGCTAGTTGGTCCGGATCGTCATGCTGTATCATCACTCTCGCAGGGGCGATCTTGAAGATCGTACACCCTTTTGCCTCTTGGGCAGTGTGAAAGCTCAGCGGATGCGCCAGGCCCAAGACCTGTCCGATCAAGCTATCAAAACCCTCCCAGCCAGCGACCTGCACAAGGCCTCCAACAGGTTTCTCCTGCAGATCGACCAAGGTGCTATTGGTTTGGCCACCGTAGCTACCGGGCGTCATGACGGAGGTGAGTGGGGAATAGGGATCAGCCATTTTGCCGCGTTCCTTCCGGATCAAAGAAATGAGGGGATGTGACCTTGGCCGTCTTTGTGCTGTCGCCCAAAAAATCAATCACACGTATCCTGTCGCCATGGCGAGCAGGCCCTTTGGCCAGGAAGCCCAGGGCGATGTATTTTCCCAAAGCTGGTGAATAGGTTGTTGAGGACACCCAGCCGAGCCCGTGGTTTTTGGTGCTACCACCCAGGTCATAGAGGATGGACCCGGATTTGACCCCCGCATCCCCTTCGATCTCCAAACCCACCAGAGTTGGACGATCCTCCGCCAACAGATGTGGGCGATGTTTTAGAACCGATCCAACAAAGGGCTTTTTGCGTGAGGCCATTTTGTCCAACCCAATATCGCGCAGGGTGGTGCGGCCATCCAGTTCGGGCCCCGCCACATGGCCCTTTTCGATGCGCAGGGTGCCCATGGATTCTGTACCATAGGGACAAATGTTAAAGGTGGCACCCTTTTGCATGATCTCCTGCCAGACCGCCTTACCGAATTTTGCCGGGACATAAACCTCATAAGCCAGCTCGCCGGAAAAGCTCATCCGGTGGATACGGCAGGGAACATCCGCAATATCGGCATAGACAAAATGATTGTTCGGCATCGTATCGGCGCTCAGATCCACCATTCCGCAGACTTCTGTCAGCAGGTCGCGGGACTTTGGACCGGCGACGGCCATGGCCGCCCATTGATCGGTCACCGAGGTAACATGGACCTTGAGATCCTGCCAAGCAGTCTGCAACAGCTGCTCTGCTAGGGCCAGAACCTGTGCGGCATGAGCTGTGGTTGTGGACATGAAGTAATCATACTCCCCAATCCGCGCCGTGGCCCCATCATCCAGCACAATGCCATCTTCACGCAGCATCGCGCCGTAGCGGATGCGCCCGATTTGCAGCGTTTTCCAGCCGTTGACATACATCCGGTTGAGGAACTCAGCAGCATCCGGTCCCTGCACCTGGATCTTGCCCAGGGTCGAGACATCCACCATGCCAACCTGGCTGCGCACATGCTCGGCTTCACGGCGATAGGCCGCGTCAACATCCTCTCCTGCTTCTGGGTAGAACCAGGGGCGGAGCCACAGCCCTGCCTGAGTCAGTTCAGCGCCCTGTTCCACATGCCAGTCGTGCAGTGGTGACAGCCGAGTCGGGCTGAAATGATGCAGGGCATCATTTGCGGCCAAAGCACCAACCGCAGTGGGGGTGAAGGGTGGGCGGAAAGTGGTGGTGCCCACCTCGGGGATCGTCATGCTGCGCAGTTCGGCCATTCGGGACAGGGCTGGCAGATTCGACAGCTTGCCTTGGTCGGTGGCCATGCCGGTGGTGGTATAACGTTTCAGATGTTCGACAGAGACATAGCCTTCGCGGTGCGCCAGCTCGATATCGGAGGTGCCGACATCATGTTGCATATCCACAAAAGCCTTGCCTGCGGTCTTGCCGTTCTGCTGGGTCAGACGCCAGATCGGGCTGATCGCGCGCGCCCAATGATCGGCTGCACCCGTAGGGGCCGCAAGCGGGGTGCCGCCAGACGGATCTCCGCCAGCGGCAGCCCCCTGTGCGATGGAGTCGGCCAGGGAGCGAGCCGCTATCGCACTACCCGCCGCCTGCAGCGTCGGAATGGCATCATTGTCGGGAAGGAAGCAGCGCGCAGCCTCATCAAAGACGGGCTTTTTCTGGCGATGGCTCCACAGATGAACCACGGGCGACCACCCGCTTGAGACGGCGATGAGGTCACAGGGCACAGAATGCGGCGCAGCAGTGGCGCGCCCTTCGGCGTTGATCGGCGCAAGCAAGGCACCAGTCACTGACTTACGCCCCTGGGCTGCGATAACCCCCGTGGTCGGCATCACCTTGCCGCCATGGCTTTGCAGCTGCTGGGCTAGATCTGCAGGGGCCTCTAGTCGAAGATCTGCCACCGTCACAGATGCACCGGCCTTTGCGAGATCAATCGCAGTTCCATAGGCGCTGTCATTATTCGTGGCCACGACGACAGTCTTGCCAGCCATCACCGCAAAACGGTTGAGGTAGGTACGCACCGAAGAGGCCAGCATCACGCCGGGGATATCATTGCCGCCAAAGGCTAGAAAACGCTCGATTGCGCCGGTTGCCATCACCGCGCGTTTGGCACTGATCTTCCAATAGACCTGCCGGTTCTGGTTATCAGGTACATGACGAACATGGTCCCATACCCGTTCGACAGCTCCGTAAACGTCACTGTCATAAGCACCAAAAACCGTTGTCCGTTTGAGAATGCGGACATTGTTCATTGCTTCCAGTTCATTACGGGTATCTTCCAACCATTTGTCGCTGTCACTGCCTACCGGATTGGACAATAGCGAGCCGCCAAGCTCAAAATCCTGTTCGGCCAAAATAACCCTCTCGCCTTTGCGACCAGCAGCCAAGGCCGCGCTTAGACCTGCCGGCCCTGCACCAATCACCAGAAGGTCACAATAGGCATTTGTCTTTTGATAGGTATCGGGATCATTCTGATGAACACCAAAGCCCATACCTGCGGCCTTGCGAATGAAAGTTTCGCAGTACATCCAGAATTTGGTGCCATTGAAAGGACCAATAAAAGTCTTGTAGTAAAAGCCAGCACTTAGGAATGGAGCAATTATTCGGGTCGCACTCTGGGCATCGAACCGGACATTTGGCCAGGCATTTTGGCCAGCTGCTTGCAACCCGTCATAAGCTTCAAGCGTGGTGGCGCGAGTATTGGGTTCGCTATGGGCACCCTGGCCCAATTGTACCAAAGCATTGGGCTCTTCGACGCCGGCGCTATAGATGCCACGGGGGCGATGATATTTGAAACTACGGGCAACAATTCCGGTATCAGCAGCCAAGAGCGCTGAAGCCAGCGTGTCTCCGGTATGTGCGGGGATTGCGCGACCATCAAAAAGGACCGTTACGGTCGAGGTGCGGTCAATGCGCCCGCCCTGGGGCAAACGTTCGGCGCTCATTTCGCGTGCTCCTGTGCAAGTTTGCACCCAAAAACTTCATGTGTGGCAGTGTCGCGTTCCACAACAAGCCACTGTCGGCACCCCAAAACGTGATGCCAGAGTTCTTTGTGCGGCCCCTTTGGATTGTCCCGGATGAACACATATTCCACCCAAGCTTTGGGATCGCTTTCGTTCATCGCGGGGCGTTTGACCGTGGCGTCTCCCAAATAGGAGAACTCGGTCTCGTCCCGCAGCCCGCAGACCGGGCAGTTCAGCTTAATCATGTCTCTGACCTCATTGCAGGTTGGGTTGCGGACCGTGCGCTTTTTCGTCGATTTGATAGCCACGTTCAAAGCGCGACAGGGTGAATTCGGCGTTGTCCTTGTGAGGTTCGTCTTTGGCCATGGTCCAGGCAAAGCACCAACCACCTGCTGGCGTCGCCTTAAAGCCGCCGTAACACCAGCCACCATTGAGATAGAGGCCTTCGACCGGCAATTTGGAGATAATGGGCGAGCCATCCATGGTCATATCCATGGCCCCGGCCCAGTGACGCAGCAGCCGCAGACGCGAAATGGAAGGCACCAGGGATTTGGCTGCCGCCATTGTCGCATCCACAATCGGCATGCCGCCGCGCTGTGCGTAGCTGTTGTAGCCATCCAGATCACCGCCAAGCACCAAACCACCTTTATCAGACTGGCTGATGTAGAAATGCGCAGCACCAAAGCTTACGACATTATCGATAAATGGTTTGAGAGGCTCGGTTACAAAGGCCTGAAGAGAATGTGTCTCGATGGGCAGTCTAAGACCGGCCTTTTCGGTCAATTGAGTCGTGTTCCCAGCCACTGCCAGGCCCACCTTTGGGGCACGGATATTGCCTCTGGTGGTTTCGACACCGACAACGCGGTTTCCCTCCCACAAGAAACCTTTGACCTCGCATTGCTGGATGATGTCGGCTCCAAGCTGGTCAGCACCTCGCGCATAGCCCCAAGCCACAGCATCGTGACGCGCCGTGCCGGCTCGGCTTTGAAACAGTGCGCCATGGATCGGAAAGCGAGCATTTGGCGTATAATCCAGGTAGGGCAGCCGCCGCTGCACTTCGGCCCGGTCGATCAACTCGGCGTCAATGCCATGAGCCCGCATGATATTACCGCGCCGCCGTAGCCCGTCCAACTGAGCCGGCGAATGACCAAGGTGAAACTGCCCACGCTGGGACATCATCACGTTATAGTTCAAATCCTGGCTTAGGTTCTCCCACAGCTGCATGGAGCGCTCATAGAACATGGTATTGCCAGGCAGCATGTAGTTTGAGCGCACAATGGTTGTGTTGCGCCCGGTGTTGCCGCCGCCGAGCCAACCCTTTTCCAAGACTGCTACATTTCTGATGCCGTGCTCTTTTGCCAGATAGTAGGCCGTTGCGAGGCCGTGCCCGCCGCCCCCTACGATAACTGCGTCATAACTGGGTTTGGGATCAGGATCGCGCCAGGCGCGCGACCAGCCAAGGTTGCCACCAAGAGCTTTTCTGAACACTTCAAAGGCGGAATAGCGTGACACGCGAAACAGGCTCCATATTGAGGTTTATTTTGCCATATGATACATACATGTTCTTAATGTATCAATTGATCTTTTAGATATTGGACAGATTTCTTATGGTGAGTTAACAAATCAACTGACAGGTAGCAGGAGTGGCCATGCCGACTATTATCGACCGAATTTTGAACGAACTTCCTGATTTGCCAAAAAAGCTCAGGGTGGCAGCCAAGTTTGCCGTCGACCGCCCGGATCGAATGGCCTTTGGCTCGATGCGGGCAGTCGCAACTGAAAGCGGTGTGTCCTCGCCTACGATGCACAGACTGGCGCGATATTTCGACTATGAAAGCTATGATGAGTTCAAAACCCAGTTTCAGACAGAAGTTGCCGCGAGCAGTTTCAGTACCCGTGCGGAAAAGCTCTATGAATCTCGCGTAGAAACGGCAGCTGAACCGCTACTGAAAGGGCTGCAGGACGCTGCGCGTGAAAACATTGACGCCGGTTTCCAGAACAACCCGATCGAAACGCTGCAAGCCATTGGCGACACGATTCGCACTGCCAGGACGACTCACATCGTGGCGACCGGGTCGATGGCCTGGGTTGCGGCCCATCTAGAGGCAACAGGTGGCATTGCCTTTCCAGGTCTTCGCATGACACGTTCGGGTGTTGCCAGCGCGATTGAAACACTAGCCACTGTGCAGGAAGGTGATGCGGTGATAGCAATCGCAGTTTCCCCATATGCCAAATCTGCAATCGAAGCCCTTGAATACGCTAGGGATATCGGCGTCACCACTCTGGCAATCACCGATCGGCGCAGCTCTCCTTTGGTCGGAATTGCCTGCCATAGCATCATCGCGCCCACGAACAGTCCGCATTACTACCCTTCGGTGGTGTCGATCTGTTCCTTGGTCGAAGCTGTCCTGGCCTTTGCGGTTGCTGACAGCGCCGGAGGAGCTATTGGGCGCATCGAAAAAGTGGTGTCTCTGCGAAAGCAAAGCGGGGCCTATCTGGAATGATAACCCCCGCCTTAAGATCTATCATGTGCGCTTTTCTTAGCCGCGATCTACGGTAAGAAACTCGCGCAACGAGATGTTGAACAGATCGCTTTTTTCCAGGTGAACGCAATGGGCACCACCGGAAATGAGGTTTAGACTTGCATTCTTGATACCAGAGGCAAGCTGCACCAAGCCCGGAACACCATAAGAGCGATCCTTATCGCCGGAAATCACCAGAACCGGCATTTCCAGTTCCGACAAGCGCTCTGTCACATCCCAGGTTTGAAAGGCCTTGAGTGATCCCAGAACCGCGGCTTCGCTCGCCCCGGCACCTGCTCCCAGGCAGAAGGGATACATCGGCGCCCTATCATAATCGACAAACCAAGTTGCAGACACTCGCTTAGCCAAAGCTTCTATACCTTCGGCCTTGGCCCTCTTGGCGGTCTCGTCAAAGGTTTCAAAACGGCCAGGCAGATTGCCTGAACAATGGGTCGCGTAGAGCACAAGCTGCTCCACCCGGTCGGGATGATCCAGTGCAGTCTGAAGCGCAATCATTCCCCCCATCGAATGACCGAGCAGACTGAAGCGCTCGACACCCAGCTTATCCAATAGAGCAACCTGGGCTTGAGACAGCGCCTCGATCGAGTCCAGCGCCGGTTCCGCTGCACTGCCCGCATATCCCGGCAGATCTGGGGCGATCATGTCAAAGGATTGCCCCAGAGCGGCCATCTGGGGGGCGAAGTAGCCGCCCCCTCCCAGGAATCCGTGCTGCATGACGAAAGTCTTGCCAGTGCCGTATCGGTGATAGTTCAGCATATCATACTCCTTAGCTGGCCAGTTCTGGCAGGAAAAGCGCCATCTGCGGGAAGAACAGCAGCAAGACAATGAGGATCGCCAGAGCTCCGATGAAGGGGAGCGATCCCAGAATGACATCCTTTAGATCAACATCCTTAGGTGCGAGCCCCTGTATCACGTATAAGTTTAACCCCACAGGTGGCGTTAACACCGCGATCTCCATGGTGATGGTATAGATGATGCCAAACCAGATCAGATCATAGCCGACCGTGCTGATCAGCGGGAACAGTGTCGGCAGGGTAATGAAGGTGATCGAAACAGGCTCCAGGAACATGCCGACAATCAGATAGAAGGCGATGACCATGGCCAGAACCATATAGGGCGCCAGCTCCAATGTCAGGAAGGCTTCGGTGAATTGCTGCGGAACGCGGTGATAGGTCAGAACAAAGCCAAAGAGCGTGCCAGCAGACAACAGGAGGCCCAGATAACCCATGGTCCGCATCGTTGCCATCAGCGCGCCTTTCAGCCCTTCCCAACGCAGCCCACCAACGGTGACGGCGATAAGGAAGGTCAGGAAGGCAGCAATGGCAGCCGCTTCGGTTGGGGTTGCGATACCGGCATAGATGGAAACGGTGATCACCAAACCAATGACCAGAACTGGCAGCACCGCAGACAGAATTTCAAACAGCGGCAGGCGCAGCGCTTTGTCCACCTTTGGAATGGAAGAGGGGCTGAAGATGCCCCAGACCACAACAACCAGGGCAAACATGGTTGTCAGAGCCAGGCCGGGAATGATGCCGGCAATGAAAAGATCACCAATCGAGACATCCACGACGATGCCATAGAACAACAGGATCAGGCTTGGCGGGATCAACACACTGAGAGTCCCCCCCGCCGCAAGAACTCCTGCCGATAGGCGCTTGCCATAGCCGAGCTTCAGCATCTCAGGCAAAGCCACGCCGCCGATGGTCAGGGAACCCACCATGCTAGAGCCGCAGACCGCCCCGAAGCCCGCACAGGCGCCGATGCTTCCATAGGCGGCAGAGCCGCGGACTCGCACGCCCTGATGCATAAAGCGATAAAGATTGGGGCCAATGGTGGATCGGGCGATCAGCTCACCAAGGAAGACAAACAGCGGTACCGCCAGAAGGATATAGTCAACCCAAACCCCCCAGATTTTCAGCTCGACACTAATCAAAGAGGTGCTGAAATCCTGGATCAGCCAAAGAAACGGCAAGGAGGCAGCCGCCAGCGCAAAGGGCAATGGCAGCCCCAGCGAAATGAGAACCATCAGCAGAGCTAGCAGCCCGCCGCCAACATGATACCATTCCATCTTAGTTTTCCTCGCCTGTCGAATGATTGGTTTTATTTTTGAGGGTTCTGAAGACGATCACAAAAAGGATCAGGCAGAAGATGATCAGGGCCAGGGCCGTCGGCGCCCAGAACCATGCGCGCGGCCAGCTCAATACCTCGGAAGATGCACCGGTGCGCGAAGCCCGAAAGAAGGCTTCGGTCGCGGCAAAAGCAAAGAAACCGCCGACCGCCAACATGATGATCAAGTTGAGTGCTCGGACGATGCGCGCCAGTTTGCCAGGCAGCACATCCACAAACATTGTGACCTTTGGCAGGGCGTCCATTTGCATAGCATAGGCCAGCCCCAAAAAGGCACAGGGAACCAGCATAAGCGCGGTTGCCTCGGTGACATATAGATCAGGCGCATTGAACACATATCGCATCACCACCCCATAAGAGATCCAGATTGTCTGAATAACAATTATGATTGCGCCAAGTGCGGCAAGGAGTGGCCCCAGCCGTTCTATGAAACCCATTCTGCGGGTGTTCTGTTGCATGACTCTCCTCCCAAGGCGCTACTTTTTTTGGGGACCTGCAACTACAGGCCCCCAGACTTGCTTAAGCGTCATCCGAATGTTTCGGTGCCTGTATTATTGCTGGTGTTTGGCTAGAAGTGCGCGGATTTTATCTGCGGTTTCTTTGCCGCAGGTGTTGTCCAGCTCTTCGTCCCACTGCGGTACGATCGACGCGAGAAGAGCTTCTTTTTCTTCTGTTGTAAGCGACCGCGCAGAGCCGCCGCCATTCATGACCGCATCACCAACATTTTCATTGACCCAGGCCTCATAGCGGGGCTTCAGCCACGTCTGCGCTTCGCGGCTGGCGTCGCGGATCGCCTGCTGATCTTCGGGACTCAGGGTGTCGAACTTGTTTTTGTTCATCATATACATGACGTTGCCGTAGAACAAATCAGCGTTGATCATATGCGGCATGACGGTCCAGAGCTTCCAGGAGCTATAGGTTGCAACACCCATATTGATGCCATCAACCACGCCACGTTCAGCCGATTGAAAAACCTCCTTGGGAGAGACAAAAACCGGGCTTCCGCCCCAGCCTTCGATCATCGCACTCACCAGTGGCCCGATCGAACGCACCTGCAAACCATTCAGGTTGCTCAGGTCCACATTCTGCTCCTGGAACCACCATTCCTGGTCAAAGGAATAGTTCGACGAGAAGATGTTAACCAGGCCGACCTTGGCGGCTTCTTCAGCCAGGATTGCCGTCATTTCCTCATCCAGAGCGATCTGGTTCTCCAGATCAACTGAGGCGGGATAGAAGGCGCCCGCACGGTAGCAGGGGAGGCGATCATCATAGGAGATGTGACTGACATCGGCGACCCCGCCCAGAACGGCATCAATACCCTCGCTCCAGCCATTCAAGGTGGCAGAGGGGAAGATTTCGATTTTGACCCGGCCTTCGGTTTTTTCTGATACGAGATCTGCAAAATGCTGAAAACCCTCGTAGCGGATATCAACCTCGTTCACATAGGTGGACAGGCGCACCAGTTGTTCGGCATTTGCAGCACCTGCACAGGTAGCCAATGCGATGGCGACTGCCGAAGCTGATGTTTTGATTTTGTTGATAAAGTTCACTTTCTTCTCCTCCAGGTTGGTGTTTTATCGTGTCTCTTTAGGCAGCAGTCTCCCACAGGACTTTTGCCGCCAATTCCAACAGATCCACGGTTTGCAGATCAATTTCGTGCTGGGCGAGGCCTGCAAAGTTCAGGCATTCGTTGAATTTTCTGATGAGGTCGCCGTTGGACAGCGGCCTGTTCGGCATTCCAAAGGCTTCACCACAAAAATGGGTGCGGCTGACGCCGTCAGCATACTTGAACGTTACGCGAGTGCTTTCCGGAAAGTCAGAGGCCATTGGTTCGGCCGATAGCTCCGGACAGATTCGGGTGGTTACCCGGTCCATGATCCACTGTTTGGCATCATCGGCAAGCTCGGCTGCGCTCAGATCCTGTAGGCGGACGCTACCATGTAACATTGCACATGCTACGCTATAGGGAAGCGAAAATTGTGCCTGCTGTGGGTTGACGGGCCGGTCATAGACCAGGCTTGCTGAGACCAGCTTGGGAACCTCTGCTTCAATGGCGACAACCTCAGCTAAAGGTTTTGTAGCCTCCCGGGTCAACAGGCTCGCCGCTTCAATGGCAGCGTGGGCGGCAGAACAGACGGGGCTAGTTTTGAAAAGCAGCCCTGGTGATTGGACACGCCAACGCTCAGCGAGCGGGCAAATTCCTTCCCGTTTGGAAATTCCCTGATTGAGCAGGGAAAAGAACCCGTTCTTCTGTTCAAAGGCATCCTTGGGTCCGGTCAATCCCGCCTGCGCGGCCCGCGCCAGCGTGATCGCCTGACCAGCAACATTCCCGACCAGGTAGGGCTTTGCATCCGTGCCGGCAATTGCCCGTTCAATGCCCGCTGTGACGGCTGCAGTGCCAATGGCATTGGCCGTTTGCTCGGCGTTCAGACCCAGCAACCGGGCGACGCCGGCCACGGTTCCAATGAGGGCACAAGATCCCGTCGCCCACCAGCCCTGCATGAAATGGCTATGGGTGCAGATTTCTCCCAGGGCGTAAGAGACCTCGGATCCAATGACAAAGGCTTGAAGCAGGTCTTTTTCCGAGGCGTCGACAGATTGTGCCACCGCAAGTACAGCCGGAAGGATAATGGCCGAACCATGGATCATTCCAGTGTAGCTGTTGTCATCAAAATCCCAGACATGTGCGGCCATGCCGTTACATGTCGCGGCAGTAATAGGGTCGGTTTTGATCCCGGTAACAGCCAGGCTTGCGCCACCCGAACCGGCGCCATGCGCTGCGAGGGCCTGAACGCCAAGATGCTGGCCGCCAGCGACGATAACACCAATGGTGTCAAGAACCGCACGGCGCGCGCAGATGAGAGCATCCTCCGGCACATCCTCAAACGAGAGCTTGGACGCCCAGGCGCCAAAGTGTTCCGCCAGGTTTTCCCCTGCGGCAAACTCTGTGCCGAGAGATGTCTCGGTCAACTTTCTACTCCTTTTGTTGCTTTCAACAAGAGCCATGTTTGAGTTTCCTGTTATCGTTTGGGATGGTGCCGGAACAAGTCTGACAAACATTGAAATATATTTCGTATGATACATTTTATTCAAAATGCGTCAAATGATATATTTTGGCCGGTAGCATTTTTTACCCCCTTGCGAAGACATCTCTGGGTCTGATCTTCGCAAGCCTCAGAGGGCTGCAGTGATGGTGATTTCAACCTTCAGATCAGGGCTGGCCAAGACGGCCTCACCACAGGCGCGCGCAGGCTCATGGCCTGAAACAACCCATTGATCCCAAACTGAATTCATCTCAGCGAAATCCTCCATAGACGCCAGCCAGACAATCGCTTGCAGGATTTTTGTCTTGTCAGATCCAGCTTCTGCCAGCAGGGCTTCAACCTTTTTCATAATGCCAGCCGTCTGCTCGACTACGCTGGCACCACGTTCGCCCACCTGACCGCATAGATAGACCGTGCCCTGATGCACGACGATCCTGCTCATCCGTCCATTACTGTGTTTTCTGGTGATTTCAGTCATGGGGGGCTCCTTTTGGAACGCCGGTTTCAAACGCCGACCCACTTCACAAAGGCTAGGGCGATCAACAGGAGGAATAGGGTTTCCACGCAGAGGATTGCTGCGTAGGACGGGCGCACATGCAGAAACTTGGCCAGGCTCGTCTTTACGCCAAGCGCGGAAATAGCCACGATCAAACACCAGCGTGACAGTTCGTTGACGGCTGCAATCACGTCGTCAGGCAGAAGACCGGAGTTTGCCAGGATGGCCAGCAGAACAAACATCACGAGGAACCCTGGCAGGCCAACCTTTTGTGACTGGCTGCCCCGGAAGCTGACCATGACAACCACCATAACCACAGGCAAAAGTGCGACCCGCAGCATTTTGACAAAGGTCGCCACCACACCAGCTTCATCACTGATGGAATAGCCTGCACCCACCACCTGGGCGACATCATGGATGGTGGCCCCGATCAGAAAGCCGCTTTCCAGATCGTTCATCCCCATGGCCTGAAACAGGATGGGATAGGCAATCATCGCAATCGTTGAAAGCGCGGTAACGCCGACAACGACAAACAGGGTGTCTTCCTCGCGGCTGGGATGTTTGGGCAGGACCGAAGCAATGGCCAGCGCGGCAGAGGCCCCGCAGATTGCAACCGATCCACCGGCCAAGAGCCCAAAGGCGCTGCGGCGCCCCAAAAGAGTGGACAACAATACGCCGCAACCAAGGGTCGCCAGAACAAAACCAACAATTGCTAGAACCGAAACCCAGCCAAGGCTTTCAACATCGCCCAAGCTCAACCTCAAACCCAGCAGTCCTACACCGAACCTCAGCAAAGTTTTGGCTGAGAATTCGATGCCTGGACGGCAGCTTTCGTCCTCGGCAAGAAAATGAAACGCCATGCCTATCAGAAGCGCAAACAGCATCACTGGAGCGGCATAATGTTCGGACAGAAAAGTTGCCGCAGCTGCGATCACCAACGCGACTATGAAACCACGTGTATGGGTTCCAAAGGTTTCACGCAGGCCTGACACTTTTGCATTCATGGCGTTTCAATACCTGTCTTAGATCTGAGCCCAGCGACCGGTAAAGTCGAAAGCGCTGTCATACCCAAACAGAGCGACCGAACCACCGGTGTGCAGGAAGACCACGCGCTCGCCTTTTTTGAAGTGGCCCTTACGGATCAAATCAATAAAACCGGCAGCCCCTTTGGCCGAATAGACTGGATCCAGCAGGATCGACTCGAGTTCGGCAAACATCTTGATCGCTTCCAAACCGCTTTCAGTCGGAATGCCGTATCCCTCACCGACATAATCGGTGTTGGCGACCACGTCTTCGCGCTGAACCACTCCTGCACAGCCCAGTTTCTCTGCCGTGGTGCAGGCTAGGTTGTAGACGTTTTCTTCTTGCTTTGCCTTTGGCGCCCGCACCCCGATCCCTAGCAGCGGGATCTGCGCATTCATCGCTTTCAGACCGGTGATCAGGCCGGCCTGGGTGCCGGCGCTGCCGGTTGCATGCACCAGGTGATTGATCTTCATACCTGCATTGTTGACCTGGCTGAGCAATTCGAATGCGCAGTTCACATAGCCAAGCGCACCGGTTGGGTTCGAGCCACCACCTGGAATGGTGTAGACCTTTTTGCCGTCAGCCCGCATTTGGTCAGCGACCTTTTCCATTTCGGCATTCATATCACCGCCACCAGGACGCTTTTCGGTGGTTGCGCCATGCAAGTGGTCCAACAGTACATTGCCGTTGTTGTTGTAGTTGGCGTTGTTTGACCCGGTGCGATCTTCCAGCAGAATATGGCATTGCATACCCAGTTTGGCGGCAAAGGCTGCGGTCTGACGCGCGTGGTTGGACTGGGTCGCCCCCTGCGTCAAGACAATTTCTGCTCCCTGCATTTCGGCTTCGGCCATCAGGAACTCAAGCTTTCGGGTCTTGTTGCCGCCGGTCGAAAGGCCGGTGCAATCGTCGCGCTTGATCCATATCTCTGGACCACCTAGTTCTGCAGTCAAGCGATCGAGGCGCTCCAGCGGAGTTGGCAAATGAGCAATGAAGCGGCGGGGGTATCGGGCAAGATGCAAGGGACTCTCCTATTTTACTTTGCTGCATGTTATTTTGGAGGGTTCGCCATTTCTAATTCGAAATTCCGACCCTATAATGCAACTTGTGCATATTGGAGTGGGCAATGCGCTTAGAATGGATCGAAGACATTTTGGCAGTACTGGAAAACGGCTCGCTAAGCAGGGCCGCAGAAAAAAGGCTTTTAACCCAGTCCGCCTTTACACGGCGCATTCGGGCGATCGAAGAAAACATCGGTGCGGAACTTTGTGACCGCAATCGAAAGCCAGTTACGCTTATTCAAGGTGTCGCAGCGCTGGAGCCAGAGCTGCGCGATCTGAGCGCCCGGTTGACGCGTGTGAAACGGCTTTTGAAACAGGCTCCGGAACAGAACAGGCCGGCAGTGCAGATCGCCTGCCAACACGCGCTGACGACAACATTGTCCTCTTCTCTTATTCAAGCGATCTCCTCTGGAGATCAGTCCATCCGTATCCGGTCTGGCAATCGCGACGAATGCATGAGGTTGCTGTTTACGGATGAAGTCGAAATCGCAATCACCTATGAAATGCTGGGAGAGACAACCACTTCGATCCCCGGGACGCTGGAGAAATCCCATCTAGGAGATGATACCCTAATTCCGGTTTGCGCCCCTCAAATGGAGGAGGCAGCACGCAGTGCCGAGATTCCCATCATCAGCTACCCATCAGAAGTTTACCTTGGACAGATCTTCTACCAGGCGATTGTTCCTCGCATAGCTGAATCGACAGAGCTGGTATCAAAGGCCGAAACCGCTTTGACGCTTGCTATGCTGCAATTCGCCCGCGACGCTCTGGGCGTTGCCTGGCTCCCTGTATCATTAGTTTCAGAATCGCTTGCGAACGGGCAGCTGGTGGACGTAAGTGATTGCCTCCCGTCACAGAACATGGCCATATTGATGAGTCGTTTGCCCGGGAAAACGGGAACGCAAACCGACCAAATTTGGAAGTTCTATGGCGTGAGCGATACCTGAAGCACGACTTCTATTGGTGATAAGGGTAGCCCTGTAGGCCCATGAACAATGCGAGATGGCACGTAAGCGGCTTTGTTGATGGCATGGATGCCCCCTCCTGACGGCATCGCAATTTGCCAATGTGATGAGTGTTGAAACCATCACTGAAGGAAGGAGCATCCATGTTCGAAGTTACTATCATCGGTGTCTACTTGGCAAAGCGCGTATTCTAGGTTCTCAGGGCCTGGAGCGACGGGTTGGTCCGCCAGATCATCCGTGGGGAGCGCGAAGACGTTTTTCGCATTCGCGAGAGCAGCCTGAGCCCCTGGTTGTCGCGGCTGGAACGGGAATGGTGTGGCGGCTGCCGGAACGGTGCAGAGCTCTGGCGCCGGCTACGGGCCGATGGGTTCCAGGGCTGGACGTGTCGCGGTTTGATGCCGCTCCTTTGATAGCATTTACTGCAGCAAAGTAGACGAGTTATGGGAACGAAACGGACGGACGAATTCCGCGCTGATGCAGTGCGGATCGCGCTGACAAGCGGGTTAACACGCAAACAGGTGGCGTCTGATTTGGGCGTTGGCGTATCGACGCTGAACAAGTGGAACACGACGCATCGCGATACGGAAGTGGTGTCGGACAAAGACCTCGGCCTTGCCCGCGAGAATGAACGGCTTCGACGGGAGAACCGTATTCTCAAGGAGGAGAGGGACATCCTAAAAAAACCGTTCCGGGCCGCAGCCCGCCTGTGCGCGGTAGCAACAGCTTGTGCTACGTTTTACCCGAAGGGCAGTTGCCGATAGCTTATTGGTGGTTCTGACCCCGTTAAAAAACGTGGCACATGGGTTGATGCGCACTTGAGAATGGTGACGTCGCATTTGTGGCGATCCCGGTTAGGAAGATGACGAACTTGCATGGCCCACGCCCTTCGGCTGAACGGAGGAGATGCCATGACAAAACCCAAGACCGGTGACCACCCGGATTTGAAGATGGTCAATCCCAATGCAGCAGCGATTGATATCGGTTCGACCATGCATATGGCAGCGGTGAACCCTAACACAGGGACCATGCCGGTGCGCGCCTTCGGGACGTTCACTCAGGATCTGCACGATCTGGCCTCCTGGTTCCAGTCGTGCGGCGTCACCAGCGTGGCCATGGAGTCGACCGGCGTTTATCTGCCTGCATTCAAAACACTGGAAATGTTCCGGGTCAATACACTGTCGCCCGTTGAACATATGCAGGCCGTGATCGACCGCGCCGCCGAAGTGGAGCCCAAGGTGAACGCCTTCACCTACACTTACTTCGATGAGGCCATGAGCGCTGCCCGAGCTGCGGAGGAGAAATCTACATCGGGTCAGGACACCCGCCCGCTAGAGGGGTTGGCCATCGGTATTAAGGATGAAAGCGATGTTGAGGGCCTGCCGGCTTCCAACGGCTCGCTGCTGCTGAAAGACATTATTGCGACCTCAACTTCACCGATGAATGAGCATGTCTTCCGCGCTGGCGGCATCATGCATGCGCGCACCGCCACACCCGAATTCTCCGGCACCGTCATCACCAACAGCAAGCTTTGGGGTGTGACCCGCAATCCCTGGAACCTCAGCCAGACCCCCGGAGGATCTTCAGGCGGCTCCAGCGCCTCTCTGGCGTCAGGCAGCTCGGCGCTCTGCACCGGGTCGGATGTCC
Source organism: Leisingera sp. M658 (assembly GCF_025144145.1). NCBI lineage: Bacteria > Pseudomonadati > Pseudomonadota > Alphaproteobacteria > Rhodobacterales > Roseobacteraceae > Leisingera > Leisingera sp. M658. The sequence continues at coordinate 1,005,380 of NZ_CP083546.1, forward strand.
GCCTGATTGGGGATGGCGATATCCAGCAGGTGTCCAATGACAACGGAACGGAATATGGCAGAGATCCGTTCGGAGGTGCAGCATTCTCGCAGGCAGTGCGGCATTTGGCAGTGTCGCATATGAATACTGTGGCGGGGGTGTCATCTCTGCGCGGGCACATGGAGCGCTTCTTCTGGACTTGTGATCTGAAGTGGGCCCGCTATTTGCCCGGGTACACGGCCAATAACCCTCAAAATCGAAATGACCGAAAGCCTGGTGAGGAGGCCTGCATCACCGATGATGAGTTGCACGCTATGTTCGTGGCGTTCATTGCCGAGTACCACAACACGCCGCATCGTGGATTGAATTTCCGTACTCCTGCGGCGGTCTGGGACGAGTTGACTGAAGGGCAGACCTACGACTACGGCCAGATGCCATCCGCGTCGCAACTTCGTGAAGCCTGCGGCTTTTACACGGATGCCAGCGTCTGCGAAGCCGGGATCAGGTACGCGGGCGCAGTTTATTCCAATGAGTACACCCGCAATCAGCGCAAAGCCCGTTTGGTTGACCGCATCGCTAAGCCTGGGGAAAAAGTCGAGATTAAGGTTGATCCTTTCGATCTGGGTGCAATCACGGTCCTTGCGAAGGGCGAAATGATTTCAGTCAGCGCTCGCGATCCGCAAATGAATGGCAAAACGCTGCGCCAGTGGCAAACCGAGAAGCTCATTCGCAAGCAGCGTGCCGAGGCTGAAAACCTTTCCCGGAAAGGCGCCAGGGACGAAGCCTGCAATCTTTGGGAAAAGATGGCTTCTTCAATCGCGCAGAACGCGGATGTGGGGATGTCTGGCTATTCTCAGGCTGAAATCGACCGCGCCGCTCTGGAACTCGGTTTTGGCAAAGGACAGCATGAAAAACCGTACATCGGGCGCGATGAATACGTGGACCCTGTCCACGGAGGCTTCGAGATTGGTGGCGGCGAATTTGTGGAGGAAGACCACCTTCGTGAGGAGGCTGAAACTGACTCCCCAACCAGCATGGACCGATTTCGGTCTGCAGCGCGAAACCGCAAACGCAAAAAGAAACCGGAGTTGGAATAATGACCATTACTGAAGGCGATCTGGCGGACTTCAACCAATACAGTGATACCGCTGAGTAAATGGTCAGCCTTGAGAACTATTTCGTGAAAACTCAGACGTACTGGGATTTTCGGGACCGGGTTTTCAAGGTGCTTGCGGCGCGTCAGGCGCGTCTTAAGGCAGGCAAGCACGAGTTGAAAGGTGCAGCTCTTATCGGTCCTGCAGGTGCCGGTAAATCCCGGATCGTCAAGGAAATCATCCAAGAGTATCACGCTCTGACTGAAGTTTGTGGCAGGCAAGAGTTCGGTGCTCAAATCGTCAGTGTGATCGTTCCTGGGCGTGCATCCGTGAAAGATACGCTGAAAGAGATCCTCCGAGCCCTTGGCTACCCAGTAAAATCTAACCGTGATGAAGACTATCTCACGCAGAGGGTGATGTTTTTCATGAAGAAAATGGGCGTGGCTGCTCTGCACCTCGACGAGGTGCAGGACAGCGGACGGTACAAAACCAGCGATAGCGTTGAAGTATTCAGCAAGCGGTTTCGCAACCTCATGCAAGATAGGGAGTGGCCGGTTTGCCTGATCATGACAGCAACGCCAGAAGGAAAAATGTTGATCAACCATGATCCGACGCTGACCCGCCGCTTGCGCCCGGTCGAGATGAAGCCGATGAGCTTCAAGAATGACAGTATCGTGCTGCGTAAAGCATTGGCCGAACTCTTCAAAACCGCGGGAATTTTGGATACGGGCCTCTTGGCTCAAGATGAGTTCATCAAAATTCTGATTCATGCATCTGTTGGCCGCTTCGGTGTTGCAATGGAAATGGCCATCGAGGCAATCGGGGAATGCCTTGATGAGCAAAGCCGTGAAATCGACATGGGCTTTTTTGCGGACGCCTATTCGGAGAGGATGGACTGTGATGAGGAGCTGAACCCCTTTGTTGTTGAAAACTGGAGTGCCATTGATACTGGCACTGCCTTGCAGAGATACGAGGAAGAACGCAGGAAGCGGCGGCGACCCAAAAGCAGCTGAACTTCGCCATGTTTTCCAAACCGAACCGCCCCTAGGGGCGGTTTTTTTGTGCCCAGGTTTCGGAGCCGCATTTGAGTCTTCTTGGTCAAGACGGTCTGGACATGCCGCAGAACGGTCTGGGCGTGTCGGAAGGCGGATTTACGTTTGTCGCATGAGAATCTAAGCTATTGAAATTAAACAACCCGTAACGCGGACAAGACGTAGTTCTGGTGTCGGACGTCAATGTGAAAGCTCGCATCAGTTTGCAATTTGACCAGCTTAAACTGCAACTTTGACCACTAAAAGATTGCCGCCGCCCTCAAAGGGGCGGTGGTTCTCTATTTTTGGACTGTGTCGTGATGAGTTGAGTGGCTTCGCATCAAGTATTCTTAGCCTCACAAGGCTCATCTAAACTCAGATAGCTGAAGTGTTGCCTCAGAGTTTATCAAACACCGATCCAAACCGAGGAGCGAACAAGCGCTCATAAGTTTTCAACAAATAGGCGTCGGTCATACCTGCGACAAAGTCACATATCACCCTAAGGCCATCGCCTTCTGCTTCATACTTTTGGAACGTGTCTGTCGGCAGCAAGCGCTTTGGGTCGGATTGAAGAGCTTCAAAAACGGAAACGACCATGCTTTGTCCCTTAAACTCCAAATGCTGGACGCTTGGGCTTTTGATGACCTCAGAAAAGACCAATTTTTTCAGAGACTTCAAAAATTGGGCTTGGGGTGAGGCCAGCTTTGCACGGAATTTCAGGAGTGGCTCGTGAAATTGGCTGTACTCATCATATTCGATTGCCGTGATGAAGTGGTGAACCAAGCGACTTATATAGCGTTTTCGGGTGTCGGTGGTGCCGAATATGCCATCAAGCATCCGGCCATAGACATCGTTTTCGCTTTCCCCTGGATACTTTTCTTTCAGTGCGTTGAGGAAGGGTGAACACTTATCTTCCGGGATAAATTCCTGAAACTGCTTTGCAGAGACCAATTTCAGTGCAACGGCATCTTCAAAATCGTGCACTCCATAAGCAATGTCGTCCGCGACGTCCATGATGCTACAATCCAGGGACTTATGCATTGAAGCATTATGCTTGCCATCTTCTTTCTCGATTGACTGGAAATGGTCACGGTCTGAGCCAGAAAGCGGCTTGAGGATCCAAGCTACTACATCATTCTCGGTGTTCAGGTAACACTTAGGGGGCGTGGAAGCCCTGTCATCAATTATCTTGAGCGTCGAAGGAGATTCTTGCAGCCTTGGTTGAAGCTTGGTGTTTTCGGCTTCTGAGAAGCTGACGGGATACTTCAGTATTCCGAGAAGCGTACGCCTTGACAGGTTTGCGCCTGCATCTGCGGAGAAGTTCTCAAGGCGAGATAGGATCCGGAGAGTTTGGCCGTTTCCCTCGAACCCCCCAACCTTTTCTCTGTCAGCATTACGCATGCAGTAGTTCAGTGCGATTTCACCGCCATGACCGAAAGGGGGATGCCCCAAATCATGGGAGCATCCTATCGCTTGAATAGTGCTTCGGTCAGGTAAGCATTTTGTAGCGTCATGTTTAGGATTCGACTTGGCCAATTGTTTGACCAGACCTGAGCCGATTTGTGCGACTTCCAGAGAATGGGTCAATCTGGTTCGGTAAAAGTCACTGTCTCCCAGGTTCAGAATCTGTGTCTTCCCTTGCAACCTACGAAATGATGCAGAGTGAATTACCCGGGCATAGTCAATGTCGCCCGCATCTCGAGCATCCTCTTGTTGAGCATCCCACGGCTCTCTTCGATCTAACCAAGTCATGCTAACTGCTCATCCTTGTAGTAATTTATTTTATGGCGAAATAACTTGTCTATCGCCGAGATTGCCGCGCGCTCGGATGGTAGAAGATTAGTAGCGCTGCTTCGAGGCTTCTTGAGACACGTTTGTGTCGCAGGATAATGTTCAAATCGCAAAAGATAGCTGGCGAGACCCTTTCAGGGATTCAACCTGCCAAATCCACCCATCAAACTCGCGCCGAGAAACAGACAATAAGTCGGCGGCATAACAAAACACGTGCTTCAAGAAGCCATAGTCATCAGCATCAACGCCGACGCGCTTAGCGAATGTGCGGATGTGACGGTCTACCGCAATCGACTCGATGCCAATAAGGCATGCCAAGTAGTCAACCGTTTTTGGACCTACGCCATTCACCTTTTGAAAGGCCGCTCCAAACTCGCCGGTCTTGTATTTTTTCTTGAGGTCTTCGACGTCTTGAACGCCTTCGTCATACAGAAAGGCAACGATCCGTTCGAAGCGAGCGATTTTTTGGTGATGGCTCCACTGAAGGAAGGCACCTGTTTCACCATCGTTAACAATCCCGATAAGCGCGGAAATTGTATCGGCTTGCGGATGCTGGTTCAGAATGTTTGTTACTCTGGGCCGAACAACCGTAGAGTAGCGTAGTCCCGCCTGAAGAGCGGTGTCTGCCAATACTGCCCCCATATGGTTGCAAACCATGCGCTTCGTCAGGCGGGCTTCCGTTAAGCCTTGGTTGCTGGCAAAGTCAGCAACCTTCCTCGCAGCCGTTAGCACTGCAAGGGGATCATGTTCACGTGAACGCATCATCAAAGTAGCCCCGTTTGCCGGAGTGCTGCTAAACGTTCTACACAATTTGGGCAAGCCCCGCAGGGTAGTTTGCTCGAGGCTTGACAAGAGAATGTTCGACCTATCGGAACACCCAGTTTTTTAGCATCACGAGCTACATCTGCCTTGGAAGCAAATCTATAGGGTGAACAAAAGCGGACGGGTCCGACCGCTTCTGTTAAGCCATCAAGTTTGTTCAGAAACTCGGCAGTGCAATCAATTTCCTTAGCGTGGTTGCTATTTATGAAACCCGTGTAGACTTCACGGATTCCCAAGGTTTGAGCTCTGGCTGCAGCAGCAGAAAAAAACAACATGGTTCTATAGGGCACATAAAGATCGTCGTCTTGAACTTCATCCGACCACAAGTTGGGTTCGTCAATCAATCGTGAAGTGGAGCCCCTGAATAGGTCAGAAATTTTGTTTCGTTCGGGAGGCATAACCCCTTGCGGCATGACCTCATTCAGTCGATTCCATTCGGTTTCTACGCAGTGCTGACCGTAGTCAAAGAACACAGGAACTACAGATTTTCCCTCTGATACAAGCCGGTATGCAACAGTGGTTGAATCCAGACCACCGGACGCCAACAACAGTGTTCGTGTCATTTCTTGGTGCTCCGCAACTTCGATAGGCAAGAGAACAAGCCGTTAAGGCACTCCCCCAATGAATCCGAAAAAACTTCACTACCCGCCATAACCATGGTGTTCTTGTTTTCACATCGTGGGTCGTAGGTGATCACTGGCGTTCTGGATTTCAGGGCATAGCCGATTTCGACCAATGTGCCTGGGTCCTTCTCCAACGGTACCGCAAATACAACGTCACACTTTTCAAGCAGGGCTAAGTCCTTATTGTAGACCTCACGCAGCGTATGGATGTCGGCTGGGCGAGCAACTTCGCCGTTTTCTTGAACAGGGCGTCGCACGTTGAAATTATGATATTCCAGAGCGGACACGGCTTCATCCAATTCATGCTTGTCGATGTAAGAAAAATCGGGTGCAGCAAGATAAATGTTGAATGCTGTTCTTTCGTGCCAGGGCAATGATACTCCACCCAGCGATCGCACCAACTCCATTGGCAGTTTCAAATCTCTTTGAACGTCTCGACGCAGATCGTCTGGGTATGTCGTTTGAGCGTAGCGTGTAGCAGCCTGTGCACCGCGCCAGGTTGCTTCGTTAACATCAATGGGTGCCAATGCGGCCATCACAGCAGCGTATACATCACCGACACCAACCGAGTTCACTGTTTCTCCAAGTGTAGCGTGAATCTCTTCTACACCACCCTCGATTAGATTGATGAGCCTGCTTCCCCCTCGGTTTTCCTTCAACAGAAGGTAGGATGCATTTGCCGATCTTGCTGCTTCTTCCAGTGGGTCCAAACACTTGCCACCCAACGCATCAAAAAGGTCGGAAGAAGTCGAAATCACTATAGTCTGAATGCGATCCTTGAAGCACTCCAACTCAAGAAAAGACTCAACTCCGTAGGCAATATCCACAGTGACGTTCGCATTGGATCTTAGGAGTTCACTCAATGTGGATAGTGAGAACTTGCCTGGGAAAACTACTATCTGTTCAAATTTTTCTAATTGGTTTCCAACTTCCCTCATAGAAACAGATTTTCGCTCACGCAGGAGTTCTTCATATCCTTGGTCGCCAACTTCTGTGACATCGGAAATAAAAACAACATTGGGAGAGCTGGAGATTTCACCAAGCCAGATAAACTCAGTGCAACCGTGCGCATGAAGGTAATCTGTCGCTTCTTGGATAAGATAACTTGGGCAAATACCGGCGACTGCAAATGGAAAGCCGCAAGCCCACAGACCTCGAGCAGCATGAATGATACCCCCAAGGCGCATCTTGGGTGCAAGACCTTTTCCTAACTGAACGAAGTCAACATAAACTTCGCCTACGACCAAAATCGGGTTTGGGTCAGTGATGTTAGACAATTGTAAAATCTACGGTCGTTTGAGGGTTGGGGAAAGTGGATGAGCTTTGAACTATACCAACGTAGTTGAAGCCTTCGTTCAAGCATGCGGCAAGATAGTTAAATCGAGTCGGTAATGCCCCAACAACTACCCCGTTTGTGTCCAACGCCACGATCCGTTGTGCAACGGTAATCGTTAGCTCGGTTCCCGGTGGCGGAACGGTTCCGGTGTTCGTGAAGTAGTCACACTGTCCGACCTCTTCTAATTCTGTCGAAAAGGCCATCGCACATTGATCGGTTCCGCTGCTGCCTCCTGATCCACCACTTCCGTTTGAACTTGAAGGCGATCCTGAATAATCCGAAAATCTACCAGAGCCACTGCTGCCCATAATTGATCCCTCTTAGGGTTGAAGTTAATGAATTTTCATCAACCCTAAATGAGTTATCTGTGACGTCAATCCAAGAAAACACCGCTCTGATATTGTTTCAGAACCCGTCCTTCGATCGCCATCTTCGGCGAAACGCAGAAGTGCTTCTCATCAAGTATGTGTTTGATGCAATGCGCAGCATTTTTTAGATTGGGAGCAGTGTTTGGAAACAGGAGCCTCAAACGACGCATGTAGTAGCCGAAATCGACACACGCTGTAATTGACATCAGGTAGGCTCCATGATCGACGCCTTGCCGATGCTCAGAGTTCCTTCACTCATCCAGTGGATAGCGACGCCATATAGAAGTTTTTCGGGCCACTTCCTGCGAACCATGGAGGCATAAGCGTCAATTTGCGGTCGATAGCTCGCAAAGCGTGCGTCAGGATCGGGACAAGGCCCAGATTTATGGTCGATGATCAACAGCCCGTGCGGTCCCTCGGCAAGGCAATCGAGAATGGCATTGGTTTCCGATCCGTCGGCCGCTTTTTCCTGCAAGGGTAGTTCGAAGTGGAGCCTGTCATAACCCTGGTCGGTTAGCCATCGGGTCAAGGCCTCCGCTTGGGCGGAAATCTGGGCGATGGCCTTTTCAGGCAAGCCGGTTGCGGGGGAAATCCGGTCGACCAGATCGGGGCGCTCGGCCAGAACACGGAAAGCCAAGTGCCAGGCAGTGCCGCGTTCGACTGCGCTACTCGTGCGGGTCTCTGTAACGCCCTCTGCCAGCCGCACAGTTTCGAGGAGCACGTCAGATTCCTGTCCGGGGGCTTTGAGGGTTGAAGGACTGCGGCGCCACGGCGTTCGCGCACTTTCAGGGATGGTGTGCGGCAGGCCCAAGCGTAGGTGCGCCGCGCTTCCCGACTGCTCAGTTTCCACTGGCTCTTCTGGCAAGCCCTCTGTCACCTGCGCCGCAAAGGTCTGTCCGGCGACTGTCAGTGTGTCATCGCCAGGTTCAAACCCTGCACGATCACGCAGCAGGTCAACCATGCGCTCTGCGTGCTCGCGTGGTTTGGACCGTTCCCGAGGCATTGCGAGGATCAGCCGATCCCGCGTACGTGTCAGCGCGACATAGAGTTTGCGGGCCGCGTCGCGTTCGTCCTCGGGGCGGCGGGCCTCGGTGAAAGGGACTTGCGATTCCGACGCTGCGAAATCGGGCAGGTAGCTCAATCCAGCATGATCGAGAACATTGTCGAGATCGTGGAAGGTATCGAAATCGGCCCGCAAGGTGCCCGGGCGCTCGGCAATCTTCTGATCAAGCCCTGCGACAAGGGTGATCGGCCATTCGCGCCCCTTGGCGGCGTGCCAGGTGCAGATCTCGATCCCGGAAGCAGACCAGCCATCCGGGTCGGGATGGCGATCCCATTCCTTGGCAGATTGATGCGCAATCCAGCCGAGGAAGACTTGTACCCCAGCACCGTGGAAGCCTGCGGGGGCGCGCAGGTCCTGTGCCATGGTGTCAAACTCCTGTGCTTCGGCCTCAAGGCGTGCCAGATCGGCCAGAGCTTGTGCCGGTTGCGCCAATCCGGCAGACCAATCGCGTAGTTTGGTCGTGCGCAGGACTTCCGCGAGGGTGTCGGCCACGGTGCGTGTTGCAATGCTGTCATTCAGGGTGTGCAGAGAAACGATTGAAACATGTGTGTTCAGCACCCCGTCAACGGCGTTGCGCAACGCGTCCTCCAGTGGCAGGCGCGGTGGGCCAAGGGTCAACCATGTCAAGGCTGCGTGGGTGTCGTCCGGATCCGCTGCCAACGCCAGCGCGGCGCGAGCGACACGCATTGCGGGCGCTGTCAGCCAACCGTTCTGCTGGATGCGCACGGGTAGGTCATGGGCTTCGAGGGCGGCGGCAGCTGCGCTGGCCTTGGAGTGGGTATAGGTCAAAACGGCGACGTCGCTTGGTTTGGCTGGGCGCATCTCCTTGCTTGCCTTGTCATAGACCGGCGTTCCTGCATCCAGGATGTCAGCCACCCGATTGGCGATGCAAGCGGCCGTGGTGTCCTTGCGCCCACCAGGCAAGTTCAGCACCTCGAGTGCTGGCTTTTCTGTCGCCTCGCGTTGCGGGCTTAGCGGGTCGTACTGGTCGAAGAGCGTCGGGCCAAGTGCATTGACCATCTCCATGATCCGCGCATCGGAGCGCCAGTTTCGGTCAAGCGGCGTGACCGCATCCGGATTCGCAGCTTGCAAGGCCTCTGACAGCCGTGGGTCAGCACCTTGAAAACCCATGATGGATTGTTTGATGTCGCCCACGATCAGCGCTCGTTTTGCCCCCTGCGCAAGCCGCCAGAGCAGCGCGAACTGCACCGGGTTGGTGTCCTGGAATTCGTCGATCACAACACAGTCGATTTCGCCCAGAACGGCATTCAGAATCTCGGGGCGGTTGCGAAGTAGGGTTTCGGTCTCCGCGATCATGTCAGCATAATCGATTAGCCCGGACTGGCGCTTGGCAGTCTGGTAGGCCTCCAGAACCTGCTGAGCGCCAGTGACCAACGCGGTCAGATGCGCGCGGGCATCGGCCAAGGGGCCAGGATGGCGAGGCAGTGCGCTGGCGGCATCCATGACGGCCTGGGCGAGGGCGTCATAGCCTTCTGGTGTGGGGCTGCCGCGTTTCGTTAACCTGAGGTTGCGCAGTTTCTGCCATACCATCCAATCCTTTTCGAGGACACCAGGTCGGTTGGCCTTGCGCAGGATCTGGTGGTTTCTTGCGAACTCATCGCGGACAGACTTCTTTGAAGCAAAATGTGGAGCGAGGCTATCCGGAAAGACCTCCAATAACCCATGTAACGCTCGGCGCAATGCCGCGGTCAGGGCATCGCCATCCGCCTCGACCGGGCCGTAGCCCTCGGCCAGCGCATCCAGAGCCGGCGCCAGGATGTCAAGCGACTGCCCGCGCGCACCGAGCCCGCGGATCAGGTCGACCGTTCGCAGAACATCAGCACGAAACCCATCTTCGGCGGTGGTCTGCGTCGCGTGAGACCACGCATAACTTCACGACAATCTCTTCAGGCTTGGGCCTCTTGGTCGCCATCTATGGTCCTCCGTTTCCTAATCATAGGGGCGGACCACTTCTTTGGGGGAGGCTCACGATGCCACGCCAAGCCGCACCCTCACTCCGCGGCGAACATCAAAGAACCTTCACCAGAGCTGCCAGCCTCCGCCGCTCCTTCAACAACAATGTTTTATAGAATCCGGCCAACGCGGACGGCCCTTTCCTGCCGTCTGATCATTAAGCGAAACGCTGCGGTGCGGCTCGTCAAACCTGCTGTTGGCACATAGCGCAGCATTTCTTCAATGGGGCGGTCCACGTCACTGGAGCCATCCGGGCTGCTGTCGAGAAGGAGGCGCGGCGGGCTTGCCGTGCCAGCTCAAAGAGTCCGGCATCATCGCGGCGGATTAAAATACCGGCGGCATCGGGCTGATCAGCCCGGCACAATGCACGGGCAAGCCGGGTGACAGCTGACATCAGAACAGAACCGGCTTTGTGTAGTAAGGCAGCTCTTCCACTCGGACGGCGTTCGGATCTTTTGCGGCCTCGGCGCGGACATGAGCTGCGATTTCATGCATCGGCGCAAACCAGACATCGCCGCGCTCCAGCACTTTCTCCAGCCAGGTCTCCACCTGCCGTCAGCGCGCCAGACGCCCGGTCAAGAAAGGATGCCAGATCGCCAGCCACAACCCGCCGGCCTCGAATTGGGCTTCGAATCCTTCCCAGAAACCCTCAAGGCCGCGGCTGGGTCCGGCCGCCGGCATCATGTAGCCGATCTCATCGTATTGGGCGAAGGGCGGCCAGTCGTCGGTGCCCCAATGGACCGGAAGCTCAACCAGCGACCCGGCGATGGAGTTCAGCATAACCCGCAAAAACCTAGGGGTGGGGGTGGGCGGCCAGGAATTGCTCCATATGGGTTTGCAGGAAACCGTCCTGTGCCAGCCCGTCTTCACCAATGGCAACCAGGCGGGTTTCCGGCGCACCGCGCCACAGGCCGTCCTTGTGGAATTCAATCCGCGAACCGACCTTTTGGAACACAATCCGGGTTTCCGGAAAATCCGCACAAAAAAGCACGCCTTTGGACCGGAACACGGAATTTGGCAGAGAGCCGAGTGCGGATTTGAAGCTGGCATAGCTGAAAGGCTCTTGCGCCGACCAGATTTGCGAGCGGAACCCTGCCGCAGGTCGCGATTGTGGAAGGACAGCGTTCTCCGGGTCATGCCGGCCAGTGTCCAAAAGAAACTGCACCGGCACTTGCCCGATGCTGGCCTCAAAGGCTGGCAGATTCGGGAACAGCCATCGCGCGCGGAAATCCGCAACCTGCTGCGGCTGCACCAGATCCGTCTTGGTCAGCACCGCGATATCGGCGGCCTCAATCTGCGCCTGCACCAGCTGCTGGCAGTTGTTCGACAGCACATCGGTGTTTTTGACATCCAGCAGAGTTACCACCGCATCCAAACGGGCATAGTTCCGCAGCTGGGGATAGCCGAAGACAGAAGCGATACGGCCGGGCTGAGAAACCCCGCTGGCCTCGATCAGCAGATACTCAGGCGAGTTGCCTGAGCGGAACAGGGCCTGGAGCTGCGCCACCATATCACTTTGGATCGAGCAGCAAACGCAGCCGTTCGACAGCTCCATCACCTCGCGCTCGCGCTTCAGGATCAGGTCGGCGTCAATATTGACCGCGCCGAAATCATTGACCAGCACGGTGATGTTCAGCCCGTGATCCCCCTGCAGCAGGGTGTTGATCAGAGTGGTTTTGCCAGAGCCGAGGAAGCCTGCGACGATGGTAACCGGAACGCGCGTGTCCATCAGATGTCCACCGGAGTGAAATCAGGCACCGGAGAGGTGATGCGGCTTTCAAAATCTGTGCCTTGCATCCAGCCCTTTGGGTCATGCACAATCTCGCCATCCACCATTGTCAGATGCACCTGCGATTTGTGCCAGTTGCCCTTGGCGTCAATCTCCAACAGGTTGCGGTCCAGGACGATCAGATCGGCGGTCTTGCCTGCGGTGATCGAACCGGACACATCCTCGCAGCCCATCGCATAGGCGCCGTTGAGGGTCAGCATCCGGATCGCCTCTTGCGGGGTGATCGACCGGCCCAGTTTGCCCTCCATCTCCCCGCGCGGGTTTTCGCGGGTGACAAGCGTTTCGAACCCGAACCAAGGGTCGATGCTGCTGACCGGCCAATCGGTGCCCATTACGGTAACTCCGCCCGCATCCAGCACGCCGCGCACGTTATAGGCCTCCTGCAGCCGCTCCCCGAAAGACGAGCGCGCACCGATGGTGAACTCCGACGGGAACCATCCCACCGGAGAGAACTCGGCAATCACGTCCAGCTCAGCAAAACGGGCCAGATTGCCCTCGTCCAGCAGGGTGGAATGGGCGCATTGGTGGCGCATGCCACCCGAACCATTGCGGCGGCGGCATTCAGCTACTGCATCCAGGAAAATGTCCGAGGCGCCGTCGCCGGTACAATGGGCGATTACCCGGATCCGCTTGCGGTCCATCTCTGCCACCATGTCGTAGATATGTTCGGGCGTCAGGTTCAGCGAGCCCTGCCAGGTCTTTTCGTTCGGCCATGGGGTGATCAAGTAAGAGGTGCGCGGCTCGGCAGTGCCGTCAAAGTGGAACTTCACGGCATTCGCATTCAGACGCTTGGAGCGGTAGTAATGCCGCTCGCCCGCCAGCAGCTCCCAGCGGCGGCGCACCGGGAAGATGTCGTCTTGCCAGCTGATCGCGGCTTCGACCCGCACCGGCAGCTCACCCTCCAGATCAATGGCGCGCAGTGCGTCCAGCCGTCGTTCACAGACATGGACGTATTTGGTGGCCACCACACCGCGGGCGGACTGGAACCGGGCGCCCTCGCGGTAGGCACGGGTCAGAGCGTGCATCGGCGGCGGCGGCATCGCCGCCATGATCAGCGCATAGGCCCCATCAACCAGAATGCCGTCCGGCTCGCCGGTCAGCGGGTCGCGCACGATGTAGCCGTTGTTGGGATCGACTGTGTCCTTGCTGACGCCTGCCAGCTCCAGCGCCTTTGAGTTGGCCATGCAGCTGCCCCACATCCGGTCCATGATCGCAACCGGCCGGTCGGGGATAAAACTGTCGAGCCAGTCGCGCCCTGGCTTCAGCCCCGCCTTGCGGAAGGCGTAGTGGACGAAATGCTTGCCGAAAATCCACTCGCGGTCCGGGTTTTCGGTTGCATAGCGCAGGGTCGCCTCGCGCACCTGATCCGGGGAGGGCGTCTCCAGTCCCACGTCCAGATAGTCGGAGTATTTCGGCCCCAGAGCCAGATCCGGATGGGTGTGCATATCGTACAGCCCCGGCATCGCAAAGGCGCCGTTCAGATCATGCACATGGGTGTAATCGGCAATCAGCGGCTCTATCTCGGCATTGCTGCCAACCGCCATGAACCGTCCGTGTTTGATTGCCACCGCCTCGGCCCAGGGCTGATCCTGATCAACGGTGTAAATCCGCCCGTTCCGCAGCACCATATCCGCCGCAGGCAGCCCTTCAGGTGTGTTGGTCGACCGGATTCCGACGCTCGAAACCATGCTAATTGTCCTTTTCCTGTCCTGGGCCCGCACCACACCGGCATGCGGCTGCCCTGTCCGAACACAGTAAGAACGCAGGATTTCTCACGTCAAATGAAAGAAATTCCGCTGCATTTAAAAATTTTTCTCATGTAACATGCCCGAAACCCTGCTTAGAGAGGTCCCGAACATGGGTAGCATGGCCGAAAGAGACGCAAGCGATGCGCGCCGGGTCTACCCGTCGATGACCGCGCTCAGGATGCTGGAGGCGGTGTCGCGGCTGGGCAGCCTGCACAAGGCGTCTGAGGCGATGTTTGTGACCCCCAGCGCGGTTTCGCATCAGCTGCGAAATCTGGAACAAATGCTGGGTGTCAAACTGATCAGCCGTGCGGGCCGCAAAGTGGAGCTGACCTCAGCCGGCAACCGCTATGTGCAGGACATCCGCAAGGCGCTGGAGATCGTCGAACGCGCCAACGCTCCACTGGGCGGCAGCGAACCCTTCGGACCCTTGCGGATCAACTGTGCGTCAGGTCTCGGCAGCTATTGGCTCGCGTACCACATCACCGAGTTCCTGGACCTCTTTCCCAACATAGACCTGGAAATCACCAACGAGACCGATCGCAGCGATATCCTCAACGATCAATCTGATTTCTCGATCATCTACGGCGACGGCGCCTGGCCGGGCAAGCACGTCCAGCACCTGTTCACCCCACGCGCTTTCCCAGTCTGTTCGCCCGCCTTCCTTGAGCGCCACGGCCGCATCCGTACGCCCGAGGATCTGGTGAAACTGCCGCTACTGCACCACCGCAATCAAAGCGATTGGGTGGTCTGGCTGTCTGCCGCCAGCAAGAAGAGCTTTGAGTTGAGCAAGGGCATCATGTTCTCGGACGTGACCCAAAATATCAACGCAGCTATTGCCGGAGCCGGGATAGCCATCGGGGACGACATCCTGGGCCGCCACGCGCTGAGCGAGGGTAAGCTGGTACGCCTGTTTGACACCGATATTCGCGGCCCCCACGCCTATTACATCGTTACCCAGAAAGAGCGGATGGAACGCCGGGTTTGCCAGCTGGCGATCGACTGGCTGTCGCGCTGGTTCCAGGAATACACACTGCAAACGCAGAGTTAGCCATACGCAAATTCATGAGAAAATCTCAATTTAACACGGAAATTACTTTCATTTGACGTGAAAAAAACTGACTGCAATCCTTTCGCCAATGCTCAGGGCCTTACCGGGGCCAGGAACGATGGGGAGCCAGTCAGTGTCACAAATCGCGGCCAGCAGCATCTGCAAGTCCTATGGCAACTTCAAGGCTCTGCATGATGTCAGCATGGAGATCAACAAAGGCGAGTTCCTGACCTTTCTCGGCCCCTCCGGTTCCGGCAAGACCACTTTTCTGATGATTCTTGCAGGCTTTACCGAACAAACGTCCGGCCAATTGATGAAAGACGGCCGGGATATCAGCGCAATGGTAGCAGAAGAGCGCAATTTCGGCATGGTGTTCCAGGGTTACGCGCTGTTTCCGCATATGACCGTCTGGCAGAACGTCGACTACCCCCTGCGGGTGCGCAAGATGGGCAGCGCCGAGCGCAAACAGAAAGTCGGGCGGATCATCGAGACGGTGGGCCTCGCAGAACATGCACACAAAAAACCTTCGCAACTGTCAGGCGGCCAGCAACAGCGGGTGGCGCTGGCGCGCTCGCTGGTGTTCCAGCCGGATGTGCTGCTGCTGGATGAGCCGCTCTCGGCGCTCGACCGCAACCTGCGCGAACAGATGCAAAGCGAGCTGAAGCGGGTGCATGAGGAGACCGGCACCACCTTTGTCTTTGTCACCCACGACCAGGGCGAGGCGCTGGCGATGTCCGACAAGATCGCCATTTTCAATAGGGGCCGGCTGATGCAGCTGGACTCGCCTGACCGGATCTACAACGCGCCGGACTCGCGCTTCGTCGCGGAATTCCTGGGCCAGATCAACATTTTCCCGGTGGCGAACCCCGGCATGGACGGTAGCCTCTTGCGCGGCAACCTGGACGGCACGACGCTTTCGGCCGCCAATCCGGGAAACCGCGTGAACGGCACCGTCAACATCGCCGTGCGGCCTGAACACATGACACTCAGCTCCGAGCGCCCCGCGGATCAGGCCAATGTGCTGTCCGCCAAGGTGATCCAGACCACCTATCAGGGCTCGCACAGCGACCTGGTGCTGCAGACGCCGCAAGGCCACAGCATCAGCGCCTCCACCCACAACGCCAGTGGCGTGCTGCCCCGCGTTGGCAGCGATCTGTGGGTCGGCTGGTCGCCCGAAAACACCATCGTGATTGCCGACTAACAAGATCCGGGCCGCACCGCCCCGGGCGGCGGATGGACCCGGCAGAAAATGACCAGGGAGGATACCATGAACAACTTTCAACGAGACTGCTGCGAGCTATTGGCTGAGCGCTTCCGCAACGGCAAACTGGATCGCCGCGGCTTTCTGACCGGGCTGGTGGCACTGGGTGCCGCCACTGTAGCCGCGCCTGGGGCCCGTGCTGCGGGCCAGGAACTGGTGGTGGTCAACTGGGGCGGCGACGCGATTGACGCGTACTCCGCAGCCTTTGCCGAAGCCTATGAAGCCGCCACCGGCAACAAGTTGAAAATCGACGGCTCCGGCCCGCTCGAAGGCTCGATGAAGACTCAGTTCGAAAGCAATTCGGTCCGCTGGGACGTCTGCGACGCGGAACCCTATTCCGCGATCCGCCTGGGCCGCGAAGGCATGATGGAGAAAATTGATTACTCCATTGTCGATCGCAGCAAGATCGAACCGGGCTTTGACGGTGAATTCTACGTTCCTTCCTATTTCTACAGCAACGTCATCACCTATGACGCCGCCCGCTTCGGCGATGACGCGCCCAGCACCTGGGGCGATTTCTGGAACATGGAGAAGTACCCGGGCAAGCGCACCCTCTACAAATGGATGACCGGAGTGCTGGAGGCCGCGTTGCTGGCCGATGGCGTTGCACCTGCCGAGCTTTATCCGCTGGATGTGGACCGCGCGCTGGCCAAGATCGAGGTGCTGAAGCCGCATATCGTCAGCTTCTGGTCCTCCGGCGCCGAAAGTCAGCAGCTGTTGCGCGACGGCGAGGCCTCGATGGGCCTGCTGTGGCACACCCGCGCGAACCTAACCAAACAGGACACCGAGGGCGAGGTCGACTGGACCTTTGATCAGGGTCTGGTGTCGCCCTCTGGCTGGACTGTGATCAAGGGCAACCCGGCCGGGCTCAAGGCTGCAATGGAGTTCATCGCCCTGGCCCAAAATCCGGACAATCAGGTGACCCTGCTGAACGAGCTGGGCAACGGCCCAGCCAACCCTGCCGCCCATGCGCTGGTGTCGGAAGAGATGAAGCCTGTGGATGCCAGTTCGAAGGAGAACCTGGAGCGTCAGATCGTGCTGCAGGCGGAATGGTATGCCGACCACTACGGCACCGCACTGGATAAATACCTGGCCTTGGTCAGCAGCTAAGCACTCGGGGAGGGGCAGCAGGATGGCCGCACGGCTCAATATACACACCATAGCCATGTGGCTGCTGCCCGCCCTGTTCCTGGCGGTCTATCTCGCGCCGCTCTTGGGCGTCTTCGGCTGGTCTGTCTCTCGGCCCGAGCCGGGCGCGGAGAACTATGTGCGGATGCTGACCGACGCCGATGCGCTCAACATAATGCTGCGCACCGCGCGGGTCTGCATTCTGGTCACCGGCATCTCGGTTCTGCTTGCCTATCTTATGGCCTACCACTGGGTCTTCGGCTCGCCCGCCCGCAAGCTTTTCATGGAGCTTTGCATCTTTATCCCCTTCTGGATCTCAGTACTGATCCGCGCCTTCGGCTGGGTGGTGATCCTGCGCAACAAGGGCATTCTGAATGAAACATTGCTGTCCATTGGCGCCATTACTGAGCCGCTCACACTGGTCAGGACCGAGCTTTCGGTGATCCTGGGCATGGTGCATTTCCTTGTGCCCTTCGCGGTTTTCCCGATTGCCTCGGTGATGCGCCAGATTGACTCACGGGTGCTCCTCGCCTCGCGCGGCATGGGCGCTAATCCCGCCTTCACCTTCTGGAACGTGTTCCTGCCGCTCACCATTCCCGGCGTCCTCGCCTCGGTGATCATCGTCTTTGTCTTTGCCCTTGGCTTCTTCATCACCCCGGCGATCCTCGGTGGCGGCAAAATCGTGATGATTGCGGAATACATCTACATCCAGATGTTCCAGACATCGAACTGGGGCTTTGGCGCCGCGCTCAGCATCGGGGTGCTGGCCGTGGTCGCGGCAATGGCGGGCCTGCTGTTCAGGGTCATCCGTCCGGAAAGGCTGGTCAAATGATGCGCAAGCCCCTGAACCTGCAAGGCTGGCTGCTGAAACTTGCCGCCGTCCTCACCGGCCTCTTCATGCTGATGCCGCTGATGGCTGTGATCCCGGTCTCCTTCACCCCCAAGCGGTTCCTGTCTCTGCCAAAGGGCGACTGGTCCCTGCGCCACTATCAGGCGCTGATGACGGATGAGGCCTGGCTGGCAAGCATATCCGACAGCGTACTGGTGGCTCTGGCCAGCAGCGTGATCGCCACGGTTCTAGCCACCGCTTTTGCCTTGGGCCTTTGGTTCCGCCAGCCGCGCTATGGCGGGGCGCTGGTGGGGCTGGCGCTGTTGCCAATGGCGGTGCCTCCGGTGGTCTCGGCGGTAATCATCTACTTCCTGCAAGCGCGCATCGGCCTGATCGATACCTATGCGGGGCTGATCCTGACCCATGTGATCATGGTGACGCCCTTTGCGGTGATCGTGATGCTGACCGCTACCTCGCGCCTCGACAAGTCGCTTGAGCTCGCTTCGCGCAACCTCGGCGCCTCGCGGATGCAGACCACCTTTTGGGTGGTACTGCCGAACCTCAAATTTGGGCTGTTCTCGGCCTGGTTCCTTAGCCTGGTGCTATCCTGGGAGGAGATCGCCGTCACCCTGTTTGTCAGCGGCATCGACGTGATCACCTTGCCGAAACGGATCTGGGACGGGCTGCGCCTGAACGTGGACCCGATCATCGCCGCAGTTTCGGTGATCCTGATGGTGCTGACCACCATCGCCATTGTCGCCAAGACCCTGCACGAGCACCACAAAGGCAAATCCGGCAGCTAAGACCGGCACAATCGAAGGTACCCCTGATGGACATCAATCAGATTTCCGAGCTGTTCACCCTGGTGACCGGCGCCCAGAATGTGATCACCGGCGAGCGGCTCGCCCTGCGAAACACCGGCTATTGCGCCGCGAGCTACGATGGTGGCGTGCTGCTCACGCCGGGTTCGGCGCAGGAAGTCAGCGGGATTTGCCGGCTGGCCGCTGACAACGGGCTGACCATTGTTCCGCAAGGCGGGCTGACCGGGCTGGTTCAGGGCACAGCCACCGCATCCGGGCAGGTGGCTTTATCACTGGAAAAGATGAACCGCATTCTGGATCTTGACCCGGTGCAAGGCGTTGTTACCGCCGAGGCCGGCGTCACCCTGCAGCAGGTAATCGACGCCGCCGAGCCCCTCGGCCTCGCCCCCGGTGTCGACCTGCCGTCGCGCGGCAGCTGCACCCTGGGCGGCATCGCCTCGACTAATGCCGGTGGGATCCAGGCGATCCGTTACGGCATGGCGCGGGACAACATCCTGGGGCTGGAGGCGGTGCTGGCCGACGGCACGCTCCTTGACCTCAGCAACACCCTGCTCAAGAACAACGCAGGCTATGACCTGAAACAGCTGTTCATCGGCTCAGAAGGCACGCTGGGCATCATCACCAAACTCACCCTGCGCCTGCACAGCCGCCCGTCCTCGGTGCAAACTGCGCTGATCGGCTGCGCCGGAACCGAAGATCTGTTCCAAGTGCTGGCCAGCGCCCGTAAGGTCTTTGGAGGCAGCCTCTTGTCATTTGAAGCTATGTGGCCGGAGTTCTTCACCCAAATCGCCACACATTTGGGCACCGGCCTGGTGTCACCAGATTGCGGCATCTACGGAGTGATTGAGACAGGTCATTGGGGCGATGTAGGGCAGGACGACACCCTCACGGCCTTCCTGGCACAATGTTACGAAAACGGCATCCTGCTGGACGGTGTCGCCGCCCAATCCGAATCCCAGCGCCGAACCATTTGGCAACTGCGCGAGGACGCAGACGTGATTGAAAGCCGCAAGGGGCCCTGCCTGTCCTATGACGTCGGCCTCTGCCTCAGCGATATCCCGGGCTATGTCGAACAGCTGCAAGAACAGATCGCCCGGGAATGCCCGGGTGTCGGCTGCTATGTCTTCGGCCACATGGGCGACGGCAACCTGCACATCATGGCGGGCCCCGCCCCTGACCCCGCCAGCCACGCCGCAATTGACGGTGCGATCTACGGCGTGCTGCAGCAGTTCCCTGGCACCACGGTTTCGGCAGAACACGGCATCGGACTGGAAAAACGCGCTCAGCTGCCGCTTAGCCGCCCCGCACCAGCTCTTGCGGCCATGCGACGGCTAAAGACAACGTTTGACCCCCAACTTATGCTCAACCCCTTCAAGGTATTTTTAGATCTATCCTAGCCTCCTCTTGAAAGGTGATGCGCGATTTGACTAGCCTGAATGCCCGCCAAAAAACCGGTGCCTGGGGGATAGCACTTTTGCAGCGAGTATTAGCATCCTGCCCCTCACATCCCACAAAGAGTTGAGTGTTGGAGACTTCTCGCTACTGCAGCGAATGTCTGGAATGTCCGGCCCCTCGATGATCGATCATGGCTGCAGCGAAAGGGTGGTTCGAGTTTCACGCCTCAGACTGGCTTCGAATGACCGGTCCGGCGACATCGGCTGCATCGCAGCGAGGAGCGTGCCGCACCTGCAAGCGAATGCTGCCTCAGCAAACACCTGGAAGGGCAAGGGCAACGAAGTCCGGCTCACCGCCAGTCCCAGTCCGACCAGGTGAACGGCCTCTTTCTCGGAGATCAGCCATTCACGCCCGGCGCGGCGAACTTGCGGCATGAGCCCAACCTGTAAACTCGAATTTCTCGCTGCATGCGCACGCAGCGCGAGAAATGCTGCATACGCGTGAAACTCGGTGCTGCCGCTCAGCGGAAGGAACGGTCATTCATGCTGGCCGCAGCGAAGATCAGACGCGAAACTCACAGGTCGCGGACGAAGTTGCCGTTCCCCGGTTCAGTCTGGAAGGTCCGCTCGGAAAATTTGGAGGGTGCAATTGATACTCTTCCGCACCTTAAGATAGGCAGGCAAATCGTATTGGATGTCAGGCGACGCCCCACCAGCGCTGGGTCTGTTCGCAGTGATATCGGATCGCGTTGACCGCGCCTTTAGTGTCACGGCTTTCCAGAGCTTCAATGATCGTAAGATGCTCTTCCATGGCTGATACGATCCGGTTTTGAAGAAACGGGCGCGCATTTTGGATAATTGAGATCCGCATCCGGTTGGCTTCATAGCTGGCCGTTAGCTGCGAGTTGTCGAGGCCCTCGGCAAGGAAATTGTGCAGCGACAGATCGACTTCGATAGCCTTCGGAGGAAGACTGCTTCCCAGTTCAGCCCGTGCGGTGTCTAGCATTGCATTGTGCTGCACCCGCAAGTCCTTCAAGCCTGATAACGTACTGCCGGCGATCCGCCGGCGCGCTCCCTCCTGATCCAGAACCATCCGGAAATCCAGGCAATTCCGGATGATCTCCGGACGCGCTTCCATTACTTGCACGCCTCGTTTCGGCAACGTGGCCAGCAGGCCGTGCGAACTGGCCTGTTTCACCGCCTCGCGGACAGCGGCGATCGGGCAGTCGAGAATTTGGACAAGTTGCGACATGGACAGGAACTGCCCGTCGCGCAATTTGCCGGTCCGCAGCGCGTGCCAGAGCTCCTGCTGAGCTTTTTCCGCCAGAAGCTGAACGCCGCCTGATTGAGTCATTGACGCCCCGATGTGGTATTATCAACCAAAACCATAAGGTGTTACCTGGATTTTCATATAGCCTGCTAGATAACATATCTTCTAAAATGTTAGATGCAAGATTAATTTCGCTCGATGTTTAACAGGATAAAAGGGCCGCTTGTCGGGTGGCTTCGGGGAGGAAAGCATGGCTTCTATAGATCAATCGAATGTCGCCCACGGTGGCACGTTAGACCCAGAGGGCAACGCCCTTAACCCAGTCGGCGCTGACGAAAAAACCTGGGGATGGTTCGCGATCTTCAACATCTGGGCAAACGACGTGCAATCGCTGTTCGGCTATTCACTTGTCGCGTCGCTGTTCATCTCGTTTGGTGTCGGCGGCTGGACTGCGTTTGCGGCGCTGATCACTGCCGGGCTTTTTGTCATGTGGATGGTCAACTTGTCTGGTGCCGCTGGTGAAAAATACGGCATTCCCTACCCTGTCTTCGCGCGCGCCAGCCTGGGAACCCAGGGCGCAAAGCTTCCGGCCATACTTCGGGCAACGGTTGCCGTGTTCTGGTACGGAGTTCAGGTTTACTTTGCCTCGACGGCGGTGGCTCTCCTGATCCGCTCAATCACCGGCGCAAGTGGCGGGGTGGAAATCCTCGGTCTGACGGGCATCGACTGGATTTCCTTCCTCATTGTCTGGGGCTTCCACATCGTCATTTTCTGGCGAGGCATGAACTGGGTCGAGACCTTCCTGAACATCGCCGGTCCTTTCGTCTATCTGGTGATGATCGGCTTGGTGATCGTGCTTTGGCAGCGCTCCGACGGTCAGCTTCTTTCGGCAACTGCGTCGATCTTTGCTAATCCCGAGGGTACGTTCTGGACAGAGTTCAAAGGCTTCACCGCCATCGTCGGCACAATGGTGGCCTATTTCGCCGCGGTCATGATCAACTTCAGCGACTTCTCGCGCTATGCTAAGGACAATCGGACGATGAAGCTGGGCAACCTTGCCGGTCTGCCCTTCAACATGATTCTGTTCTCGGCACTTGCGCTTTTGACCACTGGCGGCGCAGCTGTGGTGTTTGGTGAAGAAATCATCAACCCCACAGAAATCGTCGAGCGCACGGACAGCGTGCTGCTGGGCGTTATCGCGGCGATCACCTTCTTCGCCGCTACGGTTGGCATCAACCTGGTGGCCAATTTCATCCCCGCAGTAAATGGCATTGCCAACTTGGCGCCAGAAAAGATCAGTTTTCGAAAGGCCGGCTTGATCACATCGATCTTTGCCCTGGTGATCGGTGGGTTCTGGAACAGCTTCATCAGCCAGTTCGGGATCAGCGGCTTCGTCAATACGCTCGGTGCCGTGCTCGCCCCGATCTTTGGGATCATGATTGTCGACTACTATCTGCACCGCAAAGAGCAGCTGAGCGAAGCCGATCTCTACAACATGGAAGGCGGCATCTATCACTTTGACAACGGCTGGAACGGTCGTGCAGTTAAGGCGTTCGGCGTGGCGGCGGTGTTCTCGGTCGCAACCGTTTGGGTCCCTTGGTTCGCAGTCTTGTCCGGCTTCAACTGGGTGATCGGCGCAATCCTGGGCGGCGTAATCTACCATGCCATCGCCAAGGACCAAGTGAAAGTCTGATGATGCGCTAGTGTCTCGCCGGTGGAGCCTTGTGCTTCACCGGCAACTCTTCTGGGCTCATGACCGAAAACTCAGTTCCCAAATCAAGCTGGCGAGTTTGCCCTCTCCGGCAGGGCTGGATCTGGCTGGGCAAACGGATCGAGATGACCACGGCTGAAATCAAGGAGGTCAGCGAAACTGAGCCGGGTTGCCAGCGGCTTATGACGATCCCAGGTATTTGGCCCGTTGATCTCAACGGCGATGGCTGCTGCCGTTGGCGAGGGCGAGGCCTATGACCGGGGACGCGACTTTGCAGCCTGGCCCGGATTGGTCCCGAGGCAAAGCAGCACCGGCGGGCGCACGATATTGGGGACATCACAAAACGGGGCAGTCGTTATCTGCGCATGCTCTTTGTGCAGGCCGCACAGGTCATCATGATGCGCCCCAAGAACTGGCACAAGTTCAGCTTTGGTCCGTGGCTGGAAGCAGCGTTAATGCGGATGCAGCACAACAAACTTGGTGCGGCACTGGCCAACAAGCTCGCCCGGATCGCCTGGAGCGTCCTCAGCTCCGGCAAGGACTTTGATTGGAAAGGACAAGAGATAGCGGCTGCGGTCTGATCAGGCCAATGCCGCAAACAACGTTCGTAAACCTCAACTGCATGGAACGGAATTAAGACGCACCCAAAGTCTGAGAGTCCAAATGGTCATCAATGATCTGGCAAGTAATGAGACAGCGGCGCGTGCGCACTCCCAACAGGGCCACGGCAAACAATGAAGCCGATACAAAGACCGGATGCATATCAGCGGCTTCCAGAAGACATGCGATTGATCACTTGCGAACAGCAGCCGGTACATACATTGGGCTCAATGCTGACCTCGAATGCGCTGCAGCATCCACGGGCTCCAGATCGCCCGGCTAGGCGCGACCGGCCCAACTAGAGGTGGTCGCGGGGTTGATCCAGCGACGTTTTCGGTGATGTGCTGCCACCCGCGTCCCAAAAGCCGAGGTTCGGCCTAGTGGCGGCGGAATCTTGGTGAGAGCCCAATGTGCAGGATGCTGCGTTCTGTACTGGTAAAGCTGCTCTTCGCGGCCAATCAGGATGTTGGCCAGGAACCAATATGCTTCGCCCCAGGCGCGGATCACTTCCTCGGTCGCCGCCTCTTTGAGAACCGCCTTGATCGCGGCCAACAGGGCGCTGACGACATGATCATAGTGGCGGGGTTCGATTTGCAGGCCCACATGCTTGTTTGCAATACGCTCCACCGCCGACGCCATCGCCGGAAGGTTTTCGATGTTCTGGGCGTAGGCCAGGATCGCGTTGGTCAATGCTGCGCGCTGGGGGAGGCGCCGTTCTGGTGCGACTGGTTGAGCAGTGTGCGGATTTCAGGATCGGCCAGCAGCCTGTCGTACATTTCTGCTACGATCTCGCGCCCATGCTGCGCCAGCGCCGGAACAGTCGCCTTTACGGTGTCGATGGTGGTTTGGCTGAGTGGTGTGCCATTGCACGCTCCTGATTTGTCGGTTGGCAAGCCTGCGGCCTGCTTCGTGAGTTTCACTGCATGAAACATTCAGGCTGGTTGCATGTATGATTGCAGCTTTGAAAGATGCAATCCAAATGAATATTAAAAGCGTGATCGGAGCCCCGGATGAAGCTGAACCTGACAACTGATTACGCGTTGAGAATTCTTATTTTTCTGGCGTCCAAACCCGAAGAGCTGCACTCGATTGAGACATTGAACCGCATCTACCGTCTGTCGCACAGCTCTTTGATGAAGATCGTCAGCGAGCTGGTCCGGCAAGGCTGCGTCATGAGCGTTCGCGGCCGCTACGGCGGCATCAAGCTCGGACAGGCCGCCAGCGAAATCAATGTGGGGCAAGTCGTACGAAGCATGAAAGAAAGCTTCGAAGTTGCTAATTGCGGAGAATGTCTGATCCTGCCCCAATGCGGGCTTCGAGGGGTCTTTGCTGAAGCGGTCAATGCGTTTCTGAGTGTCCTCGACCGCAGCACCGTCGCCGATCTGATCAGAAACAAGGCGGATCTGGTTCCGTTGCTGACATTGTCGGAGGCGGCAGATAACCCGTAATCCGCCGTGAACCGGCCAGGGAACCCAAACTAGGCAAGGGCAGTGACCAGGGGCTAGGCAGGACGCTAATTGCAGGGAGTGGCTGAAATTTGCGACGCCGTCCCCGTTTGGCCTGCCAACTGCAAGACACACCCGGTTAGTGAGCAGGAAAACAAGGACGAAACGCGGCTTACTATGTCTTCTTTCTGCCTGAGGTTCTGGGTAACCGTGGCTTCCTGCAATGGCGTAAGGGATGCTGCAAGGCTGGAAGAACATTTGTGTGCCGAACCATGAGCCACCGAAGAGTTGCCGGGCGATAAAACGTTTTCATAGCGCCTGTTTTGTGCGCAGTTTACCGGCGGGTGGTTCATTTCCGGGCAGGCGGAGCCATGCAGCTGAAGTCAAATCTCTTGCGCCATCTCTCACCGGTACTGCCGCCAGCACAGATACGGAAAACCCTCGCGTGGCGACGGGTGCCGCCACCGGGATTTGTGTTTGCGCGTTGTTCGCGCTTGTCTGGCCGGAAATCGCAGGGGTTCCAATGCGCCTGCTCGCCGCCTTGGGCGCCTCCGCGGTTTTAATCTACACCGTCCAAAATTCCCCGCTGGCGCAGCCCTGGTCGGCAATCTGCGGCAATGTTGTTTCCGCCGCGGCAACGGTTGCAGTCTTGCAAAACCGTGCCCATGCCCAGGCAACCGGCATTGGCTGTGGCCGCAGCGATCTTCGCAATGATGATCGCGCGGGCCCTGCATCCTCCGGACGGGGCAAATCCCTTGGTGGCGGGACTGGAACCGGAGCCGGTCCTTGATGCAGGTTTTGCCTTTGCGATCGTACCAGTTGACCTTCTGATGGCCGCTTTAGTCCTGACGGGTGTTCTGATTAACTGGGTCACAGGCCGGATGTACCCGTTTGGCCAATCCTTAGAGACGCCTGTGCAGCCGCAAGAGGTCCGCGTGGGTCTCAGCAATGACGAGCTGGAGGAGTTGCTGGAGCGCTTCCATCAATCTGCCAACATCGGCGTGGCAGATCTGGGGCGGTTGCTTGCCGGTACCGAAGGATGGCCGCCTGGCAGGTATTCTCACGCGTACCGACATCATTGGTCTGCTTCTGCGAGGGGCGCAAAACAGATTGGCCGCGTAAGTTAGAAGTCGGTTAGGGGCACTGGAGACGCCCAGGCTGCACCTTCGGTGCCGGGCAGTTTTTACCGCTCAACTTCAGTTAGTGCTGGGCGCAACTAAAGGCGACTCGCCCCGGACCAGCTACTCGTGCTGTTTGCGGAAAATTGGCGGGTCGAACCCAAAGCGCCGAATGCAGCGCCTGGCCCGAGCGGCAGGGCTGCGCAGGAAGCGGGCTTTGCAAAGCATTGATCGCTTCCCGATTTCAACCCTTCGCGCCGCTTGC
The DNA here is from genome assembly GCF_025144145.1 of Leisingera sp. M658. Lineage (NCBI taxonomy): Bacteria > Pseudomonadati > Pseudomonadota > Alphaproteobacteria > Rhodobacterales > Roseobacteraceae > Leisingera > Leisingera sp. M658. The sequence continues at coordinate 1,031,888 of NZ_CP083546.1, forward strand.
CGGGAACCGCGATCACGGCCGCCGGACAGAGTTTCCGTTGGCGATGATCTGATTGATCAGAGCGGCTGCTGCCTTGTGAGCTGCGACTTCTGCATCCGTACCGGCAGCGTTTTCATGTGAGGCTGCAGCGTCACGGAGGATACCGGTGATTTCATGCTCCGGCATCACTTGGAGGTCATTCATGGCAAGCAGCAGCGCCTCGCAAATTGATAGGGCGGCCATTCCAGCCTTGTCGGAATACTCAGGCATCCTGCATTTTCCTTTCTTGCATTGCATATCAAGCCAATGTGGCAGACTGGTGATCAAGGGCATCTTTGCAGAAAACGGAGTATGCTGGACTGATCGAGAGCAGCCCTGTCCTGGGGACGTTCCGAAATGCTGCGTCTGTCCGGGGGGGCCATGAACGCCATCAAAAATAGCCCGTTTACCAGAAAGCTATCAGCTTTTGCCGTATTGTCAGAAGGTGAGCTTGCCGTGCTGGAGCGTTTGCACCAGCGCCGCAGAACGTTTGCTGCCGGGAGCGATCTTGTGCATCAGGGGCAGCCGGAACAAGCTGCCTATATTCTGTCCTCCGGCTGGGCTTGCTCCTATAAAATCCAGCAGGAGGGATCGCGCCAGATCGTTGACTTCCAGATACCGGGTGATTTCCTGGGATTGCGCAGCGTTCTTCTGCGCACCTCTGACCATAGCATTGAACCTATCGTGGAGATCGAAGCTGCTGAAGTTTTGGCAGAAGACCTTCTTGGGGCATTTGCCGATACCCCAAGGCTGGCGGCAGCCATACTGTGGGCCGCGTCCCGGGACGAAGCAATGGTGGTGGAGCATCTTGTGGGGCTTGGGCGCCGTGATGCGGATGCCCGAATGGCGCATTTCCTGCTGGAACTTGGTGCGAGGCTGGCTCTCGTCGGGATGGGAAGCAAGGCGGGCTACGCCTGCCCGTTAACGCAATACCATCTGGCCGACGCGCTGGGACTGACCGCAGTCCATGTGAATCGTGTGCTGCGCCAACTGCGGGAACGAGACCTGGTCACTTTCCGCGACGGTTATGTGAAGTTCGGCAGTTTTGACCGCCTGGTGACACTGGCGGATTTCGATCCGGCGTATCTGGATCAGGCTGGACCGCTTCTGAAATGAAGCGGCCGCCCTCGGGTGAAACCTGGGCGGCCGGAAAATCGGTCCGGAATAGGAAGGTTACACGAGGGCTAGTTTTGCCGCATCAAGCTCCTTGTACATTTCAGCATCGTTTTCCTCGCTCTGCGCCAGCTCGGCCAGCCGGTAATGCTTCCAGGCAGTATCTTTCTGCGGCCCGGCAGGAGCCCTTTCGCAGGCAGCTCTCACAGAGGCCAGCTTTATGGACAGCTCTCTTGTTTCAGGTGTCATTCGATTGTCCTTTCCTTGGCGCCCGCGGAAAAAGAAGCGCGAACTGCACGCAGAGCCAAATTAGGCCGGCACATCCTCGGCGCTTCTTGGCACTCGTAATACCCCCGCTGGCAAATGCATGGCCAGTCCGAGATGCTTAGCTGGATCCCAATCAGTGCGCACTGACCTAGGTTAGCTAGCGGCGCTGCGTTGCGGAGGCTTGTCAGGGATCAGGCTTTCTCCGTCAGCGAAAGACGCGGCCGATTGGGGCCAGGCACCAGATCATCCTATGGCTTCAGAGAGCCCTATACCCGGGCACAGAGCAGCGGCTGTAAAGCACCCGCCTCTCCGGTTGATCAAAACCACACCTGGAACCGCCCAAGCTGGAAAACCGTCAGGCGCTAACATCGATCAGCACGTGACCATTCCTTTCAGCTTAAAGTCTCGATGACACTCAGCGCTGCCGTGATCTCGCGCAACAGGTTACGAGGCGCCCCGCGGCAGCAGCTGCAAGCAGCCGCCATACAGGACATCAATGAGAAACAGGATGAACACACGGTCGTCCAGACTGATGGTGACGTTTTCCCATCCGTTTGCCTTAGCTGGCTACGCTGACGAACTTCCTTCGGGTGGGTACGAAGTTATCGTGGAAGAGGAGCTTATTCAGGGGCTCAGCTTCGAAGCTTACCGAACCACAGCAACCTACCTGCTGGTCCATGGCAGGGGCGGCCGCGCGGGGCGGACCGAACTGCGCCTGATCACTCAGAAGGATTTGGAAACGGCGCTGAACCGCGACAGCGGATTCCACACATAATTGCAATCATAGCGAGGCGGCGCTTTCTCCGCAGGAGGACTAGAAATGACTTATCCCGAATGGCTGAGACCCGGCGTTTACGGTGCCTTGATTGGCGCGGTTTCTATTACTATTGCCGGTTTTTCCTGGGGCGGCTGGGTGACAGGAGGTCATGCAGAGGCAATGGCGAGCACCAGATCCCATGACGAACTGATTGCAGCCTTGGTGCCAGTGTGCGTCAACATGGCCAAAACAGACACCGACCGGATCGCCAAGCTGGCGTCAATCCAGGAAACGATGTCCTTCAAACGCCGGGACGCGGTTATTGCAACGGGCTGGGCAACAGTTCCGGGCGCTGAAACGCCAAACCGTGATCTGGCGCAGGCTTGTCTGGCCGGGCTGGAATTAGATGCATCGTAATCTTCTTCCACCAATACCGCTTCTTCGCGCCAACGCGGAGAACTTCAGCCGGGTGATGGAATTAAGACGTTTTCTGCACTCAATGATCAAACGCCTTGTTGTGGTGTTCGGTCTGCTGGCAGCCTTTATTCAACCTGCATTTTCAGAGACGGTTGCTCTTCCAGTGCCAGAGAATGCACATAAAAGCAGTTACGGTGATGGCTGGGAATGCAACCGGTCTTACCGGGTGGTCGGCAGCGCCTGCATAGCCGTCGTTGTTCCGCAAAATGCCTACCCCACACACAGAAGCTATGGTCCCGGGTGGGAATGCTCACACGGGTTCATTGAGGCCGAAGGGGCGTCCTGTGCTAAAGTGTTTGTGCCCGAAGGCGGGTATCTTGCCCCCTCAGGAACTCGGTGGAACTGCCTGCGCGGTTATAGAAAGATCGACGATTTCTGCCAGAAAATAGTTCTGCCGCCTGACGCCTATCTGACCAACAGCACACACGGGCCAAGCTGGCTTTGCGACCGCGGTTTCGAAGCTAAAGGCGGCGCCTGCGCAGTTATCGAAGTTCCAGAACACGCCTTCCTGAATGCGTCGGCTTATGGCCGGCAGTGGAAATGCGAGCGCGGCTACGCAGTGTCTGGTGACCACTGTATCCTGATTGAACTGCCGGAAAATGCACATCTTGCCAGGACGGGTAACCGTTGGGAGTGCAACAAGAATTTTCAGCAGAAGAAAGGCCGCTGTGTTCTGAACAACTAGGCGCCGCACCTCCGGCTGCCGGCTTGGCAGCATCAATTCCTGCATCAAGAGCACCAATGCCCTGAACGCGGGCCTCTCAGAAGGAAATTCCATGGAAACCGCAGTCAACGCGGGAAGGCCGGTATGGCAAAATGCCAGCGGTCCGCAACTACGATTATCTGAACGCTCTCAGAAACCTGGCGGTTCCCCCGCCGCTCGCCCCCCCACCGCAATCGTGTATTGCGAAGGGAATTTCGCACGTGTCGACGGCAAGACAGCAAACGGGCTTGTCCGGCACTCACAAGCCTATCGCATACTCTCGGTGGTCGACAGTGATCACGCAGGAGGTGACAGCGGGCAGATCCTTGACGGCGCCCCGAACCACATTCCAGTCTTTGGCGATCTTGAAACGGCAGTTACTCACGAGGCCGTCATTCCTGACACGCTGATCTATGGGATGGCTCCGTCAGACGGAAAACTTTCGGCAGATGACCGCCGTGTTGTGCTGGATGCAGTTTCTTTAGGGATGAACATTGTCAGCGGGCTGCATGAATACCTCAGTGACGATCCGGAGATCGCCCTGGCAGCCAAATCGCGCAGTGTTTCCCTTCGCGATATCCGCAAACCGCGGAGCAGCAAGGACATGCGTCTGTTTGACGGCAGTGTCGCGAATGTGAGGGCAATCCGTATTGCTGTGCTGGGAACCGATTGTGCGATTGGTAAGCGGACGACGGCAACGCTTCTCGCCCGCGAACTGAATGCGCAAGGGATCAAGACTGTCCTGGTGGGCACCGGTCAGACCGGCCTAATGCAGGGTGCCAAATACGGCGTGGCAATGGACGCGGTGCCGCCGCAATTCTGCTGCGGGGAACTTGAAGGGGCCATTGTCGCGGCATCTGAAGGTGAACAGCCTTATGTCATTCTGATCGAAGGCCAGGGCGCACTCAGCCATCCGGCATTCTGCACGTCTGCATTCATTCTGCGCGGCAGCCAGCCGGACGCGGTGATCCTTCAGCACGCACCCATGCGGGCGCACCGTTGCGACTTTCCAAACATGGCAATGCCTGATCCCGGTGACGAGATCGCTTTGATAGAAGCCTTCGCGACCACAAAGGTGATCGGCGTCACACTCAATCACGAGGGGATGACGGACGCCGGACTCACTGCCGCGATCAAGGAACATGCCGGTACCTTGGGCCTTCCTGTCAGCGATGCCCTCAGCCGTCCCGCGGCGCATCTTGCCGAAATTGTCCTGTCCGCATACCCCCGGTTGCGGCTGATGCCTGTTGCGGCAGCGTTATGACCGCACCGCGTATCAAAATTGACCTGCACAAAATCCGCGACAACACGCGATGTCTTGTTGAGCGTCTGAAACCGCTCGGAATTACCGTCACAGGGGTCACAAAAGGCGTGTGCGGTCACCCTGGCATTGCAAGGGCGATGCTGGACGGCGGCGCGATCGGATTGGCAGATGCGCGGCTTGCAAATGTAAGACGCATGCGTAAAGCAGGGCTGACCTGTCCGATCCTGATGATCCGGACCCCAATGCTGAGCCAGGCCGGGCAAATCGTCGAAACTTGTGAAGCAAGCTGTAATACAGAGACCAGCGTTATTGCAAAGCTTGCCGCTGCGGCCCTGCGCAGAGGCATTCGTCACGAGATAATTCTGATGGTGGAAATGGGGGATGGGCGGGAAGGCATCATGCCTGAGGATTTGACGGATGCTGCCCTTCACGTCACCAGGACGCCGGGTGTGCTTCTCAAAGGTATTGGCGCAAATTTCGCCTGTCTGGCTGGTGCAGCCCCCACCTCCGGGATGTTGGCGGCACTCTCAACCCTTGCTGATGACATTGAGCAGATGTGCGGCCCCTTCGCCGAAGTGGTTTCCGGGGGCAGTTCCGCAAACCTGCCATGGGCATTCGATGGCGGGGCGGCAGGGCGGATCAACAATTTGCGCATAGGCGAGGCCATCCTGCTGGGCACTGACCCTGTTTCGGGGCATCCGATCAGCGGGCTTCATACAGATGCTTTCACGCTGCTGGCTGAGGTGATCGAGACGAAAATCAAATCAAAGCCGGTACCGCTGAAATTATCCGACCCGGCCCTCTCGGCGCTGAGCCTGGTGCCAGGCAATCATTGGACAACCCGCTCGATCCTGGCCCTCGGACTGCAAGATACCGACCCTGCAGGGCTGACCTTTCCAGCAGCTGTTACCTTTGCCGGTGCGACCAGCGATCACATTGTGGTTGAGACGACCAATTGCCCCCTTCGCATCGGCGGCGAGATGTCGTTGCAAATGAGCTACAGCGCCCTTGTGCGCGCCATGGCAGCCTCCGGTGTTTCGAAGGTTCTACACAGAAACAGAACATTGACAGAAGGTGCCGCCGGTAGCCGCAATGACCGGCTTCCTGAGTTTTTTTGATCCTGGCGTTTCCTTAACAGCATTGCTCCAAACCGCGATCAGAGGCCTCCTTCTGCGGCGCTCCGTAGTAAATGGTGCAGTGAATGCCTATATTGATGACAATTGCGCATTTTTCCGTGCCTCGCCGCTGGCATGAAAATGGCTCCGGCCGTCAGGCGATCGCAACATCTCTCTCAAAGACCGGATGGCTCATGTGGCGGCCTTGCCGGAACCAAAGCCATCTGCAGCTTTGAAAGCTGTGGCGGACTTCGGGCGTCTTTCAAAACCCCGGAAACGCCCAATCCTGCCGCTTGGAGGTCAGGGAAACATTCAAGCGGCGGAGACATACACGCTATGGGCCGCGCAAATACAGCTTAGCAGCAGAGGAGAGATAAATTAATGGATCAGCTCAGCAGCAGGACCGTCGCAGTATTTTCCCGATCCTTCACCTTGCCGGGTTTTGATGAGGCACTCCCCGCTGGTGAATATGATATTGAAACCGAATTATCCGCGCCTCCTGACCACCTGGATCCTCAAGCCTGGAAGGCTTCGGTTCTGGTGCATCTGCATCCCCGGAAATCACATCCTGGTCTGGCGAGGAGCCTGACCGTTTCATTGGCGGATCTCGACAGTGCCCGGGCCAAAGACAAGCTTTCTGGAAAAGAACTGTCGACGTTCCTCTTCGAGGAAATGCTAGCCGATCCGATGGTGCGCCTTGTTATGCAATCCGACGGTGTCTCCGAAGCTCAGATCCGGCACCTTTACTCTGGTTTGGGAATATCAGAGCCGGATGGCGAACGGCATGACTAGCAGTTTGAGTACAGACGGCAAAAGGAGCGGCTCTTAATGATGGAGGCAGGCCAATCATGACCAATACCGGCCAAAATGAAGTATTCGTGGCTCCGGCCCGCGAAGACGTGCCGCGGGAGCGCCAGTGCCTTCGCTGCAACACCGCGTTCTGGAGTGAAGGGTTCGGTGAGCGGATCTGCCGACGCTGCAAAGCGTCGAATGCATGGCGCAACGCCGTTCCAGTAAAGTCCGGTTCACCTCGCCGTTACTGAATGTTCCAGTTAATGACAACTTTCTTGTGCTTGCTTCGGGCTTTGTGAGAAAAGGTGAAGGTCTGCTTCGACGATTTCGGGGCGACTATTAGGCGTCTGTTCCGTCCCGATTCTGTTGAAAAACAACGTGTTGCTGGCGCAGAAAGTAGCGTCTGAAACAGAGTGCGGGCGCCTTTCTGATCACGCTTTGCGGGTTTGCTGCGGTGCAGGAAAGATCTTGGCCAGTTTGCGGAGGTTTTGAGCGGTTGCGGCGAGTAGGAATTCGTCATTTTCGCCGCATGGGCCACGTAATCGGAGCCGTCCGAGGCCAAGGATGCGTTTGAGATGGGCGAAGAGCATCTCGATCTTCTTTCGCAGCTTCATCGAGATTCCGTATTGTTTGGTCTTTGCAATATCGCGTGCAATCTGACGGGCGTCTTCGTGTTCTTCCCGGGTGATGGAACGGAAGTCCATGCTGGGGCAACAACGGGCCTTTGATGGGCATGATTGGCAGGTGAGCTTGAGCGCCCGGTATTTTGCGACACCTTTGCCGGTTGGTCCCCTGTTTGGATCGGAGTAGTTACGGCGGAACTGCTTCAGTTCCTGACCTTCGGGGCAGATGTATTGATTGTTCTCAGCATCCCATTCGAAGTCAGCCCGTGTCCAGGTTCCATCTGTCCGGCCAGCCCTGTCGATAACTGGAATATGTGGCGCGATTTTGCGACCCACCAGCCAGCCCAACATCGGGCCGGAGCCGTATGCCGTGTCCGCAATGATCCGTTCCGGGTGCTGGCCAAACCCGCCTTTGACCCGATCCAGCATCGTGCGGACAGCACCCGCTTCTGCCTTTCTGATCGACCGGGTCGCTTCGACGTCCACGATGATGCTGTGATCTGTGCCGATGAGATAGTTGGTGGAATAGGCAAAGAACGCAGGGCCTTTGCGGGCTGCTGTCCATTGGCTGGACGGGCCGGAATGGGACGTGAACTTTGGTTCGGCCTTTGTTGCTGCGCCAAAAGCCGCGTCGTCCAGTGCGCCGAGATACTCGCGCACGGCACGGGGTGCGTCGTCGGGGGTGATGGTGCCGTGATCCCAATCTTCCTTGGGTGTCGAGTTTTGTTTGTTCGCGTCCGCTTCAATCAAACTGGCATCCGCTGCAAAGCGCTGGCCGCTGACCAGTCCTTCGGCGATGCTACACGCCGCCGTCGCTTCCAACAAGCGGCGTAACAGATTGCTTTCTCGGAACCTACCGTGCCTGTTCTTAGAGAAGGTGGAATGATCCGGCACAGCATCCGTCAGATCGCGGCGGCAAAACCAGTGATACGCCAGGTTCAGATGCACCTCTTCACACAAACGCCGTTCAGGCCGAATGCCCAAACAATAGCCAACCAATAGCATTCGGGTCAGCAACTCCGGATCAATCGGAGGGCGGCCTGTATGGCTGTAGAAATCAGCCAGATACTGACGGATGTCGCTCAGATCGACGATGCGGTCAATGGACCGCAATAGGTGATCTTGAGGGACATGACCCTCAATGGAGAACTCGTAGAATAGCGCACCTTGCGCTTCCTGCCTCGGTCCCAACATGATCAATCCCTCCGCTCGATACGGGAATTGAAGCAGCAGTTCATGTGTCAATCAAGAAAGAGCTTTTCAACGAAACAGGCTGCCTGGCGTCATTGCAATTTTTCGCTGCGCGCGCTCGCAGCGCAAATTTTTCTGCATCTGCGCAGATTCTCGTGCTGCGGCGCGGCGGCGATTCCGGCCATTCGCGCATCGCGCAGCATTTTTGGATGTGGGAATTTGCAGGTCGCCGGACAAGGATGAAGCCGCTGCCGCGGCAATGTTACTTGTGGCTGGTGTTCCGCTTTGCGTTTGGCCGAGTGCATTTTGCGAACTGACGAACCTGTCTGTCGATTGGGATCTTCTCAATCTGATGACAGGAGGGTCCCATGGCGGACGCCAAGACCACGCATTTGCGTGAACGAATGATCGAAGATATGCGGATCAAAGGGCTGGGCGAGAACTCACAGAAGTCCCATATCCGGGCGGTTCGATACCTTGCCGAGTTCAAAGGCCGATCACCGGATACTGCGAGCGCCGAAGATCTGCGTGCTTACCAGCTTCACATGTTGAACACGAACGTCACCCCGTCGACCTATAAGGCGCGGCTGGTCGGGCTGCGGTTCTTTTTCGAAACGACGTGCCAGCGACCGGACATGAAGCAATGCCTGCGTTTCCATACCGAGCCGCGGAAGCTGCCGGTTGTGTTCAGCGTCGAAGAAGTGTTCGAATTGCTGAGAGTTGCGCCCGGCCCAGGGCTGAAGTACCGCGCGGCGCTGAGCATTTCCTATGGCACCGGGCTCCGTGCGTCCGAGGTTTGCAATCTCAAAGTCACTGACATCGACAGCGATCGGATGCTGATCAATGTCGGGAATGGCAAAGGCGGGAAGACGAACGGCGCAAACGGCACGTTGCTTGCAACCTGCCCGTCACGTTTGACGCTGATCAAGATTGTGCCCGGGTGGCTGAGGAACTCTTTAGCAAGTTGAGCGGTTTCTTCGCCTTCTGTTTCTCCAAACGCCAGTCTGTGGACTTCCAAGTCTGGTCTTCCCCCACTGAAGTGGTCCTCCGCTATGTTTAGGAAAACGGCGGAATACCATGGCCAACAAACGGCCAAAGCCCGAGGAGATTGTCACGAAGTTACGGCAAGTTGAGGTTCTGACTGGGCAAGGTATGCCGCGTCTGGATGCGATCCGTCAGATTGGTGTGACTGAACAGACGTCTTATCGCTGGAAGATCGAAGCATCGCAGCGCCATTGGTTCAAGCGTGATGCTGAGGGTACGGTGGAATGGGCACGGACCAGCTGAAAGAACTGAAGCGTCTTCAGAAGGAAAATGAACGGCTGAGAAAGGCGGTGTCTGACTTGACGCTGGACAAGTTGATTTTGGCGGAAGCTGCGAAGGGAAACTTCTAAGCCCCGCTCGCCGCCGCGCTTGCATTGATCGCGTTCGTGCTGAACTGCACATCCCGGAGCGCCGGGCATGCCGGGTTCTGAGACAGCATCGATCCACGCAGCGCAAAGTGCCAGTAGGCCGCGCTGATGAAGAACGATTGGCTGCCGGCATGATCGAGCAGGCGGGACAATACGGTCGATATGGCTATCGTCGGATTGCGGCTTTGCTGAGGGACGCTGGCTGGCATGTGAATGACAAGCGGGTCGAAAGGCTGTGGCGGCGAGAGGGGCTGAAAGTACCAATGAAACAGCCGAAAAAGGGACGGCTCTGGCTGAACGATGGATCGTGTGCGCGTCTTCGGCCACAACGGCGCAGCCATGTCTGGTCATATGACTTCGTGCATTGCCGCACTGACGATGGAAAAGCCTTCCGGACACTGAACATCATCGACGCGTACAGTCGGGAGTGTCTTGCCATCCGTGTGGATCGCAAGCTGAACTCAGGCACCGTCATCAATGTCCTGAGCGGCCTGTTCATTCTGCGCGGGGTGCCGTCGTTCATTCGTTCAGACAACAGTCCGGAGTTTGTTGCTCAGGCCGTCCAGAACTGGATCAAGGCTGTTGGCGCGAAGACCGCATACATCGAACCAGGGTCTCCATGGGAGAACGGATATTGCGAGAGCTTCAACGCACGGTTCAGGGACGAGTTCTTGAACGGCGAAATCTTCTACAGCCTGCGCGAGGCGCAAATCCTCATCGAAGAATGGAGGAAACACGACAACACCAAACGCCCACATAGTGCTCTGGGCTATCGCCCACCGGCGCCAATCGCTGCCCGGCAGTTGATTACAGAGCAATCAATGAGAGGGGCGCAAAGTGCATCTTGCGATGGATGCTGCCACGTCTGACATCCGTGCTGTCCCTTGTCCGGCAGGCGATTTGCAAAGCAAATTTGAGGAGAGGGAATTCACCCCCAGCCGCGACGGCCCCTCTCGTGGTTATGCTGCGCAAACCACTGCCGGGCAGTGGACAGCCCGGTCCTGCCGGAACTGCTCGATCAGAGTCCGAAGGACGAAGAGATCGGCAGCGTGACTGCAGACGGGGCCTATGACACGCGCCGTTGCCACTCCGCCATCATCAAGCGTGGGCCGTCCCGATTATCCCTATCCGCAAGAATGGCCAGCCGTGGAAAGAAAACTGCCCGGCGGCACAGGTCAGAAACGAAACCTTGCGCGCCACCCGGCACTACGGCCGGGCCTTCCGGAAACGCTGGACGGGATACCACGCCCGGAGCCGGGTCGAGGCAAAGATGCGCTGCTTGAAGGCATTCGGCGAGCGCATAGCCGCAAGAGACCCCGACCGCCAAACCGCTGAAATCCACATCCGCATCGCACTCATCAACCGCTTCAACGCACTCGGTACCGCCGAGATCGTCCGCGTCGCCTAAGTTCAGAGGGGAAAGGGGGAGCCAGGCCTCAAGAGGGAGTTCTGCAACATGTATAACCGCCCCTTGCGCAAGAGGTAACTTCAGAGTTGATCTTGGCGCGTCACCGGGTGCTGACATGTACCCGGCCTCGTATGCGGCGTCACACATGCCGCAGGGCCCGTATGGTGTTCGCGGATCAGACCCCAAATCAAAGCCGCGTGCTCATGGGCACTCTGTTGCACACTGGTTTTCCCGATCCCGTCTCACGACTATTGCGCCAAACTGCTCTTTGCCCTCTTACGCTCCGGCGCCCTCGCGACCTACCGCTGGCTCATGCCACCGCGGCCGGAGATTGGTAGACGCCGCCTCGGGCCATCCGCTGCCCGGCAGGGCATTGCGCAGCAATGTCCCGAGAGGGGGCTCAGACGACCCGCGCCATCTTGTTCGCCAGCGCCACCCTCACCAGCACCGGTGGCTTGCGTGACAGCATTCCAGCCAGCCAGGTGCCCGGCCGGGCCGCAGCATGGACGTGACGTTTGATGATGACGCTGTTGGCGTCAATGATCAGCAACCGCCTGAGAGACCGCTCGCCTATCCACTGCCCGGCAGGGCATTGCGGCACGCAATGTCCCGGGAGGGTCGTAGTGGCCCCAAGCCGCTGCTTGCCGCCTGTCGAATGCTGGCGGGGCGTGAGGCCGAGCCATGCCGCAAAATCGCGGGTCTTGCGGAACGTCTCGGGCGGCGGCGCAAGGGTCGCGATGGCCGTAGCGATCAGCGGGCCGATGCCCGGCACCGTCATCAGGCGGCGCGCCACGTCGTTTTCCTTGGCCCGGCGGGCGATCTCGGCATCGAGCTTGACAATCTCTGCCTCCAACTGGGGCAGGGCCGCGATCAGCACCTTGAGTGTGGGGATGGCATCGGCTGGCAAGCCGCTTTCCGGGGCTTCGACGATTGCAATCAGCTTCGACGCGTTGGCCGCCCCCTGTGGCGCGACCTGTCCGAACTCGCTCAAATTCCCTTACAGTGCATTGATGGCCTGGGTCCGCTGCCGGATCAGAAGCCCACGCACGCGGAACACCATCGCCGCACCCTACGTCTCTTCGCCTTTCACAGGCACAAAGCGCATCGTCGGACGCAGCGCGGTCTCGCAGATCGCCTCGGCATCGGCTGCATCATTTTCTGGCGTTTGACAAAGGGCTTCACGTAGGCGGGTGGGATGAGCCCTACATCATGACCCAGCTTGCCGATCTTACGACCCCAGAAATGAGCACCGCCACAGGCTTCCATGACGACAACACAGGGCTGCAACCCGCTGAAGAAAGCCAGCACCTGATCCCTCCGCAGCTTCTTGCGCAGAACAGGCTGCCCCGCTCTATCTGCCCCGAGGGCCTGAAACACATTCTTCGCCAGATCGAGCCCGACCGTGATAATCTCTGACATGACCGCTCTCCCTTGTGGATCGTTGCAGACCCACCTTGGCACAGTGATGCCGTCGGGGGGCGGTCACATCATCAACGCCCCTAAAGGGGTCCGAACCGGCCTTTTCATTGATTGCCAGTGCCAGTTGTCACTTTTGGAAAGGGTTTTGTCCCATATGGACGTGGAAGCGCTGTCAAACAACACGTAGGTGGCGTGAAGGAACCCAAATTCGGAGCAACAAAATGACCTATCAGGCGCCGGTTCGCGATATCATGTTCAATATCGAGCATTTGTCTGACTGGCCCGGGGTTGCATCTCTGGCGGCTTATGCCGGGATCGAAACCGGGGATGTCCAGGCTGCGCTGGAAGGGTTCGGGCGCTTTTGCTCGGACGTGGTTGCTCCGCTTTCTGGCTCCGGAGACGACACCGGTGCGCGGTTCGACGGTGAAAATGTCGTGATGCCCGAGCCATACCTGCAGGCTTATGCGCAATACGCCGGGATGGGCTGGCAAAGCCTGCCGCACCCGGAGGAGTTTGGCGGGATGGGGCTGCCGCGGGCCGCAGGGGCCGCTGCGACGGAGATATTGAACGCAGCGGATTTGAGTTTCGGGCTGTGTCCGCTTTTAACCGACGGGGCGGTTGAGGCGCTGTTGCTTACCGGCTCCGGCGCGCAAAAAAAGCGATACCTCGAGCCGATGATTTCCGGCCGATGGTCCGGCACCATGAACCTGACAGAACCCCAGGCGGGCAGTGATCTGGGGCGCGTGCGGTGCAAGGCGGAACCGGGTGCGGATGGTGCGTATTCGATCAGCGGAACAAAGATCTTCATCACCTATGGCGCGCACAGCCTGACCGAAAACATCGTTCATCTTGTTTTGGCGAGAACCCCTGATGCCCCGGTCGGCCCAAAGGGGCTGAGTCTGTTCATTGTGCCGAAATTCCTGGTCCAAGAAGACGGATCGCTTGGCCGGCGCAATACCGTCCAATGTGTCAGTATTGAGCATAAATTGGGCGTCAGGGCGAGCCCGACCGCGGTTCTGGAATTTGACGGCGCCACCGGTTTTCTGGTGGGAGAGGAAAACCGGGGCCTTGAATATATGTTCGTGATGATGCGGGCTGCCCGGTTTTCTGTGGGCGTGCAGGGGGTTGCCGTATCGGAACGCGCGTATCAGCACGCCTTGCGCTATGCGCAGGAGCGGGTGCAGAGCCGCCCGGTTGACGGCAGCTCCAAGGAGGCTGTGCCGATCCTTCAGCATCCGGATGTGCGGCGGTTGCTGCTGCGGATGCGGGCCTTGGTCGAAGGCGGGCGGGCTTTGGCGATGGCCACTGCAGGATGGCTGGACCTGGCGCAGCACGCCGAGGCCGAACAGGCCCGCGAGGCGTCGGAGATGGCCGAATTTCTGGTGCCGCTGGTCAAGGGGTACTGCACGGAACGGTCTGTGGAAGTCACCTCTATGGGCCTGCAGGTTCATGGCGGCATGGGGTTCATCGAAGAAACCGGGGTTGCGCAATTTTATCGGGATGCCAGGATCCTGCCGATCTACGAGGGCACGACGGCGATCCAGGCCAATGATCTGCTGGGCCGCAAAGTGCTGCGGGACGGTGGCAAGACCGCCCGCCGCTTTGCCGGCATGATCCTGTCGATTGAGGCGGACTTGCGCAAGGGCAGCGCGAAGGCGCAGCTGGTTGCAGACCGGCTGGGGCAGGCGCGCCGCGCGTTTGAGACCAGCCTTGCCTGGCTTCTGGAGACCGCGCCCAACGACCCCAATGCGGCCTATGCCGGCGGTGTTCCCTTTCTGATGCTGGCAGGCAATCTTGCCTCGGGCTGGCAGCTGGGCAGGTCAGTCCTGGCTGCTGAATCCAAGCTGGAACAGGGCGAAGACACAGCCTTCATGACACAGAAAATCGCCACCGCAGTGTTTTACGCACAGCATATTCTTGTGGAATGCGGAACCGAAAGCGCCCGGATCATCGACGGCAGCAAAAGCCTGTTCGATGCCGGTTTCGAAATCTGAACAATGGAAATTCCCGGCCTGGACAGGGGCCGGACAGTAAGGAAAAGGCCAGAACAATGTCGCAAGCTGCCAGTTCGCAAACCTATGAAAAGCTCGCCATCGAACAGCGGGACAATGGTGTCTTTATTGTCTCGCTCAACCGGCCGTCCAAGCGAAATGCGCTGGATGCTGCCACGATTGAGGAACTCATCTGCTTTTTCAGCGGTGCGCATCGCAATGGCGTAAAGGCGGTGGTGCTGGCAGGCGCGGGCGACCATTTCTGTGCTGGCCTGGATCTGGTGGAGCACTGGAAGGAAGACCGCAGCCCGGATGACTTCATGCATGTCTGCCTGCGCTGGCACGAGGCCTTCAACAAGATGGAATACGGCGGGGTGCCGATCATTGCCGCCCTTCAGGGGGCGGTTGTCGGCGGCGGGCTGGAACTGGCCAGCGCGGCCCATGTCCGGGTGATGGATCAGACCACTTATTTTGCGCTTCCTGAAGGTCAGCGCGGCATTTTTACCGGCGGCGGCGCCACCATCCGGGTGTCCGACATGATTGGCAAATACCGGATGATTGACATGATCCTGACGGGCCGGGTGTATCAGGGGCAGGAAGCGGTCGATCTGGGACTGGCGCAATACATCACCGAAGGGTCCAGTTTCGACAAGGCGGTCGAGCTTGCCGATAAGGTCGCGCAAAACCTGCCGCTGACCAACTATGCCATCTGTTCGGCGATCAGCCATTTGAACAATATGTCGGGCATGGATGCGGCTTATGCCGAAGCCGTCGTGGCCGGCGTTGTGAATACGCAGCCGGCGGCGCGTGAACGGCTGGAGGCCTTTGCCAACAAAACCGCAGCCCGCGTGCGGCCCAACAGCTAGGCCGGGCAAATCAGCCGTCAGGCCGTGGTTTTGCATGGCCTGATGCCACCGCAGGGTGGCGGGCAGGGGAGACGGACCCTGTATGCGGTGCAGATTGCTTATGCTTTGTGATAGTCCACATCTTGACATAACCGGTTTTGTGGTTATTTTGACGTCATGACAATATCAAGCCACAACGCCCGCGCCCTTGCTGCCCTTGGCCACGATGCCCGTCTGGCCATTTTCCGCCTGCTGGTCAAAGCAGGCGAGGACGGGCTGCGGGTCGGCGAGATTGCCGAACATCTGGGTTTGGCGCCCTCCACGCTGGCGCATCATCTGTCGGCACTGGTGGATGCCAGGCTGGTTGTGCAGGATAAGCGCGGGCGTGAAGTGTTCAACCGGGTTGATTACCCCGTCATGCTGGGCGTGGTGAATTTCCTGACATCCGAATGCTGCACGGGCGTGACCCTGTCAGCCAAGGAGGAGGTCGCATGAGGTGAACAATTCTTTTCTGCGATCTGAAACAACTATAAAACCGGTGATATAAAAAATGGCAAACGCAACGAACATTCCCCCAAGACCAGGCGCATCCGTCTGGCGGTTCTTCCAACAGCAGCGGGTCTGGTTCGCCTCCGCCGCAATCCTGCTGCTGCTGGCCATTTTTGATCCGGCGCAATCTGCAGGCAGTGCTGTCTTTGCCGGGGCCGCGCTGGCGCATACGGCACCTTATCTGCTGTTCTCCATTGCCATCGCGGCCTGGGCTGGCGCTACTGGCGCGGACAATCTGGTTGCCAAGGCTTTTACCGGTAAACCGCTTCTGATGATTGCGCTCGGCGCTCTGGCGGGCGGGTTGTCGCCGTTCTGCTCCTGCGGGGTGATCCCGCTTATTGCGGCACTTCTGTCGATGGGGGTACCGTTGTCCGCCGTCATGGCGTTCTGGCTGGCGTCGCCGATCATGGATCCCTCGATGTTCTTTCTGACCGCCGGAGTTTTGGGTGTTGAATTCGCGGTGGCCAAAACCGCAGCCGCAGTGGGTCTTGGCATTTTTGGCGGCTTGGTTGTCCATTTGCTGAACCAGAGCGGCGCCTTGAAGGATGCGTTGCGTGACGGTGTCGGAAACGGCGGCTGCGGCGGAGCAAAGCTGCGCGCGCCCAAGCCGGTGGTCTGGGCATTCTGGACCGAGGCTGAGCGCCGGGCAAAATTTGCCGCAACCGCCTGGACCACAACGCTGTTCCTGGCCAAATGGCTGCTGCTGGCCTTTATTCTGGAAAGCCTGATGCTGGCTTGGATCCCGGCGGAAACAGTGACCTCCGCCCTGGGCGGTGAAGGGCTGCTGCCGATCATTACAGCAACGCTGATTGGTGTCCCGGCCTATCTGAACGGTTATGCGGCGCTGCCGCTGGTCGGCGGGCTGATCGAGCAGGGTATGGCACCAGGGGCAGGCCTTGCCTTTCTGGTGGCCGGTGGCGTGACCTCGATCCCCGCAGCGATGGCCGTGTGGGCGCTGGCACGTCCGCAAGTCTTTGCGCTGTACCTTGGCCTATCGCTCAGCGGAGCTTTTTCCGCGGGGCTGCTGTTCCAGCTCTGGCACGCAGTCTGATCTTGCCAGCCGGGGGATGTGCCAGTGTCCTGGGGCGTCCCGGCGAAACCAGCGCGGACGGGCGGGGCAGTAACCCAGTGGTTTCGCCCCGCCCAGGCGTGCCGCCTCAGGCCTTCACCCGGCTCATCGACGGGTCGTAGAGCGGGCTGAGCTGCACCTTGCAGGGCACTCTCTCAGTTGCGACTTCCAGCTCGTAGTCCCCGCTCAGCACATATTCTGCATCAACGCCATCTGAGTTGCGGATATAGCCGTAACCAATGGATTGCCCCACCGTGTAGCCATAGCCGCCCGAGCTGAGCCAGCCGACCCGCTGGCCATTCCGGTAGATGGTTTCGCGGCCTAACAGCACCACACCGGGATCAGCGGTAAAGCAGGCGAGCATCTTCTTCACACCCTTGGCTTTTTGCGTTTCGGCGGCGGCACGGCCCTTGAAGGGCATGTCCTGCTTCAGCTTCACTGCCCAGCCCAGCCCGGCTTCAAACGGGGTGTGGTCCGGCCCGATATCAGCTCCCCATGCGCGGTAGCCTTTTTCCAGGCGCAGGGACTCAATAGCGCGGTAGCCGGCGTTGATCAGCCCCTGCGGAAGCCCGGCTTCCATCAGCGCATTGTAGACGGTCTGGGCGTATTCCACCGGCAGGTGCAGCTCCCAGCCCAGCTCACCCACATAGGTGACGCGCAGCGCCTGCACCGGGCAGCCAGCGATGCCGATGGTGCGGATGGTGCCGAACTTGAAACCGTCGTTTGATACATCGTCGCGGGTGACAGCGGCAAGGATGTCGCGCGCTTTCGGCCCCATCAGCGACAGCACCGCGTTCGATGAGGTGATGTCGAACAGCTGACAGTTCATGCCATCGGGGATGTTGCGGTGGATCCAGTCGAAATCATGGGTGGCATAGCCGGTGCCGGTGACAATGTAGAATTCGTCATGCGCCACCCGGCCCACGGTCAGATCGCATTCGATACCGCCTTTGTTGTTCAGCATCTGGGTGTAGATCAGCGCGCCCACCGGCTTGTCCACGTTATTGGCGCAGATCCAGTTCATCGCGACCAGCGCATCCGGGCCTTTCAGCGCGAATTTGGCGAATGAGGTCTGGTCGAACAGCACCGCGGCTTCGCGCGCGGCCTTATGTTCGCGGCCCACCGCCTCGAACCAGTTCTGGCGGCCAAAGCTGTAGACGTCCTTTGGCGTTTCTCCTTTGGCGGTATCGACGAACCAGTTGGGGCGCTCCCAGCCGAGCTTCTCGCCGAAACAGGCGCCCTGGCTCTTCAGAGTGTCATAAAGCGGCGACTTGCGGCAGGGGCGGCCGGAGTCGTGTTCCTCATGCGGCCAGGCCATGGTGTAGTGCTTGCCGTAAGCCTCGACTGTTCGGGTGCGGACCCAGTCGGTGTCGAAATGCGGGCGGCCAAAGCGGCGGATATCGGCGGACCACAGGTCGAACGGCGGCTCGCCGTTCTTCACCCATTCCGCCAGCGCCATACCTGCACCGCCGCCCGCGGCGATGCCGAAGGCGTTGAAACCCGCGCCGACAAAGAAGTTCTGCAGCTCAGGCGCCTCGCCGATGATGAAGTTACCGTCCGGAGTAAAGCTTTCCGGCCCGTTGGTCAGCGTCTTGATACCGGCATGTTCCAGCGCCGGGACCCGGCCAAGCGCCTGTTCCATTAGTTGCTCGAAATGGTCGAAGTTGCTGTCCAGCAGCGTGTAGTGGAAGCCCTGGGGGATGCCGTCCTGGGCCCAGGGGATCGGGTTCGGCTCGTAGCCGCCCATCACCAGCCCGCCGACTTCTTCCTTGTAATAAGTCAGCCGGTCGGGGTCGCGCAGGGTGGGCAGGTTGGACGGCACGCCCTCGAACGGCTCGGTCACCATATACTGGTGCTCCATCGGCACCAACGGCACGTTGACACCAAACCGCTTGGCAAAAGTGCGGGTCCATTGACCGGCGCAGCAGATCACCTTTTCACACTCAATCCGGCCATGTTCGGTGATCACGGCGCGGATTTTGCCGTCCTTGATCTCGATATCGGTGACCTTGGTGTCCTCAAATATCTTCGCCCCGGCCATCCGTGCGCCCTTGGCCAGCGCCTGGGTGATGTCGGACGGGTTGGCCTGGCCGTCGGTGGGCATGAAGGCGGCGCCGATCACGTCGGAGATATCCATCAGCGGCCACAAGTCCAGCGCCTCCTTGGGGGTCAGCAGCTCCATCTCCAGACCAAAGGAATGCGCGGTGGTGGCCTGACGCTTCACTTCGGTCCAACGTTCCTCGTTGCAGGCCAACCGCAACCCGCCGTTCATTTTCCAGCCTGTGCCCAGGCCGGTTTCTTCCTCAATCTTGTTATAAAGGTCGACCGAATAGCCCAAGAGCTGGGTGATATTGGCGTTTGAGCGCAGCTGCCCGACCAGCCCGGCGGCGTGGAAGGTGGTGCCCGAGGTCAGCTTTTTCCGCTCCAGCAGAACGGTATCCGTCCAGCCCAGTTTGGCCAGGTGATAGGCTGTTGAGCAGCCGATAATGCCGCCGCCGATGATGACTGCCTTGGCAGTTGAGGGGAGTTCGGTCATGTCAGTCCTCAGGTGTTTTGAAAGTCGTCAAGTGCGGCGCGGAAGCGCGCGAGGTTTCCGGCGGTGTAAGCCGCATAGTCAAAGTCGATTTCTGAAGTGATTTCCGAGACCATGCTCCACATGGTCTCCCGCAGCAGCGAGGCGCATTTCATGGCGCTGTAGCGGTGCAGCAGCGTGTCCGTCACCGGTGCTTCGAAATAGGTTTCCAGCAGCCAGAGTTCCTGCTGCTGCGACAGCCCGTTGTTAGAGGCGAGCCCGCCCAGGTCGAACAGCGGCGAATTGAAACCGGCATAGTCATAGTCGATCAGCCAAAGCCGCTGTCCGTCGTCCAGAAAATTGCCGCAGAGCAGGTCGTTATGGCCAAAGACGATGTCGAAGGGGCCGGCGGCCTGTTCCAGGCCGTTGCCGATGCCAGCCAGTTCTGTCGCCAGCGGCGCATACGGGCTGTTCTGGTCCTGCAGCGTCGCGGCATAATCGCGGATCACATGAAAGACCCAGAAGACCAGTGCCGGGCCGCGCAAATGCCGAGGCACATCGCGGTGGCAGGATTTCACCAGCTCCAGCACCCGCGGCAGCATGGCCGGGCCGCGCACGTCCGCTTCAGTCAGGGTGCGGCTTTCGATGAACTCCAGCACCGTCAGGCCGTCTTGGGTGTGCACCACCGCGGGCGACAGGCCGGCGGCATGGGCTGCACGGCTGGCCGCCAGCTCATTAAAGCGCATCACCTGATGCAGCGGGATGTCATCGCCCGCGCGCACCACGTATTTGCCGGCACTGTCCTGGACCAGGCAATTCACATTGGTGATACCGCCGTCGAGCGGTTTGACGTCTATTTCACCTTGCCAGATCGGCAGGGCGCGGATGCGGTTCAGCAGATCGGATTGGCTCATGCTCAGCTCTCCAGTCCAAAGCGGATGCGGGCGCCGCGGGCACCGGCATTGACCAGCCGGTCGGCGATGATGGCGATAAAGGCGATGGCAAGACCTGCCACCAGGCCGCGGCCGGTGTCGGCCTTGGTCAGCGCAATGTAAACTTCCTGGCCCAGGTCGCGGGTGCCGACCAGCGCGGTGATCACCAGCATCGACAGCGCCAGCATGATGGTCTGATTGATGCCCAGCAGGATCTCCGGCAGCGCCAACGGCAGGCGCACCAGGCGCAGAAGCTGCCATTTGGTGGCAGCCCGAGACCTGCCCTGCCTCGATCAGCTCGCCGCTGACGCTGCGCATGCCGTGGGCCGCATAGCGAACTGCCGGTGCCAGCGCATAGAGCACAATGGCGATCAGCGCGGTAAAATCGCCGACCCGGAACAGCATCACCACCGGGATCAGGTAAACAAAGCTGGGCAGTGTCTGCAGCGTGTCGATCAGCAGGTTGATGGGCGATGCCCGCGCGCCGGTTGAGCGCCGCCAGAACCCCCAGCGGCACACCGATCAGCGTGGCCAGGATAACCGAGGCACCGCAAAGATAGACCGTCACCATTGCCTTGGTCCACAGGCCGCTGACCACGATCAGCAGCGACAGCCCGCCGCACAGCAGCGCGAGCCCGAAGCCGCCCGCGCGCCAGCCGAGCAGCGTCAGCATGGCGATGGCCCAGGGCCAGGGAAGGCCCAGCAGGATCTTCTTGATCGGCAGCATGAACCAGTGGAGGAAGAAGACTTTCACGGCCTCAAACATGTCGAAGTAATTCACATTCAGGTATTTGACGGTATCGTTCCAGAAATCGCCGGTGGTGATGGTCTGGCTGGCCGGATAGTCCAGCAGCAGCGCGAGAAGCGGCCAAGAACCCAGGTGACGGCCAGCAGGGACAGCACCAGCACCGTGCGCTTGTGCCGGGCGGCGAAGGTTCCGGGCGGCGTGTGGTGAACCTGGCCCATCCGCTCTGCAATGCCTGGCTCAGCCGGTCCACGGCGACGGCCAGCACCACAATGGCAATGCCTGCCTCAAAACCGGCGCCGATATCCAGACGGCGCAGCGCGGCCAGCACGTCGAAGCCTAGCCCTCCCGCGCCGATCATCGAGGCGATGATCACCATGTTCAGCGACAGCATAATGACCTGATTGACGCCCACCATCAGGCTTTGGCTGGCCGAGGGCACCAGCACCCGCCACATCAGCTGGCGTTGTGTCGTGCCTGCCATCCGCCCGAAGTCGAGGATCTCCGGGTCCACCGCCTTCAGCGCCATAATGGTGATGCGGATCATCGGCGGGGTGGCATAGATTATGGTGGCAACCAGCGCCGAAACGGGGCCAAAGCCGAACATGAACAGGATCGGCACCAGATAGGCGAAGATCGGAATGGTCTGCATCAGGTCCAGAACAGGCGACAGGATGCGCTCGCCCAGCGGATGGCGGTAAGCCCAAATGCCTGCCAGCAGCCCGCCGACCGCACCGATCGGCACCGCGATGACCACCGAGGCCAGCGTCCACATGGCACTGTCCCACTGCCCGAAAACGGCAAAGGTAGGCAAAACAGGCCCCGACCAGCGCCGCCAGCCCCCAGCTGCGGCAGTAATGCCCCAGCGCAACAGCTGCAGCGGTGACGGCAATCCAGCTGATGGCAGGCAGCAGGATCTGCTGGTCCGGGCCGGAAACCCAATAGAAACCCATGCGCCAGCAGGCTCAGCATCAGCTCATAGGGTTGCTCAATCAGCCAGGCGAGAGCGCGGGTGGCATCGGTGAAAGACACCGGGCCTATGGTCCGCATCTTCGACCAGCCAGGTCATGCCTGCGGAGATATGGGTTTTGAACGGGATCACCCATCCGGAGGGGCCATTTGATCAGCCAGCGCGCATCCAGCGCCTTTGCCAGGTCGCGGCCGAACCAGCCCAGCAGGATGGTGGCCAGCACCAGCCCCCAGGCGGTGGCGGCCTGTGCCGGCAGGCGCGGCTTCATGCTGCGTCTCCCGTTCCAAACAGCACCCGGGCAACAGCCTGGCGGCCGATACTGCCGACGATCCGGCCGCTGCCGTCACTGACGGGGCGCGGCGCGTCCGCTGCGATAATCTGCTCGGCCACCTCCGATACCCGCGCTGATTGCAGCACCGGGTCGCCTTCGCCGCCGGTGTCGGGGGTCATGATGCCGCCACCGTCAGCACTTTGGAGCGCGGGATGTGGCGGGTGAATTCAGCGACATAATCCGTGGCCGGGTTCAGCACCAGTTCCTCGGGCGTGGCAATCTGGATGATTTCGCCGTCCTTCATGATGGCGATACGGTCGGCCAGGCGCACCGCTTCCTCAAAGTCGTGGGTGATAAACACGATGGTTTTGTGCAAGCGGGCCTGCAGGCGCAGGAACTCGTCCTGCATCTCGCGGCGGATCAGCGGGTCCAGCGCCGAGAACGGCTCGTCCAGAAACCACAGATCCGGTTCCGTCACCAGCGAGCGGGCGATGCCGACGCGCTGCTGCTGGCCGCCGGACAGCTCGCGCGGGTAATAATCCTCGCGGCCCTTGAGGCCGACCAGTTCCACCACCTCGCGGGCCTTGGCCTCCGCCTCGGCTTTGGGGGCGGCCTGAACTGTCAGCGGGAACTTCACGTTTTGCAAAACGGTCAGATGCGGCAGCAGGGCAAAGTGCTGGAACACCATGCCCATCTTGTGGCGGCGGATTTCGATCATTTCACGCGCGCTGGCGGTCAGCAGATCCACGCCGTCAAACAGCACCTGGCCACCGGTGGGTTCGATCAGCCGCGACAGGCAGCGCACCAGGGTCGATTTGCCGGACCCGGACAGCCCCATGATGATAAAAATCTCGCCTTCGGCAATGTCGATACGGGCATCGCGCACAGCACCGATAATACCCGCGTTGCGGATCTCCGCGCCGCTGGGGGACGGGTTGCCGTTCAAAAACGCCGTGGTATTGGCGCCATATAGCTTCCAGATATTGCGGCAGGAGAGTTTGGTCTTGGGGGTCATCAATGCGGTTCCTGAACCGGTCCGCGGAATGCGGCCGGGTTGATTGACGGGGCAGGGGAAAAGGCCGGGGCTGCCTGAGAGCGTGCAGCAGCCCCGGGAGTGAGATCAGTTGCTGATCCAGCCGGACCAGCGGTCCTTGTTTGCGGCCATCCAATCCGACACCACTGTATCGATATCAACGCCGTCCAGATCAGCCTTGCCGACCATGGCGCTCATCTCTTCGTTGGTAATCTGGTAGGACTGCACGATCTCATAGGCGCCCGGCCATTTTTCCGGCAGCCCTGCCCAAGCGGCTTTCCAGATCGGGCCGCGCGGCTTGCCGCAATCATAGGCCAGATCCGGGTTCACCCCCGCCGCAGGATCGGCGTAGCATTCCGCGGAATAGGGCGGGAACTCCACGAATTCACCGTCGTATTTGGCTGGCGCCCAGTGCGGCACATATACCCACAGGACAATCGGGTCCTGGCGCTGATAGGCGGATTCCAGTTCGGCAAACAGTGCGGCGTCGGTGCCTGCGTGAACCACTTCAAATTCCAGCTCCAGCGCCTCGACGCGTTCCTCGTCAAAACCGCCCCAGGTGACCGGGCCGCCGACATAGCGCCCGTAGGGCGAGGTTTCCGCAGTTGCGAATTCCTCGGCGCAGTCCTTCAGCGCCTGCCAGTCGGGCAGGCCGGGGCAGCGGTCTTTCATATAGGGGGGTACCACCATTCCTCGATCGCCATCAGTCCGGTTTCGCCGGCATTGACAACTTTGCCCGAAGCGGTTGCGTCGTCCAGCGCCTCGCGCCCGGTGGTCTCCCAGATTTCCATCGCCAGATGCAGATCGCCGGTCTTCAGCCCGGCAAACTGCGCGATATAGTCTGCCTGGACATATTCGATGTTATACCCTGCCTCCTGCAGGATGCTGCCCATGATCTTGGTGTTGATCAACTGGCCGGACCAGTCGTGCAAGGTCAGTTTAATGGGGTCGGAGGACTCGGCGGCCCAGGCGGATGAAGCGGAAACGGCGGCTGTCAGCGCCACGGCTCCCAAAGCGTTGAAGTTTCTCAGCATAAGGAATTCCCTGATATGTGGCATTTTGTGCGATTCTTGGCGTCGGCTGTTATGATGGTGCGGCGATTGTGCCGATCAGTCAATAAAAAACCACAATAAGCCACAATCACCTCGAGGAAAGTGCGTTTTGAGGCGAACAGGCGCGGTATCCGAGGCCTCATGTGTTGTTTTTTGTGGCTTTCTGGCGTAGCAACACAACAGGAGGCCCAATGACCAAAAGCCGCAAAACCACCAATCAGCGCGAAGAGGAAATCCTGCGGGCGCTGCAGCAGGCAGGCGGGTCCTGCCGGGTCAGCTATCTGGCCGGCAGGCTGGGTGTGTCCAATGAAACCATCCGGCGCAATATCCGCACGCTGGAGGATGCCCAAGCGGTCCGCAAGGTGCACGGCGGGGTGCATCTGGTTGAAGATGTGAACGAGCTGCCGCTGCAAAACCGGATGGACACACACGCCTCAGAAAAGCAGCGTCTGGCCATCGAGGTTGCCAAGACCATCAGCGACGGGGATTCGGTCTTTTTGGATGTCGGCTCCACCACCGCTTATGTGGCGCAGGAGCTGCGGCAGCGGTCGAACCTCTTTGTGGTGACCAATTCCGTGCTGGTGGCACATGCGCTGGCATCGCGCAACAACAACCGGGTGTTTCTGGCGGGCGGCGAGCTGCGCCCGCATGACGGCGGTGCTTTCGGGGCCGAAGCGCTGGATCTGGTGCGGCGGCTGAACGTGCAGTTTGCCATCTTTTCGGCCGGGGCGATCAATGCCGAACTGGGCTTTATGCTGCATGATCTCGAAGAGGCAAACCTGGCCCGTGTCGCGGCGGCCAATGCGCAGGTCCGGATTGTTGTGGCCGATCATGACAAGTTCAACAAGCGCGCACCGGTGTCGGTCGGCAAGGATACAAAATTCGAGGTCTTCTATACGGACGCGCAGCCGCCGCAGGCCATCAAGGACATGCTCAAGGCGATGGATACCGATCTGATCGTGGTTGAATAACCGGGCAGGGCCGTCATCCGGACAAGACGCAGCCCAGTTGCTCTGGCTGCGCCCGGTTTGCAGAATTCCCTCTGCATCAAAACTTTTTCTTGCCGCAACGAAAGGGATGCGCTACCCGCGCTTTACCGGTCCCGAAAGGGCTAAGAGGGAATCCGCGGTGCCTGCCGGCGCCAAACGGAACTGCCCCCGCAACTGTAGGCGGCGAGAGCTGTGCCATGACGTCACTGGACCAAACGGTCCGGGAAGACGGCACAGTCATTGACCCGCCAGTCAGGAGACCTGCCGGTGAAAACCGAAAGACACCGGGCGGGGTTGTCCGGGGAGGTTGCCGGTAAGATGCGCCGCCGTTTTCCGGTGCCGCAAGCGGGGGCCAGACCCTCAGCCTTACCGGTCAATGCCCTTTCACCCGTTCTCCGGTCATTGACACATGGAGATCGAATATCATGTTTTTGCGTTCCGGCCTGATCGGCCTTTCCTTCATCGCTGCCGCACAGGCTGCGGCGGCCGGCGAAACCTTTCCGCTGACCATAGAAAACTGCGGCCAGTCGGTCACCTTCGAGGCGCCGGCAGCGTCTTCGGTAACGGTTGGCCAGGCGGCGACCGAAGTGCTTTATGCGCTGGGGCTGGGCGATAAGGTGCTGGGCACCTCGGTCTGGTTCAACGACGTGCTGCCCGAATACGCAGACATGAATGCCAAGATCGACCGTCTGGCCGACAACGACCCAAGCTTTGAAAGCGTCGTGGCAAAACGCCCCGGTCTGGTGGCAGCGCAATACGAATGGCACGTCGGCCCCGAAGGCGTCGTAGCCAAGCGCGAGCAGTTTCATGACCTCGGCATTCCGACCTATGTGATGCCCGCCGATTGCGTCGGCAAGGACAACACCACCGGCGGTGACGGCACCCGCACGCAGATGTTCACCACCGGCAGCCTGTATCAGGGGATCGAAGAACTGGCGGCGATCTTTGGCGAGGCTGAAAAGGGCGCCGAACTGGTTGCCGATTACAAGGCGCGCGAGGCTGCGGCGGTTGCCAAGGCGCAGCAGGTCGCGCTGGAAGATGCCTCTGCCGTGTTCTGGTTCTCGTCGCCCGAGATGGAAAGCGACCCGTTTGTGGCCGGCCAGAAGGGCGCGCCAGGCTACATGATGCAGCAGCTGGGCCTGCGTAATGTCGTTGAGACCGACGAGGAATGGCCGACAGTCGGCTGGGAGACCATCGCCAAGGCCAATCCGACGGTGATTGTGATTGCCCGCATGGACCGCCGCCGCTTTGCCGCGGATGACTATGAAAAGAAGCTGGACTTCCTGCGCAATGATCCGGTGGCGAGCCAGATGGATGCAGTCAAGAACAACCGTATCGTTGTGATGGACGCCCAGGCGATGGATGCCACCATCCGTGCCATTCCGGCGCTGGAGGATCTGGCTGCTGAACTCAGCGTGATCGGCACCAGCCAGTGAGTGCAGCCGCTGCAATCACATGGCAGGGCGTCAAGGGCGCGTGCCTGGCCTTGCCGGTGCTGATTGCGGCGGTTCTGGCAGGCGCAATGATCGGGGAAACCGCGCTTGCGCCTGACCTTGTGCTGTCGGTTCTGGCCAATAAGCTGGCCGGGGCAGGGCTGCCGGTTGATCCGATAGATCAAGGCATTATCTGGAGTTACCGGCTGCCGCGTGCGCTTGTGGCGGGGGCCTGCGGGGCGGCGCTGGCGGTGGCGGGCGTGGTGCTGCAGGCCCTGCTGCGCAATGCGCTGGCAGACCCCTATATCCTGGGCATTTCCGCCGGCGCCTCGACCGGGGCGGTTGCGGTGACCATTGCAGGGCTTGGCGGCGGTGCGCTGTCGTTGTCCTTTGGGGCTTTTAACGGCGCGCTGCTGGCCTTTGGCTTTGTTGCCGTTCTGGCCCGGGCCGCCGGGGCCGGCGGCAGCCGCGCTGCGGCAGCGCAAATCGTGCTGGCCGGTATTGCAGGCTCGCAGCTGTTCAACGCGCTGACGGCCTTCATCATCGCCAAATCCGCCAACGCCGATCAGGCCCGCGGCATCATGTTCTGGCTGATGGGCAATATGGGCGGGGTGCGCTGGCCGGACGTGTGGCTGGCAGTGCCGCTGGCGCTGGCGGGCTGGGTCGTCTGCCGGTTCCATGCGCGGGCGCTGGATGCCTTTACCTTTGGCACCGATTCAGCAGCCTCGCTGGGCATTCCGGTGCGGCGGGTGCAAGTTATCCTGATCTTTGCCACCGCGCTGACCACAGCGGTGATGGTGTCGATTGTCGGCTCGATCGGCTTTGTCGGCCTGGTGATCCCGCATGCGGCGCGGTTCCTGGTTGGTCCCGGGCATCGCAGGCTGATGCCGGCCGCGGCGCTGACCGGGGCGGTGTTCCTGATTGGCGCAGACATCGTGTCCCGGATCATAATCCCTGGCCAGGTGCTGCCCATCGGCGTTGTTACAGCCCTGATCGGCGCGCCGTCCTTTGCGGTGATCCTGGTGCGCGGAAGAAGGGCTGCGCGATGAAGATCGAAGCCCGCAGCCTGTCTTACTCCATCCGCGGCAAGCTGCTGTTGTCTGATGTCTCATTGACGGTGCAGCCGGGTGAGACCCTGGCGCTGGTCGGTCCGAACGGGTCCGGGAAATCCACGCTGATGCGGCTGCTGGCGGGGTTGGCACGCCCATCGCATGGCGAGGTTCTGCTGGCGGAAAAACCCTTGGCGCAGCTGACGCGCAGAGAGGTCGCCCAGCGGACCGCGATTGTCGAACAGCAGGCCGATACTGCCGAGCGCATCACCGCACGGTCGGTGGTGGAACTGGGGCGGACGCCCTGGCTGTCAGCGTTGAGACCTTGGAGCGGCGAAGACAGCCTGCATGTTGAAAACGCGCTGAAGACAGTGGAAATGGAGGGTTTTTCCAGCCGCGAATGGGCCACATTGTCCGGCGGCGAGCGGCAGCGGCTGCACATCGCCCGCGCCCTTGCGCAGCGGCCCGGGCTGCTGCTGCTGGACGAGCCGACAAACCACTTGGATATTCATCACCAGCTGTCGATCCTGAACTGCATCCGGAACCTGAAGGTGACCACCGTCGTGGCACTGCACGATCTGAATCAGGCGCTGATGTGCGACCGGGTGGCGGTGCTGTCGGGCGGACGCCTGGTGGCGCTGGGCACCCCGCAGAGAGCATTGAACCCGGAAACGGTATCGGAAATTTTCGGGATCAAGGCCCGCTGGATCCGTGACGCGGACGGGGCAGAACCGTTTTTGTCCTTTCATCTGGCGTGAGCGGCTGCGATGCCGTACTCCCGCCCGTTGCCGGATCTCCTGACGGAGACCCCGCGCCCGTTGGGCCCGGCGCCGCGCTGCCGCGCGGCAGAAACGCTGACCTTTTTATAACCTTGCGGGCGAGGGGTGTTGGGGAGTTCAGCTGTTGGTGATTTCCCCAAGGATTTTGTTGCGCTGGATCTTTCCTGACGGCCCTTTGGGCAGGTCCGGCAGGATGTGGATCTCGTCCGGCGACTTGAACCGGCCCAGTACGGACTGGCAGATTTCGATCAGCTCCAGCGGTGTCAGGCTGGAACCGTCGCGGATTTTGACCGCGGCCTCGACCGTTTCACCGTAGCTTTTGCAGGGGCGGGCAAAAGCGGCGGCCTCGATCACGTCGGGGTGCGAATAAAGCGCCTCGTCAATCTCGCGCGGTGCGATGTTTTCGCCGCCTTTGATGATCAGCTCTTTCAAGCGTCCAGTCACGAAGACATAGCCGTCTCCGTCAATGCGCCCCAGATCACCGGTCCGCAGCCAGCCGTCCGCGGTGAAGGTGCCCGCAGTGGCCTCCGGGTTGTTCAGGTATTCCAGCATCACGTTGGGACCGCGCACGGCCAGTTCGCCCTCGGTGCCATCGGTAACCGGCTGCTGGTTTGCATCCAGGATGGCGATGCCGTTGCCATAGCCGACACCGGGGGAGCCGATCTTGCGGGTGCCGGGAGGCAGGGGATTGGACAGGATCTGCGCGGCGGTTTCCGTCAGGCCCATGGTCTCGATGATGGGGATGCCGAACCGGTCCTCAAACGCGCGCTGCACGTCCGGAGCCAGCGCTGAGGACGCGGAGCGGCCAAAGCGCAGGCGTGTCCTGGTGCTGTCGACGGGATCAAGCTCTGAGTGCAGCAGATGCGATATGATGGTCGGCACCACCGAAAACCACGTGGCCTTGGACCAGCCCGCATGCGCCCAGAAGCGGCTGGCCGAGAAACGCTCGCACATGGCCAGCGAGCCGCCGGAAATCAGCGTGCCCATCACCGTCACGCACAAGCCGTTGATGTGGTAGACTGGCAGCACGCACAGACCGCGGTCCTGCGGTGTCAGCTCATGCGCGATGGCCGTGGTCCAGCCGCCGGCCAGCAGGCTGGCGTGGCTGTGCACCACCCCCTTGGGCTGCCCGGTGGTGCCGGAGGTATACATCAGCAAAGCGTGGTCACCGGCAGAGAGCGGGTGCAGCTCTGCCGGTGACCCGCCAGTTACTGCCTGCCTGTCTAATGGGGAGAGGATGGACAGGTCGGCAGTCTGCGCGAACAGGTCTGTCTGGCTGTCATGCACAAAGGCAAAGCGGGCGCCGCTGTGCTGCAGGGCGTAGGCGACGGCGCTGTTGCCCGCGACCAGGTTGATCATGGTGGCGCGGAAGCCGCCGTAGAGCACCCCGAACAGGCATTCGAGGGCCTCGCGCCCGTTTGGATGCAGGATGGCGATGCTCTCGCCCTTGGCGATGCCCATCGCGGTCAGCGAACGGGCGATGGCCTCAGCCGTGCTGTGCAGTTCTTGCCAGCTGAGATCCGGCGCGCCATCGGGGAAGACAAAACCGGTGCCGCCGTCCTTGGCGCGTTTGTCCAGCCAGTCGCGGATGGTTCCTTTGGGCGGTTCCATCATTGGCCCGCCTCCGCCCAATAGCTGGCAAAGATGTCGTCCAATGCCGGTTCGCGAGGTGCGATTTCGCGCACGATCTTGGTGGTTTGCACGAAATGCAGCCAATGGAGGTTGGTGTCGATCGAATTGCCGCCCCAGCTGCCGCATCCCATCGACAGCGAAAACGGCATGCCATTGGTGAAGGCACCGCCGGTGGCAAAGGTGTGCGCCTGATTGACGATCACCCGGCAGGCGGGCATCTCGCGGCCCAACTCAATGGCGCGGGTGTCCTGGCTTGTGTGGATGCCGATGGAATGGCCGCCGCCCTGGTGGTCCAGAATCCGGGCGGCGATGGCTTTGGCATCCGCGAAATCGGCGGCGCGGTAGACCGCCAGAATGCGGCTCAGCTTTTCGCCGGACAGCGGGTGATCCGGGCCGATGCCTTTGGTTTCCACCGCCAGGAATTTGGTGCCTTCCGGGACCTGGCCGGCCATGTCCAGTGCCGCCAGCATCTTGTCCGCGTCCTGTGCAATGACTTCGCGGTTCAGGTGGCCGTCGGGCCAAAGTTTGGCGATGATGCCGTCTGAGTCAGTCTCGGAGATCAGCGCGCCGCCTTCCTGGGCCAATGCGGTGATAAACCGGTCATAAATGGCGTCCACCACCACAACCGAATTCTCCGACGAGCAGGAGGTGGCGTTATCGAACGTCTTGGAGGCGGTGATCTTTGCTGCCGCGCTAGCCAGATCGGCGGTCTCGTCCACGATCACCGACACATTGCCGGCCCCCACGGCCACGGCAGGGGTGCCGCAGGACTGTGCGCGGTGGACGTTGTTCTGGCTGCCGGTGCAGATCACCCGGTCCGCGGTCTCCATCAGCGCCTGGGTCTTGGCCTTGGAGCCGGGTGCAGGGATCATCTGCACCAGATCCGGGTCCAGCCCGAGCTTGGCGAATTCGGCGTGGATATAGGAGAGCAGCAATTCGCAGGAAGCGACACCCTTGGGCGAGGGCGCCACAACAATGGCATTGCCGCCCTTCAGCGCGTTGATGATGTTGTTGGCGGGTGTGGCCGCTGGGTTGGTCGAGGGAACCACGGCGCCGATCACCCCGATGGGGCGCATGATCTCGGTGATGCCGGTCGCGGGATCATCGCTGACGATGCCCTGGGTCTGAACGCCTGCAATGTCGCGCAGCAGTCCCAGCGTCTTGCGGTGGTTCTTGGTGATCTTGTCAGGCACGTTGCCCAGGCCGGTGGATTCAACGGCAAGCTTGGCCAGGGACCGGTTGCGGGCGGGTTCCATGATGGCCCAGCCTGCCGCCAAGGCTGCCTTGTCATACAGCGCCTGGCTGCCGCGGGCCTCGAATGCCTTTTGTGCGGTGCGTGCGCGCGCCACGATCTGTTCCACCTCGGCGATGCCAGAGGCGAGTGCGTCCTGAGCGGTCATGTCTTTCCTCGATTGATTGTCCGGGGCAGGGGCGCTGCCCCGGAGGGTTTCGGCCAGGGGGCGCGGGATCAGAGCCCGGCCAGAAGTTCCTTAAGCGTCTGTTCGCGGGCGACCCACATCGCCTTGACCTCGTCACGGGTCATGATGTGCATGGGCGAGCCGCCGGCCTGCATCTTTTTGGCCACGCGGGGGTTAGCGAACATCTCGGGCACGGTGGCGGCGAGTTCGTCGATCACCTCTTGCGGGGTGCCTTTAGGCACCATCACACCGCGGAAATTGACCGAGGAATTGTCGACGTCCAGTCCCTGCTCCTGCATGGTGGGCACGTCAGGCAGAAACTCCGAGCGCTGCAGGTCCGCCACGCCAAGGATCCTGACGTTGCCTGCTTCCTGCGCGCGGAAGGCGTCAGACAGGTTGTTTACCCCGCCCATGACTTCACCGGCGATAACGGCCTTCATCGCCGCGGCACCGCCGCCCTTGGTCGGGATATAGGCCATCTTTACGCCAGCGGCCTTTTCAATTTGCAGCGCGGCAATATGGTGGCCCACAAACAGGCCCGCGCCGGAGAAGGTCAGCTTGCCCGGGTTTTCCGTGGCATGGGCAACCACATCCGCCATCGAGGTGAAGGGGCTGTCCGCGGCGACAACAAACACCGCCGGGTCGGCGCCCCAGTTGGCGATAGGTTCAAAGCTGTCGGAGGAATACTGCACGCCGCCCTTGATCGACTGGGCGATGAAGTGGGGCACGTTGTAGGCCGCCAGCGTGTAGCCATCCGGGTCCGCTTGCGTCGCAAACCAGTTCCAGCCGACACGGCCGCCGGCACCCGGCTTGTTGATGATGGCGATGGGCATGCCCAGCGCATCTTCGTTACCCGCGGTCATGGTGACGATGCGGGCCTGGAAGTCAGTGGCACCGCCTGCGCCGTAAGAGACCATCATCATGATCGGGCGTTCGGGGTAATCCTCGGCCAAGGCGGCTCCGCCCAGGCCCATCAGCGCCATGGCAGCGCCTGTAATCAGTTTCTTCATTTTCTTCTCCTCCCTAATGATTTCGCTTATGTTTCCGGGCCGCGTTCAAACGGTCAGAACAGAATTTCACGTGGCGTGTAAACGCTCAGCAGCAGCGCAAAGAGCCCGTACATCACGGCAACAAAACAGGCGGTGATCAGGGCGCGTTTGCCCCAGGTTCTGGCTTCGGAATGGGGCGCCGGATCGTAAATCGACAGCAGAATGAAAAAGGCGATGGCGGTGGCGGTATAGAACCCCAGTGTCTTGGCGGCCCAGAAGACATAGATCAGCATCACCACCAGCCCCGGCACCATTTGTATGAACATGCTGCGGGACACGCCCGAGCCGACTTTGCTGAGGCCCAGGACAGCCTTGCCAAAGGTCCAGCCGGCCAGCACCACAAACACCGAGGCAATCAGGCGCGGGAATAGGAAGGCCTCGGCAGGGGCCTGAGTGTAGCTGATCCAGGCGACCCAGATACTGACCGCAAGGACCAGGCCGGAGCCGAAAATATGCTGAGACCGGTTCATGCCTGCGCCTCCTCTTTGGTGGTGTAGCGGCGGCTACGCAGCTCCATCCAGGCTGAATAGGCGACGGAGGCAACAACCACGGCGATCAGGAAGATGTTCAGCCCGCCGGACAGGAAGTAGCCGGCCCGGCCCACTGTGGCGTCGGCGATCATGCCGCCCTGGATGAAGTTCGACTCCGCGATCGGACCCAGGATCAGCCCCAGCACCAGCGGTGCGGCGGAAAAGCCGAAGCGTTCCAGAAAATACATGCCGATGCCGAGGCAGGCCATCACATAGACGTCGCCCATCGAGCTTTGCACCGAGTAGGCGCCGAAGACTGAGAGCGCCAGCACGATGGCAGCCATCACCGATTGCGGCACCTGGGCAACGCGGGCGGCGAGACCCGCCACATAAAGGCCGAAGAGGCACATCAGAACCTGGCCCACCAGCATCGAATTGATGAAGGTCCAGGCCACATCCGGGTGGTTGTCGAACAGGTCGGAACCCGGGAAGATGCCATGGATCAGCAGCCCGCCAAGCAGCACCGCAGCGGTGGGGCTGCCGGGGATCGACAGCGTCAGAAGCGGCACCAGCGACGGGCCGACCATGGCGTTGTTGGCAGCTTCCGCGGCGATCACGCCCTCGCTGTGGCCCTTGCCGAATTTCTCCCTCTCGGAGGAGAACTTCTTAGTCTGGTCGTAGGCTACCAGTCCGGCGATCTGGCCGCCCACACCGGGGATCAGGCCAATGATCGAACCAGTGATGGTGCCGATGCCCAGGGCCAGGGGACGGCGGAGCAGTTCCTTGGTGGCGTCCAGAACCGAGTGTTTTTGCACTTCGATTACCTCGGCACCTGATGTGCGGCGGCCCTTGGCGAACATGGTCAGCACCTGCGGGATGGCAAACAGGCCGATGAGGGCCGCGATGATGTTGATGCCGCCGCCAAGCGACGGGTGGAAAATGAAGCGCTGGGCGCCCATGATGTCGTCAAAGCCGATGGTTGCCAGCCACAACCCGATGCAGCCTGACAGCAACCCCTTAACCACCGAGGCGGAATCGAGCGAGCCGATGACCGTGACGCCCAGGATCGCCAGCCAGAACAGATGCGAGGGGCCAAAGGCCAGCGCCCATTCGGCCAGCAGCGGGGTCAGGAAGATCAGCAGCAGCACGCCGAAAATACCGCCGACGGCGGAGGCCAGGAAGGACAGCTGCAGCGCCTTGGCGCCCTGGCCCTGCTTGGCCATCTGGTGGCCGTCCAGGGTGGTGGCGATATTGGCCGGCGCGCCGGGGATCTTCAGCAGGATCGCACTGACCGCGCCGCCTGCAACAGTGGAGGTATAGGCTGCCCCCAGAAGGATCAGACCCTGCACGGCCTCCAGATGAAAGGTGAAGGGGATCAGCAGCGCCACTGCCATTGTGGGGGAAAGCCCCGGGGTTGCGCCCAGGATAAGCCCGCCGATCGTGCCGCCCAGAAGCAACAGAAAGGACAGCGGCGAGAAGACGTCTCCGAAGTAAAATATGAAGTCCATTCAGGGCCTCCCAACCCGGCTGATCCCGTTTTCACGTTTCTTGACAATTCAGGTTAGGCCATGAAAATAGTAATGCAAACGTTTTCATTAAATGTATCGCGGGAGGGGGATTTTTGGCTTTAAAACAAAAGGGTAACGTCGATATCGTCGCGGTGGCCAAGGCTGCCAAAGTGTCTCCCTCCACGGTGTCGCGCACCTTTAATCACCCCGATCTGGTCAGCCCGGCGACTCGCAAGAAGATCAACCGCGCTGTGCAAAAGCTTGGTTACATCCGCAACCGCGCGGCGCAGACGATGCACGGTAAGCGTTCATCCACTATCGGCCTGGTTGTGCCAACAATCAACCATGCGATTTTTGCCGAGGTGATCCAGGCGTTTTCGGATGCCATCGGCAAAGAGGGGTTCAGCCTGCTGCTGGCCTCGCACGGGTATGATCTGGAGCGCGAGTACGCGATGGTGCGCAAGTTTCTGGAGCACCGGGTCGACGGGGTGGCGCTGATCGGGCTGGAGCATTCGCAGGCCACCGCCCGGTTGATCGCGCAGCAGGAAACTCCGGCGATGGCGATCTGGAATTATGCCGAAGATGCGGAACTGCCATGTGTCGGGGCCGACAACCGGCAGGCAGGCCGGATGGCAGCGGCGCATCTGCTGGAACTAGGGCATCGGGACATCGGTCTGATCTTTCCTGACACCCAGGGCAATGACCGGGCGCGGCACCGCCTGTCGGCGGTGCTGGAAACCCTTGAAGCTGCGGGCATCACCGTGCCGCAGGACAGAAAATCCGAGGCGCCTTACAGTGTCGCGCAGGCCAAGCAGGCGGCCTTGGATCTGCTTGCCGGCCCGTCCCGTCCGACGGCGTTGTTGTGCGGCAATGACGTGATTGCCCAGGGCGCGCTGTACGGGGCGCAAAAACGCGGGCTGAAGGTGCCTGAGGAGCTGTCGGTGATGGGGATCGGCGATTTCAAAGGCTCGGCTGATATTGAACCCGGCCTGTCAACGGTCCGGATCCCGGCTGAAACCATCGGAACGCTCGCAGGTGCGCAGTTCACCCGTTTTATCACATCCGAT
The DNA here is from genome assembly GCF_025144145.1 of Leisingera sp. M658. Taxonomy (NCBI): domain Bacteria; kingdom Pseudomonadati; phylum Pseudomonadota; class Alphaproteobacteria; order Rhodobacterales; family Roseobacteraceae; genus Leisingera; species Leisingera sp. M658. The sequence goes on from NZ_CP083546.1 coordinate 1,067,810, forward strand.
GCGCCGGAACCTTTCAGGCTGTGCTGTGAGCTGGAGCGGGTTATCCGGGGAACCACCGGGCCGGCCTAAGCAATTGCTCTAACCGGGCAGGTCGCTGGACAGGTCGCAGGATTGGATGAATGCACTGCATTCCGCGGTAAGCGCGGCAAAGCGGGAGCGGTCGCGCTGATACAGATAAACTTCGCGCCTGTCCGGCAGGTCGGCAATCGGGCGGAACACCGTGGTTTCCGGCATGAAACGGGCCACGGTTTGCGGCAGAACCGTGACCCATTTTCCTGTGCGCACCATGGTGATCAGTGAATGGGTGTTGTGGATCGTCACATCCGCGCCGCTGCTGGCCTCGACAAAGCGCTCATTGCGGATCAGGTCGCACAGCGCATTGCGGACAAATCCCGCGCCGGTGACATCCGCAATGGAGGGCGGGCTGTCTTGCCGAAACAGCGGGTGCCCGGCAGAGCAGACCAGTCCGAAACGGTCCTCGAACAGCGGCACCGCCCTGACCCCGTTCAGGGGGTGATAGCCCGAGGCGATGCCGATATCCGCCTTGCCCTCGGCCAGCGCATCCAGCACCTGCTGGGTGTCGGTATCGCGCAGTTCAACCTTAAGCCCGGGGTAGCGGGCGGTCATATGCTCCAACACCGGCGGGAACACAAGCGCCGCAACTGAAGGCACCGAGACGATACGGATCAGCCCGTGAATGGCCTCTGCTGCCATTTCGATGCTTCGCACGGTCTGGTCGAACTGGCGCACTTGTTTCTGGGCCAGTTCAAACACCTGCTCTCCCAATGATGACAGTTGGTTCTTGCGCTCGCCTTCGAACAGCTTTTTGCCCAGATGGTCCTCCATTTGCTTGAGGGTCATGGAGACAGCTGACTGGGTCCGGCCCAGACGGTTGGCCGCCTCTGACAGGTTGCCGGTCTGCGCCACCGTGCAAAAGGCACGCAGCATTTCGATTTTCAAAGCCATGACTTCAGAAATTCTGTAGTTACGTTCAGTTAATTGAGTTTGACTGATGCCGGTGCCGAAGTCCATCCTGCTGTAAACCTGAAATTCAGCATCTGAGGCTTCTCCGTGACCAAATTGAACCTGATTGCCGGCGAATGGCTGGCTGGCGAAAGCGAAATCGAAAACCGCAACCCTTCGGATCTGAGCGATCTGGTCGGCATGTTTGCCCAGGCCAGCGCCGATCAGCTGGAGGCAACGCTGGACCAGGCGCAAGTTGCGCAAGCCGAGTGGGAAGCCTATGGCATGGAGCGCAAGCAGGCGGTGCTGATGAACATCGGCAACGAGCTGATGTCCCGCGCCGAGGAGCTGGGCACCCTGCTGTCCCGCGAAGAAGGCAAGCCGTTTGCTGAAGGCAAGGGCGAAGTCTACCGTGCCGGTCAGTTCTTCACCTATTACGCCGCTGAATGCCTGCGTCAGCTGGGCGAAAATGCCGATTCTGTACGTCCCGGCGTTGAAATCGACGTGCGCCGCGAAGCGGTTGGCACCGTTGCCATCATCAGCCCCTGGAACTTCCCGACCGCAACCGCGTCGTGGAAAATTGCGCCGGCGCTGTGCTACGGCAACGCCGTGGTTTGGAAACCTGCCAACATCACCCCGGCATCGGCTGTTGCGCTGACAGAAATCATTAACCGTCAGGACATCCCCAAGGGTCTGTTCTCGCTGGTCATGGGCTCGGGCCGCTCGATCGGTCAGCGCCTGGTGGAAAGCCCCAAGGTCAACGCCATTTCCTTCACTGGGTCTGTGCCGGTTGGCAAAGGCATCGCCTCGGCCGCCATCCAGAACTTGACCAAAGTGCAGATGGAGATGGGGTCCAAAAACGCGCTGGCGGTTATGGATGATGCAGATATCGATCTGGCTGTGACCCTCGCGCTTGGCGGTGCCTTTGGCAGCACCGGTCAGAAGTGCACCGCGTCGTCGCGTCTGGTTGTGCATGCTTCGGTTCACGATGAATTTGTCGAAAAACTGGTCGCGGGCGCCAGCGCCTACAAGGTTGGCCACGCCCTGGAAGAGGGGACGCAAATTGGCCCCGTTGTCAGCGAGCAGCAGCTGAACGAGAACCTGGCCTATGTCGATCTGGGCAAAACCGAAGGCGCCGAACTGGCCTGCGGCGGCCAGCGGCTGGAGATGCCGCACGAGGGCTATTACATGTCCCCCGGCGTATTCCTGAACACCAACAACCAGATGCGCATCAACCGCGAGGAAATGTTCGCGCCGCTGACCAGCGTGATCAAGGTTGGCAGCTATGACGAAGCGCTGAGCGTGGTGAACGACACCAACTTCGGCCTGACTTCGGGCATCGTTACCCAGTCGCTGGCCCGCGCCACCCATTTCCGCCGCAACGCCCGCACCGGTGTTGTCACCGTCAACCTGCCCACCGCAGGCACCGACTACCACGTGCCGTTCGGCGGCCGCGGCGACAGCTCTTATGGCCCGCGCGAGCAGGGCAAGGCAGCGGCGGAGTTCTATACCACCGTCAAGACCGCCTACATCAGCGCCGGCAATCCGGTCTGATTAATGAACTCTGGCAGCGCCGTGCAGCCGGCCTGCCAGCTTATGGACGCGCCCGTTCTGCCTCACGTGGGGCGGGCGCATACTGCCCGCCGCAAGGGGCCGGGCGATGGTTTTTGAAATTCGAGGTGCTTGAATGACCGGATACCGTATCGATTGCCTGCAATATGCCAACTGGTCGGAGAAGATATTCCGTCAGCTGCGCGAGGGCGGCGTGGACGCGATCCAAGTCACCATTGCCTATCACGAGAACTTCCGCGAAACGGTTCTGAATTTTGAGAAGTGGAACCGCTGGTTCGAGCAGTATCCTGACCTGATCATGAAGGGGCAGTGGGCCTCTGACATCGACAAGGCCCGCGACACCGGCCGCACCGCAGTGTTCTTCGGCTTCCAGAACCCGTCGCCGATGGAAGACGACATCGGCCTGGTCGAGATCCTGCACACCCTGGGCGCACGTTTCATGCAGCTCACCTATAACAACCAGTCGCTGCTGGCGACCGGCTGTTACGAGGCCGAGGATCCCGGCATCACCCGGATGGGCAAGCAGGTCATCAAGGAGATGAACCGCGTCGGACTGGTCGTGGACATGAGCCATTCCGCCGACCGTTCCACCATCGAGGCGGCGGAGATTTCCACCCGCCCGATCGCCATCACCCATGCCAACCCGTATGAGTGGTCGCCGGCCCTGCGCAACAAAAAGGATGACGTCATCCGCGCGGTCACAGGCCACGGCGGCATGCTGGGCTTTTCGGTCTATCCGCATCACCTGAAGGACAAGGGCGCCTGCACCCTGCAAAGCTTCTGCGAGATGATTGCACGCACCGCCGACAAATACGGGGTGGAACACCTCGGTATCGGCACCGACCTGTGCCAGGATCAGCCCGACAGCGTGGTTGAGTGGATGCGCGTCGGCCGCTGGAGCAAGGAAATCGACTACGGCGAAGGATCAGCCGCCGCTCCGGGATTCCCGGAAATGCCTAGCTGGTTCAAGGACAACCGCGACTTTGGAAACATCGAAGAGGGCCTTCGCGCGACGGGCATGAACGATGATGAGGTCAGCGGCATCATGGGCGGGAACTGGCACCGGTTCTTTGCCGAAAACTTTGGCCCCAAAGGATAACCTAAATGGAAACAACCGCGCAGACATCAATATCACTACGGGACCCGGCGCAGGTCATGCGCCTTAGCCGTCTCGGTTCTTTGCACCAGTGCCGCCTCAGCTTCATGCGGATTCTGACACGGCGCATGGCCCGCGAAAACTGGAGCTTTTCGCGCCCCAAGTTTGATATTGATGAAAACGGGGTCGGTGTTGCAGTCTTTTCCGCAACCGGCCCTGCGCGGACCTATTCTCTGATCGCCTTTGCACATGATCTGCCGCCTGAAATGCGGTCGGATCGTGTGATTGCAACTGCGTGGGATGCCACCTTTGCCCTGTTCGATGGTGTCCCGACGGATGAAGACATCGAACGTCTTTCGAAAAATGTCCCCTATCAGGAAGCCGGCCGGGTCAGCGAGCGCGAGATTTCGGTATCGCGCGCAAACCGGTCCGTGCGCCTGTGGGAACATGTGGTTTCCGCCCTGTCCGAAGGCCGCCAGCCAGATGCTGCCCAGCTTGATGCCGTCGGCTATTTGATGCGGACCACAGCCGTTTACGGATCGGGAAAACTGGGTGCTGCGGATCGCGAGATGATCGCAAAACGCCCCGAATTCCAGGTTCCGTTCCAGGCCGAGATGCTGTCGGTTTTCCTGACCCGCTGGTTTGTGCGCGATCTGGTGCAGCATATGGCAGACCTGCGCGCCAAGGCGGCAGGCCGAACAGCAGCACAGCTGGCCCCGGAACTGGCCCGGTCGCTTGGTATCGGCAACTCAACCGGCTTGGGCATGGCGCCGTTCCTGCTGAACCATCCGGTTCTGTTCAACAACTGGATCGCCGCCCGCGAGGATGCAATCCGTACCGTCCGCAGTCTGGACAGCGCATCGGAGGACGAAATCGCCCTGTTCCTGCGGCTTTTGCAGCGCAGCAAAAAGAATGTTGACCTGTGGCAGTCCGAGCATGAGATCCAGGTGCGCAAACTGGCCGGGCTGCGGAACGACCTGGAACAGATCGACGCCTATCTGAGCACTCCGCAGGTGCTGAGCGGTCCCCAGCCCTGGGATCAGATGCACCGCTGGGCCGAAGAAACACTGTCTCTGGAAGGCCAGGAATGGCTGGCCTCAATGATGCTGGAACCCTATGGCAGCCTGATTGATGAGTTGAGCGACGGCATGGCAGCGGACAATACGCCGACGTTCCGCATTGCCGGTGCGATGACCATTGACGAACTGCGCGGGCTTCTGACGCGGATTTATGAATGGGCGATCGGTACAGACTGGCAGAAACGGGAAAACCGGGCCCGCGCCTGGTATGTGTCCGAAGAAAAGCTGGAACCGCGTCTGGGCGAACGGTTTGAGGAGCCGGTGGAGGAATACGAGCAGCCGCTGGCGCCTGGCCGGGATGCTGCGGCGCTGTTCAATGCGCTGGCGCATTGGCAGGGCGAGATCCGCGTCGCCGAGTTCCTGCTGCGCCATCCTGAATACCGTCATACGGTGCGCCGGGCGCAGATCGCGGGCCGCGCACCTTATGCCGAGATCCGTGACAACACGATCTCGCACGACGTTCTGCCGATTGACATGCTGCGTTGCAAACTCGCCTTCTTCGGCGCCACGCAGTTTGATCCCCGCTCTGACCGCTGGGTGCGGATCTGCATGTATGGCAACGCACCCTACCCGCAGGAGCTTTCGCAGGAGAACGCTGAATTCTGGGTCTATCCCAGACTGGAAGAGGGGGCACTGGCATGAACCATTCCCTGAATGAAATCGAAGCAATGTGCAAACGCGCTGCCCGTGGCGCCGGCCTTCCCTGGGGATTGGCCGAGGAGGCTGCAAAAGGCACGCGCTGGATCTCTTCCTTTGGCTTTCCGGGGGCGGAGCTGCTGGCTGCGCTGCTGGAGATGAACGACCGTTTGCCGCCCGCGGATCTGGCGCCTTTGGCACTGAAAGGCGTGTGGAGCGCCCCGTCGGGGCGGATGAGCCCGCTGATTGCCGGCGCCGCCTTAAGCGACTGCGCGGTACAGCTGATGGATGCGGGCCGGATCGAAATGGAGCGTGTGTGCGTGCCGTTGCTGCTGGTTCCCTTTGCTGCTGGGGCTGCGTTGCGGCTGGAGACTCCGGTCGCTGTTGAATGGGCGGGTGTCTACCTTGCAACAGATGGCCGCCAGCTGTGCGCGCGGGGCGCTCCCGACGCCTACACAGCGATGCTTGCCGACAAGGTTGCTTTCACCACTCCGGCTGAAATGACCGACCGCCGGGAGCCGGTTTTGCGCGGCAGCGCTCCGGCCGAGGCCTGGGACCGCCTTGGCGTTCTTGCCCACCGCACTTATGCGCCCGCCACCGAAGCTTCGCGATTGCGCGGCGCCGGTGCCGGGCTGTCTGACAACGACTGAAGAGGCGTCGCTATGACCGAAACCAATACCCTGACCCTTGCCGAGATCGAGGATCTGTCCTTCCGCGCCCTGGTGGCGGCGGGCACATCCGAGGCCAACGCCCGCCCGCTGGCTGTTGCCACCGCAGCAACCGAAGCGGATGGCGTCGCCAGCCATGGCTTGGCCTATATCCCGATCTATGCCGAGCATGTGCAATGCGGCAAGGTGGACGGGCAGGCGGTTCCGGCTCTGGCGCGTCCGCGTCCCGGCGTGGTGGCGGTGGATGCTGCCACCGGCTTTGCCCATTCCGCGATTGACATGGGGTTCGAGGCGCTGATCCCGGCTGCCCGCGAGCAGGGGGTCGCGGTTCTGGCGATCCGCAACAGCTATAACTGCGGCGTGCTGGGCTATCACACTGCCCGTCTGGCCCGCGCCGGACTGGTGGGGCTGGGCTTTACCAATGCGCCCGCCTCCATCGCGCCTTCGGGCGGTAAGAAACCTGTTGTCGGCACCAATCCGTTCTCAGTCGCGGTGCCGGGTGAAGACGGTGAGCCGGAACTGCTGATCGACCAAAGCGCCAGCACCATCGCCAAAAGCGAAGTGATGAAACACGCCCGCGAAGGCAAAGAAATCCCGCTGGGCTGGGCGCTGGACGCCGACGGCAATCCGACCACCGACCCGGATGCGGGCCTTAAGGGGTCAATGGCGCCGTCGGGCGGTTACAAAGGCGTTGGTGTTGCGCTGCTGACCGAGATCATGGCCGCAGCCCTGACCGGTGCGACCCTTGGTATCAACGCCTCGCCGTTTTCCGGCACTGCAGGCGGGCCGCCCAAAACCGGCCAAATGTTCATCGCAATCGACCCGGTTGCCACCTCAAATGACAGTTTTCGATCCGGAATGGTCGGAATCGTAGAAGCAGTACGTGCGCAGACTGGCGCACATCTGCCGGGCGACGGGCGCCGCGGCAAGCGGATCAAGGCCCGGACAGATGGCGTCGCGGTCAGCGTAGCAACGCTGAACAGGATCAAAGCCCTGATGGGCTGACGCCAGACTCCGGCGGTTACGCGAACCGCCGGAAAATCCGCACTTCGGTGCGGCACGTGCGAAACGGGAGGAAACGCATGTCAATTAAACAACCTTTCACCGATCTGGAGATTAACACCTCCGACGGTGGCTTCTATAAGGGGCACAGTCTTGAGATCGCCTTGCTCAGCAAGGGGATCATGGTCGCTTTGGTTCTCTGGGCGCTGGTCTGGCCGGCCAACGCCACCGGCGTTCTGGGCAGCCTGAACGGGCGCATTCTGGAAGACTTCAACGCCTTCTACATCGTCATTGTCGGCTTCTTCGCCTTTTTCCTGTTTGTGGTCGCCGCATTGCCGCAAACCGGTAAGCGGATCATGGGGACGCCGGGCGAGCAAAAGGAGTTCTCGGACTTTTCCTGGTTCTCGATGATGTTCGGTGCCGGTCTGGGCGTCGGCCTGATGGTTTTTGCCACCGCTGAGCCGCTTGGCCTTTGGGGTTCCAACCCGGAAGTGCTGGCGCAGAACGTGGTTCCGAACACCGAAGAAGCCATTCAGTCCGGCTTCCGCTACACGTTTCTGCATTACGGCTTCCATGCCTGGGCGATCTATGTGGTGACGGGTCTGTCGCTGGCCTATTACGCCTATACCCGTGATATGCCGCTGACCATCCGCACTGCACTGACACCGCTGTTCGGCAAGCTGATGAACGGCATTGCGGGCCATGTGGTTGACGTGCTGGGCGTGGTTGCAACCATCCTGGGTGTGTCTGTGACCATCGGTTTCGGTGTCAGCCAGTTTGTTGACGGCGTCTATGCCATCACCGGCATGGAATGGATGATGGACATGAGCGGCGACGCGCCGGCACCCGGCACTGTTGGCCTGCTGTCCGGCCTGTTTGCCATCATGGGCCTGTCGATCATCTCGGCTGTGTCCGGCGTGGGCCGCGGCGTGAAGTACCTGTCCAACCTGAACCTGGTTTTGTCGTTCATCCTGCTGCTGACCTTCGTGGTCTTCGGCTCCTTCATGTTTGCAATGACGACCTATGCGACGGCCTTTGTGGACTACATCCTGCATTTCGCTTCGCTGAGCTTCGGTCCCTACACCCCGCAGCCTGCGGCTGATTTTGCGGCGGCACTGCCTGCAGAGGCTGCCCCGTATGCGGATGCGCTGCGCGGCGGAGCGACCAATGCCTGGGGCTCCTTCGACGGCTTCAAATCGGGTCTGGAAGGCGAAGCGGCTGCCCTGTCCGACGACGTTCTGTCGGCGGCCTATGCCGCGGGTGAACCGCAGCGCCAATTCGGCTGGCAGTCAGCCTGGACCACGTTCTACTGGGCCTGGTGGATTGCGTTCTCGCCCTTCGTCGGCCTGTTCCTGGCACGCATTTCCCGCGGCCGTTCGGTGCGTGAATTCATCATCGGCTGCGTGTTTGCACCGGCGATGGTCTGCTTTGCCTGGATGGCTATCCTGGGCGGCACTGCGATCGACCTGGAACTCAGCGGTGCGGCAGAAGGCGCCATCATCGGCGCGTCGAACACGGCCAAGCTGTTTGTGACCTTGCAAAGCATGATCGACGGCGGCCTGCTGTCGGGCATCACCATCATGTGTGTTGTGCTGATCATGACCTTCCTGGTTACCTCGGCGGACTCCGGCATCCTGGTGATGAACACCATCATGTCCGGCGGTGATCAGAACATCGGCAACAAGCACAAGATCGTTTGGGGCCTGATCCTGACCGCTGTGATCGGCACCCTGCTGTTCGCAGGCAAGCAGAACGGCGGAGCCGATCCGATGGAGGCGCTGAAAAGCGCGATGATCATCGGCGCGCTGCCCTTCACCATGGTCATGGGCCTGATGTGCGTGTCGCTGGCCAAGGCGCTGTACCGTGACGGTCTGCGCGAAAAGGCTGGGGAAAGCGCACCTGCTGAATAAGCAACACCTCCGGGCTGCTTATACCAGAGCGGCCCGGTAAACAGATCAGCCGCCTATTCAGGCGGCAACAGGGCCGGCGGGAGAGATCCCTCCGGCCCTTTTCAGTTGGGGCTAGCTGGATCCCGGCTGGCAGCGGCTTCCCGTTTGAACCACTTCAGCATCCGCTCCAGCGCGCTGCCGCCGCTTTCGCGGTACTGCAGAAAGTAGCTGTGCGGCCTGTCCGACACCGCAGGCCCCAGCCGCAGCACCTCGCCGGCTGCTAGGGCCTGATCGGCAATCCCCGCCCAGCCCAGCCCAATGCCTTCACCGCGCCGTACCGACTGCAGCAGGAACGGATAGGCGTCGAATTCCGCGGCGGTGCCGAAGTGCGGCGCCTGCAGCCCTGCATGGGAAAACCAGCCATCCCAGGTCAGAAAGCCAGAGGTTCCGGTGTCAAAATGCAAAAACAGATTCGGCGCGAGTTGTGCAATGCTGTTCTCTGCTTCTGGGTGGGCTTCCAGAAAACCGGGGCTGCAAATCGGAAAGGTTTCCGCTGGGATCAGCGGAAAATACGGCCGGTCCGGCATCCGCGACGGATCCCAGACAACTGCTGCATCCAGGCGGCTAAGGTCAATGTCGCCCAGCTGGTCCGTGGTCACTACCCGCACCCGGCCGCCGCCCAGATAAGCACGCAAGGCAGAGAAACGAGGCATCAGCCACTGGTCCGCAAAGCCAAAGGTACAGGCCAGCGTCACCTCATCCGTGTCCGGAGCAGCCAGAACCTCGCTCCAGGCCTGATCCACATGACCCAGCCCCAGCGCCACCGCATCGGCCAGCCGGGCGGCATTGGCTGTCGGGGTGATCCGGTTGTTGTTGCGCTCGAACAGCGGCTGCCGCAGGCGCTCCTCCAAAGTGGAGATATGGCGCGAGACCGCAGGCTGGCTGAGGCCCAGCTCGGCGGCGGCGCGGGACAGGCTGGCATGGCGCACCGCCACTTCCAGCACCAAGAGGGCGTTCAGCGAACCGGCGGTGGGGCGTATCGAGCGTTCCATAGGAAATTGTTAGGGAGAGCATGCTTTTTTGGCCAGTGGATATTGCGGGGCCTGAAGATAATCTGTTGCGGATTGAACTTTGAACCGACAACAGGCGAGACCTCTTCATGCCGCAACGCCCCCTTTCCCATATCCGCGTTCTCGACTTCGGCCATTACCTGGCCGGTCCCCTGACTGGCATGATGCTGGCCGATATGGGCGCCGAGGTGATCCGCATTTCCCCGCCCGGCGGCACCGGCTTTGACGGCCCGGCCTTCGACATGCTGTCGCGGGGCAAGCAGGTGCTGGTACTGGACCTGAAATCCGATGAAGGCCGCGCCGCCGCAATTGAGCTGGCCAAACGTGCCGATGCGGTGATCGAAAACTTCCGCCCCGGGGTGATGGGCCGGCTGGGCCTGGGGCCGGAGGCCATGCGCGCGGCCAACGATCAGCTGGTCTATCTGTCGATGCCGGGCTTTGCCTCCACTGACGCTGATCTCGCGGACCTGCCCGCCTGGGAGGCGGTGATTGCCGCCTATACCGGCCAATTCACCGACATGGGGCTGAACCGCCGCCTGATGGGCATCAACCCGTCTTTTTCGCCGCTGGCGCTGGCTTCGGCTTATGGGGCCAGCTTTGGCGCCATGTCTGTGCTGTTTGCGCTGAACGCGCGGGCACAGAACGGCGGCGACCATATCGAGGTGCCGCTGGCCGCCGCCCTGCTGGAGGGGCTGGTCTATAACTGCGAGCAGATCGAGGACTACCCCGAGCGCTATAAATCCCCGCGCGAGGTGGAGCTGGACCGGCGCGAAGCCGAAGGCCTGCCGATTAACCTGAAGTTCGAGGAGCTGTCGGAGTTCCTCGACCCGTTCTACCGCACCTACACCTGCGCTGATGGGCGCGGTTTCTATGTGGTGGCCGGCTCGGTCGCCACCCACCCGCGGCGGGTGCTGGAGACCCTTGGGCTGAAGGATCTGGCGGACGGGTTGCCGGATTTCTCCGCCTATCTGGACACCAAGGACTGGCCCGCGGAATGGTCAATGCGCAATTATCCGGTAGGGCCGTCCGACCGGGCGCGGGTGTCCTCGGCGATGAAGGCCGCCTTCCTGACCAAACCATCGTATGAGTGGGAGGATTTGTTCGGCGCCGCCAAGGCCCCCGCCACCGCGCAGCGTTTCACCAAGGAATGGCTGGACGACCCGCATGCGCTGGCCTCGGGCCTGGTGCTGCAGGTAGCGGATACCAAGCACGGCGCGATGCGGCAGATGGGCAATGTGGCCTGGCTGAGTGATGACGCAGGCGCAGCCCAGAAGGTCAGCGCCGTCAACGCAGATCTGTCTGCGCTGCTGGCAGAGCCGGAGCGCAGCACTGGCGGCGGTCATGAAGGCAAAGGATGGCTCGACGGATTGAAGGTCGTCGACCTTACCAATGTGATCGCCGGGCCGACCATCGGTTCAACCCTGGCGCGGTTTGGCGCCGAGGTGACGCTGGTGCAGCCGGTGGAACCGTCGGTGGATCCCTGGAACACCGTTGTCTTTGGCATCCACGCACAGCGCGGCAAGGAGAGCATCCTGCTGAACCTGCGCACGGACGCGGGGCAGGACGCATTGGCCAAGCTGATTGCTGGCGCTGATGTGATCACCATGAACGGCTCGGACCAGCAGCGGGACAAGCTGGGACTGTCTCCGGCGCGGTTGGCCGCGATCAACCCGCGCCTGATCCTGGTGCAGCTGGATGCCTTTGGCGGGCCTATGCGCGGGCCGAAGTCGGATCACCTGGGCTATGACGACCTGGCGCAGGCGGCAACCGGCGTGATGCTGCGCTTTGGCGGCGGCATGGACACGCCCGAGGAACACGCCCATTTCGGCACCATCGACGTGCTGACCGGTTTTTGCGCCTGTGTGGCTCTGGGCGGCGCTTTGCTGCGGCTTAAGGAGACCGGCAAAGGCGGGGTGGCGCGGGCCTCGCTGGCAGCGGCGGGCAATCTGATCCAGGCGCAGTTCATGTATGATCACACGGGCAGGGCACCGTTTGACGAACCCTCAGGCCGCGAGGCCCTGGGCTGGGGGCCGTTCTACCATTGCTATCAGGCCGCGGACGGCTGGTTCTTCTTTGCGGCGCCCAGCGAGCGCGGCGCTGCGCTGGCGCGGGTGGCAGAGCTGGCAGACCTGGCCGCGCTGCCGGAGGATCAGTTGCACAGCGCCCTGTCCCTGCGGTTCAGCACGCAGCCGCTTGCCCATTGGCGTGCGGCTTTTGCCGGAACTTCTTCCACGGCGGTGCCGCTGTCGTCGCTGCACGAAACCCGCGATGCGGCGCTGCAGCTGGAAAGCGCCGGCAATATCGACCTGAAACAAGCTACGTTCCGGGTGATCCGCCACGACCGGCACCCGATGGGCCGCTGGTGCGATTTGGTGGCGCCGAATGCGATGCGTCCGCAAACCGGCCGGATCACCATCCCGGGGCCCGCGCCGAAATACGGTGCGCACACCAGAACCATCCTGGAGCGGTTGGGTTACCCGCCGGAACAGGCTGAGGCGATGATTGCCAGCGGTGCTGCGGGTGAGGCCTGGTCGGAAAAATACTTGCCGGAATAGGTCTTGGATCTGCGGTCTTGCAGAGTGTGGGGCGCCCGTTTGTCCTTGCCGGGAAATGCGGGGAATTGGAAATTACCTGCCGCAAAAGGCGTAAAACTTCCGGATTCTGGATTAATTTGTGAAACCGTCATATAGTGGCATCTCATGCCAAATGAACCTGTGTGCCGGACGGTCGGAAATGTCCGGGCAGCGGGGAAAGGGGGCGGGATGCTGATTGCGGTCGTGCTTGTGCTGATCGTGGCGGGGTCTGTTGCGTTCCATCTGTTAAGTCCGTGGTGGTGGACGCCGATCGCGTCGAATTGGGACTATATCGACGATACGCTGGTTATAACTTTCTGGATCACCGGCGCGGTGTTTGCCGCGGTGGTCTTGTTTACGGCTTATTGCGTCTGGAAATTCCGCCACCGGCCCGGGCACAAGGCGGAATTCGACCCGGAAAACAAACGGCTGGAGCTGTGGCTGACCGGGGTGACCGCTGTGGGAGTGGCGGCGATGCTGGTGCCGGGGCTGTTTGTGTGGAAGCAGTTCGTCACCGTGCCTGAAGACGCCACTGAACTTGAGGTCTTCGGCCAGCAGTGGAGCTGGGCCTACCGGCTGCCCGGCGCTGACGGGGTGCTGGGCACCGCCGATGCGGAATGGGTGAACGGGGAAAACCCCTTGGGTGTCAATCCGCATGACCGCTTTGGCAAGGATGACCTTATAGTCGAGGGCGGTGAGGTGTATCTGCCGGTGGATAAGCCGGTGAAGCTGCTGCTGCGCTCGATCGATGTGCTGCACAATTTCTACGTGCCTGAATTCCGCGCCAAGATGGACATGGTGCCTGGCATGGTCACCTATATCTGGCTCATCCCCACCCGCACCGGCACCTTTGAAGTGTTATGCGCCGAGTACTGCGGCACCGCCCATCCCTTCATGCGCGGCTATGTGAGCGTTGTGGAGGCGGAGGAATACCAGGAGTGGCTGCAGGAGCAGCTGACTTTTGAAGAATATGCCAATGGGGGCTCTGAAACCGGAGCCGGAACCAGGCTCGCACGGCGCTGAGGGGGCGGGCGCAATGCGCCCCCATGTGAGGAAGGCCGGGCGATACATCTGAATTGGATGGAGTTCTGCAATGACCGACTACTTGCCTGAACCGGACAGCAATCTGCCGCCGCGCGAAGTGGCCGATGTGATGCCGCCGCATGCGCACAGCTGGATCGGCAAATACGTCTTCTCGCAGGATGCCAAATACATCGCCATCCAATACTCCGGCACCGCCATTGCAATTGGCATGGTGGCGCTGGTGCTGTCGTGGCTGATGCGGCTGCAGCTGGGCTTTCCCGGCACTTTCGACTTCATCACGGCCGAGGCCTATTACCAGTTTGTCACCATGCATGGGATGATCATGGTGGTCTATCTGCTGACAGCGATCTTCCTGGGGGGCTTCGGCAATTACCTGATCCCGCTGATGGTCGGTGCGCGCGATATGGTGTTTCCCTTCGTCAATATGCTCAGCTTCTGGATCTACCTGCTGGCAGTTCTGGTGCTGGTGGCCAGCTTCTTTGTTCCTGGCGGCCCCACCGGCGCAGGCTGGACGCTGTACCCGCCGCAGGCGGTGCTGTCCGGCACCCCAGGCGGCGCGCAGGGCGGGATCATCCTGATGCTGCTCTCGCTGATCCTGTTCATCATCGGTTTCACCATGGGCGGGCTGAACTATGCCGTCACCGTGCTGCAGGCCCGCACCCGCGGCATGACAATGATGCGGCTGCCGCTGACGGTCTGGGGGATCTTCACCGCCACGGTGATGGCGTTGCTGGCGTTTCCAGCGCTGTTTGTGGCCTGCGTGATGATGCTGTTCGACCGGCTGCTGGGCACCTCTTTCTTCATGCCGACGCTGGTGGAACTGGGTGAAAAGCTCAGCTATGGCGGCGGCAGCCCGATTGCGTTTCAGCATCTGTTCTGGTTTTTCGGCCACCCCGAAGTATACATCGTGGCACTGCCCGCCTTCGGTATCGTCTCCGATCTGATTGCCGTGCATGCGCGCAAGACGGTGTTCGGGTACCGGATGATGGTCTGGGCGATCGTTATCATCGGCGCGCTCAGCTTTATTGTCTGGGCACACCATATGTATGTCTCGGGCATGCACCCATGGTTCGGCTTTTTCTTTGCCACCACCACGCTGATCATCGCCATTCCCACGGCCATCAAAGTCTACAACTGGGTGCTGACCCTGTGGAAAGGCGACATCCACCTGACCATCCCGATGCTGTTTGCGCTGGGCTTTATCGTCACCTTCGTGAACGGCGGGCTGACGGGGCTGTTCCTGGGCAATGTGGTGGTTGATGTGCCGCTGTCGGACACGATGTTTGTAGTCGCCCATTTCCACATGGTGATGGGGGTGGCGCCGATCATGGTGATCTTTGGCGCGATCTATCACTGGTATCCGCTGATGACCGGCCGGCTGCTGAACAACGCTATGGGGCAGATCCATTTCTGGGTCACCTTCATTGGCGCTTATGCGATCTTCTTCCCGATGCATTATGTCGGACTTGTCGGCGTGCCGCGCCGCTATTTTGAGCTTGGCGAGCCGGAGTTCCTCACCGCACCGGTGGAAGGGCTGAATGCCTTCATTTCATCGGCGGCGCTGATAGTCGGCGCGGCGCAGCTGCTGTTCCTGTTCAATATCCTCTGGAGCCTGCGCCACGGGCGCCGATCAGGCGGCAACCCTTGGCGTGCGGCCTCGCTGGAGTGGCAAACACCTGAAATCCCACCCCGGCACGGCAATTGGGACGAGCTGCCCAATGTCTACCGCTGGGCCTACGATTACAGCCTGCCCGGCGCGGCTGAGGATTACGTCGCGCAGACTGACCCTTGGGTGCCGGACGGGCAGGGGCGGCGGCTGTGACTGTCATCCTCGCCTTTCTGGCGCTGGTGGCGCTGGCTGCGGGGCTGTGGCTGTCGCAGCAGCATCTGGCCGCCAAGCCCTGGCTGGAAACCGGGATTGCGCCCTTGGCGGGTCACGGTCCGGGCCGGGCGCCGGGTTTCATCTTCATAGCGGTCTTTGTAACGGTGATCGGCGGGCTGTTTGCCATGCTGGGCAGCGCCTTTGTCATGCAGATCGAAGAAACCCCGTGGGAGCTGGTGCCGCTGCCGGGCCGGGTCTGGCTGAACACGGTTTTGCTGCTGCTGGCCAGCCTGTGTCTGCAATTTGTGGTGATGTCCGCACGGGCAGGCACGCAGCGCTGGCTGCGCGGCAGCCTGATTGCAGCAAGCATCGCCACACTCGCCTTTCTGGCCGGCCAGATGCAGGTGTGGATCACCTTGACCGATGGCGGCTACCGGCTGGATGGCACTCCGGCGGCGAGTTTCTTCTATCTGATCACCGGCCTGCACGGGCTGCACATGCTGGGCGGTATTATCGCGCTGGCGGTGGTTTGCCTGCGCCATGCCGGGACCGGAACCGGATCAGGGGACGTCAAGACGCTGCTGCCGGGTGTGCGGCTTTGCGCGCTCTATTGGCACGCGCTGCTGGCCTTCTGGCTGATGCTGTTTGCGCTGCTGCAGGGCTGGGGCAATGCGTTTCTGGCGCTTTGCCGCGCGGCTGTGAGTTGAGGAGGGAGACCGATGGAACACCCATTGCAAGGCCAGGACCAGACGCTGCAGCAGCAGGGCCATAGCGGCTTTGCCGCCGATTGGGGGTCGGACCAGCGCGCCTTCAAGAAGGTCTCCTGGGGCAAGGCGATGATGTGGATCCTGCTGCTGAGCGATACCTTCGTCTTTGCCTGCTTCCTTGTTGCCTACCTGAATGCCCGCAACTCCACCACCGTTGAATGGCCTAACGCCAGCGAGGTTTTTGCCCTGCATATCGGCGGCGCCAACCTGCCGCTGATCCTGATTGCCATCATGACCTTTGTGCTGATCTCTTCCTCCGGCACCATGGCGATGGCGGTGAACTGCGCCTACCGCAAGGCGCGCAAGGCCACGGCCGTGCTGATGCTGGCCACTGCCGCGCTGGGCGCCGCCTTTGTCGGCATGCAGGCGTTTGAATGGTCCAAGCTGATTTCTGAGGGCGTGCGCCCCTGGGGCAACCCTTGGGGGGCCGAGCAATTCGGCGCCAGTTTCTTTATGATCACCGGCTTTCACGGCACCCATGTCACCATTGGAGTGATCTTTCTGGTGATCGTCGCCCGCCGGGTCTGGCGCGGTGATTTCGACCGCAACCAGCGCAGCTGGATGTCGGCGGGCAACGGCGACTATGAGGCGGTGGAGATCATGGGGCTTTACTGGCACTTCGTCGACCTGGTCTGGGTCTTTATCTTTGCATTCTTCTATCTGTGGTAGGGGGCCGATATGACAGATTCACCGCAAACCGCCGAGGCCTCAGCGATGGCGCATGACGAGGGGCAGCAGCATCCGTTAAAGCTCTATTTTTCAGTCTGGATACTGCTGTTCGTGCTTAGCGCCGCCTCCTACTGGGTCGATTACGCCCAGTTGCAGGGGCTATTGCGCTGGAGCCTGATCCTGATCTTCATGACGCTGAAGGCGGGGCTGATCATCGCGGTCTTCATGCATATGGCCTGGGAGCGGCTGGCGCTGATTTATGCGGTTCTGCTGCCGCCCCTGGCGATGATCGGGCTGCTGGCAATCCTGATCATCGAGTCGGATTACACGGCAGAAACACGGGTGATCGAATTCGGCCAGGGAAGTGCAGCAATCGAATAATCCTATCGCCCGGCTGAAGGCCGGGCAGCGCCTGACCTTCGCCTTGTATCTCAAAGGCCGCAATAAAAAAGGCGCCCCGGTTTCCCGAAGCGCCTTCTTTTCAAGTAAGGTGCTGCTTACGCCGCCAGATCAAACCGGTCTGCGTTCATCACCTTGACCCAGGCCGCCACAAAGTTCCGTACAAACGCCGCTTCGCCATCTGCCTGCGCATAGACCTCGGCCAAGGCCCGCAGCTGCGAGTTGGAGCCGAACACCAGATCCGCCCGGGTGCCGGTCCACTTCACCGCTTCGCTGGCCCGGTCACGGCCCTCATAGGTGCCATCGTCTGCCGGTTTCCACTCCACACCCGCATCGGTAATATTGGTGAAGAAGTCGGTGCTCAGCACGCCCACCCGGTCGGTGAACACGCCATGCTTGGAACCGCCATGGTTCGCGCCCAGCACCCGCAGACCGCCAACCAGCGCGGTCATTTCCGGCGCGCCAAGGGTCAAAAGCTGCGCCCGGTCCACCAGCATCTTCTCAGCCGGAACGCTATAGGCGGCCTTCTGGTAGTTGCGGAAACCATCGGCCTCCGGTTCCAGAACGGCAAAGCCTTCGGCGTCGGTCTGCTCCTGGGACGCGTCCGTCCGGCCCGGTGTGAACGGCACCGAAACCGGGTGGCCTGCCGCCTTGGCGGCTTCCTCAACACCGGCGCAGCCCGCCAGCACGATCAGATCCGCCATCGAGATCTTCTTGCCGCCAGCAGCGCTTGCGTTGAACGCGGATTGGATGCCTTCCAGGGTGTTCAGCACCTTGGCCAACTGGTCCGGCTGGTTCACCTCCCAGTCCTTTTGCGGTGCCAGACGGATACGGCCGCCATTCGCGCCGCCGCGCATGTCGGAGCCGCGGAAGGTCGAGGCCGAAGCCCAGGCGGTGGTGACCAGCTCAGAAACCGAAAGCCCGGTTGCCAGGATCGTGGCCTTCAGCTGCGAGGTGTCCTGTTCGTCCACCAGCGCATGATCCACTGCCGGGAGCGGATCCTGCCAGATCAGATCCTCGGCAGGCACATCCGCGCCCAGATAGCGCGACTTCGGACCCATGTCGCGGTGGCACAGCTTGAACCAGGCGCGGGCAAAGGCATCGGCGAATTTCTCCGGGTTGGCATGGAAATCGCGCGAGATTTTCTCGTACACAGGGTCCATCCGCAGCGACATGTCGGCGGTGGTCATCATCGGCGCATGCCGCTTGCTGGGGTCATGCGCGTCTACCACCATATGCTCCGGTGCCACGTTCTGCGCGTGCCATTGCTGCGCACCTGCGGGGCTTTTCTCCAGCTTCCACTCATATCCGAACAGCACGTCGAAATAGCCCATGTCCCAGGTTGTCGGGTTCGGCTTCCAGGCGCCCTCGATACCCGAGGTCGTAGTGTCGCCGCCCTTGCCGGAGCCATGAGCATTGATCCAGCCAAGGCCCATTTGCTCCATCGATCCGGCTTCAGGTTCAGCTCCGACCAGCTCAGGATCGCCGGCGCCATGCGCCTTGCCAAAGGTATGGCCGCCCGCAACCAGCGCCACGGTTTCCTCATCGTTCATCCCCATGCGGGCAAAGGTGTCCCGCACATCCAGCCCCGAGGCCACCGGATCCGGGTTGCCGTTCGGCCCTTCGGGGTTCACATAGATCAGGCCCATCTGCACAGCGGCCAGCGGGTTCTCCAGGTCACGGTCGCCGGAATAGCGCTTGTCGCCCAGCCACTCGGTCTCGGTGCCCCAATAGATGTCTTCCTCCGGCGCCCAAATATCCTCGCGGCCGCCGCCAAAGCCGAATACTGGGCCGCCCATTGATTCTATGGCACAGTTGCCTGCCAGGATTATCAGATCGCCCCACGAAATGCTGTTGCCGTACTTCTGCTTGACCGGCCACAGCAGGCGGCGCGCCTTGTCCAGGTTGCCGTTATCCGGCCAGGAGTTCACCGGCGCAAACCGCTGGTTGGCGGTGCCGCCGCCGCCGCGCCCGTCCGCGGTGCGGTAGGTGCCTGCGCTGTGCCAGGCCATCCGGATAAACAGCCCGCCGTAATGGCCATAGTCCGCTGGCCACCAGTCCTGGCTGTCGGTCATCAGCGCAAACAGATCCTTCTTCACCGCTTCCAGGTCCAGCTTGTTGAAGGCCTCGGCATAGCTGAAATCAGCCCCCATCGGGTTCGACTTGGGCGAATGCTGATGCAGGATCTTCAGGTTCAGCTGGTTCGGCCACCAATCCTGGTTCGAGGTGCCGCCGGCATCGGTGTTCAGCGCCGCGCCGTGCATCACCGGGCATTTTCCTGCGGGGGTGTTTCCGTCCATATTCTTCTCCGATCGTGGCTTCAAATAGTTGAACTGCGTCGTGGCAGAAATGTTCCCGGATCAGTCCAGCAGCGCAGGCACCGCCTGAAAATGCACTGGGGGCAAAAAACTGCTGTTGCCGGGAGTCCCTGTTGTTCTGCAGAGGAGGCTAGCAGGGAAATCCCATTGGATTAAGTTGCATTTATTCATCGCAGTGATAATGAAATCCTATGATGAACGTGACTCTCCGCCAGATGCGCTATTTTGAGGCGCTGGCCCAGCACCGCCATTTCGGCCGTGCGGCAGGTGCCTGCGCAGTTTCACAGCCCGCTTTGTCGGTTCAGATCAAGGAGCTGGAGGAAGCGCTGGGGGTGCAGCTGGTCGAACGCGGCGCCCGCCAGGTGCGGCTCACCAGCCTGGGTGAAGACCTGGCAGGCCGGGTGCGCGGTATTTTGCGATCAGTTGATGAGCTGGGCGAGCTGGCGCGGGCGTCCCGGGAGGGGCTGGCCGGGCGGTTGCGGATCGGGGTGATTCCCACCATTGCGCCCTATTTGCTGCCGTCGATTGTCGGGAACCTGACCCGGCAATACCCGGAGGCTGACATCCGAGTGCGCGAAACCGTGACCCCAAGGCTGCTGGAAGAACTGGGAGAGGGCCGGCTGGACACGGCGATTGTGGCGCTGCCGGTTTCGGAACCGGCCTTTGAGGAGGTGGCGCTGTTCGAAGAGGATTTTGTGCTGGTGCGCCCCGGCGAGGACACCGGCAAGCCGGTTCCTGGCCCCGATGGTTTGCGCGAAATGCGTCTGCTGCTGCTGGAGGAAGGGCATTGTTTCCGCGATCAGGCGCTGTCGTTCTGCAATATGCAGTCGGCAGCCCCGCGCGAGCTGCTGGATGGCAGCTCGCTGTCGACCCTGGTGCAGATGGTCAGCGCCGGAATCGGCGTCACGCTGATTCCCGAAATGGCCGTCCCGGTCGAGACCCGCTCGGCTGTTGTCTCGGTCGCGCGCTTCCGGGACCCTCAGCCGGCCCGCACCATTGGCATGATCTGGCGCCGCAGCAACCCGCTTGCGCGGCAGTTGATGCAGGTGGCAGAAGTGGTTCGGCAGGCTGCGCAGACCCTGCGTTCCAGCTATAGTCCGTTGAGTTGAAATGGATTTGTTTAGTATCTGTGGACAATCATCCGCCCTGTTTTCCAGCGATTGAGTGCCGCCAAAACCGCTGCAACCGCATGAGGATTGATGCCTAAAGGGCACGCTCACAACCATTTTACGGCATTGCAGTTTCGGGCCGGAAGGTGCGTTGTTAAGCTTTCGTTAATAAAAAACGAATTTAGGCAGGCATACAGGCAGATGAAAACGGGCTTTCGTGGCACGTTTGTTGTTTCCTGGTCGCAAACCGAGATTGACGGCCTTCCGGCCGCACCGGTTGACGCTCTTGATGTAGGGGCGGCCTGGTCCTGGCATGGCGATGCTGTGCGGGTGGACGGGCCGGCAGAGCTGTTGCGGCTGGACATGGCAAATGGCGAGGCAGATTTGCGCCGCCGGGCGGCACGGTCGGTGCGCCGGCTGGTAGGTGCGGCTGTTCAAAACCGGACCGATGTCGATTCGGTCAAGGTGGACGAGCCGCTGATGGACAGCAGCTTTGTTGTGACCAACGGCGTGCAAAGTTTCACCGTGACTCTCATAGAGGTGGGGCCGGGCCAGCGCCCGCTTTTGATGTTCGTCGACGAGCTGCCGCCGCGCGGTGCTGATCTGTGGGTGGTGCATCATTCGCTGGGAACGGTCAGCGCCGATCGTCCGCAGGGCGAAACCGGTGTGATCTGCTTTACCCCGGGCACTTTGATCGCAACACCCGGCGGCCCGAAGCGGGTTGAGCGGCTGCGCGAGGGCGAAAAGGTGCAGACCCGCGACAATGGCGCCCAGGAAATCCTCTGGATCGGCTCCCGCCGGATCAGCGGCGCACGTCTGTTTGTGATGCCGCGGCTGCGCCCGATCCGCATTCACGCCGGGGCCTTGGGCATCGACCGCCCAGAGCGGGAGCTGCTGGTCTCGCCGGATCACCGGATGCTGCTGCGCGGCGACCGGGTGCGGGCGCTGTTCAATACGCCCGAAGTTCTGGTGGCGGCAGGCGATCTGGTCAACGGCCGTACAATCCTGCCCGACGCCTCGGTGCGGCAGGCGACCTATATCCATATCATGCTGGCTAATCACCAGGTGCTTTGGGCCAACGGGGTTGAGACCGAAAGCTTCCACCCCTCCAATGCATCCCTGACAGCGCTCAGCGACAGCGACCGGGCGCGGCTGTTCCATCTGCAGCCCGGGCTGGAGCGGAATCCGCTGGGTTATGGCGCCTATGCGCGCCGCAACCTCAACGCATCCGAGGCTGCGATTCTGGGCCACGAGGCGGCCTGATCCGTTACCCGAACGCTGCCAGGCGTCCGGGCTCTTGCTGATTTCGCGGATTTCCCTGCGAAACCTGGCTGGCCGATGTTGACTCTGTCCCATCCCCCTATATAAGCGCGGCTTCATTGGTGTTGGCGGCCCTCGCAAGGGGATGCCTGTCATGCCCGGATCCTGGATCCGGAGCAAGAGGACAACGCCCTTAATAGTCACGGCTTGCCCGGGGCGGTTCAAACCAGACGGTTGTCAATGCAGATCGCGTTCGCAGCCCGAAAAGTGGGAACCGGTTTTCGGAGCAAGCTGCGAAGCCACTAATAAGGAGATCAGCCGTGACCAAACGCACGTCTGCCAAGTACAAAATCGACCGCCGCATGGGCGAAAACATCTGGGGCCGTCCGAAGTCTCCGGTCAACCGCCGCGACTATGGCCCCGGCCAGCACGGTCAGCGCCGCAAGGGCAAACTGTCCGACTTCGGCATCCAGCTGCGCGCCAAGCAGAAGCTCAAGGGCTACTACGGCGACCTGACCGAAAAGCAGTTCCGCCGCATTTACGGCGAAGCCGTGCGTGTGAACGGTGACACCGGTGAAAACCTGATCGGCCTGCTCGAGCGCCGCCTGGACGCCGTTGTCTACCGCGCCAAGTTTGTGGCAACCGTCTTTGCGGCCCGCCAGTTCGTGAACCACGGCCACGTGACCGTGAACGGTAAGCGCGTCAACATCCCGTCATACCGCGTGAAAGAGGGCGACGTGATCGAAGTCCGCGACAAGTCCAAGCAGATGGTTGCCGTTCTGGAAGCCACCCAGCTGGCCGAGCGCGACGTTCCCGATTACATCGAAGCCGACCACTCCAAGCTGAAGGCAACCTTCGTGCGCACCCCCGGCCTGGGCGACGTGCCGTACCCGGTTCTGATGGAACCGAACCTGGTTGTGGAATTCTACGCCAAGAACTAAGCCTGCTGCCGTCACGGCACATGGCGAAAGGGCTGCCCTGCGGGGCAGCCCTTTTTCGTTTACAGTATCTCCGGGGCCGTATTGGCAAAACCCGGTAGCCCTGCGCGCCGCCTGCCACTATCCTGCTTGTAAAACGACAGGGAGTGAGTGATGAAAACCTATCTGAAGGCTGCCGCCGCGATTGCAGTCCTGACCGCCGCCTCCGCAGGCGCTGCGCCGCTGAAGCTGGTCCCGGCAGACCCGCAGCCCTCCGGCGTCAAGCCGGGTCTGTCGGTGGTCTACGCCTATCCGCATGATGTGAAGTCTCTGGTTGAGGCCTCCTCGGCGCTGAAAATCTCCAGCGAGCGGGGCCAGCCCATCGCGGGTCTCGACAACCGTGACACGGAGGAGGGGCAGAACACGCTCACTTCCAAACGGGCGCTGAACGTCGTGGCCCGGATCACTGGCTATGTGAAGATTGACCAGCCCGGCATCCACAATATCGACTTTCTCACCAATGACGGGCTGCGCGCCCGGGTCGGCGGCCAGGTGGTGGGCGAATACGATGGCCGCCAGTCCTGCGACAGCACCATCCTGACAGAAGTAGAGGTGCCGTCAGCGGGCTGGTATCCGGTTGATATCCTTTACTTCCAGCGCCTTGGCACTGCCTGTCTGCACATGCGCATGGGGCCGGACGGCAAGCGCCCGAAATGGATGAAGAACAGCGCATTTGGTCACTGACCCGCAGCTTCTTTCTGGGCGAAAATACCCCGGGGGAAGCCCGCAGGGCTGGGGGCAGCGCCCCCTCTTTCCCAACCCGCCGGGCTACAGCGGCAGCGGGCGCCCCTCGGCGATGGCTTCCATCGCGAAGTAAGACGTCACGCTGTCCAACTCCACCCCCGAGATCAGCCGCTGATAGACCTTGTCATAGCTGGCCATGTCCTCGGTCACCACTTTCAGCTGGTAGTCGTAATCACCGCCGATACGGTGGAAATCCACCACCTCTGGGATTGTCAGCACATGGCGGCGGAATTTCAGCAGCCAATCCGCCGAATGATGCCGGGTACGCAGCAGCACAAAAACCACCAGATCCAGCCCCAGCTGCTTGCGGTCGAGCCGTGCAGTCGAGCCCTTCAGCAGCCCGCTGTCGTTCAACGCTTTCAGCCGCCGCCAGCAAGCGTTCTGCGACAGGCCCACCTGATCGGCCAGCTCTCGTTGCGACAGGCTGGCATCCTGTTGCAGCGCGCGTAGAATGCTTCGGTCAATTTGATCGGCTGTTTTGCTCATATTGAGATCATATGACACAATGATTGTTTTATCCACTCAGTATTTGCCAAAGTTTTTGCGCATGGAAGCGTTCATCTTGATTGCGAAAGATAACGGAGGCGCGACATGACCCTGGCAGCATTCAAACATACAATCCGGCAGGCCGCTCAAAACGGCGCCTTGGGCCGCAGCGTGATCGGCGACGGGGTGATGATCCCCGGTCTCGATGGCGAGGTGCCGCTGGTCTATGCCGATTACGTCGCCTCCGGTCGGGCGCTGCGCCAGGTCGAGGATTTTGTGGCGGACCAGGTGCTGCCCTTCTATGCCAACTCCCATACCGAGGCGTCTTATTGCGGCACGCAGATGACCCGCCTGCGCCGCGAGGCCCGGGCTGAGATCGCCCGCATGACCGGCGCCACTGGGGATGATGCGGTGATTTTCACCGGATCGGGCGCCACCGCGGGTCTCAACCGGCTGGTCAGCCTGTTCGGCGTGAACGAGGCTGTCCGGCCGGTTGTCTTCATCGGCCCTTATGAACACCACTCCAACATCCTGCCTTGGCGCGAAAGCAAGGCGGAGGTGGTGGAAATCCCCGAGGCCGCCGAGGGCGGTGTGGATCTGGCAGTTCTAGAACTCGCCCTGAAGCAGCACGCCGGCAGCGATCTGAAGATCGGCAGCTTCTCGGCGGCTTCCAACGTCACCGGCATCGTGACCGATCCTGACCCTATCAGCCGTCTGCTGCATGCGCACGGCGCACTGGCGGTCTGGGACTATGCCGGCGGCGGCCCGTATCTGCCAATCGACATGGGGCAGGGCGGGGCGGCACGTAAGGATGCCGTGGTGGTCTCACCGCACAAGTTTCCGGGCGGCCCCGGTGCTTCGGGTGTGCTGGTGGTCAACTCAGGCGCGGTGCGCCGCCGCTGCCCGTCCTGGCCGGGCGGGGGGACCGTCAGTTTTGTGTCCCCATGGCAGCACGAATACAGCCTGGACCTGGCAACCCGCGAAGAAGCCGGCACACCGAATGTGATCGGCGACATCCGCGCAGCCCTGGTATTCCTAGTGAAAGAGGCGGTCGGCCAGGAGCAGATCGAAGCCCGAGAAGCCAGGTTCGCAGACATGGCCTGGGCGGGCTGGTCCGGCAATCCGCACCTGCAGATCCTGGGTCACCGCGATGCGCACCGGCTGCCGATCTTCTCCTTTCTGGTTTCGGACGGGGCCGGCAATCCGGTGCATCAGCAGCTGTTCACCCGGATGCTAAGCGACGTCTACGGCATCCAGGCCCGCGGCGGCTGCGCCTGTGCGGGGCCTTATGCACACCGGTTGCTGGGCATTGGCCGGCCGGAGTCGGAACGGCTGTTTGCCGACTTAAAGGCAGGCGAGGAAATGAAAAAGCCCGGCTGGGTCCGGCTCAACTTCTCATATCTGATGGAGGAGGAGACCGCGCAATACGTCATCGATTGCGTCAACGATCTGACCCAAAGGGCAGGAGGGCTTGCGGCCCGCTATAATGTCGATCCGGAAACCGCGCGGTTCAAGGCGCTGGTCGCCTAGAGACAAACAAACCGGGTGCTTTCCCGGGGCTGGGAAGCACCTCACATACACGTGATATGTAGGTATCGAACCCCTGTATTTAAAGGGGGAAAATACAAGTCAAATCCCCCGCGACGGCGCGAAGGGGTGCGTGGCACGCTCTAACTGTATTTTATTGATTGGAGCACTGTTATGGCCCTTAAGCTTTCCGCCCCTGTTGGTGACAAGAAACGGATCACCAAACCGGACCCCAAGACTGGCGAGAGCAAATTCAAGCCGGTCAAAAATGCCCCCGCAGATGTTGAGCTGGTCCGCCTGATGCTTAAGGCAAACGGCTATTCCATTGAGGTCAGCACCAAATGCGACGCCGGGCTGATCAACACGATCAAGGATTTTCAGAAAAAGAAGCTGGGTTTCAAGAAGCCTGACGGCATTGTCGACCCCGGCATGCGGACCTGGAACGCAGGCCTGCCGAAACTGGCGGCACAGCATTCTGCCGACACCAAAGTAGAGCGGATTGAAGTTGTCGAGAACGGCAAGACCAAGCTGATCACCGTGGCCGAGTTTGAAGCCGGGCAGGAGGAGCTGCGGCGCAAGCTTCTGGCCAAGGCCAACATGATGTACGGCCAGGCGGAATCCTGGGTTGATTTCTGCAACGAGGTGGAAAGCACCCGCCAAGGGAACGACACTTTCCTGAACGCATTGACGGAATTTGCCGTCAGCGTTGTCAACGACAAGACCGATCCGCCCTGGACACCGATCCTAAATGCCCGCTCTGAATCCAGCCTGCTGAAAACGCTGACGAGCAAGAAGAAGCCTGATTGGAAAAAGGTGTACAAACAGGATGTTAAAGCATCCAAAGCCTATAACACCGGCGGCAAGGCGTTTAAGAAATTCATTGATCAGCGGATCGCCACTGCCGGCGGAATTGTCTGGAAGCTGGAAATCGTGCGCGAAGTGTCCTTTGCCGTGGTCGAAACCTATATGACCGCCCGTCTGGTGGCGACCAAGGGCATGTCGCCGGCCAAGGCCCACGCCATTGCCGCCGCCAGCACCGAAGCGCTGAAATCCAGCGCCGGCCAGTTGGGTGAGCACCTGGCGGGCAACAAGGTGACCTGGGATGGCGCCGCCAAGAAGGTCTTCATCGACAGCTTCATCGCCGGGCTCGCGGGTGCTGCTGGCGGCAAACTGACCTCCAAACTGTCGGCAGGGCTCGCCGATGATCTGGCCAAAGCCGCAGCCTCGAAACTCTCGCGTGAGTTTCCCAAAAAAGCAGTGAAAGTTTTCTTTGAGAAGTTCCTGAAATCCAAGGCCGGCGAGGCGATGGTGACCGAGGCGCTGAAGGAAACCATCGGTCTGGCCAAGCCCCTGATCGAAAAGGGCCGCCCGCCGAACACCAAGGAAATCAAGGAAAGCATTGCCAAGATCCTGACCGCGGGCATCATGTCGGCGGGCGCAGGCAAAGCGCTGGACAAATTCTCTTCCGGATTCACAGGCGCTGCTGAAAAGTTCCTCAAGACCAAACTGGCACCTGCCGCCATGGAAGGCGCGGTCAAGAAGGACCTGATTGCCAAATACGGCACCAAGGCGACCGAGGATTTCATCAAGCTGCACGGCGACGCGATCTATGGCGAGATTGCCAAGCAGATCAGCGGCAAGTCGTTCAGCAAATACGCAGGCGAGGTTCTGACCAGTTCGGACGGGTCGCAATCGGCCTCGACCATGCAGAAACAGGCCAATGAGGCGATGCGCAAGGACATGGAACTGCGCAAGCAGATCCAGAAAATCATCATGGCCGAAGCCAAACGCAAGATGCCCAAGTCGGCAGCGGCGCATTAACGCCGGCTGCACCGTCATTGGGGGCTGCCGCCGGGGGGGCGGCAGCAATGGGGAAGCGTCATCTTGGTGCTTCCCCACCAGCCTTTGGGCCGCTAGAACGGGCAGGAATTAAGGAGCCCGTATTATGACTCAACTCACACCGCAGCCCGGTATCATGGACATCGCTCTTTATCAGGGCGGGGCTGCCCATGTGAATGGGGTGAGCAATGTTGTGAAGCTCTCCTCGAACGAAAACCCGCTGGGCCCCAGCCCGCGCGCCATCCAGGCGATGCAGGATGCGGCGGCCAATATGCACCGCTATCCCAGTTCGGACCACGCGGCGCTGAGGCAGGCAATCGGCGAGGTTCACGGCCTGGAGCCGGAGCAGATCATCTGCGGTGCCGGCAGTGATGAAATTATTACATTCCTGTGCCAGGCTTATGCGGGCCCGGGGGATGAGGTGCTGTACACCGAACACGGCTTTGCCATGTACCGCATCAGCGCACTGGCCGCCGGTGCGACGCCGGTGGAGGTAAAGGAACGCGAGCGGGTCACCGATGTGGACGCTCTGCTGGCGGGCTGCACCGACCGGACCAGGCTGGTCTTCATTGCGAACCCAAACAACCCCACCGGCACCATGATCAGCGAAGGGGAAGTGGCCCGTCTGGCCGATGGCATCCCGGCGGGGGCTATCTTGGTGCTGGACGGGGCCTATGCCGAATATGTCGAAGGCTTCGATGCCGGGGCTGCCATTGCCAACGCGCGCAGCAACGTCTTCATGACGCGCACTTTCTCCAAGATCTACGGTCTGGGCGGTGCGCGGATCGGCTGGGGCTATGGCCCGCGGGAGATCGTCGGCGTGCTGAACCGGGTGCGTGGCCCGTTCAACGTCTCCAGCACAGCGCTGGCCGGGGCCGAGGCCTCGGTGCGGGATGCGGACTACGTGAACAACTGCCGGACCACGAACGCCAAATGGCGCTCTTGGCTGGCAAATGCCCTCGCTGAACTCGGCGTGCCCTCGGACGTCTCCAGCACCAATTTCATCCTGGCCCGCTTTGCCAGCCAGGCCGAAGCCGAGGCCTGCGACAGTTTTCTGCAGTCGCAGGGGCTGATCGTGCGCCGGGTGGCGGGATACAACCTGCCGAACGCACTGCGCATCACCATCGGCGACGAAGATGCCTGCCGCCGCGTGGCACAAGGGGTGAAAGCATTCAAAGAGGGGCAGGCATGAGCAGTCAGGACAACAGGCAGGTTTACGGGCGCGTTGCGCTGATCGGGCTGGGCCTGATTGCGTCCTCGATGTACTGGGCGATGAAACGCGCAGGGCTGGCGGGCGAGGTCACCGGCTTTGCCCGCAGCCTCGAGACCCGCGCAACCGCCCGCAGGATCGGCTTGTGCGACAGGGTCTGCGACAGCGCGCAGGAGGCCGTGAAAGATGCCGATCTGGTGGTGCTCTGCGTTCCCGTTGGCGCCATGGGCCCGGTGATGGAAGACATCGCCCCGCTGCTGAAACCCGGCGCCACGGTGTCGGACGTGGGCTCGGTCAAACGCCATGTGATCGACGCCGTTCTGCCCCATATCCCCCAAGGTGTGCATTTCGTGCCCGCCCACCCGCTGGCCGGGACTGAACACTCCGGCCCGGAATCCGGTTTTGCTGAGCTGTTCGACAACCGCTGGTCGCTGCTGGTGCCGGTCGAGGGCACCGATGCCGCAGCTACCGCCCGCCTGCGCGCGTTATGGGAGGGGATGGGCGCCAATGTTGATGAGATGGACGCCGACCACCACGACCTGGTGCTGGCCGTCACCTCGCACACGCCGCACCTGATTGCCTACACCATGGTGGGTGTCGCCGACGACCTGCGCCGGGTGACTGACAGCGAGGTGATCAAGTATTCCGCCGCCGGTTTCCGCGACTTCACCCGCATCGCGGCCTCGGATCCGACCATGTGGCGCGATGTGTTTCTGACCAACAAGGACGCCACGCTGGAAATCCTGGGCCGCTTCACCGAAGAGCTGTTTGCCCTGCAGCGCGCCATCCGCACCGGCGACGGCGACCATCTGCACGATTACTTCACCCGCACCCGCGCCATCCGCCGCGGCATCATCGAGGCCGGCCAGGACACTGATGCGCCGGACTTTGGCCGGGGGCAAAAGAAATGATCCGCGCGGGCGCCCTGCTGCTGGCAACGATGCTTGGCGGTGCCGCGCTGGCCGCTGCACCGGAAACCTCGCTTGCGCCGCCTGCGCGCCCGCAGGCGGATGCGGGCTTAACTGATGCGGTCTTAGAGGTAGCTGGCATAGTCAATTCGCCGGAATTACGCCCGGTTTCGCGCCCGCAATCGGAACAGATCCTGGCGGCAGCAGCCCGCCCCGCAGATCTGCCGCTGCTGGGGCCGGGATCATCTCTGCTGCCTTTTGCACGGCCGGACAGCCTGGCAGAGAAGGTGCTGTTCAAGCGCCGCAAGCGGCGCAAGGGATCGGTCTGCGGCGATATTGATATCCAGGGCGACAGCGTTGGCCACGTCTCGGGCACGCTGCCCGGCTGCGGCGCCAAGGATGCGGTGCGGGTGCGCGAAATTGCCGGGGTGCGGCTCAGCCAGGCCTCGCTGATGACCTGCAACACCGCGCGGGCGCTGAAAACCTGGATCAACCGCGAGGTCGAAACCGCCTTTGGCCGCCGTAACAAGGTGGTCTCCCTGCGCGTTGCCGCGCATTATGCGTGCCGAACCCGCAACAACCGCCCCGGAGCCAAGATTTCGGAACATGGCAAAGGACGGGCCATCGATATCTCCGGTTTCACCCTGGCCAGCGGCGAGACGGTGACGGTGCTGAAAGGCTGGCAGAACCGCAAGACCCGCAAGACGCTGAAAAAGCTCTGGCGCGCAGCCTGCGGACCCTTCGGCACCGTTCTGGGGCCGGAAGCCGACCGCTATCACCGCGACCATTTCCACCTGGATGTCGCGCGCCACCGCGGCGGTTCGTATTGCCGCTAGCGGTGTGCTCCCGCGCCTGAAAGTGCCCAGGGGCACATTACAGCCTTGGGCCGGGCGCGCTGCGCGCGCAAAAAAGTCTTGCTGAGAAACGCTTCAGGGGCTGGTTTTCCCTTTGCCTGTAGTTGGCCAACGGCGCGGCCCGTGACAGGCGGATCCGCGGTCAGCGGATGATCAGCCGCGGGGCGCGGCCCAGGGGCAGGGGGCCAAGTGTCACATAGCCGCCGGAGAACCCTAGCGTGATGTCCAGGTTCCGCGGGTTACCGCTTGTTTCTGCCAGGAGGCTCAGCACCCGCTCGACAGAGCTGCGCAGGCTGGGAGGCAGCGCGCCGCTGCGTTCCGCCATCAGCACCAGCCCGCGCCAGTTTTCCGCCTGCAGCGTAATCCCGCCCTCCGGCAGGCCCTGCGCATCCAATGTCAGCGTCCCGGTGGCCTTCAGCCGCAGATCGCCCCAGCGGGCTTCGGCCAGTTTCAGATAGATCCGGCGCGGCTGCGGCCGCTGCTGTTCCAGTGCGGCCCGGTCCCAGGGGGCGTCAAACTCAACCGTCAGCTCCAATGCCAGCGTGTCAAACCGTTCCGGCAGCGCCGAACTGGCCGCCAGCAGCCGCCGCCAGGCGGCGCGGGGGGCAAACTCAGCGGCTTCAGCCGTAATCCGGTAGATCGCAGGCCTGTCAGACTGCACCATGCGCAGGTCCAGTGACGCGCCGCTCAGCACCGCCTCGCCGCTTCTGGCGATCTGCCACGGGGCCGAGATCAGCGCCAGTTCCTCCATTTCCAGCGCCGCACCCGGTGCCAGATGCAGGCTGGCTTGCAGGCCCTGGGCCGTGATCACCGCGGTCTGGTCGAAATAGGATAGCCGCTGGGCCGAGGCAGGGAAGTGCAGGTCCAGCTTGCCCGGCCAGACAGCAGGGCTTGCCAGATCCAGCCAGTCCGCCCGCCAGGCGGTGCCGGTGCCGGGATCAGCCAGCGCCGGGCGGCTGATCCGGGTCATATGGCGGATAGGGTAGCCGCTGGTTTCAAGTGCAGAAAATTCCGCCTGCCAGCCCCGCCGCTCTTGCTCGGCAAACCAGGCCGCGATGCCGCTGCGCAGCCCCCAGGCCGCCGCCGCCCAATACAGGCTCCACACCATCAGGGCGGCAATCAGCAGTTTTGCCAGGCGCATCGGTTAGCCTCTTTTGTCCGGATCAGGATTGCTGTTTATAGAGGGGGAGCAGAAAGGGCCAGACAACATGACCATGTGGGTTTTCGGATACGGATCGCTTCTTTGGAACCCCGGCTTCCCGGTGGCGCGGCGCGAGGTGGCGGTGCTGCATGGCTATGCGCGGTCGTTTTGCATGACCTCGATCCATCACCGCGGCACCGAGGACCACCCGGGTCTGGTGCTGGCGCTGGACGAAACCGAAGGGGCCAACTGCAAAGGGCTGGCGCTGTCGGTCGAAGCCGGCCACGAGGAGCAGACGCTGGCAGAGCTGCGCGAGCGCGAGCTGATTTCCTCTGCCTACTTGGAGCGTGACCTGGAAGTGGAACTGACGGACGGCAGCCTTGTCACCGCCGTCACCTATGTGATCGACCCGCATCATGTGCAATATTGCGGCGGTCTTAGCCTGGAAAAACAGGCGCAGATGATCGCTCATGCGGTGGGCGGGCGCGGACCCAACACCGAATACCTCTATAACACTGCTGAGCATCTGGCGGAGATCGGCCTGCATGACAGCGACTTGGACTGGCTGGCGGGCCGGGTGCGGGACATCACCGCATAAAGCCTTGGCGCTTTTGACACTTTGCTTATAGGCTGCGAACCAAATAAGAGCAGTCAACGTGTCAGGAGCCAACCAATATGGCGCAGCCAGACCGCAAAACCCGGCCGCAGTTTTCCCAGCCGGTGCGGCAGATCATCATGATGCTGATCGCATTGGGGCTGTCAGCCTTTGGCGCCTTTGTCGCCTTGCCGCGGGTGCTGCCGGTGTTCGAGGCCAACCCATGGCTGAACGGCTTTATCGTCTTTGTCTTTGTGATCGGGGTGCTGGCCTGTTTCTGGCAGGTTGTGCAGCTCATCGGTTCGGTGCGCTGGATTGAACGCTTTGCATTCGGCGACACCTCGGATGAGCGCCGGACGCCGTCAATGCTGGCGCCCTTGGCCTCGCTGCTGCGCTCGCGCGGGGCGCGGATGCAGCTGGGATCGGCCTCGACACAGTCCATTCTGGACTCTGTCGCCAACCGTATAGATGAAGACCGGGAAATTACCCGGTATATCGTCAACCTGCTGATTTTCCTTGGCCTTCTGGGCACGTTCTATGGTCTGGCCACCACGGTTCCTGCCGTGGTCGATACCATCCGCAGCCTGGCCCCGCAGGAAGGCGAAGAGGGGTTGTCTGTCTTTAATCGCCTGATGACGGGCCTTGAGGCGCAGCTGGGCGGCATGGGTGTCGCCTTTGCCTCATCCCTGCTTGGCCTGGCCGGCTCGCTGATCGTCGGCCTGCTGGAACTGTTTGCGGGCCATGGCCAAAACCGGTTCTACCGCGAGCTGGAGGAATGGTTGTCTTCGATCACCCGGGTCAGCTTCTCCTCGGGCGAGGATGGTGCCGGCGACAGCGGTGTCGTCTCCCAAGTGCTCGACAACATGGCCGAGCAGATGGACGCGCTGCAGATGATGTTTGCCGAAACCTCCGAAGGCCGCGCCGCGGTGGATCAAAAACTGGGCGATCTGGTGGAAACCATTCAGGAGATGAACCGCCGCCAGGAGCAGACCGGCACCGTCACCGCAGCACTTGACCGGGTGGCCGTCGGGCAGGAAGCCCTGACCGAGATCCTGCGCGCCCATAGCGAACAGGGCGGTATCGACGCCGAAAGCCGGATGCGGCTGCGCTCGATCGACGTGCAGATGCTGCGCATTCTCGAGGAAATCTCGGCCGGCCGCCAGGAAAGCCTGAGCGAGCTGCGCAAGGACATCGACCTGTTGGTCAGGGCCTTCGCCCGCCCGCGCGGCTTGTCCCGCGGCGGTGGTGCGGGCCGGGACGCGGGGGAATAACCGATGGCTCTTTCCCGGCGCACAGGGCAGCGGTTCCAGGCCTCGATCTGGCCGGGGTTTGTCGATGCGATGACCGGGCTTCTCTTGGTGCTGATGTTTGTTCTGACCATCTTTATGGTGGTGCAATTTGTCCTGCGCGAGACGATTACCGGCCAGGAAAGCCAGCTGGATGAGCTGTCTGCCGAGGTGAGCGCGCTGGCCTCAGCCCTGGGGCTGGAGGAGCGCGAGAACAATCAGCTGAACGCCCGGCTTGGGGCGCTGACGTCAACCCTAAATACTGCAGAACAGGATCTGGACCAGGCGCGCAGCCTGATCACCTCCCTGACTGCGGACCGTGACCGGCAGGCAGGTGAACTGGCCGCAGCCGCCAGCCGGATCACCAGTTTTGAGGCACAGGTGGCGGCCCTGATCGCCAGCCGCGACGCCGCCCGGACGCGGGTCGCGGATCTGAGCGCCGAACGCGCAGACCTGGAGGCTGCGCGCGCAGAACTGCTGAGCGAACAGGAGGCACTGAACCTGGCCCTGTCGCAAGCCCGCGGCGAGATTGATCTGCAGGCGGAGGCCGCCCGGTTGGCGGCGGCACAGCGCGAAGCGATGGAAGCACTGATCGCCAGCCTTGAGTCCGAGGGCAGCGAGCAAACAACCCGGATTTCCGAATTGCAGGACCGGCTGGGCGCTGAAGAAGCCGCCCGTCTGGTTGAGGCCGCTGCCGCCGAAGCCCTGCGGGACCGGCTGCAGAATGCCGACGCCGAACTCACCGCAATGACATTGGCCTTGGAGGCGCAACGCCAGGAGGCGGAGGATACGCTGACCCTGCTGGCCGCCGCTGAAACCGCCAGGACACAGCTGGACGCGCAGCTGTCTGAACTGGAGACCGCCCGCGCCGGATCTGATGCAGAGGCTGGAAAGCTGGCGGCAGAACTGGCCGAAGCCAAGGCCGCTTTGGCTGCTGCAGAGATCCAAGCCGGGGAGCTGGACATTCTGCGTCAGCGGTTGCTTGCGGCAGTCACCGCACAGCAGAGAGCAGAGGGCAGCGCCACTGAGCAATTGAGCCTGGCTGAAGAACGCGCAGCCCTATTGGCGCAGGCGCGTTCGGCCTTGTCTGAGGAACAGGCCATTTCCGAAGAGGCCCGCCGTGAAACCGCGCTGCTGAACCAGCAGGTGGCGGCCCTGCGCGAACAGCTGGGCGGCCTGCAAGCCATTCTGGACGACTATCAGGGCCGGGATGCCGCCCAGCAGGTGCAGTTGCAGAACCTGGGCCAGGATCTGAACGCTGCACTGGCCCGTGCCGCCTCGGAAGAACGCAAGCGGCGGCTGCTGGAAGAGCAGGAGCGCAAGCGGCTGGCAGCCGAAGCCGCGGCCCTTGCCAGCAAGGCGCAGGATCTGGAACGTTACCGTTCGGAGTTCTTTGGCCGGTTGCGGGATTTGCTGGGCACCCAGGAGGGTGTGCGCAT
Organism: Leisingera sp. M658; assembly: GCF_025144145.1. Lineage (NCBI taxonomy): Bacteria > Pseudomonadati > Pseudomonadota > Alphaproteobacteria > Rhodobacterales > Roseobacteraceae > Leisingera > Leisingera sp. M658. Next base: position 1,102,752 of record NZ_CP083546.1, read on the forward strand.
TCAGGGCGACCGCTTTGTCTTTGCCTCAGAGGTGCTGTTTGCACCGGGCAGCGCCACCCTTTCACCTGCGGGGCGGGTCGAAATTGCCAAGGTGGTTTCAATTCTGCAAAGCGTCGTGGCAGCGATCCCGCAGGAGATTAACTGGATCATCCGGGTGGATGGCCATACCGACACTTCGCCGTTGCTGGGACATCCCAAATTCATTGACAATTGGGAGCTTAGCCAGGGCCGGGCGCTTTCGGTGGTGCGTTACATGGTCGAAGCGCTTGGGGTGCCGCCGTCGCGGCTGGCGGCCAATGGGTTTGGTGAATATCAGCCGGTGAACCCGGCGGACACAGCCCAAGCGCGCGCCCAGAACCGGCGGATTGAACTGAAGTTCACTGAAAAATAGGCGAATACGCAGTTGATGAGGAGGAGTACGTGCTGCGCCAGGTGCAGTCGGCAAGCTGTGCGTTTTGCCGGCCTTTCGGTGGCCTGCAGGGTGCAACCCGCTTCACTAATGGAGACAAGCTACTAGTTACGCACGGGTTGCGGCCCCGCCGGGCAGCAGGGCCCCCTTAAATCTATTGCAAATTCGGGAGTTATCAAATCCCGGCGCCGGAAAATGCAGCACACATGCCGTCGCAGGATCCGCAGGCGACACCTCCCGCCCGGCCCTGGCCGCCCAAGGGCAACCGTGCCCGTTGGGCCCGGCAGCGGCCAGGGCTTGTGCCCCAGCCGCTGCCGCCGCGTAACTGGAGATGGCCTGATACTTTGAACCCGGTCACCATGAATCGAAAAACTGTAAGGCGGGTTACTGGGAGGCGGGGTCTTCCGGCGATGCGATCACCATGCTGCGGGTAAAGCTGTCAACCTGCCGGCCGTCCCGCAACAGGCGGGCCGTGCCGGTATAGGTGCCTTCCGGCCATTGCCCGCCGCGCAGGCGGCGGCCGGCAGCGCGGAAAAACTGGGCCTGATTTTTGTTCAGCCCTTCGCTGTGGGAGATAAGTTCACCGCCGGGGCCTGTCACCGTCAGCTCAAGCTGGTCGCCTGCCAGACCGCCAAACGCGTAGGCCCAAAATACAAACGCAGGCGCATCTGCAGCCAGCGGTGCGGCGTCCGCGGTGCCCGCCTTGATCGCACTGTATTCAGGGACTGCCGCGCTGAAACCGGCCCCCAGCACACCGCCCGGCTGATAGGCCGGCGGATCCGCCCAGAGTGTCTTACCGGCAGGGGTGCCGCAGCTTTCAAGGCTTTCCGGCGCAAAAGGATCCACCACCGCGCCATCCTTGCGCACAGACAAATGCAGGTGCGGGAACTGGGTCTTGCCGGAAAGCCCGGCCTCGCCCAGGATATCGCCGGGCTTGACCTTCATGCCGCTTTCCACCCGGAGCGAGCCGCGCTTCATGTGGCAGTACTGGGTTTCCCATCCGTTGCCGTGGCGCAGGACCACCCCATTGCCGCATTCCTTACCGTCGATCTCTGCGGCATTATCATCGATGGCATATTGGTCCGCCATGCCGTTGCGGGTTCCAAGGACAATACCGCCCGCCGCGGCACGCACCGCGACGCCGGCCTGCATGTCCGTCAAATAGGGCAGGGCGATATCCGTTCCCTTGTGGCCATCATAACTCAGCGTGCCGCAGGTGAAATCCGTGGCACCGGGACCGGGATCGTGGTCGACGAACTGCTGAATGTGGCAGGTGTCGCCCAGGGTACAGTCCAGCGGGAACTGCAAAAGAAAATCGCCCGCCGCGGCGGGCGCGGCGAGCGATATTGCGGTTATCAGCGCGGCAGCGCGCATCAGTCTGCTGTCAGCAGCGGCGGCTTGTCGCCGGAAATCCGCGGCTTGCTTGGCCCTTCCAAGCGCAGCTCCAGTTTGCCGTCCTTGATCCCGACCTTGACGATACCGCCTTTGGTCAGCTTGCCGAACAACAGTTCTTCGGCCAGCGGCTTTTTGATGTGCTCCTGGATCACCCGGCCCAGAGGACGCGCGCCCATCCGGTCGTCATAGCCCTTGTCGGCCAGCCATTCCGCCGCCTTGCGGGTCAGCTCGATCGAGACATTGCGGTCCATCAGCTGGGCTTCCAGCTGCAGCACGAATTTCTCGACCACCTGCAGGATCACCTCTTTGCCGAGCGGCGCGAAGGAGATCACCGCATCCAAGCGGTTGCGGAATTCCGGCGTGAAGGTGCGCTCGATCGCGGCCGTGTCTTCACCCTCGCGGCGGTCGCGGCCAAAGCCGATAGCGGCCTTTGCCTGCTCTGACGCGCCGGCGTTGGAGGTCATGATCAGCACCACGTTGCGGAAATTCACCGTGCGGCCGTTGTGGTCGGTCAGCTGGCCGTTGTCCATCACCTGCAAGAGGATGTTGTAGACATCCGGATGCGCCTTTTCCATCTCGTCAAGCAGCAGCACGCAGTGCGGGTGCTGGTCGACGCCATCGGTCAACAGGCCGCCCTGGTCAAAGCCGACATAGCCCGGAGGCGCGCCGATCAGGCGGGAGACCGCGTGTTTCTCCATGTATTCGGACATGTCAAACCGCAGCAGTTCCACCCCAAGCGTATCCGCCAGCTGTTTCGCCACCTCGGTCTTGCCGACGCCGGTGGGGCCAGCAAACAGGTAGTTGCCAATGGGTTTTTCCGGCTCCCGCAGGCCTGCACGGGCCAGTTTGATTGCACTGGACAGGGCAGTAATGGCATCGTCCTGGCCGAAGACCACGCGTTTCAGCGATTTCTCCAGGTCTTTCAACACTTCGGCATCGTCTTTCGACACGCTTTTCGGCGGGATGCGGGCGATCTTGGCAACCACGGCCTCGATCTCCTTGACACCGATAGTCTTGCGGCGCTTGGATTCAATCACCAAATGCTGCGCGGCGCCGGCCTCGTCAATCACGTCGATGGCCTTGTCAGGCAGCTTGCGGTCGTTGATGTAACGGGCTGACAGCTCGACCGCGGTCTTGATGGCGTCACCGGTGAACTTGATGCCGTGATGTTCCTCAAAATAGGGTTTCAGTCCCTTCAGGATCTCGATGGAATCTTCCACCGTCGGCTCGTTCACGTCGATTTTCTGGAACCGGCGGGCCAGCGCGCGGTCCTTCTCGAAATGCTGGCGGAACTCCTTGTACGTCGTGGAGCCCATGGTGCGCAGCTTGCCGCCTTGCAGCGCGGGTTTCAGCAGGTTGGAGGCATCCATGGCGCCGCCAGAGGTTGCTCCGGCCCCGATCACGGTGTGGATTTCGTCGATGAACAGCACCGCGTCCGGGTGGTCTTCCAGCTCGGTGACCACGGCCTTCAGACGTTCCTCAAAATCACCGCGGTAGCGGGTTCCGGCCAGCAGCGCGCCCATGTCGAGCGAATAAATGGTGGTCTGTGACAGGATCTCCGGGGTTTCACCGGACACGATCCTGCGCGCAAGCCCCTCGGCAATTGCGGTTTTGCCAACGCCGGGGTCGCCCACCAAGAGCGGGTTGTTCTTGCGGCGGCGGCACAGCACCTGGATGCAGCGCTCCACCTCATGGTCGCGGCCGATCAGCGGGTCGATCTCGCCCTCGCGGGATCTGGCATTGAGGTCCACGCAGTATTTCGCCAGTGCGCTTTCCTTCTTTTCGCCCTCAGGGGCGGCCGTGATACTGTCTTCTTCCTGCTCGGTTGCGCCGGTGACCGGGCGGGGTTCCCCAAAGGCCGGGTCCTTGGCCACGCCATGGGCGATAAAGTTTACCGCGTCATAGCGGGTCATTTCCTGATCCTGCAGGAAATAGGCCGCGTCGCTTTCGCGTTCCGCAAAGATCGCCACCAGCACATTGGCGCCTGTCACTTCGGTGCGGCCCGAGCTTTGCACATGGATTGCGGCCCGTTGAATGACCCGCTGGAAGGCGGCGGTCGGCACCGCCTCGGATCCGTCGATGTCGGTGACCAGATTGGCAAGATCCTCATCCACGAACTCCACCAGCGAGGATCGCAATTCGGTCAGATCGACACTGCAGGCGCGCATCACACGGGCCGCGTCGGGCTCGTCGATCAGGGCCAGAAGCAGATGTTCCAGGGTTGCGAATTCATGACGGCGTTCATTCGCCAGCGCCAGCGCTGCGTGAATGGCCTGTTCCAGGGTGCTCGAGAATGAAGGCACGGGCGTGCTCCTCTGATCTTGGGTTGGCCGGATGGGGCGGTATTAACCAACCCCGCAGTTCAACCATGTGCTTATAAGGTTAGAGTTTGGTTGATAGCGCGTCAGCTTCAAGGGCTTTTCTTCATTTTGGGGTCACAATTATTTTCTCCCTGTTGCGCCCCGATACCCTTGATTTGGTCAAAAATTGTCTTTGCGTCGGCGAATTTCGGCAAAAACTTCAGCGTCTTCAGCACCTTCCATGTGAAGGTGTGCTCTCACGGCACTGTCACCGGCGCGCAGGAACGGATTGGTGTCAAGTTCCAGCTGCAAGGATGACGGAACCGTAGGAATGCCGTCGTTCCGGGCCTTTGCGATATCACGTATACGCGCCTGCAACGCCGGGTTGCCGGGGTCGGCGGTGACAGCAAAGGCACCGTTGGACTGGGTGTATTCATGTCCTGAATAAACGATAGTGTGCGGCGGCAGCGCGGCAAGCCGCGACAGGCTGGCCCACATCTGCTGCGGGCTGCCCTCGAACAGCCGTCCGCACCCCAGCGCCATCAGGCTGTCAGCGGTGAACACGGCATTTGAACCGGGCAGATAAAAGGCAATATGGCCAACGGTGTGACCCGAGACATCCATCACCTGCACTTCTTCGCCCAGCAGTGTAAAGCTGCCGCCGTCCTCGACAGCCATATCCAGATCCGGCAGCCGGTGGGCGTCGGCTGCAGCGCCGATCACCTTGGCGCCATAGGCCTCCTGCAGGTCGGCTACACCGTCGATATGGTCCCAGTGGTGATGGGTCAGCAGGATCCAGTCCAGCCCCCACCCTCGCGCCGACAGTGCTGCCTTGATGGCACCGGCCTCGGGCGCATCCACCAGCGCGGTTTCACCCGAAGCGGGATTGCGGATCAAAAAGGCATAGTTATCCGACAGGCAGGGCAGGGTGATGATCTCAAGAGGCATGGTCATTCGCCTTTACATTGCTAAACTGCGCCCAGATTGGCCGAAGCAGCAGGCACCCGCAATGCATCTTGATGTTCAGGATCTCAGGAACTTTTATTACCGCAGCACGCTGGGGCGTGCGGCGCAGGCGTCGATCCGCGGCCGTCTGCTGGATATCTGGCCAGGGACCGAGGGGCTGACGGTGGCGGGTTTCGGTTTCGCCGCACCGCTGCTGCGTCCCTACCTGCCCGAGGCGCGCCGGGTGATGGCGCTGATGCCGGGGCCGCAGGGAGTCATGCAATGGCCCGCGGGGATGCCCAATGTCTCGGTCCTGTGCGAGGAGACCAGTTGGCCTGTCGATACCGGCAGGATCGACCGGCTGGTAGTGATGCATGGTCTGGAGACCTCGGAGCGGCCGGCAAAGCTGCTGGAAGAATGCTGGCGGGTGCTGGGTCCCGGCGGGCGGGCCATTTTCGTCGTGCCAAACCGGGCAGGGCTTTGGGCGCGGTCGGATCTGACCCCGTTCGGCTTTGGCCGCCCCTACACCCTGCGCCAGCTCGAAGGCCAGCTGCGCGAGCACCAGTTCGCCATCGAACAGCACACCGCGGCGCTGTACCGGTTGCCCAGCCACAAACGGTTCTGGCTGAAATCCGGCGCGATGCTGGAAAAAATGGGCCGCAAACTGCCTGCGATGCTGGCCGGCGGCGTGTTCATGGTCGAAGTCAGCAAGCAGACCCACACGCAGCGCGGCCACATGGTCGGCACCAAGGTCCGCAGCCGGATCCGGGTGCTCGAAGGCCTGTCCAACCCGATGCCGGAACCGGCCTGACGCGTCCGGGGCTGATCCGGCCCGTCTGCGGCTGATTTCGATTCCCTGAAACTGCGGGTTCGGTGCCATGAGGGGCCGAAAAGACGGGTTTTGGTCCGATATGTGACGAATTCGGCCGCAAATGCCGGTTTCCGGAATCGCCAAATCCTGCAGTTCAGCCGCACTTTTTTATTTATCGACTGTGGTCAAAGGGCCGCACTTGACTTAAGTCATTGAAAACGCTGCAAACATGCTTCTTCCTGTTGCCGTTTAGGCAGTTGATAGGTCGCATCCGCTCTGCTAGACCCACGCTGATTTCAACGCCCCGCTGCCAATGGGGGATGACTCACGCCCCCGGACGCCGCCTGTGGCCGGGTACGCCAACCGGGGCCAATAACATATCGGAAGGGTGGACGTGTCCGAACCAGCTTCGATTTCTGCAGGCATTGCCGCGCGCTATGCCACGGCGGTGTTCGACATCGCGCAAGAAAACAAGGCGCTCGACAGCCTTGAAACCAGCATCAATGACCTGGCAGCCGCGCTGGCTGACAGCGACGATCTCAACAGCCTGATCCAGTCGCCGCTGGTGTCGCGCGACGAGCAGGGCGCCGCAATCACTGCGGTGGCTGACAAGATGGGCCTGGATCCCGTCCTGCGCAATACCCTGGCTCTGATGGCCGACAAGCGCCGCCTGTTTGTGGTGCCCGCGCTGATCGACGCGCTGCGCGCTCGCCTGGCTGAAGCCCGCGGCGAAATCACCGCCGAGGTGGTGTCCGCCAAGGCGCTGACCAAGACCCAAAGCGAAAAGCTGGCCAAGACTCTGGCCGAGCGCGTGGGCAAGAAAGTTACCATCAATGCTTCCGTCGATGCCTCCATCATCGGCGGACTTGTCGTTAAAGTGGGCTCGAAGATGATCGACAGCTCGATCCGCTCCAAGCTCAACTCCCTACAGAATGCAATGAAAGAGGTCGGATAAATGGGTATCCAAGCAGCAGAGATTTCTGCGATCCTGAAAGACCAGATCAAGAATTTTGGTCAAGAAGCAGAAGTGGCTGAAATCGGCCGCGTGCTGTCCGTCGGTGACGGTATTGCCCGCGTTTACGGCCTCGACAATGTTCAGGCCGGTGAAATGGTCGAATTCCCCGGCGGCATCATGGGCATGGCGCTGAACCTGGAAAGCGACAACGTCGGTATCGTGATCTTCGGCTCCGACCGCGACATTAAAGAAGGCGACACCGTCAAGCGCACCAACTCCATCGTGGACGTGCCGATCGGCAACGGCCTGTTGGGCCGCGTTGTGGACGGCCTTGGCAACCCGCTGGACGGCAAGGGCCCGATCGAAGACGTGACCCGTGGCGTCGCCGACGTGAAGGCGCCGGGCATCATCCCGCGTAAATCGGTGCATGAGCCGATGGCGACCGGCCTCAAATCCGTTGACGCGATGATCCCGATCGGCCGCGGCCAGCGTGAGCTGATCATCGGCGACCGTCAGACCGGTAAAACCGCCGTTGCTCTGGACGCGATCCTGAACCAGAAATCCTACAACGACGCCGCCGGCGACGATGAGAGCAAGAAGCTGTACTGCGTTTACGTCGCGGTCGGCCAGAAGCGTTCCACCGTGGCCCAGCTGGTGAAGAAGCTGGAAGAAACCGGCGCGATGGAATACTCCATCGTTGTGGCTGCAACCGCATCCGACCCGGCACCGCTGCAGTTCCTGGCACCCTATGCCGCAACCGCAATGGCGGAATTCTTCCGCGACAACGGCCGTCACGCGCTGATCATCTATGATGACCTGTCCAAGCAGGCTGTTGCTTACCGCCAGATGTCGCTGCTGCTGCGCCGTCCGCCGGGCCGTGAAGCCTATCCGGGCGACGTTTTCTACCTGCACTCCCGCCTGCTGGAGCGTTCGGCCAAGCTGAACGAAGACTTCGGTGCCGGCTCGCTGACCGCGCTGCCGATCATTGAAACCCAGGGCGGCGACGTGTCGGCGTTTATTCCGACCAACGTGATTTCGATCACCGACGGCCAGATCTTCCTGGAAACCGAACTGTTCTACCAGGGCATCCGTCCCGCCGTGAACACCGGTCTGTCGGTTTCGCGCGTTGGCTCCTCGGCCCAGACCAAGGCGATGTCCTCGGTGGCAGGTCCGGTGAAACTGTCGCTGGCCCAGTACCGCGAAATGGCCGCATTCGCGCAGTTCGGCTCCGACCTGGACGCCGCCACCCAGCAGCTGCTGGCCCGTGGCGCCCGTCTGACCGAGCTGATGAAGCAGGCCCAGTATTCGCCGCTGACCAACGCTGAAATCGTCTGTGTGATCTTTGCCGGCACCAACGGCTACCTCGACAAAGTCGACGTCAAGGAAGTCGGCCGCTACGAGGAAGGCCTGCTCAGCCACCTGCGCGGCAAACATGCCGACCTGCTGGCGGACATCACCAACAACGACCGTAAGGTGAAGGACGAGCTGGCGGACAAAGTGAAAGCTGCGCTGGACGAGTTCGCCGCTAGCTTCGCTTAAGGGGGATCCCAGGCAATGCCGAACCTTAAGGACCTTAAAACCAGGATCGCGTCGGTCAAATCGACCCGCAAGATCACAAAAGCCATGCAGATGGTGGCCGCGGCGAAACTTCGCCGCGCCCAGGAAGCTGCCGAGGACTCCCGTCCCTATACCAAGCGGTTCAATGCCGTGATGGCAGGGCTGGCGGCCTCGGTCGGCGGCAGCGAGTCAGCTCCCAAGCTGCTTCGCGGCACCGGCAGCGACCAGACCCATCTGCTGGTCGTCATGACCGCCGAGCGCGGTCTGTGCGGCGGTTTCAACTCGAACATCGCAAAGCTTGCCCGCCAAAAAGCGGCTGAGCTGAAGGCTGCGGGCAAGACAGTCAAAGTTCTGACTGTCGGCAAAAAGGGCCGTGATGCCCTGAAACGCGACCTTGGCGGCGATTTCGTCGGTCATGTGGACCTCAGCGAAGTCAAGCGCGTCGGCTATGCCAATGCGCAGGGCGTCGCCAAGGACATCCTGACCCGCTTCGATGCTGGCGAGTTCGATGTTGCCACGATCTTCTTTGCGGAGTTCGTCAACGTCGTGACCCAGATCCCAACCGCCCAGCAGATCATCCCGGCCTCTTACGAGGGCGGCGAAGCTGAAGGCAGCTCTGCGGTTTATGACTACGAGCCCGGCGAAGAGCAGATCCTTGCGGACCTGCTGCCGCGCGGCGTGGCTACGCAGATCTTCTCGGCGCTGCTGGAAAACGGTGCATCCGAACAGGGTGCCCGGATGAGCGCGATGGACAACGCCACCCGCAACGCGGGCGACATGATCGACAAGCTGACGATCCAGTACAACCGCTCGCGCCAGGCCGTGATCACCAACGAGCTGATTGAAATCATTTCGGGCGCTGAGGCGCTCTAAGAGACAACCGGAGACCAACAAATGGCACAAGCAAAAGGTAAGGTGACCCAGATCATCGGCGCCGTTGTGGACGTCCAGTTTGACGACCACCTGCCCGCAATTCTGAACGCCCTGAACACTGAAAACGACGGCAAGACCCTGGTTCTGGAAGTATCCCAGCACCTCGGCGAAAACACCGTCCGCTGCATCGCAATGGACGCGACCGAAGGTCTGGTCCGCGGCCGCGAAGTAACCGACACCGGCGCACCGATCTCGATCCCGGTCGGCAACGCCACCCTGGGCCGCATCCTGAACGTCGTCGGTGAACCCGTCGACGAAAAGGGCCCGGTGAACGCAACCGAGACCCGCGCCATCCACCAGCCCGCGCCCGAGTTCAACGAACAGTCGACCGAGTCGGAAGTTCTGGTGACCGGCATCAAGGTTATCGACCTGCTGGCGCCTTACTCCAAAGGCGGCAAGATCGGCCTGTTCGGCGGCGCCGGCGTGGGCAAGACCGTTCTGATCATGGAACTGATCAACAACATCGCCAAAGTGCACTCGGGCTATTCCGTGTTCGCCGGTGTTGGCGAGCGGACCCGTGAAGGCAACGACCTGTACTGGGAAATGATCGAATCCAACGTGATCAAGCCGGACAACCTGGAAGAATCGCAGGTTGCCCTGGTCTACGGTCAGATGAACGAGCCTCCGGGTGCGCGTGCCCGTGTTGCACTGACCGGCCTGACCCTGGCCGAACAGTTCCGCGACCAGTCCGGCACCGACGTTCTGTTCTTCGTGGACAACATCTTCCGCTTCACCCAGGCGGGTTCGGAAGTGTCCGCGCTTCTGGGCCGTATCCCGTCCGCTGTGGGCTACCAGCCGACGCTGGCAACCGACATGGGTGCGATGCAGGAACGCATCACCTCCACCAAGAACGGCTCGATCACCTCGATCCAGGCCGTCTACGTTCCTGCGGACGACCTTACCGACCCGGCACCGGCAACCACCTTTGCCCACCTGGACGCGACCACCGTTCTTAACCGTGCGATCTCGGAACTCGGCATCTACCCCGCTGTGGACCCGCTCGACTCCTCCTCGCGCCTGATGGACCCGCAGATCGTTGGCGAAGAGCACTATGCTGTGGCGTCCGACGTTCAGCAGATCCTCCAGCGCTACAAGTCGCTGCAGGACATCATCGCGATCCTCGGCATGGACGAACTGTCGGAAGAGGACAAGCTGACCGTTGCGCGTGCGCGTAAGATCCAGCGTTTCCTCTCGCAGCCGTTCGACGTGGCAAAAGTCTTCACCGGCTCTGACGGCGTTCAGGTTCCGCTGGAAGACACCATCTCGTCGTTCAAGGCTGTTGTGGCCGGCGAATACGACCACCTGCCCGAAGGCGCCTTCTACATGGTTGGCGGCATCGACGAAGTGATCGCCAAAGCCGAGAAGATGGCTGCGGAAGCCGCCTAAGACTGGAACTCCCCTGCGCGCAGCCCGTGCAGGGGAACCCTGAAAGGAGGCCCCAATGGCACAAACGATGCAATTCGACCTCGTGAGCCCCGAGCGGAGCCTGGCTTCGCTGCAGGCCAGCGCGGTCCAGATCCCCGGTGCGGAAGGCGACATGACGGCAATGCCGGCCCATGCGCCCACCATCACCACCCTGCGCCCCGGCGTGCTGAAGGTCGAAAGCCCGGAAGGCAACGCGGAGTATGTGGTGACCGGCGGCTTTGCGGAAATCGGCGGCGACAGCCTGTCGGTTCTGGCCGAGCGTGCGATCCCGATGGCGGAAATGACCCGCGATCAGATGACCACGCTGATCGAAGACGCCCGCGAGATGTACAAGACCGCAAAAGAGGAAGACCAGCCGCACGGCCTGGTCGAGGACGCAGCCAAACTGCTCGCCGACATGGAAGCCCTGGGCACCCATATGTCCCTCTGATCCAACCCGCGGATTGGACGATTTAGAAACCGGCTCCCCTTGGGGGCCGGTTTTTTTGGGGAATGCTGTTTGGATAGGGTTGCCTGCAGTGGGAAATCGCACGCCGGAAAGGCAATTCAACCTAGCCAACTATTGAAAAACGGTTCTACCGCTGCCCGAGCGGTATACAAGGACGAAACCTGCACGCGGTATTGGCGCTTGAGGCGTGTGGTGCGCACTGATTTGATCTGTGGATTAGGCGGATGGGCGTGCCTGTCTGACGATTGGGACTTTCTTAATCTGATGACAGGAGGTTTCGATGTCAGATCAATATGTTCCTGCGCTGCGCCAGCAGTTTCCCGAAGATATGCGGATCAAGGGTCTGCAGCAGGAGACGATGCATCTGCGGGCGAAGCGTGCGGTGCTGAGCGTTGAGGAGGCCGCGGGCATTCACAAAGCGGCACCCGGTCCCGGGCTGAGATACCGGGCGGTGTTCAGTGTGGCCTATGGCGGCGGACTCCGGGCGAGCGAGGTCACGCATCTGAATGCCGGTGATATCGTGCCGGAGGCGCGTCTCCGGCACGACGCTGGAAGCGCGCCTCCGGCACGACAGTGACCGCATGCTGATCCGGGTGGACCAGGGCAAAGGCCGAAAGGTCCGCCACGTGATGTTGTCGCCGGGCTTGCTGGATCTGCTGCGCGGCTAATACCGCGAAACGCGCCCGGCCGGATGGTTGTTTCCGGGGCGCGACCGGGTCGATCCGATCCCGACGCGGCAATTCAACCGGGCGTTCGGGGCGGCTGGCGACTTTGCCGGGATCAAGAAAAGGTCTCGCCCTGCACGCCGTGTCGAAGACGCGCCGGCGGCTTGCCGGCGGATGGCACCCGCTGGATCGCTTGCCGCCCCGGTTTTTTGCTGCCGGTGAAGGTTCTGCCGCATCTGTTCCGGCGTTTGTTCCTCGAAGGGCTGGCCAGGCTGCACAAGGCGGGGAAACTGACGTTCTTCGGCAATCTGTCAGCGCGGGATGGGCCGTGTCTGCCAAACCACCCTTCGGCGGACCCGAAACCGTGCCGCCCTGTCTCAGCCGCTGCCCCCGCCGGGCCGTCATCTCCAGCCACCGGCTGATCAGCACCGAAGGCGGCATCGCGGCGTTCCGATGGAAAGACGGCCGGATCAAGCGCGGCGATCCGCTGCCCGGCAGCGGTTTGCCTGCAAACCATGAGAGGGGGATGAAGATCATGCGCCTGCCCACGGCCGCGTTCACTCGCAGGTTTCTGATCCGCGTCCTGCCACCTGGATTCCATCGCATCCGCCACGCCCGGCTCCTCGCCGGTCACTGCCCGGCAGGGCATTGCAAAGCAATGTCCCGAGGGGTGCATCCGCCGCCGCAGGATCGGGACGATCCGGTGCCTAGTCGATGCAGAGCCTGAACCTTGCACGGCGCCGGGTGCAGGGGAACGTGGCAATCCCGCTGATCCGGATGCCCGCAAGCCTAGCCCGAAGTGCGGCGGTGCCATGATCATCATCAAGACCTTCAGCCGCGGCCAAACGCTCAAACCCCGCGCCCCGCCATGGCAGGAGGCGGCATGATCCAACCATCACACCCGGCCCAGCCATCCCGAGGCACCGGACCAGTCATTGCGGCCAGTCCACCAAACCCGGCGCAGCAACAGGCCCAAGGCGCCGGAGAAAAGGGCTGACCGGCGGTATCGGACCGGAAAAACCAGCCTGCCCGCGCTGATCGGCGCCGCAGGCTTCGCAGCTCAACCTATCGGCTTTCCAAGCCCTGAACCGCAATCCCCAAAGCACCGGAAACCGCTCGCGCATTCCTCATTGTCAGATTTATCGCCGCTGCAGCTCACGCTGACAGCAGCCACAAACCTTAGACACGGACGAAACCGCTCACGCGGTCTTGGCGTTTGTGGCGGTTGGATCGCGCTGATTGGTACTGTGGATTTGGCGGATAAGCGTGCCTGTCTGACGATTGGGACCTTCTCAATCTGATGACAGGAGATTTCGATGTGAGACCAATATGTTCCCAAACTACGTCGGCGGATTGCCGAAGACATGCAGATCAAGGGGCTTCAGCCCAAAACACAGACGATGTATCTGCGTGCGATGCGTGACTGCACGCGGTTTCCGGCGCGCGCGCCTGATAACGCAACGCCGGAGGAATTGCGCGCCTTTCAGCTGGGTATGAAGGAGCGCGGCGCCGGCCCGGCGGCCTTCAACAACCGGCTGACGGTTCTGAGCTTCTTCTTCGCGACGACATGCCCGCGCCCGGAGATGAAGCGGCACATGCGCTATCAGCGGGCGGCGAAGAAGTTCCCCGTGGCGCTGAGCGCTGAGGAGGTCGCGCGCATTCTTCAAACGGCACCTGGTCCCGGGCGGAGATACCGGGCCGCGTTCAGCGTGGCCTATGGCGGCGGGTTGCGCACCAGCGAGGTCACGCATTTGAAGGTCGGTGACATTGACAGCGACCGGATGCTGATCCGGATCGAGCAAGGGAAGGGTCGCAAGGACCGCCATGTGATGCTGTCGCCGAGCTTGCTCCACCTACTCCGCAACTACTACCGTTAGGCACAGCTAAAAGGATGGATGTTCCCAGGCCGCAACCGGATCGAGCCGATCTCGACGTCAGTTCAACCGGGCTTTTTGGGGCGGCATGCGATTTTTCTGAGACCGGTAAAAAGGTCTCGCCCCATACACTGCGGCATAGCTTTGCCACCCATCTGCGGGAAGGCGGAACCGGCATACCCATGATCCAATGACCGGCAGCCGGTTGCGATGCAATCGGCGAGAGGGGAGGTGTTGCTTGAGCACGCCAAATTAGAAACGACGACGGTCTGCACGAAGGTGGCAACCAAGACGATCCAGGACGTGACCAGCCCGCTTGAACTGCTGGTGAGCCGGGAGGCCGGGGCCGGACAAACCCGGCTCCGATGTCCCTCCCCGGACTGGAGGTCGCGGATATCTTCCGCGCGCATGGGCCTGCCTATCGCAGGGACCATACCGGGCATTTTAACCTGCCGCAGTTCAAAGTGATGTCCGCGATTGAGAACTGTCGAACGGCCACGCTCGGCGGGCATGTCGCGGCTTGCGGCAAATGCGGCCACGTGCACATCGCCTACAATTCTTGCCGCAACCGGCATTGCCCGAAGTGCCAGGGTGCCGTGGCTCGGGACTGGATGCAGGCGCGGATGGAATATCTTTTGCTAGTGGAGTACTTCCATGTGGTCTTCACCCTTCCAGCCCAGATCGCCGGCATTGCTTATCAAAACAAGTCAGCGGTTTATGGCCAGCTGGTTATGTTGTCAGCACAGATGCTGCTGACCATTGCCGCCGACCCCCGGCGGATGGGCGCGCGGATCGGCATGACATCGGTCTTGCACACATGGGGGGCTGCGGTGACCCATCGCCCGCATGTCCATGTCATCGTGCCGGGCAGTGGGTTATCGTCGGCCGGCAATTGCTGGGTCGATTGCCACCAAGGTTCTTCCTGCCCGTGAAAGTCCTATCCCGGCTGTTCCGGCGATTGTTCCTCGAAGGGCTGGGCAAACTGCACAAGGCAGGCAAACTGCGCTTCTTCGGAAATCTGGTGAAGATGAAGCGCTTGCCCGCGGCTGAGTTCATTCGCCGGGTCCTGATCCATGTCCTGCCCTCCGGCTTCCACCGTATCCGCCACGCGGGCTTCCTCACAAATGGCATCCGGCGCGACAGGATCGCACAGATCAGACAGTTGCTGAGTGCCGGGCCAGAGCCCGATCAAACGCCGGATGAGGAAACCAGCGCCGAATGCGGCGATCCGCACGTGCAACAGCCTTGCCTCAAATGCGGAGGTGCGATGGTCATCGTTGAGGCCATCCTGCGCGGCCAAACCCCGAAGTCCCGTGCTCCACCATGGGAGGATGCCGCATGTTAAAACGCGAAAAACCGACCCTGTCTTGTGCAGACGCCGGGCCATTCAGTGCGGCCTTTTCAGACAATCCTGCGCCACATCAGGTCTATAACAGTATGATCGAAAGCCAGTCAGCCATGCCGTGCCAGGAAAACCAGCATGTTTGCACTGCCTGTCGTCACACAGTCATTCGGATTGCCCATCACGCGATGCAGCCCTGAACTGCAATCCCCATAGTGCCCAGACCAGCCCGCGCTTTCCTCCTTGTCGGATTTGTCGCCGCTGCATCTCACGATGACCGCAGCCACTAACATTAGACGGAGCCGCCGTTTCATCCTCCGGCAGACACATTCGTCCTTCAGGAACCGCCGTAACCGCTCAACCGTCCGGTTGCCGATCCAACGGCCCCGGCGCATCCACTGCCCGGCAGGCGATTGCAAAGCAATCTGCCGAAAGGGGGATACAGCTGATACCGGCGCACCAGACCTGGCTGGGGCGGCTGATGGCCAGCACCTTCAAAAGCTACGGCCAGATCTTGTGCTGCGGGTGCTTCCTGCTGGTCTTCGGCGTCTTACAGACCGGAGCAAGGCGCATGAGCCGCATCAGGCGGCGCGCAGGGTGACGGCCGCATTATTGGCCCTGCCGCTGCAAATAGCGGGCCATCTGGCGGGAGCCGTACCACGGCGTCTCAAGAAATGGCCTGTCCCTCCCGGCGGATTTGCGGCAGCAAACCGCCTGCCGGGCAGCGGATGATTGCCATGAACCGCAGGTTCCCGGCGCTCTCGCCCTTTGGCGTGTGATACAGGTTCGAACAGGCCGGCGACAGTATCTGGCACTGACACTGACGGCGAACGCTGATCTTCGGATGGTCCTTTTCAAGGCACATCCGCCTGCGATCCTTGCTTAACGATCCCGGGCGCGTTTCAAAAAACCGCGTTCAGCCACAGGCTGGCCGGTCTTGGAATGCAGCTTGCCGATCTCAGCCCCGTTGGATTTGGCCGCAGCGCCGGTCCTCTTGGAAAAGGCCCAGGCCATGTTCTTGACCGCCGCCCGTTTCCAGCCGCTGGCCATGTTCGGATGCGCGCCGGACGTCTTCGATAACTCTGCCAGTACCCTCTCCTCGCGGATCGCCTCAAGCGCAACTTTGGCTTTGAGTTCGGGAGAAGGGTTCTTGCGTTTCGTCATTTTGGATCGTCACTTTCATCATGCGATCCATATTGGCAACTGGTCTGAATTCCCGCGACCACCTCTGACGGTGCCGGGCCGATTGCAGCTCTGACCTTCAAGGCCGCTGTCGGTGACTCCACGCGGTTCAAAAGGTCGCGGACTGCTGGCGCGCCTTTTGGCCTGACGCCGAGACGGTATCGGTCATGTGAGCACGGCAATCCCGGCCGAAAATCAAAAGCAGGCGATCGGGGATGTTCGCGCAACATTATACGCAACCGCCAACGCTTTGCTCAGGCGAACAATGGCAGGGTCGCAGATCAAATCGCGGGGCATGCGGGTGATGCGCGTAAAAGGGCGTCGTCGCGCTGTTGCCGCTGTCGCGCGCAAACTCGCCGTCTTGCTGCACCGCATGTGGACAGACAGCACTGAATTCCGTCAGGAACCAGTGGAGGGCACTGCATGATCTAAACGCCCGATACTTGACCCAAACACCCACTTAGAGAAATCGCCTTTACCCAAGCCGCAGCCAACACTATGGGCCTCAACACTGGCCGCGCCGCCGGGGTATTATTTCAGCAGAGCAGGCATTCACCTTCCCGTGAATTACCCCCGATCTGCGCCCTATTAACCCTATTCTCATTAAATTTTCCGAAATTGCCCTGCATGACATGTTCCTAACCAGCAGGATTCCCCGTGACCGATTGGACCTCCGGCTATGTGGCCGGCATCGACTATACCCATGATTTCCACAGCCAGCTGACGCCCGCCCTGCTGGGTTTCGGCGTGATGAGCCAGGGCCACCGGCACAGCTTGCAGGGCGACGGCAGCACCTATTGCGAACTCGGTTGCGGCCAGGGGTTTTCCGCCAATCTGCTGGCGGCGGCCAACCCGCATGTTGAATTCCACGCGATGGACTTCAGCCCGTCGCATATTGCCGGCGCCAGGGAACTGACGCAGGAAGCGGCTCTGGACAACATGCATTTCCACGAACGCTCCTTTGAGGATTTCGACACCGCGCCGGGCCTGCCCGAGGTGTTTGACATCATCGCCCTGCACGGTGTCTTCAGCTGGGTTTCTGCGGAAAACCGCCAGCATATCATCCGGTTCATTTCGCAGCGGCTGCGTCCGGGCGGCCTGGTCTATGTCAGCTATAATGCCCAGCCCGGCTGGGCTGCAGCGATGCCTCTGCGCCGCCTTCTTGCGGGCCGGGCAGAGCAGGGCAGCGGGCCGCTGACAGACCGGATTGGCGATGCGATGGCCTTTGCGCACCAGCTGGGCGCAGCGGGTGCGGCGTATTTCGGCAAGAACCCGGCTGCAGCCAAGCGTCTGGATCATATGAAATCAATGCCGGCCAATTACCTGGCGCATGAGTATTTCAACAAGGATTGGACCCCGTTCTATTTCGAGGATCTGGCGGGCGAACTGGCCGGGGCCAAGCTGGATTTTGCAGGCTCCGTGCATCCGTTGGACAATCTGGACTGCATCCGCTTCACGCCGGAACAGCAGGCCCTGCTGAACAGCGAGGGGGACCCCGGCCGCCGCGAAGGCCTTCGCGATGTTCTGCTGAACGAGCATTTCCGCACCGATATTTTTGTGAAGGGCAAGCTGTCCCATACCCCGCGCGGCGAAATCGGCGCCTGGTTTGCGACCCCTTTTGCTCTGACCCGTCCCTATAGCGGCGGGACCTTGAAATTCCACTACCGGGGCAGGGAGGTGCCTCTGGAGCAGGAGCAGTACGCGCCTGTGCTGAAGGCGCTGGCCGAGGGGCCAGCAACAGTGCGCAGCCTGCTGGATCACGGGGTGTTCGGCGCCATGGACTGGGGCAGCATCGCCCGGATGCTGACGATACTTGCCGGCACCGGCTGCGTCACCCCCTGTCTGCCGCAGGAGGGGCTGGCACAACGGGCGGCTGCTTGCCGTGCCTTCAATCTGGCGGTTTGCAAACGGGCCGAGGACAGCGATACCCTGCGGTTCCTGGCCTCGCCTGTCACCGGCGGCGGGGTCGAGGCGGACCGGTTCGAACAGCTGTTCCTGCTGGCCCGCAGCGAAGGCCATGAGACACCCGCCGGCTGGGCCGAGCTGGCCTGGCGCATCCTGGCGCCGCAGGGACAGCGGCTGCAGCACGAGGGCCGGGTGCTGGAAACCGAGGAAGAGAACCTCGCCCTGCTGGGGGCCAGGGCCGGCAATTTCGCAGCCCGCCGCCTGCCGCTGTTTGAAAGCCTGGGCCTGACACTGGAGGACACCGGGCAGAGCACTGGGCAGGACACCGGGAAGGACCAGACAGGGGCCTTGGCACAGGACACTGCGGCGTGATCCCGCCGCATTCGGGGGGGCCGGCGGCCGAGCCGCGTCGGCAGCTTGGAAAACCTCTCTCTTGTGCCGCCGCATTAGCAATTTGAAAAGCTGTGCCGCTTAAACAGAAAGCGGCCCCTTACCCTCACTGACAGGAACTCACACGTGTCCTTTGAAGACCGCACGCTGACCGCTCCATCCAGGGGCAGAGAAGCTCCCTTTGCCCTGGACGAAGTGTTTTTTTCCCGCACCGACTCCCGCGGTGTGATCCAGGCCGGCAATGCTGTGTTCAGCCGTGTCGCCAAATACGCGATGGAAGATCTGCTGGGGGCACCGCACAAGGTGATCCGCCACCCGGACATGCCGCGCGCGGTGTTCCAGCTGCTGTGGGACACGATCAAGGGCGGCGGCACCGTTGGCGCCTATGTCAAGAACCGGGCCAGCGATGGCAGCTATTACTGGGTTTTTGCAGTCGTCACCCCCTGCGAGGGCGGTTATCTTTCGGCGCGGATCAAACCGACCAGCCCGCTGCGCAAGACGGTCGAGCAGGAATACGCCCTGCTGCGCCAGGCCGAACGCGACGAAGGGCTAGACCCCGAAGCCAGCGCGGCGTTGTTGCTGGCCCGCCTGCAAGGGCTTGGCTTTGCGACCTACAACGATTTTGCCGGCCATGCATTGGCTGAAGAGCTCATGGCACGCGATGCAGGCTTGAAACGCCCCGCGGACGCCCGTCTGGCGGAACGCCGGGCGATGCATTCCGCAGCCGGGGATCTGGTGCAGGAGACCGAGGCGCTGGTGCAGGAATTCGAATCCATGCGCACCATCCCGCATAACCTGCGCGTCATCGCCTCGCGGATCGAACCGGCCGGCGGGCCGGTCACCGTTCTGTCCGAAAACTACAACTCCATGTCGCGCGATATGTCCAATTGGTTCGAGGCCCATGTCTGGGGCAAGAACAGCAATTTCCGCGCCATCAAGGGCACCGTGACAGCTGCCATTTTTGTCGAAGGGCTGGCGCGCATCCTCACCGAATGCGGTCATCAGCTCAATCAGGAAGACGGCGCTGCGGCCATTGATATCAATCGCGAACAGGCGATCCTGACGCAGTTGACCGAGGATCAGTTCACCAAGGCCAGGGCTAGCCTGCAGGACGTCCGGTTCGAGGCCGACCGCATTCTCAAGGCCTGCCTGACCCTGCACCGCCACTTTATGGCGCTGACCACAACCCGGGTGCTGTGCAAGATCGAATGCGCCCGGCTGGGGAGTACCGGGGAATCGCTGAATTCGATCATTGATGAGCTGGGGCAGTTCCAGGACCGGATTTCCGTCCGTCTGGAAAAGATCACGGAACTCAGCAAAGCACTTGCATCCGAGGGGAAGTAACCCGTGTTCCGGCCTATTCTCTTGCCGCCGTTTCCGTCCAGCTTTTGCGAAAGGACGCAGGCGACTGGCCGTAGCGTTTCTTGAAACGGATCGACAGCTGCGTGGCACTGCTGAAACCGGTGGCGGCGGAAATCTCTGCCACCGTCATATTGGTCTCGTTCAGCAGGGCCAGCGCCCGGCCCACCCGCAGTTCAATGTAAAACTGCACCGGCGAGGTGCCGACATAGCGCTGGAACAGCCGTTCCAGCTGGCGCCGCGAGATCTGCGCCCGGTCCGCCAGCACGCCGATTTCCACCGGCTCCTCGATGGTGTCATGCATGAACTGCATGGCGTTGATCAGATGCTGATTGCGGCTGCTCAGCGCAACGGAATAGGCTGATTTCTGCAGCGCTTCGCGGTTGTTGGAGCGGAAGTGGATGCACATGTCGGATACAATCACCGCCAGGTCCTTGCCATGGTCGGTCTCGATCATCTCCAGCATCATATCGGTGGCCGCATTGCCGCCGCCGCAGGTCATCAGACCTTTGTCGATCTCATACAGGTTTGCCGAGGGTTCCAGTCCCGGAAAATACTCCGAGAACGACGGCTGGTTCTCCCAATGCAGAGTGAAGCGCTGGTCTTGCAGGATGCCGGCCTGCGCCAGCGCAAAAGCTCCGGTGCAGATGCCGCCGAACCGGCCGCCATGGGCGTTCTGCCGCCGGATCCAGGCGAGGGTACGGGGACTTGCGCTGTCCGAGGGTTCAATGCCGGAACAGACAAAGGCATAACTGCCGCGGGGCAGGTCTTCCAGCGGAAGATCGGTGTTGATGCCGATGCCGTTGGAACAGCCCACCGGTGCGCCGTCCTCGCTCATCAGGAACCAGCGGTACAGCTCCTTGCCGGTGACCTGATTGGCAACCCGCAAGGGTTCCACCGCCGCGCTGAAGGCCAGCATGGTCAGCTTCGGCAGAAGCACAAAATAGATGTCTTTAGGCGGCCCGTCGTAATCAACCCGGAAACTGGCCGCACCCTTGGGGACAAAGCTGCGGAGATTCATGATCTTACCCTAACAGATGGGATGGTTACTGCAAAATGTGCGCCGCAGGCCGTTGCCCGCGGCGCGCTGTTTTCTCAGGCGGTCAGCTTGGCCACCGGCTCGCCGCTGTCTTCCCAGGCGGCGATTTCTTCCTCGCTGGCTTTGGGTGAGAACAGTCCGGTCATCGCATAGAAGATACCGATCAGCGGCGACAGCCAGCAGGCAAAGGCCAGCGGGATGTACAGCAGGTTCTCGAAATTGCCATCCGATATCCCCAGCGCCAGCGCCGAGATCACAAAAGCACCGCCCGCATTCCAGGGGATCAGCGGTGACACCAGGGTGCCGCCTTCCTCAATCGCGCGCGATAGGTTCAGCGGCGAGTATTTCATGCCGCGATAGACAGGCGCATACATCCGGCCAGGCAGGGCGATGGACAGATAGGGATCGCCGGCCACGGTATTGGTCGCAATCGAGGTCAGGATTGCCGAGGTCTGGATGCCGGCAAACGACTTCACCCGCGCAATGATCACCTCGATGATGGCCTGCAGGCAGCCGGTCCGCTCCAGCGCGCCGCCAAAACCCAGCGCCAGCAGCACCAGTGAAATGGTCCACATCATCGACTGGATGCCGCCGCGGTTCAGCAGCGGGTCGATTTCCGCCACGCCGGTGTCGATGGAATAGCCGCTGTTGGCAAAGGTGAAGGTCTCATGCAGGCCTGCGCCCTGGCACGCTATCGCCATGATGCCACCCACGACGGCACCGGCAAACAGCGACGGGATCGGTGGCTGTTTCTTTACCGCCAGCGCGATGACCAGCAGCGCCGGCAGCAGCATCAGCGGCGAGATCCAGAATGCGCCATCCAGTGCCGCGGTGATCGCGTCGATCCGCTCAAACGAAACTTGCGAGGTGTCGATCAGGGTGAAACCCACCACCAGATAGATCACCAGCGCGATCAGCATCGACGGCACCGTGGTTGGCAGCATGTTGCGGATGTGTTCGAACAGGTTGGTGCCAGTCACCGCAGGGGCCAGGTTGGTGGTGTCCGACAAAGGTGAGATCTTGTCACCGAAGAACGCACCGGACACCACGGCGCCCGCGGTCCAGTACATCGGAATACCAAAGCCCGCGCCGATGCCCATCAGCGCCAGGCCAACGGTGCCAACAGTGCCCCAGGAGGTGCCCAGCGACACCGAGACGATGGAGCACAGCACCATGCCCGCGGCCAGGAACAGCTCGGGCGACAGGATTTTCAGCCCGTAATAGATCAGCGTCGGCACGGTGCCGCTGGCAATCCAGATACCGACGATCATGCCGACAGTGATCAGGATCGACACCGACGGCAGCGAGATGTTGATGACGTGGAACACGCCCTCTTCGATGTTGTCCCACTTGTGGCCCAGTTTCAGCCCCACCAGCGAAGTGATGGCGATGCCGATGGCCAGCGGAATATGCGGGGTGAAGTCCCCGAAATAGAACAGCTGGATGCCCAGAACACCCAGCGTCAGCACGATGGGCAACAGCGCCATCGCCAGGCCTGGCTTCCGGATATGCGGATCATTTGGTGACACGGGTATCTCCTCCCTAGGGTCAAATCGCCTGTCAAAGGCGGATGCGGATACACACCAGAAATCGGCCCCGGGGACTCGTCGCCGCCGCGCCGGAATGCACAGCGTTTGCGACAATCAGGGAAATATCCCTGATCGGGGAAAGGTTGGGCCTTCGGGGGATTTCTCCCCGCTCGTGAAGGCCGGACAAGCCTGCCAGGCCTTCAGAAATGACAGCTTGCCAAGCCAATGCCGCCTTGCCTAAAGGCAACAGCCGCCGGGTCTTTATGGCTGGTTTCTGGATAATCCTGCTGTATGGCTTAATCTCAACACTGACTAACCGCTTGGGAACCGGAATGAAAAGACTGCGCAACCCCCGTACAGGGGTAGATCAGGGGGATGCCGAGGTTTTTTCGGATTTCGAGGACAACGGCGAGATGTGGACCGGCTCCGGCCCGCGCGAGCGGCGCCAGGCGGTAAGGTTCAGCGCGGCATTTGCCAGCCCGCCATCGGTGCAAGTGTCGGTGTCGCTTTGGGATATGGACACTTCCGCCGCGATCCGGGCCGAGCTGGTGGCGGAAAACATCACCTGCGAAGGGTTCGAGATCGTCTTTCGCACCTGGGCCGACAGCCGCGCCGCCCGCCTGCGTGCGGGCTGGCTGGCCATCGGCGAACTGCCTTATGCCGACGACTGGGATGTTGATTAAGCCGCGGCGCTAGACCTTGGCAGTCAGGGTACCGGCCCGCAGCAGTTTTTGAAACTTAGGACACTCCAGATGGCTGGGCGCCGAGCAGTCCGCCACATGCCGCAGCGCGTCCTTCAGCGTGGTCAGCTCACGGATCTGCGCCTCCAGCGCGTCGGCGCGGGCGTGCAATTGGCGGCGCGGCAGATCCGGCTGGCCGTGCTTGCCGAACATGCCGGCAATCTCCTGCAGCGAAAACCCCGCCGCCTTGCCCAGCGTTATCAGCGATAGCTGCAACAAAACCCCCCGCCCGAACTGCCGCCGCAGCCCTTTGCGCCCGATCGAGGTGATCAGCCCGATTTCCTCATAATACCGCAGGGCCGAGGCCGCGACGCCCGAGCGTTCGGCAACTTCGCCGATATCCAGAAGTTTCATTCTTGACCTCAAGCTGACTTGAATTGGCAGGCTGCCAGTCCGGAACAGTTTGAACAAGGAAATTCCCGGATGAACACGGAAAAAACACCCCTCTGGCAAGAGCCTAAGGCCATCGCGCTGTTGATGGCCGCCAGTCTCACAGTGATGGCCAATGCCACCATCAGCCCGGCGCTGGCGGGGCTGGAACAGGAATTTGCAGGCGTGCCCGATGCGGGCTTTCTGGTACGGCTGCTGGTCACCGCGCCGTCGCTGGGGGTGATGCTGACCGCGCCGCTGGCGGGCTGGCTGACAGACCGCGCCGGGCGGCGGGGCGTGCTGCTGGCGGGGATCTGGCTGTTCATGCTCTGCGGCACGGCCGGTTTTTACCTGCCGGATTTGCAGCTGATGCTTGTCAGCCGCTTTGGCCTGGGGATCGCTGTGGCGCTGATCATGACCGCGCAAACCGCGCTGATCGGCGACTATTTCACCGGCGCGCGGCGCCAGGCATTGACCGGGCTGCAGATCTCGGCCCGAAACTTCGGCGGGCTGGTCTTCATCGGCTTTGCCGGGCTGGCCGCCACCCTGTCACCGCGGCTGCCGTTTCTGATCTACGGGCTGGCTGTCCTGTGCCTGTACGCCGCCTGGCGCCATGCGCCCGAACCGGCCCGGCCCCAGGCGGGGCAAGCCCAAGCAGAGGGGGCAGGGCACCCGGCCTGGCTGGTGCTGGTAATTGCAGTTTCGGCCTTGCAGATGCTGACCAACGGGCTGTTCTTCATGATGCCCACCCAGCTGCCGTTCTTCTTTGCGTCCCAGGGCCTTAACAGCGCGCTGATGACCGGGGCCGGGCTGGGGCTGCTGTCGCTTTGCGGTGGGATCACTGCGCTGCTGTATGCCCGTTTCAAAGGCGCGTTGCCGCATGCGGCCATCTTTGCCCTGGGTTATGGCGCGCTGGCGCTTGGCTTTGCGGTATTGGCGCAGGAGGGCAGCGCGGCGCTGTCCTTGGCGGGCGCCATGGCGGTTGGAATTGGCTATGCCACGGTCTCGCCTGGCTTCGTCGCTATCACGCTGGCACTGGCCCCGTCCGGGCGGCGCGGAACAGCAGGCGCGATCCTGACAGCATCAGTGTTCTGCGGCCAGTTCCTGTCGCCCTTTGCCAGCACGCCTGCCATCAGCCAATGGGGCTATGGCGCAACGTTCGGCGCTGCAGCAGCAGGTCTGGCGCTGATGGCTTGCATGGCGCTGCTGACGGCCCTGCTCACAGTGCGCCGCCGCCGTGCTGCCCAGTAAAAAGGCAAAAGTCCCGCCGTGTGGCGGGGCTTTTCAACTTGCGGAAAACAGCGGGTTCAGCTGCCGTTTGAGGTCAGGCTCTCGTAGATCGGCACCAGGGTCTTGTCCTCGAACAACGACGACACCGAGGTGCCGTGCCAGATGTTGAGGATCGCCTGGGTGAACAGCGGCGCAGTCGGCAGGATGCGGATATTGGGTGCGGCGGCGACGGCCTCGGTCGGCTGGATCGAGTCGGTCAGTACCAGCGACTTCATCACCGAATTGGTCACCCGCTCCACCGCCGGGCCGCTCATCACGCCGTGGGTAATATAGGCGTGGACTTCCTTGGCGCCGTTGTCCAGCAGCACCTGGGCTGCCTTGCACAGGGTGCCCGCGGTATCGCACATGTCATCGATGATCAGGCAGATCTTGTCTTTCACATCGCCGATCACGGTCATCTCGGCCACTTCACCGGCCTTCTCGCGGCGCTTGTCGACGATCGACAGCGGTGCATTGATCCGCTTGGCCAGCTCCCGCGCACGGGCCACACCGCCCACATCCGGAGACACCACCATCAGCTCGTCCATGTTGTCCTTGAACTGGTTCTTCACATCCAGCGCAAAGATCGGCGAGGCATAAAGGTTGTCCACCGGGATATCAAAGAAGCCCTGGATCTGCGCGGCGTGCAGGTCCATGGTCAGAACCCGTTCGATGCCGGCACCGGTCAGCATATTGGCCACCAGCTTGGCCGAGATCGGCGTGCGCGCCTTGGTGCGGCGGTCCTGGCGGGCATAGCCGAAATAGGGGATCACTGCAGTAATCCGCTGTGCCGATGACCGGCGCAGCGCATCAGATATGATCAACAGTTCCATCAGGTTGTCATTGGCCGGGTTTGAGGTCGGCTGAATGATGAACATGTCCTCGCCGCGAACGTTCTCATAGACTTCGACGAAAATCTCGCCGTCATTGAACCGCTCGACGCGGGCGTCCACCAGCCCCTGGTCAACACCGCGGTGCATGCTCATCCGGCGGGTGATGGCTTGGGCAAGAGGGAGGTTGGCGTTCCCAGCGATAAGCTTGGGTTCGTTCAAAGTCGGCATTGGCTGATATCCCCAGGCAGCAATGGCAATGTGTCAGATTCGTGATATTGAACCCCGCTTAGCATGCACTTACCCTCGCGCAAAGTTCTAAGCGGGAGATACAGCCTATGGCAGCGTTCGATTTCTACTTCTCAACTTTATCGCCCTTTACCTACCTGGCCGGCACAAAGCCGTGGGAGATTGCCGCCCGTCACGGGGCCGAGGTGATTTGCAAACCTTTGGACATCCTGGCGCTGTTTGGCCGCACCGGCGGCACCCCTCCGGGCGAACGCCATCCCGCACGCCAGGAATACCGCCTGGTTGAGCTGGAGCGGCAGGCGGCAAAGCTGGGTATGCCCGTCAATCTGAAACCGGCGTTTTGGCCGGCCAATGCCGCGCCGTCCTCATACGCCATTATCGCGGCGCAAACCGCAGGCGGCGGCGATCTGGGGCAGCTGGTGCATTCGATCCTGCGCGCCTGCTGGGCCGAGGAGAAGAACATCGCCGAGGATGCGGTGATCCGCGCCTGTCTCGACGGCGCCGGCTTCGACCCCGCGTTGGCGGACAGCGGTCTTCTGGCCGGCGCGGAGACCTATGCGCAGAACCTCGAGGACGCAGTCAATGCCGGTGTGTTCGGCGCGCCGTTCTGGCTGACCGCAGACGGGGCAAAGTTCTGGGGACAGGACCGGCTGGAAGACCTGGACGCGCATCTGGCAGGACATGCTGCGTGACAGGCGACCAGACCGGCTGGCCCGAGAGGATCTTTTCGCGCAGCTTCGGCCAGGGCCCGCGCAATGTGCTGGCGGTGCATTGCTCGCTGGCCCATTCCGGCGCCTGGCGCCGTCTGGCCGGGGAGATGGCCGAGGGCATCACCCTGACCGCTTTCGATATGCTCAGCCATGGGCGCAGCCCGGATTGGGACGGCACCGGCAATTATCAGCTGCTGAACGTTGACGCAGGCCTTGCCTTGCTGAGCGAACCCGTGGATCTGATCGGGCACTCCTTCGGCGCCACTGTGGCCCTGCGCATGGCAATGGCCCGGCCGCATCTTGTGCGCAGCCTGACGCTGATCGAACCGGTGCTGTTTGCCGTGGCCAAATCCGACGCCCCGGCGGTATTCGCCACCCTCGAAGCCGCCAGCCGGCCAATCGATGCGGCCTGGGCAGCCGGGGATCTCGCACTGATGGCGCGGCTGTTCAACCGGATGTGGGGGCCGGGAGAGCCAAAGTGGACCGACCTGCCCGAACAGGCCCGTGATGCTATGATACGCGCAATCCCTGTGGTGCCTGCCTGCCACCCGGCGCTTTTTGACGACGAAAACGGCACCCTTGCCCCCGGCGCTCTGGATCCTGTTGCCATGCCTGTGCTGCTGCTTCACGGCAGTGAAAGCCCGGGCGTGATCGGGGAAATTGTCCGGGGGGTCAGCCGCCGGCTGGCCAATGCCCGTGCCGGATGCGTGCCGGGTGCGGGCCATATGCTGCCGGTGACGCACCCGCAGCAAACGGCGCAGCTGCTGCGGCAGTTCTGGCAGGCCTGCAACTGACAGGCCCCAGACCCGCGGCTTGCCCGCCCCCTGACTCGCCCGTGACCCGCCATTGGCCCGCTCTTGACCTGCGGCTGGCCTTGTGCGGCCCAGTTGCGTTTTGCTTGCGCCGCAGGTCTGATGCGCCGCCGGGAGGTCAGATTTCCGTCACTGTTGTCACCACCTCGCGGAAGAAATCCATCTTCCCGTCTTCCTGATGGGTGGTGATAAAAGTGACGCTCTCTGCCATTGCTGCACTCCGGGCATAGAAGAACCGCTGCTCGAACCGGGTCAGAAACCAGCCATTGCCAAGGTCCTGCGTGTCCGCCGCAAGGATCTGCGTGCCCTGCGGAAACACTTCCTGGCCCAGCCGGGTCAGTACTTGGGCAAAACCTTCGATATCCGTGGCGCTCTGCCAGGCGATATCGGCGTCATCCTTGTAGTGATCAATGCGGAAATCGATGTCCGCAGCAATCAGCCCCATGATCGCCGGATCCCCGGCTTCGAAATGTTTCAGAACCTGTGCGATGACGGGGTCCGTGGTCCCGGCCCCTTGCGTAATGCCCGCGTCCTTCATGGTGTTGTCCTTCTGTGCTGCTGTTTTCGCAGACACTTAGCCACGCAGAAGTGTCAAAGTTAATTGCTTTGATGCCTATTGGTGGCATAGTCTTTGACTATGATGGACCTTGCCCCGCTCCGCTATTTTCAATCCGCCTATGACACCGGCACCTTCAGCGCCTCGGCCCGGATGAACGGGGTCAGCCAGCCGTCGGTCTCGGCGGCGGTCTCAAAACTTGAAGAACACTATGGCGGCGCCCTGTTCCTGCGCCGCCGTGACGGGCTTGCGCCAACCGCGCTGGGGCACGAGCTGTACCGCCAGTCGGGCGCCGTGCTGGCGCAGCTCAGTCTGCTGGAGCAGCGGCTGACCGGACGGGCACCGCAGGCGGTGCGGGTGCATTGCCAGCCGGATATTCTGGTGGCGTCCTTTCAGGCCGCATTGTCCGGTCTGCGCCGGGACAATGCGGCGCTGACGTTCCAGTTTACCAACAGCCGCGAGGAAGCGGATATTCTGTTTTGCTCCGATGGCTGCGTGCCGCGGGGCTGCACCTTTCAGGTGTTATGGCAGGAAACCTATGGCGCCGCATTGCCCCGCGATCACCCCCTGGCCGCGCAGGCGGCGCTGACCCTGGCCGATCTGGCGGGCGAGCCGCTGATCGCGAGGCCCTACTGCCCCGGAGCGGATCAGTTGCTGTTGCAGGAGCAGGCGCTACCCGCCATCGTCGCCGAAGCCGCGCATGACGCCCAGCTGCTGGATCTGGTGGCCGCCGGATTGGGCGTGGCGCTGGTGCCCATGGGCCATGCCCGCGCGCAACAGGGGATCACGGTGCGGCCGCTCAGCACGGACACCCCCGTGCAGCGCCAGGTCGGGGTGGCCCACCGCAAAACCCAGTTTGCGGCCGCCATCGCCAAAAGCCTATGCGCCTTCTGGCAGCACCCGGCTGATTTCGTTGAAAAACTCCTCTTTGATCGGATGCCCATTCGCTGATTCAATTTCCCAATTGGTCGGGGGGTGAGCGATGATGGAACCGAAGCAGGAAGCGCAGGCGGCGCTGTTCAACGAGTTCTCTTTGGAAGATCATATCCCGCAAGACCATCTTCTGCGCTCGATTGACCGGTTCGTCGACCTGGATGACATCAGGCAGTATTTGGCAGGCGCTTACAGTCATACGGGCCGCCCCTCCATTGATCCTGAGCTGCTGATCCACTGCCCGGCAGGGCATTGCACAGCAATGACCCAAGAGGGAGGATGCTGTTGGTTGGCTATTGCTTCGGTATCAGATCAGAGCGCCGTTTGTGCGATGAATGCATCTGAACCTCGTATACCGCTGGTTTTGCCGCCTTGATTTGTCCGATCCGGTGCCAAACCATTCATCCTTTTCCAAGAACCGGCATGGGCGTTTCCGTGAGAGCAACTGTTGCGGCATCTGTTCGAGAAGTCTGTCGTACGGTGCATTACGGATGGCTTGGTGAGCGGCCAGCGCCTTGCGGCAGATGCCAGTCTGATCGAGGCTGATGCGACCAAACAGAACTCCACACCGAAGGAAGATTGGGATCACAGTGCCATCGATCCAAGCGATGCACCGCGCGCCGTGAAGGAGTATCTGGATGTCTTGGATGACGCGGCATTCGGTGCTGCGTCCACCGTGGAACCTAAGTTTACGTCCCATTCGGATCCATCCAGTCTGTGGATAGCGGCTCGTAAAGGACCAGCGTTCTTTAGCCATTCCACCAATTACCTAATTGATACCGATCGCAGCGTGATCGTCGATGCGGAGGGCACATGATCGATCCGACAAGCAGAAGCTGTGCGCACAATGTTGGACCGGATCAAGGAACAGCATGATATTGACCCAGAATAGCTTATTGCAGACAGCGCTTATGGATCAGGGCCAATGCTGGGATGGCTCGTAGATCGTGACATCAACCCCCACTTACCAGTGCTGGACAAAGCAGGCCGAACTGACGGCACATGGAGCCGCACCGAATTCGAATGGGACCCAGAGAACAACCAATACATCTGCCCTGAAGGTGAGCCGCTCAAACAGTTCCGCCACAACTGTTCTGATCCCAATCGCAGCCCCAGCGGCAAGGGTGCCGCCAAGTGCCAAGCTTTGAAACACACCTGCCAAGCCTGCCCGTCAAAGATGAATTGCTGCCTGAACGTAGATGCGCGCAAGATCACCCGCGAAGAACATGAAGACGCCCGTCAGGTCGCCCGCGACATCGCCAAGACCAAACAATATGCGATCTCGATGCGTCTGCGGAAGAAGGTTGAGATGCTCTTCGCCCATCTCAAACGCATCCTCGCGTTGGGTTGGCTGCGATTACGTGGTCCGTGCGGAGCAAACGACGAATTCCCTCTCGCCGCAACCGCTCAAAAGCTCCGCAATCTAGCAAAGATCTTTCCTGCACCGCAGCAAATGCGCAAAGCCCGACACGAAAGGCACCCGCGCCGCTTTCAGGGCGTCACTTTCTGCGCTCGCAGCACGCTGTTTTTCCACAGAACCAGCCCCATAACGAAGCCTGCTGCACTCCAGCTCTTTACAGCAGGTTGAGGAAGGCGCTGATCTGCTCTTCGGTTACGGACCAGTCGCAGACAAACCGGGCGGTGACCAGCTCTTGCTCCGGCCCGTGCAACGGCCCGTCCCACAGATGATAGACTGCGCCCGCTGCAAACAGCCGCTGATGGGTGCTGCGGGGCAGGGCGGCAAAGATCATATTGGCCTGGGCTGGATGGGTGAACCGGGCGCCCGCGGCCTGCAGCCCTTTGGCCAGCATCGCGCAATTTGAGTTGGCTGTGCGGGCGTTGTCCAGCCACAGGTCATTGGTCAGATAGGCCAGCATCTGCGCCGACAGATAGCGGTGCTTGGAAAACAGATGCGCGCCGCGCTTGCGGCGGTACTCGAACTCCTGCGCGTGGCCGGGATCAAAGAAAATCACCGCTTCCACTCCCAGGCAGCCGTTCTTGGTGCCGCCAAAGGACAGTGCCGACACGCCGGCCTTCCAGGTCATCTCAGCCGGGGTGCAGCCTAGCGGGATCAGCGCATTGGTGAACCGGGCGCCGTCCATATGAACCGGGAGCGCGAATTCGCGGGCCACCGCTCCCAGTGCTTCAATTTCCGGAACTGAATAGACCGTGCCGAATTCAGTGACCTGCGACAGCGACACCGGTCCCCGCTGCGGCCCGTGGACACCGCGGACTTCCTCGCCTTCAATCGCGGCACGTAAAGTTTCCGGTGTCATCTTGTCCGCATCCGTCACCGGCGTCAGCTTGGCGCCGCCGGTATAGAATTCCGGTCCGTTGCACTCATCCTGCAGGATATGCGCCGGGCGGGTGCAGAACACCGTCTGCCAGGGCTGCGCCAGGGTCGATAGCGCCAGCACATTGGCTGCCGTGCCGGTGGCAACCAGATGCACCGATGCCTCCGGCGCCTCGAAAACCGCGCGGATCTTTGCCGTCACTTCGGCCATTTCCGCATCGGCGCCATAGCCCATGGCATAGCCCTGGTTGGCCTTGGCCAGGGCATCCAGGATCTGCTGCGGCACCGGGCCGGAATTGTCAGAGGCAAAGTGCATAAGCGGGATCCTTCTTTCTGCGGGGCGGGCATTGCGATTCCTGCCCGGCCTGCGCGGCCCTCCAGGCTGCCGTCAGCCCAGCGGCTCTTCGATGATGTGGTCTTCCCACTCGTCTTCGGAAATCTCAAATTCGGACACTGTCCAGCCGCGCACCGACACGCCGGCCTCATGCACGCTGTCAGGCGTGCCGGTCAGCAGCGGGTGCCATTCCGGCAGCGGCTTGCCCTGCCACAGCAGCCGGTAGGCGCAGGTTTCCGGCATCCAATAGGCGTGGGTATCCAGGTTCTCCGGCTTCAGCACGATGCATTCGGGCACAAACTGATGGCGGATCGGATATTGGGCGCAGCGGCAGCTGTCATCATCCAGCAAGCGGCAGGCGACACGGGTCAGGGCGACCTCGCCGCTGTCCTCGTCCTCCAGCTTGTTCAGGCAGCATTTGCCGCAGCCGTCGCACAGCGCTTCCCATTCCTTTTGGTTCAGCTTCGCAAGCGGTTTCTTCTCCCAGAAACGCTTGCCCAGACCCGAACGGTCAATCACGTCTTTCTCAGGTTTCATAGCGCCACCAGGATTTCGCGGGACGTGGTGCAATCTGCGTCCATCTGTTCAATCAGCGCTTCCAGCCCGTCAAACTTCAGCTCGGGCCGCAAAAAGGCCACCAGCGCAACCGACAGCGTCGCGCCATAAAGATCGCCCGAGAAATCAAACAGGAAGGTTTCGATGTTGGGCACCACTCCGTCAAACATCGGCCTGACCCCGATCGAGGCGGCACCCAGATAGCTGCCCGCATGCGGCCCGTCCAGCACATCCACCAGCACCGCATAGACACCGAACCGCGGCTGGTGCAGCCCCTCAATCGACATGTTCGCGGTCGGAAAACCCAGCTCCCGTCCGCGCTGCTCGCCGCCGATCACCACGCCCTCAATGCGGTGCCAGTGGCCCAGCATCTCCTTGGCATCCGCCGGCCGGCCCTCGCTTAGCGCGTTGCGGATCGCGGTTGAAGACACCGCGTGTTCGGAATACTCCATCAGGGGCGCAATGGTGACGCCAAAGCCGTGCACCGCGCCGAACCGCTGCAGGTCATCCGCATTGCCCGCACGACCCTTGCCAAAGCAGAAATCGGCGCCCACCACCACATGTGCCAGCCCCAGTCCGCCGGCGATCACGTCACGGGCAAACTCTTCCGGTGTCAGGCTGGACAGCGCGGTGTTGAAGTTCAGCTCATACAGCCGCTCCACCCCCAGCTTCTCCAGCCGGTGGGCGCGGGTCTCGGCCCGCATCAGCCGGAACGGCGGCGCCTCGGGCGTAAAATACTCGCGCGGGTGCGGCTCAAACGTCATCACCCCCAAGGGTGCTCCGGGGGCTGCCCTGCGGGCCAGTTCGATCACCGACTGATGGCCCAGATGCACGCCGTCGAAATTGCCGATGGCGACAGTGGCGCCCCGGTCCTGGTCTTCGACGAATTCATAGTCTCTGACGATACGCATGGCGCATCCGTAGCGCCATGCGCCGGGCGGTTCAAGCGGCCAGTGGCGGCGGAGGGAACCGGCTGGCCGGGCGCCTGCCCGTGGGGGGGCGCAACAACAGGCCGGTGCCTGCCGTTTTATCCCGGGAAAGCATATTCCCAGTTGCGGGGGGCTGTGCCAGACCCAAAGCGCCGGCCCGCCAGGACGGGCAGGCGCTTGCCCGGCGGCGCGCAAGGGCCAATCGGCTGCCAATGCGCTTCTTTCTGGACTGAAATACCCTGGGGGTGAGGGGCGTCCCGGAAATAATCCGGAGGATCATTTCAGACCCGAACGGGCGAAGCCCGGCCCGGCAGGCGCCGAAGGGGCAATGCCCCTTCTATTGGGGGCCCGTCTGAGCCCGCGGCGCCAGCTTGCCTGCCGCAGCTTGCGGTGTCAGTCGAATTTGCGCGACGGTGCCATCACCATGGCCTCGCCGACCAGCACCTTCTTGCCGTCGACGATGCAGCGGCACTCCAGCTTGACCCGGCGCTTGTCGATCACGATGTCGGTCACCTCGACCTCGGCCAGCACCATGTCGCCGGGGCGCACCGGGGCCAGGAATTTCAGCGACTGGCTCATGTAGATGGTGCCATGGCCGGGCAGCTGCTCGCCGATCACTGCCGAAATCAGCCCCGCGGTCAGCATCCCATGGGCAATGCGGCCCTCGAAAATGGTGTCCTGGGCGTATTCGTCATCCAGATGCACCGGATTGCGATCGGTCGAGACCTCGGCGAACTTCTCGATGTCCTCATCGGTGATGACTTTGCGCAGGTAACGCACCATCCCCATTTCGATGTCTTCAATGCAGATGGTTCCGCGCGGCAGGTTGTCCAACATCTCATCCTCCGTTCGCCTGGTCCTGATCTTCTGGCCCGATCATCTATCCTGATCGCGTGGCTTGACCGTCTGGCGATGTAATTTTTGCGCGCCGGATTGGCCGCTTGCGCAACTTTATTACTTTGCAACTGCAGAAAATCAAGACATTTCTCACATAACAAAACCCCGCCGGTTCGGGCGGGGTTTGTTCAAAACACAGGGTGCTCCGTGCCGGGCAGGGGGTTGGCGAAGGCATGTTTACCGCAAAAAACCAATGGCATAGCTGGGTGCGGACTGTTCCTGCGCCAGATAGGCCTCAAGCGCGTCCGGGGCCGGCTGGACCGATGTCTTTGTCTCTCTGGCCGCAAGCCCGCCGGTGATGAACAGGGAATCGATGCTTTCGCCCATCGCGCCGGCAATATCCGTATGCGGCCCATCGCCGATCGCCAGAATCTCGGAATCGGCAAAATCATGTCCCAGTTCGGTCAGGCGCCGCCGTGCCAGATCATAAATCGGCGGATGCGGCTTACCGAAATACAGGCTTTCGCCGCCCATTTCCGTATAAAGCCGCGCCAGCGCTCCGGCGCACCACTCCCGTTTCTCGCCGCGGTCGACCACGATATCCGGATTGGCGCAGAGCAGCTTCATGCCCATCTGCTTGGCATAGAGGAAATCCGCCCGGTTCACCTCCGGATCCGCCATAGTGTCAAACGGGCCGCAGCAGACAATGCCCTCGGCCTCGCGCAGCGGCACCCTTGTGATCTCCACCGGTTCATGGATCACATGCAGCGGCTCGAAAAACCCCGCGTCCCGCTCCCATTCGCCCATAAAATAGACCGATGTGCCGACAGCACCCGTGAACATCGCCGCCCGGGCGCTGTCACCGCTGGTCGAGATGGTGTCATAGGCATCATCCGGCACGTTGAACTGTCCCAGCTGCGCCGCCACGCCTGCGCGCGGTTTCGGCGAATTGGTCACCAGCACCACGATGCCGCCCTGCTTCCGGTAGGCTTGCAGCGCCGCAACGGCCTCGGGAAATGCGGTAATCCCGTTATGCACGCAGCCCCAAAGATCGACAAACAGCGCTTTGTAGCGGCTGGAGACTTCGGACAGGGAGGAGATGATCTGGGTCATGGCCGGGCCTTCGCGCGTGTGAATGTATGCGCCACAGCTATGGCAGAGGCCGCAGGAAATGGCCAGCGGCGCAACGGCTGGAAACAACCCGTCGTCAGCAGTTGACGGTGCAGCGGTTTTCTCAATGATACCTTTCTCAATTGAACGGAGATTACATGAAACCGATTTTTCGAACCCTGGCGGGATTGGCTTTTGCAGCCGGATTGGGCGCTTGCGGCACCACTTTTCAGCTGCCTGAACCGGGCCAGGCGCAATCCCAGGCGGCAACCCGGATGTTCGCTGACGCCCGCAGCCAAGGCCCGCGTAAAAGCCTGTCAGCCGCCGCCGCAGAACGCCGGTTCAAGCGGGTCGCGGCCCGGATCAGCCCGGTGGGCCGGAAATACTGCGAAACCCTGACCGCCGAGCGCAGCAACTTCGATTGCAACGTCAATATCGGCATTGACCGCAAGATGGAGCAGCGCAACGCCTATTTCACCTATCGCGAAGACAAGCCGGTCATCCGCATCTCGATGCCGATGCTGCGGGATTCCGCCAGCGATGACGAGGTGGCCTTTATACTCAGCCATGAATACGGCCACTTGCTGGGCCGCCATATCGAGAAACAAAAGCAGCAGGCGCTGGCCGGGGCGCTGATTCTGGGGGTGATAACAGCTGCCGCCACGGCGGACTCCGGCTATTATGATCCTTCGCTGGTCAGCACCAGCATGGATGTCGGCGCAGCGGCCGGCTCCACTGCATATTCCCAGACCTATGAATTGGAGAGCGATACGCTGGGCACAAGAATTGCCCATGCATCCGGCTATGACCCGGTTGAGGGCGCCAGATTCTTTGCCCGGCCAGAAGCCGCGCGCACCGAAGCGGGCAGGCTGTCCTTCTGGGGCACGCATCCGCCTGATGCCAAGCGTCTGGCAACGGTTCTGGCCACGATGGAGCAGATCGACGCCAAAGTCGAACTTCAAAAAGTGCAGTAAATCCCGTAACCTAAGGTCATTTTGAGCGCCTGCCGCCAGGGGCGGCCTGCGGGGTGGTGCCTTTTCGTTCCGCCCCGCACCGGCGCCGCCGCATCTGCTGCGCAAGGGTCCCGGATCCATTTTGGTGCCACCCGTTGGGCTCGCGCTGCTGAGTGTCCAAGGCTTTTTTAACGACTCTCTCATAGGGTGAATGGAAAGCAACTCAATGGTGTGTTAGCGATGTTCCGTAATCTTCCGATAAAAACACGGCTGGTCATTTCCGGTGTGGTTTCCACTGTTTCCGTCCTGGTGCTTGCGGCGATGTCCGTCTACAGCCTGTGGCAAAGCGAGCTTGAACTGGAACGGCAAATCAATGCCACGGCGGTCATCCGCCATGAGCTGATGGCCGACAAAATGCACGATGCGATTGAGGCCGGCGCGGTCCACGCCCTGCTGGTGGGACCGGACGGGCCAGCCGCCAAGAAGGAGCATTTTCAGGCCAAGCTTGCCCGCGATATCCAGAGCCTCCGGGATGCGGTTGCGGCCTTGCAAAAGGTCGAAATGTCCGATGCAATCCGTCAGCAAGTGGCAGAGCTTGCTCCGGCGGCAGAGACTTTCATTCAGGCGGCCAAAGCCGTTGAAGAGCTGGCCTATACGGATGCTGCCGCCGCCGCGGCGGCGCTGCCCAAGCTGCAAGAGCAATATGAGGCTCTCAACCAGTTGCTGGCGCCTCTGGGTAAAGAGATAAAAGCGTTTGCCGAGCAGACTGCGCAGCAGGCGCGGGCACATGACATGCAGCTGCTGTATATGCTGATCGGGTTCTCAGTGGCGGCACTGCTGGTGATTGCTCGCAACGCGCGGCAAGTCACCCTGACGATTGTGCGCCCGATTGCCCGGCTGCGCGGGGCTCTGCGGGAAGTGGCCGAGGGCGATCTGGGGCTTAAGGTTGCTGACCGGATGCGCGCCGATGACTTCGGCGAAATTGCCAAGGACATCGATGCGGTGTCGGGCCGGGTTATTTCCGCTCTGGACGAGCAGAACGCCCTGCGCGAAGAAAGCGAAAAGGTCATCGACCGGTTGCGCAGCGGTCTTAAACGGTTGTCCGAGGGCGATCTCAGCGACCGGATTTCTGAACAGTTCAGCGCCGATTACGATCCGCTGCGGGTGAACTTTAATGAAACCGTCGACAAGCTGAATGAGCTGATGGCCGACGTGGTCCGAGCGGGCGCGCGCATTCAGCGGCAGTCCAATGAAATCCAGACCGCCTCTGAGGATCTGTCGGGCCGCACTGAAAGCCAGGCTGCCACACTGGAAGAAACCGCAGCAGCGCTGGAAGAAATGACCGCGAGTGTCAATTCATCGGCGCGCAACGCGCAGGAGGTGCAATCCGCGGTGGAAACCGCGCGTGCGGATGTCGAACACAGCGGCCGTGTGGTCGAAGGTGCAATTGCCGCTATGAACGAGATTGAAAACTCGTCCATCCAGATCTCGCAGATCATCGGCGTGATTGACGACATTGCCTTCCAGACCAACCTGCTGGCGCTGAACGCCGGGGTTGAGGCCGCGCGGGCAGGCGAGGTCGGGCGCGGCTTTGCGGTGGTTGCCTCCGAAGTGCGGGCGCTGGCGCAGCGGTCCTCGGACGCGGCCAATGAAATCAAGACGCTGATCGGCGCCAGCACGGCGCATGTGAAGGACGGGGTGCAAAAGGTGGACGGCGCGGGCAAGGCGCTGACGACCGTCGTCAGCCAGGTGACCAATATTGCCGATCTGGTGTCTGGTATCTCCAGCGAGTCCGCCGAACAGGCGCAGGGGCTGAACGAGATCAACATCGGCGTTTCCCAGCTGGATTCGGTGACGCAGCAGAATGCCTCCATGGTTGAGGAATCCGGATCCGCGATCCGCGCCATGAACAATGAGACTGTGGGGCTGAATCAGGTGGTCGGCCAGTTTGTCCTGCGCGACGGCCCGCCGGCGGCGCAACCGGCTCGCCCGGCGGATCAGCCTGCTGCCGCGGGACGGGCGCCAGCGGATCCGCCGCAGCCGGTGCCGGAAGCCAATGACACCGGCATTGACGGTGCGCGCTGGGAGGACTTTAACGATGGCAGCGAGGCTTGGCCCCCGGCCGGGGACGCGCCTCAGGCGCAATCTGCCTGACCCCGGTCCAGGCTCCGCCGGGGCCGCTGCCTTTGGGCCGCCGGCGCCATATATTGAGTGCCCGCCCGCCAGGGCCGGAGTTACAGCGGGACCGAAGTTGCGCAAAGGTTGGGCCGCTGTTTAAGGACAGGCCGCTGTTTCCGGCAGGTGCGCAGGTAAAGGAGTGAGTGGTGGCAGCGCCGTTTCGACGGGGCACCGCAGCCGGAGAGGGTCCTGCCGCAATGAAAAAAAGGCGCCCTGCGGGCCAGCCCCTGACGGAAAATGTTGATCCCGCTATTTCGATGGCGGGATCATTTTTCATTCTATTCCGTGAACCAGTTTCCTGAGCCTGCACAATAGAAGGATGTGATGAATCGGTTTGATGCGGTTCTTGAAGATTGGCCGGCAAATGGGGAAGTCCCTCCATACGAAGGGTTCTTCCCTTATCTGTGTTTTCAGCTATGGGGGCTTTCGGAGAAAGGTCATGCTAGAGCTCAGGGAGCTGAGTATATGTTTCTCTGTGAGAGCGTTTGCTTCCACCGGGACGAGAAAGTCCTCCAAGTCGAAGTAAAAGGGAAATCGGTCCCTGCTTATGAAACTGGGCGACGAATACTCTTTTTCCGGTTTGACGACATCGCTTGGATCGAGGTTCGGAACTACAAAAACCTTCCCAAGAAACGCTGATACAGGCTTACAAAAAGTCCCTTTCATAGATGCGCCCGCGAGTAAGCCCGAGCTTCATCGCGGGTGTTTCTTTTGAACCGTATCCAACCGGGGTCATCCCCCCGATCTTAAGGGGATGCGGAAGTAGAATTTTCTCGGCAGGGTGAACGAGGAGATTCCGATTAAGAAGACACGATTCACAGAAGCCCAGATCTTGGGTGTGCTGCACCAAATGGAGGGCGGTGTGCCTGCCACCGAGCTGTGCCGCGAGCACGGGAGTGAGGCGGAAACGGAATTGATCCACTGGATCAATTCCCCGCCGAACCGGCGCCACGCTGTACAAGTGACGGGCGAAGTATGGCGGCATGGACGCCAGTCTCATCAGTGAGAGCGAGCTAATGTCCGCCATTGGTCCGAGGGCAATGGCGAGCGACGCTGTCCGAGGAGAACCGGCGGCTGAAGCGCATGCACGCTGACGTCAGCATGCAGAACGACCTGCTGAAGGAGGCGCTCGGAAAAAAATGATCCGGCCACCCTCATTGAACGGGCCGGGAACCGGGGCATTGCCTTGGCATATATCCAGCCCGGAAAACTCACTGCGGCGACTGCCGACCACTGCGCCGCGAATTTCTCCGGGCGGTGCCGCTGGGCTACCCAAAGGCCGCTTGTATGGATCTGGAGAAAGTTCCAGCCCTGAGCACTGCGGGTTCCGGCAGAAATTGACATCAACACCCTCGAAGGGGAGAGGCAGCCGGCGCTCAAGGCCGAGGTCTCTCGAAGATATCTTCGAGAGGTCGTTCATGTGGAAACCCTCCAAAATCTCCCCCAAGGAGACGTTCAAGAGAGTTTCTAAGAGGTAGGTTGGCCATTTTGTGGCCAACCGAGGTCTTTATTTCAACATTTACCGTCAGGGGCTGGGCCCTGCGGGGCGCCTTTTACGGTCCGGGCCGGCAGCGGCGCTTAGACTTTCAGGTTCGGGATGATCTGCTTTTTGCGCGACATGATGCCTGGCAGCACCACGGTGTCGCCTGCCGCATCGGCGCCAAAGCTTTTGGCGGCCACGGTCTTCACCAGATCGTTCGGCACCAGGAGGGTGGCTTCCTCGTTCAGGATGTCCACGACGAACAGCAGCACCTGGTCAACACCGTCCTCTGCCGCAACGGAGGTCATGGTTTCCATCAGCGAGGCCTTGCGGTCCAGCACCACGCCCGGCGCGGTGGTTTCCAGCACGGAGACGCGGAATTTGGTGCCCTCGACGGCGTATTCCTTGGAGTCCATGCGGAGCAGTTCCGCGTCCGAGAAAGAAGAGACGTCGGATTTGGCGGCAAACATCTCAGCCGCGTAACCGGCGATATCGATGCCCAGGTCAGCGGCCAGTTTTTCAGCCACGGCCTTGTCATGCGCGGTGGTGGTCGGCGAGCGGAATTCCAGCGTGTCGGACAGGATGCAGGTCAGCGCAGCACCCTTGATCGCGTCCGGCATCTTGGCGGCGTCATCGCCCATCAGGTCGTGCATGATGGTGGCGGTGCAGGCCAGCGGACGGATGGTGATGTCGATCGGGCCTTTGGTTTCCAGGCCGCCGACCAGCTTGTGGTGGTCGATGATCGCTTGCACATCGGCGCCGTTGATATTGGCAGGCAGCTCGGCGGGGTTGTTGGTGTCAACAATGACCACAGCCGCGTCATCGGCCACGTCGGCGATGATCGCGGGCTTCTCGAAACCCCAGCGCTGCAGCATGAAGGCCGCTTCGGTGTTCGGTTCGCCCAGCAGTTTGGGCTCGGCTGCGGCACCCTTTACCTCGTTCAGATACCAGGCCCAGATGATCGGGGAACCGGTGGAATCGGTGTCGGGGGATTTATGGCCGAAAACTTGGATGGTCATGGGGCAGTCCTGTTCACTCAAGAGGTCCGAAGGGAGATTTGCGCGCCTTATAGGGCTGGCGCGCAGGCTTGTCACCCCGCAGCCGCTGCAATGCGGCGTTGTGCCTAGAACGGGGCGCGTTCCAGCCTGTAGCCCTCTTGCCGCAGAAGGTTCAGCAGGCCGGCCCTGCCTGGCAGATGCAAGGCGCCGGCGGCCACCACGATGCGGTCGCCCCTGGCCGCTTCGATCACCGGGATCCAGTTGCGGTTGCGCTGGTCGAGCAGCCCGTCCATCGCCTCTGCCCACAGGGTTTCGCGCTCTGCCCTGGTCAGGGCGCCGCTTTGCAGGAAGTCCCATTCGCTCAGGAAAAGCGCGCTCAGCGCTTGCTGGTCGAAATAGGCCTCAACCGTGGTGATGAAACTGTCCTGGCCGCCGCCCATCATGGCGGTAAAGGCGCGCAGCTGACGGACCTGCTCTTCCAGCGGATCGGCGTCCATCATCCGGATAACGCTCATCGGATCTTCGAGCGACTGCAGGGCAACACCGGCGTCTTCGGCCAGCTTGCTGAGCCGTACATCAAGGCCCCGTTTGATGTCCTTGTCCTGGCGCAGGCAGGGCGGGAATGACATTGCCATCGCCAGGAACCAGGGCCGCATCTTGGCTGCCATCCAGGGGGCCATGCCATGGCTGCGGACCTTGGCGGCCAGGGCCTCCCACTCATCGGCGGGCAGGCGGTCGATCAGGCTGGGGCCGTCGGTGATCAGCATCAGCGAGGGCGTGCGGCCCAGTTCGGCCTCGAACGCCGTCTTGTCGGCGGGGCTGGCCTCCATCAGCAGAAGGTCTGCCTGGCGTACCAAGGGGGCCAGCCGGGCGGTGATGGCCTCCATCCGCGGATCGTTGATGTGCAGGGTGCCGATCACATGCAGCGTGCGGGTGCCGCGCCGGGCGATCCAGTGGTTGCCTTCGGCAAAGGGCACAGCGGCGGTGCGCGCCTCGATGCGGGCGCGGTCCGGTGCGGCGAGGGCGGTGCGCAGGTCGGTGCCGGTGCAGGCCGCCCACAATGAGGCGGGCAGCAAGAGGAATAACAGGCAAAGGAAAAGCTGCATAACGGGAGGGTCCTGAGATCTGAGTGCGGGCGGGAGCCGCCTTACCACGGCGCCGGAGCGAGGCTGAAGCCCTTGGCTTTCAGCAGGTTCAGAACACCGTTTTTGCCGGGCAGATGGGCAGCCCCGACGGCGACGGCAATCCGGTCCTGCCGGGCGGCCAGGATCGGTTTCATCCAGCGCTGGTTGCGCTGATCCAGCAGGCGGCGGTTGTACTGCCGCCATAGCCGCGCGGTTTCGGCGCCGGAGAAGCTGCTGTACTGGGCGCTGATCCAGGGGGCGAGGACAAAGGAAGTCCAGACACTTTGGTCGAAATAGGCT
This sequence comes from Leisingera sp. M658, assembly GCF_025144145.1. Taxonomy (NCBI): domain Bacteria; kingdom Pseudomonadati; phylum Pseudomonadota; class Alphaproteobacteria; order Rhodobacterales; family Roseobacteraceae; genus Leisingera; species Leisingera sp. M658. The sequence goes on from NZ_CP083546.1 coordinate 1,144,774, forward strand.
TCAACCGGAGTGGCATCCTCGGGCTTGCCGGATTGCACCAGTTCCAGTTCCAGCGCCAGCATCCGGGCCTGATCGCTGAGCGGCAGGCTGGCAATTGCTGCCAGCGCCTGTTCCGGGGTTTCCAGCGCCCCCAGCGGGATCCGTTTGCGCCGGGCGAAATCGGATATCCGGTCATCCAGCCCGCGCCGCAGGCCAAAGCCGTAGGGGCGGCAGCCGCTTTGCACCACAAACATAGAAATCGCCCAGGGCTGCATCCGGTTCATGGTTTCCGGATTGACGCCGGTCACCTGGGCCGTCAGCTGGAACCGCTCCCAGGCGTCGCGGGGCAGCAGGTGCCGCAATTCCTGGCCTTTAGGCAGCAGGAAACTGCGGGCCAGCTCATCAGGCATCCGGTCCAAGCGTTCCAGATCGGAGTCGGAGGTTTCCAGATAAATGGCGCCTGCCTGCGCCAGCACCGGGCGCAGGGTGCGCATCACCTTGGCCATGCGGGCATCGCCGCCATGCATGGTGCCGATCACATGTATGGTGCGGTTCCCCTTGGTGGCGACCCAGTGGTTGCCGCGCGAATACGGGGTGGCGGCCATCTCGCGCTCCAGCCGTGCCTCGGTGGCGGCGGGCAGATGGTCGCGGTAGTCGATGCCGCGGCAGGCGGCCATGGCGGCAGGGGCCTGCAGGGCCAGGCCAAGTACCAGCCCAACTGCCAGGGCGCGTGCAAGTGCTATCGGTTTCATTCTAAGCCCTCTCACCGGTTCCGGAACAGCAGCCTGGATGTATGACCCTAGGGTGCGGCGCCGGGGGCGGCAATGCAAAACCCTGCGTCTGGGCCTCAAATCCATGCCGCGGATTGCCATCGGCGGCGCGACCTGCCAGTCATGGGCGATGGAACGCGAGGATCAGCTGTATGCGCCGGTAAAGGCGCTGCTGGAAGGGCAGGGCTATGAGGTGAAGGGTGAGGTGGGCGCCGCCGATGTGGTGGGTGTCCGCGGCGCGGAGCCAATGGTGATTGTCGAACTGAAGCTGAAGTTTTCGCTGTCGCTGTTTCACCAGGCGGTGGCCCGGCTGGCGGTCACCGACCTTGTCTATATCGCGGTGCTGCGGCCCGGAGGGCGGCAGGCGCGGCGGATGATGAAGGACAATCTGGCGCTGTGCCGGCGGCTGGGACTGGGGCTGATCACGGTGCTGGCGGACGGTCGGGCCGAGGTGCATTGCGACCCCGGCCCTTATGCCCCGCGAAAGTCGAAGAAGAAGCAGGCGCGGTTGCTGCGCGAGTTTCAGACATTGCGCGGCGATCCCAATGCGGGCGGCGCCACCCGGCATGGCATTGTTACGGCCTACCGCCAGGATGCGCTCGCCTGTGCGGCGCATCTGGCCGATGCGGGCGCCTGCAAGGGGGCCGTTGTTGCCAAAGCCACCGGTGTTGCGCGCGCGACGCAATTGATGGCCAGCAACCATTACGGCTGGTTCGAGCGGGTGGCGACCGGCATCTATCAGCTGACGGATGCGGGCCGTGCGGGACTGGTGCATTGGGCCGGCAGCTGGGAGGATGAGGCGCCGAAAGAGTCATCAAGGTGAATTCTATCCTCGCATCTAAGCCTAATACCGCCTTTATTGCATCGCTTGTTACGCGGTTCAGATGAATTGAGGTCAACTCAGTTGTGATTTTTCCCTGTTGAGCCTGCGCGCCTCTAGGCCGATGACAGGCCTAGCTTTGCATGAGGGGGAGACAGCAATGGCACATCAGGACATCGACCGGCTGCAGGATCGGCTGCGGGCGCAGCGGCAATCCTTCGACAAGATCCCGGTAATCGACATCAGCGCGCTGAACAGCGGCGGCAGCCTGTTCGAGGTGGCCAAGGAAATCCGCTGGGCGCTGACCAATGCAGGATTTTTTTACGTCAGGAACCACGGGGTACCCGAGGCAGTGGTGAACGGCGCCTTTGATGAGACACGGGCGTTCTTTGATCTGCCGCTGGCGGACAAAATGGACCTGCATATCTCCAAATCCGGGCTGGCGTTGCGCGGTTACATCGAGATCTTCGGCGAAAACACCGACCCCAAGAAGACCAAGGATCTGAAGGAATGCTTTGACATCGGGCCGGAATGCCCCGGCGGTACCGCGCCGTTTTTCGGCGCCAACCTGTGGCCGGCGGCGCGGCCTGCATTCGAACGGGCGGTCTATGGCTATCATCAGGAGATGAAAGGCCTGGCAGAGCGGCTGATGCAGGCAATTGCGGTCAGCCTGGATCTGAAGGCGGATTTCTTTGCCCCGAAGATGCAGGACCCGATCACCATCCAGCGGCTGCTGCATTACCCGCCGCAAGAGGGGCAGATTGATGAGAGCGTGATGGGCATCGGCGCCCATACAGACTACGGCAGCCTGACAATTCTGGCGCAGGATGACGTGGGCGGGTTGCAGGTGATGAACCGTGAAGGGGATTGGGTCGAAGGTCCGCCGATTGCCGGGACTTTTGTGATCAACATCGGCGATCTGATCCAGCGGCTGACCAATGATCTGTATCTTGCGAACCTGCACCGGGTGGTGAATGCCTCGGGGCGCGAGCGCTATTCGATCCCGTTCTTCATTGATGCGGATGCAGATGCCGTGATCCAGCCGCTGGACAGCTGCGTCAGCGCGGAAAACCCGGCACGGTATCAGCCGGTGACCTGCGGCGCGCATAAGTTCAGCCGCTTCAAGGACAGCTTTGCGCATTTGAAAGACAAGGCGGCGTAAGCGGAATTTCCGAAGACAGCAGAGGGCGCGCCGGCGCCCTCATTTTTTTGCCGATTCCGTGTTGACAAGGGAGGGGGGCATTCCTAGCTTTCCCTCGTTAGCACTCAGCAGATGTGAGTGATAACTGCCCTGCCAGGGAGCGGGGCAAAGGATAACAACCTTTGAGCCTTTAAGGAGCTGCAAAGATGGCATTGAAACCGCTTCATGACCGCGTACTGGTGCGTCGCACCGAAAGCGAAGAAAAAACCGCGGGCGGTCTGATCATCCCCGAAAGCGCAAAAGAAAAGCCGAGCGAAGGCCAAGTCGTCTCGACCGGCGAAGGCGCGCGCAAGGACAGCGGCGAGCTGATTGCGATGGCTGTTTCGGCTGGCGACAAGATCCTGTTCGGCAAGTGGTCCGGCACCGAGGTCACCGTCGACGGCGAAGAGCTGCTGATGATGAAAGAAAGCGACATCATGGGGATCATCGAGTAAGCCGCCCGGCTTCTCTGACCCCCCTATTATCGCTGCCAAACAGAAATTCTCGAGGAGAATGAAATATGTCTGCTAAGGACGTCAAATTCGCAACCGACGCACGCAACCGCATGCTGAACGGTGTCAACATTCTGGCTGACGCCGTGAAAGTGACCCTGGGCCCCAAAGGCCGCAACGTGGTTCTGGACAAATCCTTTGGCGCGCCGCGCATCACCAAAGACGGTGTGTCGGTTGCCAAGGAAATCGAACTTGAAGACAAGTTCGAGAACATGGGCGCCCAGATGGTGAAGGAAGTTGCTTCCCGCACCAACGACGAAGCCGGCGACGGCACCACCACCGCCACCGTGCTGGCCCAGGCCATCGTCAAAGAAGGCCTGAAGCAGGTTGCAGCGGGCCTGAACCCGATGGACCTGAAACGCGGCATCGACCTGGCGACCTCGACCGTTGTTGCCGGCATCAAAGAGATGGCCCGCGAAGTCAAAGACTCCGCTGAAGTCGCACAGGTCGGCACCATCTCCGCCAATGGCGAAGCTGAAATCGGCCAGCAGATTGCTGACGCGATGCAGAAAGTCGGCAACGAAGGCGTGATCACCGTCGAAGAAAACAAGGGTCTGGAAACCGAGACCACTGTTGTCGAAGGCATGCAGTTCGACCGCGGCTACCTGTCGCCCTATTTCGTGACCAACGCCGACAAGATGATTGCAGATCTCGAAGACTGCATGATCCTGCTGCACGAAAAGAAACTGTCCTCGCTGCAGGCTATGGTGCCGCTGCTGGAGCAGGTGATCCAGTCGCAGAAGCCGCTGCTGATCATTGCAGAAGACGTCGAAGGCGAAGCGCTGGCAACCCTGGTTGTCAACAAGCTGCGCGGCGGCCTGAAAATTGCTGCTGTCAAGGCACCGGGCTTCGGCGACCGCCGCAAGGCCATGCTGCAGGACATCGCAATCCTGACCGGCGGCCAGGTGATCTCCGAAGATCTGGGCATGAAGCTTGAGTCCGTGACCATGGACATGCTGGGTTCGGCCAAGAAGATCGAAATCACCAAAGACGAAACCACCATCGTCGACGGTGCAGGCCAGAAAGCCGAGATCGAAGCCCGTGTTGGCCAGATCCGCGCGCAGATCGAAGAAACCACATCTGACTACGACCGTGAAAAGCTGCAGGAACGTGTTGCCAAACTGGCAGGCGGTGTTGCCGTGATCCGCGTCGGCGGCATGACCGAAGTTGAAGTGAAAGAGCGCAAAGACCGTGTGGACGATGCTCTGAACGCAACCCGCGCAGCTGTGCAGGAAGGCGTGATCGTCGGCGGCGGTGTTGCTCTGGTTCAGGCCGGTAAGGCGCTGGAAGGCCTGGAAGGTGCAAACGCTGACCAGAACGCCGGTATCGTGATCGTGCGCAAGGCCATCGAAGCGCCGCTGCGCCAGATCGCTGAAAACGCCGGTGTTGACGGTGCTGTTGTGGCCGGCAAGGTCCGCGAAAGCTCCGACAAGAACTTTGGCTTCAACGCTCAGACCGAAGAATACGGCGACATGTTCGCCTTTGGTGTGATCGATCCGGCCAAAGTGGCGCGTACCGCTCTGGAAGACGCAGCCTCGGTTGCCGGTCTGCTGATCACCACCGAAGCCATGGTTGCCGACAAGCCCGCCAAAGAAGGCGCAGGCGCCGGCGGCGGCATGCCTGACATGGGCGGCATGGGCGGCATGGGCGGCATGATGTAATCACAAATCCCTTGGGATTTGTGATGGGCGACAGGCGATTGGCTATTAAGGCCAATCTGCCGAGAGCCCACCGCTGATGACTGCAAAGATTTGGGGGCTGCCTGTCAAGGCGGCCCCTTTTCGTTTCTGGCGAGGCAGAAGGCCCGCCTTGCGGGCCTGCCTGCGGCGCGAGTATTTGTGCAAAGGTGAATGCGGGAGGATTGGAATGGTTGTCGGGCCGGATACGTTGAACGAGGTGAAGGAAGAGCATTTTGATGAGGTCGAGGCGGTTTTGCTGACCGCCTTTCCCACTGATGCCGAAGCGCGGCTGGTGCGGCAGCTACGGGCGGACGGGGACATGCTGTTTGAGTTCCGCAAGTCCTGGGATGGCAAGATTGGCGGCTACTATGCTTTGAGCCGGATGCAGGCGCCGGAGGGCTGGGCCTGTCTGGCACCGATGGCTGTACGGCCGGAATGGCAGGGCGGCAAGCTGGCCGAGAACAATCCGAATATGGAAGTTGGGGGGACTGAGGACCAACTGTACCGCGGTCCGTGGCGGTTCGGCACCCGGATGCTGCAGGAGCTGGCGCAATGCTATGAGATGCCGACGGAGGCAATTGATGGAAAACTCCCTGAGACCATCGTGGTGCTGGGCAAGCCCTCCTTCTATGGGCGTTATGGCTTCAGCCTGCAGCGGGCGCAAAAGCTCAGCAGCCCCTATCCGCTGGAATACACCCTGATCCTGCGGCGGGGCGATGATGTGCCGGTGGCGGAGCTGATCTATCCGCAGGCGTTCCCGGGCGGCTCCGGTTGACACGATATTTTCATTGGCCGGACATATGTTTGCGGGCTAGCCTTCAGAATTGCTGAAGTGGAGCGCGCAACAGGGAGGGACCGGCGGATGGCGATACTGTCAGAGCGTATAGTGGTCCGGCTCTTACTGGCGCTGCTGATTGCGGGCTGCGGGGTGTCGCCGGTGGACCGGCTGGCCAAGCCGCCGAACCTTTACTCAACAGGGCGCAATTACCAGGCGGAGCGGGTTCCAGAGGCGCAGCGCACGGTCGTGCCCAGGCTGCTTTATGTCACCAACCGGTCGCAGCGGTTGAATGGCGACGGGTCGGTGACCTATCTGGCAGAGCGGTCGGATTCCATGGCGTTCGGCACCGCAGAGGTGCAGTTCACACGGGTCGATGACTGGCCGGAATTGGTGGCGCTGACCCATGCAAATACAAGCGGGCGGCTGCCGCGGCTGAAAGTGGCGGGGTTCCGCGACGGGATCCGGTTTTCCAAGACGCCGCTGCCGGCCGAGCGGCGCGGCGGCAGGGTGGTGACCGAGACACAGGCGGAAAGAGATTATGCCGCCTATGCTGCAGAATTCCGCAAGGCGGTGGCGGCTGAGGTCCGGCGCGCGGGTAGCGGGCGCATTCTGCTGTTTGTGCACGGGTTCAACAATGATTTTGATGAGGCGCTGACCACCCTGGCCAATATCTGGCATTACTCCGGGCGGCGTTCGGTGCCGATGGCGTTTTCCTGGCCTGCGGGCAGTTCCGGCCTGTTCAAGTATTTCCGCGACCGGGAGGCGGGGGATTTTTCGGTTTTTCATCTGAAGGAAACGCTGGATTTGCTGGCCTCGGTTCCGGAGGTGGAGGATATCGACATCGTTGCCCATTCCCGCGGTTCGGATGTGGCGGCCACGGCGCTGCGGGAGCTGGTGATCCGCGAGCGCGGGCGGGGCGTGCGCCCCAAGATCACGCTGAAGACCGGCACGCTGGTGCTGGCGGCGCCGGATCTGGATGTGGGCATTGTGCGGCAGCGGCTGATGAGCGAACGGGTCTTTGCGGCCTTTGAGCAGGTCAATGTGTATATCAATCCGGATGATCAGGCGCTGGCCATTGCCTCGATCCTGACCCGGGAGGCGCGGTTCGGGCGGCTGGATGCGTCGGATTTCGCCCCCGGTGAACTGGCCGCGCTGAAGAAGGTGGGGCTGGTGCATTTCATCCGGGTGGAAGGGGCAGGCGGATCGGGCCATTCCTATTTCCGCGACAATCCCGGCGCGATGTCGGACATTGCGCTGGCGCTGCGCACGCGGGCGTTTCCGGGCGGCACGCTGCGGCCGCTGGAGCTGGATCACGACAATATCTGGACCCTGCATCCGGATTACCCGCTGGAGCGGTTGCCGGATTTGGATTTGGACTTTGTTCAGGACCGCCGCTGAAGACCCGCAGGGCGGGCCTGCCTCCGGCGGGAGTATTTTTGGCCAGAAAGAAGCGTGTCTGCCGCCGGGCTGCTGCTGACACGGAAAAATCACTGGCCCGGCAGGCGGCTCCATTGTAGCTGGCATCTTATGCGATTGTTTCTGCTTGTCTCTCTCACCATGCTGGCCTTTGCCGCAAATTCGATCCTGGGCCGGGCCGCAGTTGGCGGCGGCTATATGGATGCCACGGGTTTCGGCCTGTGGCGGCTGGTGTCCGGGGCGCTGATCCTGGCGGCTTTGTGCCGGATCCGGCGGCTGGAGACCTGGAGCCGGGAGCGCATCCTGCGTCCTTCCAGCCTGTGGGGCGGAGCGGCGCTGACGCTGTATATGGCGGGATTCACCTTGGCGTATCAGGATCTTGATGCAGGACTGGGGGCGCTGGTGCTGTTCGGGGTGGTGCAGATGTCCATGTTCCTGTGGGGGGCTGTGCGCGGCAGCCGGCCGGGGCCGGCCCAGACCGCCGGGGCGGTGGCGGCCTTTTTCGGGCTGGCCTATGTGGTTTGGCCTGCGGATGGCGCCGGAGTGCCGTTAACCGCATCTTTGCTGATGGCCGCGAGCGGGCTGGGCTGGGGCATCTACAGTCTGTTGGGGCGCGGTGCGCAGGCGCCGCTGGTGTCCACGGCGGTGAATTTCGCCTGGTCCAGCGTGATGATGCTGCCGGTTCTGCTGTTGGCGGGCGGCGGCACGGTGGTGAGCCTGTACGGGGTGTTTTTGGCAATTTTGTCCGGCGCGGTGACCTCGGGGCTTGGATATGCGCTGTGGTACCGGGTGCTGCCGCAATTGCTGCCCGCGGTGGCGGCCACCGTGCAGCTGAGCGTGCCGGTGATTGCAATCCTTGCGGGGGCGGTGCTGCTGGGCGAGAGTGTCGGGCTGCGGCTGGTGTTCGGCTCGGTTGCGGTGCTGGGGGGGATTGCGCTGGTGGTGCGGGGCGGGCCGGGGCAGGCCGCGCGGCAGGAGCCGGGCAAGGCCGGCTGAGGGGCTTTCACCACCTGCCGTTTGCGCTTATCTGGTCTCTATGCGTATTTCGATGAAATCCCTGATAGCCGCTGCTGCGGCGCTGCTGCCGCTGCCCGCTGCGGCTGATTGTGTGATCCTGCTGCACGGGCTGGCCCGCAGCGAGACGTCGTTTGTGGTGCTCGGGGAGGTCTTGCAGTCGCGCGGCTACAGCGTTGTGCGGCCCGGCTATGCCTCCACCGAGGAGACCATTCAGGTACTGGCGGAGGAGGCCTTGCCACAGGCCTTTGCTGCCTGCGGCGAAGAGACAGCCCATGTGGTGACCCACTCGATGGGTGGTATCCTGCTGCGCTACTGGCTGCAGGGCAACCATCCGCAGAACTTGGGCCGGGTGGTGATGATGGGCCCGCCGAACCAGGGCAGCGAACTGGTGGATGAGCTGGGCGATTGGGAGGTTTTCGGCCTGTTGAACGGCCCTGCGGGCCTGCAGCTGGGAACCGGGGCGGAGAGCTTGCCGAAACAACTGCCGCCGGTTGATTTTCAACTGGGGGTGATTGCGGGCAGCGAGACGCTGAACCCGCTGTTCTCCGCCCTTATACCGGGGGCGGATGACGGCAAGGTCTCGGTCGCAAGCACCAAGGCGGATGGCATGGCGGCGCATCTGACGCTGCCGGTCACCCACACCTATATGATGAACAGCCCGCAGGTGATGGCGCAGACGCTGCATTTCCTGGAGGAAGGGCGGTTTGAGCCGTCGCTGACCTGGCTGGCGGCGGTGGAAGAGATCATCGCTGAGGCTTGCCAGCTGAATGGCGGTTGCGCAGAGGCAGAGAAATGACATTGGAACTGACGCTGCTAGGCGGTGATGTGCTGCGCCCCGGCGGGTTGGAGCACGGCGGCGAAATTGCCATCGCAGGCGGCCTGGTATCGGAGACAGCGGCAGGGCGCGTTGCGGACCTGACAGGCTATCTGGTGCTGCCGGGGATCGTGGATCTGCACGGCGACGGGTTTGAGCGCCATTTGGCGCCGCGCCGGGGCGCGATGAAGCAGATGGCCGAAGGTGTCGTCGCGGCGGAGGCGGAGCTGGCCGCCAATGGTATCACCACCGCTGTGATGGCGCAGTTCTATTCCTGGGAAGGCGGCCTGCGCGGCCCGGAGTTTGCCGGTCAGGTGTTTGAGGGTATCAAGGATGTGCGCGGTTCGCTGGTCACGGACCTGCTGCCGCAGCTGCGGTTTGAGATCCACATGCTGGAGGACCACGCCGGGCTCGCCGCAAAAGTGGCGGACTGGCAGGTGCCTTATGTGGTGTTTAACGACCACCTGCCGCATGACCGGCTGGCACAGGGCAGGAAGCCGCCGCGCCTCACCGGCCAGGCGCTGAAGGCGGGGCGCAATCCGGAGGTTCACTGGCAGATGCTGAAGGACATGCACGCGCGCCGGGATGAGGTGCCGGGCAGGCTGGATGCGCTGTGCCGTGAACTGGCGGCGCTGGACGTGCGCCTTGGCAGCCATGACGACCAGACCTCTGAGGACCGCGCTGTCTGGCGCGGCCGCGGCGCCCGGATTGCCGAGTTTCCGGAAACGCTTGAGGCGGCAGAGGCCGCGCGGGCGGCAGGTGATCCCGTCATTCTCGGCTCGCCCAATGTGGTGCGCGGCGGCTCGCATAAGGGCAATGCCTCCGCCGTTGAGCTGATCGCCATGGGGCTGTGCGATGCGCTGGCGTCGGATTATCACTACCCCAGCCCGCGCCGCGCGGCGCTGATGCTGGAACGCTCTGGCCTGATGGATTTAGCCAGCGCCTGGCGGCTGGTCTCGGACGGGCCTGCGCAGGTGCTGGGACTGACCGACCGCGGGCGGTTGGAGACGGGCAAGAGGGCTGACATTGTGGTGCTGAACAAGGAAACCCAGCGGGTGGCGGCGACGCTGTCGGGCGGACGGGTCAGCTATATGTCGGGGGATGTTGCCACCCGCTTCCTGGCCTGAGGGGGAGCGCCGCGCATCAGGCCGGATGGCCCTCTTTGCGGCGCGTGAAACCGGCGGGGCCGCTTTCACTGCCCTGTCTTGCCGCCTGGGTGCACTGCGGATAGGCTGCGTCGAATGACATTTCCATCAAACGAAATTTTCTGACATGACCCGAAAATACGGCCGCACATTTCACCTGCCGCAATCGCCCGGCGCCGCCAGTGATGACAAGATCATGCTGGATACTTCTGCCCTGCTGGCCGAGCCGGAGGTGATCATCACCGAGAAGATGGATGGGGAAAACACCACGGTCCACAGCGGCGGCTGCCATCCGCGCAGCCCGGATGCGCGGTATCACCCGTCGCGGGACTGGATGAAGGCCTTTGCTGCGGGCATCTCGCCGGGTTTGGCGCAAGGGGAACGGATTGTCGGGGAGTATCTTTATGCACGCCACGCCATCGCCTACGAGGCACTGCCCAGCTATTTCCTGGGGTTCGCCTGGATCTTGAACGGCGTGATTCAGCCTTGGGAAGAAACCCTGGCCCGGTTCGCAGAACTGGGCATTGTGAGCGTGCCGGTGCTGTACCGCGGACCGCCATCCGGGCAGGTGCTGCGCGAGACCATATCCGGCATGGATCTGGAGAGGCAGGAAGGCTGTGTGATCCGGACAGCCAGAGGGTTTGCCGAGGTGGACATGCAGAGGCTGCTGGCCAAATACGTTCGCGCCGATCATGTGCAGACTGATGTGCATTGGATGAACGCGGAAATCATTAGAAACGGTCTCATCTGAGACCGCCGCCTGTTTCTTTCTGGTCTTAAATACTCCCGGGGTTTGGGGCAGCGCCCCAATCCTTCAGTCCTGCGCTTTCACCACACGGTTCACATGACCCATCTTGCGGCCTGGCTTGGCTTCGGCCTTACCGTAGAGGTGGAGGGCGCAATCGGGTTCTTTTGCGAGCTCGGGGATGCGGTCCACATCATCTCCGATCAGGTTTTCCATCACCACGTCGGAATGGCGCCGGCCGTCGCCCAGCGGCCAGCCCGCGACGGCGCGGATGTGCTGTTCGAACTGATCGACGGTGCAGCCGTTCTGGGTCCAATGGCCGGAATTGTGGACGCGCGGGGCGATCTCGTTGACGATCAGGCCTTGCGGCGTCACGAACAGCTCTACCCCCAGAACGCCGACATAATCAAGCGCATTCAGGATCTTGCCCGCCATTAGCACCGCGTCCATGCGCTGGCCTTTGCTGAGGCGCGCAGGCACGGTGGTGCTGTGCAGGATGCCGTCGCGGTGGACATTCTCGCTTGGATCGAAACAGGCGATCTCACCGCTCACACCGCGGGCGGCGATGACCGAGACCTCGTGGGTGAAAGTTACAAACCCTTCGAGGACCGACGGCGCGCCTGCCATGGCAGCGAGCGCCCCGGCAGCGTCTTCAGGCGCCTTGATGCGGGCCTGGCCCTTGCCGTCATAGCCGAAACGGCGGGTCTTCAGGATTGAGGGCGCGCCGATCTCAGCCAGGGCGGCGTCGAGGCTGGCCTGGTCGGTGATGCCGTCGAAAGGGGCGGTTGTGAGGCCGAGATCCTGCAGGAAAGCCTTTTCCGTCAGCCGGTCCTGGCTGATGCGCAGCGCTTCGCGGCCCGGACGGATCGGCCTTTGCGACTCCAGCAGGTCCAACGCCGAAGTGGGGATGTTCTCGAACTCATAGGTGATCACATCGACGGCAGCGGCAAAGGCGGCCAGCGCCTCAGCGTCTTCATAACCGGCGGTGGTCACCTGATCGGCGACATGGCCTGCGGGCGGGTTGGCGCCTGGTTCAAAGATATGCGTCTTGAAGCCGAGGCGGGAGGCTGCAACCGAGAGCATCCGGCCAAGCTGGCCGCCGCCGAGAATGCCGATGGTGGCGCCGGGCTGCAGGGCTTCAGTCATCGGAGGGCTCCTCGGGGATGGAGGCGGAGAGCGCCTCGCGCCAATCATCCAGGCGCTGGGCAAGATCTGAGTCCTGCAGCGCCAGGATGCCTGCGGCCATCAGACCTGCGTTGGCAGCACCGGCGGCACCGATGGCCATGGTGGCAACCGGGAAGCCCTTGGGCATCTGCACGATGGAATACAGCGAGTCGACGCCTGAAAGGGCGCGGGTCTGCACCGGCACGCCCACAACGGGGACGCGGGTTTTGGAGGCGACCATGCCGGGCAGATGGGCAGCACCGCCGGCACCTGCGATGATCACCTGCAACCCGCGGTCGGCGGCAGATTTGCCGTAGCTCCACAGCCGGTCCGGGGTGCGGTGGGCGGAGACGATTTTGGCCTCATACTCAACACCCAGTTCATCCAGGATAGTGGCGGCTTCCTTCATGGTGGGCCAGTCGGATTGGCTGCCCATGATGATGCCTACTTTGATGTCGGCCATGGCTTGGTGGCTCCTGTCGCGGCTTATGGAGCGCGCACTATAGGGAAACTGGGGTTTGGTGCAATCCGGCTTGTCGCGGAAAACGGGCGGAATTGCCCCGTTTCAGGGGCTCTGGCGCTTTGCCGCAGGCGGCAAGCTCCCGCCCGCGCGGGGATGCAGGCAAGCTGCACCGCCTTGCGGTCGGGCGTGGCGCCGCGCGGCGGCGCGGCGCGGGAGGCTTGTGCAGGGCCGGAACCGGGGGCAGGGTGGCGGCCTGACAAGGAGAGCACGATGCTGGAGTTACGCCCCAATTGCGAGCTGTGTGACAAGGATCTGCCGCCGGATGCACCGGACGCGCGGATCTGCAGTTATGAATGCACCTATTGCGCGGAGTGTGCAGAGCAGGTGCTGGACAATGTCTGCCCCACCTGCGGTGGTGGCTTTGCGCCGCGGCCGATCCGGCCAAAGCGGGCCTGGCGGGCAGAGTTGAAGCTGGGGCTGGGCAACCATCCGGCCTCGACCGAACGGGTGCATTCGACGTTCACCCGCGCGGATATCGAAGCACATGTGGTGCGAATCCGGGATATAAAACCGGAGAAGCGGTGAGCGGAGCCGCCCGGCAGGCGGCTCCGGTTGTTTTCGGGATCAGTCCCGCTGTTTCGGCAGGATCAGGTTCAGCAAGAGGCCCGCAACGCCGGAGAGACCGATGCCCGCGAGGGTAAAGCCTTCGCCGAATTGCAGCGTCAGCCCGCCCAGACCGATGATCAGCACGGTGGAGATGATCACCATGTTGCGGGCCTCGGACAGGGCGTCGCCCAGCTTGGCCAGCACGCTGAGGCCGACCACGGTGACCATGCCGAAGAGCAGGATCATGATGCCGCCCATCACTGGCATCGGGATAGTGGCCAGCGCACCGGACAGCTTGCCCGCGAAGGAGAGCGCGATGGCGAAGAGCGCTGCCCAGGTCATGATCGCCGGGTTGAAGGCACGGGTCAGGGTGACGGCGCCGGTGACCTCGGAATAGGTGGTGTTGGGCGGGCCGCCTAAGATGCCCGCGGCGGCAGTGGCCAGGCCGTCGCCCAGCATGGTGTTCTGGATGCCGGGTTTCTCCATGTAGTCGCGCTTGGTCACATTGGAGATCGCCATGATGTCGCCGAAATGTTCAATCGCGGGCGCAATGGCGACGGGCAGAATGAACAGGATGGCGGCCAGATTGAACTCGGGCGCGACGAAATCCGGGACCGCGAACCAGGCGGCGCTGGCCAGCGGAGCGGTGTCCACCAGGTTTTGCCCGGTGACGGCGCCGAGGACCAGCGCGGCACCATAGCCGGCAGCGACGCCGGCCAGGATCGGCACCACGCGCATGATCCCACGGCCCAGAATAGCGGTCAGCATGGTGGTGCCGAGGGCAACAGCTGCAAGCAGAAGAGCGGTGTTTTTCGGCATCACCTGGGTGTCGCCGGCCAGGCCGGTGGCCATGTTGACCGCCACCGGCGCCAGCGACAGGCCGATCACCATGATCACCGGGCCGACCACCACGGGCGGCAGCAGCCGGTGCATGAAGCCCGCGCCAAAGGCGCGGATGGCAAAGCTGAGCACCACATACAGCAGGCCCGCCGCCGCCAGCCCGCCGGTGGTCGCCGCCATGCCCCAGGTCTGCACGCCGTAGATGATCGGCGCGATGAAGGCAAAGGAGGACGCCAGGAACACCGGCACCTGGCCGCGGGTGACGATCTGGAAGATCAGCGTTCCAAGTCCTGCGGTGAACAGGGCGACGCTGGGGTCCAGCCCGGTCAAAAGCGGCACCAGCACTAGCGCGCCGAAGGCGACAAACAGCATCTGGGCGCCGGTCAGCGCCTGTTTCGGGGAGAATTTGTAGTCGGTGTCCTGGGCTTCAGGCACCGGAGTGCGGTCGCTGGTGGCGGTCATGGTGATGCTCGTTCATTGGTTCAGCTGCTTGTGCGGAGGGGGCACCGGAATGGAGGCCGGGCACAAAATCCGGCTGCTGGTAAACGGAAAATCCGGCTTTGACCATCCGGTCAGACGGAGATTCCGCCAACCGCGGGCAAGGTGTCGCAACGGGGCCGGGAAATTGCCGGTTTTCTGCAAGCCGGATGGTGACCGGACCGGGCCTGCTGCACGTGGCAGCATTAAATGGACCGCGACCTATGACCTTGGACAATGACCCTCTCCTTCAGCCGCTGCAAATCCGGCATCTAAGTTTGCGCAACCGGATCATGAGCACAGCCCATGCGCCGTCGTTCCAGGAGGGCGGCCATCCGCGCGACCGCTACCGGCTGTATCATGAAGAGAAGGCGCGCGGCGGCATTGCGCTGACGATGATCGGCGGCTCGACCAATATCGCGCCGGACAGCCCATCGGTCTTCGGGCAGCTCTATGCAGGGGATGACAGTATCATTCCGTGGTTCAAGAAACTGACCGATGGGGTGCGCAAGCATGGCGCGGCGGTGATGTGCCAGATCACCCATATGGGCCGGCGTACTGCCTGGGATGACGGGCACTGGCTGCCGGTGCTGGGGCCGTCGGGGCGGCGGGAACGGGCGCACCGGGCTTTTCCAAAGGTGATGGAGCAGGAGGATATCTCCCGTATTATCAACGATTTTGCCGCCGCGGCACTGCGTTGCCGGGAAGGCGGATTCGATGGGATTGAGCTGCTGTCGCACTCACATCTGCTGGGGCAGTTCCTGTCGCCGCTGGTGAACACCCGCGAGGATGACTACGGCGGTTCACTCGATAACCGGCTGCGGCTGACGCTGCAGGTGCTGGAAGCGGTGCGGGAGGCCGTGGGGCCGGATCTGATCCTGGGGATGCGGGTCACGGGGGATGAGCTGGCGGAGGGCGGGCTGAGTGCCGCGGAATGCATCGCGGCGGCGCAGAAGATTGCCGCCACCGGCGCGGTGGATTTCCTGAACGTGCTGGCGGGCGCGCCTTATGATGACCTCGGCCTCGCGGGCTGGGTGGCGCCGATGGGGATGCCCGCGGCGCCGGATCTGAATGTGGCGGGCGCGATCCGCGCGGCTGTGGATCTGCCGGTGTTCCATGCCGGGGGCGTGGCCGATATTGCTACCGCCCGCCATGCCATCCGCGAAGGCCAGGCCGATATGATCGGCATGACCCGGGCGCATATGGCAGATCCCCATCTGGTGGCAAAGCTGCAGCGCGGCGAGGAGGAGCGTATCCGTCCCTGCGTGGCGCTGGGCTATTGCGTGGACCGGGTGAACCAGGGCAAGCCCGCGGTCTGCGGCCATAACGCCGCAACCGGGCGCGAGGCTGTGATGCCGCATGTGATCCCGCCTGCGCGGGAGCGGCGCAAGGTGGTGGTGATCGGCGGCGGCCCGGCGGGACTGGAGGCGGCACGTGTTGCGGCGGAGCGCGGCCACAGGGTGGTGCTGCTTGAGGCGGGCGGGCGGCTTGGCGGGCAGATGGTCTTGGCGGCCAAGGGCATGACCCGGCGTCAGATTTGGGGTGTAGCGGACTGGCTGATCTCGGAAGCGGAGCGGCTGGGTGTGGAGGTGCGGCTGAATACTTACGCCGAGGCAGGCGACGTGCTGGCCGAAAACCCGGACGCAGTGATCGTGGCCACTGGCGGCTGGCCGGAGCCCCGGGAGATCCCCGGCGGTGATTTGATCACCTCCAGCTGGGAGGTGCTGGGCGGCGAGGCAAGGGTACCGGGCGCGGTGCTGCTGCTGGATGAATGCGGTGATCACGCGGCCCTGGTCTGCGCGGATGCGATGGCCAAGGCCGGCTGCAAGGTGACGCTGGTCACGCCTGACCGGATGGCAGCGCATGATCTGGGGCCGGTCAATTCGGCGGTGGTGCTGCGTGATCTGGCGCGGCAGGGCGTCACGTTTGAGTGCTTTCTGGAGGTGGTTGCCGTGGCTACGGCAGGCAGCCGTAAATGCATCACCCTGCGCCATGTCCTGACCGGGGAAGTGACCGAGCGTGTGGCGGATCATGTGGTCAGCGAACATGGTATCACTCCGGCGGATGAACTTTACCATGCGCTGAAGCCGCTGTCGCGCAACCTGGGTCAGTTGGACCACCAGGCAATGATTGCCGGAACCAGCCCTTTTGCCGCCATCAATCCGCAGGGCAGCTTCTGGCTGGCGCGGGCCGGTGATGCGGTGTCAGGGCGCAATATGCACGCCGCCATCTATGATGCGCTGAGACTTTGCAAGGATCTGTAACCTGCAATCAAGCGGAACCGCAGCGCGCCGTCAGGCGCGCTGCCACGCCCAACACCTTCCGGTGCAGCCGGCTGCGCGGAGAAGGGGGCGGGAGGCCCTGTTGAAACTGTTAAGGCACTGCGTTCTGCAGTTTTGGTCCGGCGGTTTGGGCGCGGGCCTGCCTGGTGCCGGCGGCACTGTCAGGCGATAATATCCGGGGTCAGCCGGTCTTCGATCAAGGCGATCTTGTCCTTGAGGATGAGCTTTTGTTTCTTCAGGCGGCGGATCGTCAGCTGGTCGCTGGTCGGGCGCTCTTCCAGCGCGCCGATTGCTTCGTCCAGATCACGGTGCTGCCTGCGGAAAACTTCCAGCTCAACCTTGAGGACCTCATCTGTCTTCATCGACACATCTGTGGGTGCGTTCATTGGCGACTCAGTAAAGCTTAGGAATGAAGTGAGGCTGAAGATACTTCCTTAACCGCTTTTCCGCTAGACCTATGGGCACATGCTCTTGTGAAACCAGCAAGAACTTCCCATATTCTTCTGGAAGCGGCCGCCTGTTACGGGGCCGCGCGCATCCGTCGCTTTGGCATAAAGGACGAACACCGTGTCGAAACTTACCTTGGGCTCTTACCCGCATATGCTGGGGTTCGAGCAGCTGGAACGCCTGCTGGAACGCTCGGCGAAATCGGGCAACGAAGGCTATCCTCCCTATAATATCGAACAGACTTCCGATCATTCCTACCGCATCACCCTGGCCGTGGCCGGGTTCGCCGAAGAGGACCTGGCGATTACCGTTGAGGACCGCCAGCTGGTGATCCGCGGCCGCCAGCGCGACGACAGCGAGGGGCGGGTGTTCCTGCACCGCGGCATTGCGGCGCGCCAGTTTCAGCGCATGTACGTGCTGGCCGATGGCGTCGAAGTGGGCGAGGCGGTGATGGAAAACGGGTTGCTGCATGTGGATCTGACCCGTGCCCGGCCCGAAACCGTGGTTCAGACAATCAACATCAAAAAGGGGTAAGAGCAATGCATACACCGTTTGATTTCAGCCAGGGCGCAGACCGGACCGTTTATGTAAAGGCGGTTGCGGTGGCAGATCTTCCCAAAGACGTGCAGGACAGCGCGGGCGGCCATGCGCAGCTTTATGCGGTGCATGACGCGGAAGGCGGCCAGCTGGCGCTGGTGGCCGATCGGCATCTGGCCTATGTGCTGGCGCGGCAGAACGACATGACACCGGTTTCGGTGCATTGACGTCCGGGTAACCGGGGCGCATCCACCCGAAAGCGCTTGATTTTTTCAACAGCAGGCTCCCATTTTGGGGGCCTGAATTGTTTTGAGGCATCAGGTTCAAGGAAGGCGCTTTTCATGTTCCGTACAATCCGCCCGATCGCAGCTGCTTTGGGATTTGCCCTGCTGGCCGTTCCCGCGGCTGCCGATCCATTTGTCAAATGCGTGCAAGGGCATCTGGCGGATCTGGGATATGATCCCGGCCGCCGTGACGGGGCGCTGTCGCAGGCAACACTGCGCGCCTGGACGTCCCTGCGGCAGATACCCGCCGCGGCAAAGGCCGGGCATTTGGCGGGCCTGCCTGCGCTGACGCAGAAAACCGCGATCCATTGGTGCCGGGAGCTGCCGGCGCTGAAATCCGGGCTGGAAAAACACTTGCCGTCGGCAGCGCCGGTCCAGGTTCTGGCAGATTCGCCGAACGCAGAAAAAGGCGTCCGGCAAGCCTATGAGCGGACCCTGCGGTTCATGGACAGGGAATACGGTATCGTCCTGGCCGGCAATACCGGCATCGCGGCTGCAGGAAATACCAAGACAGTTCAAACCTATGTGCGCCGTCTGCTCAGCCAGATGTCCAGCGCCCGGTTCAACCCGGATGCATCCATTGCCGCCCATTGCAACAAACCCTTTGGCGTCGCGGGGGCTGCCTATCTGAAGTTCATGTATATCTGCTGGGACAATCCGCATCAGGCGGACAAGGCCTGGCTCAAGCGCTCGCGCAAATGGCTGGGGATGATGATGGCGCATGAATACATGCATCTGGTGCAGGCGGAACTGGGCGGTGCCCGTGCAGAAGGGTTGAACGGGGCGGCGGTGCGGCGCCGGATGGGGCCGTCCTGGCTGGTGGAGGGCAGCGCCGAGCTGGTGGCGGCGCGGTTTGGAAAGAAGGCCTTGCGCCTGCGTGCGCCGGGCCTGTCCGAGCTGCGGGATGCGTCCCTGAAATCGACGCAAAGCCTGAAGGCGATGCGGGCGTCTAGGACGGTCCGTACCGAAGGCGACTATGACTTTTCGCATTTTGCAGTGCATATTCTGACCCGGATACATGGCGAGGATGCCCTGTTTGGGTTCTGGCGGCAGCTTAGCACCGGCAAGAGCTGGGATCAGGCATTTCAGGAGGCATTCGGCACCGGCTTGGGCGCATTCGAGGCGCAGGTCATGGAGCTGCGCAAGACACCGGGGGCCGCAAAGGCCTATATTGCGCAAATGCGGCGGAGGAACGCGTAATGACAGATTTCAACTTTGACTGGGTGGACGCCTTCTCGGGCCGCGCTTTTGGCGGCAATGGCTGCGCGGTGGTGCATGGCGGCGCGCATCTGCCCGAGGCTGTCTGCACCGCTTTCGTGCGGGAGACCTCGCTGGTGGAATGCACCTTTACCGGCCCGTCCGAGGTGGCGGATGTGAAGGTGCGCTATTTCCTGGCCAGCCGCGAGATCCCCTTTGCCGGCCATCCGACCATTGCCACGGTGGCGGCGATGCGGGACCGGGGGCTGGTGGCCGGGGACAGCATCACGCTGGAAACCGGGGCGGGGATTGTGCCGGTGACGCTGGAGGGTGATCTGATTTCGATGACCCAGGTGGCGCCCCAATTCGGCCCCTTTGCCGATCCCGCGCTGGTGGCGGCGGCGGTGTCGCTGCCGGTTGAGGCGATCGTGGGCCGCCCGCAGAAGGTCTCGACCGGGCTGCCGTTCTGCGTGACGGTCCTGCGCGACCGTGCGGCCCTGGAGGCGGCAGAGCTGAACCTGGAGGCGCTGGCTTTGCTGGGTAATTCCCTGGGTGCCGACGGCATCGACATGATGGAGCCGTTTCTGGTGGTGCTGGAGGGCGCGACAGAGGCCGGTGATACGTTTTCGCGCCTGCTTATGGCGCCGCCGAGCCCGCCGGAGGATCCGTTCACCGGGTCCGCGACCGGCGCCATGGCGTCGTATCTGTGGCGTCACGGGCTGATGGAAAGGTCTGAGTTTACCGCCGAGCAGGGCCATGGCCTTGGCCGACCCGGCCAGGCACGGGTGGCGCGGATCGGGTCTGCGGAGGCGATTGAGGGCGTGCAGGTGGCGGGCGAAGGCTTTGTGCTGATGCGCGGCACGGTGGATTTGCCGGACAGCGTTTAGGTTTCAGGGGATCTGCGGCAGCGTCCTGGCAGATCGTGCTGCGGGTAATAGGGTAATTTGAACGCGGAGGGCGCGGGGGCTGCTTTTGTCCAAGGGGGCGGCGGCCCGCGCTATTCCTTTACCGAATTTTAGAGGCGCATGGCGGATAGTCTCAAAAAACCGCATTTGCCTCAAAATAGGGAAAGTAAGAATTGCTTCAAAATCAGACGCCCCAACCGCCTCAATTGCGCCGGCATCCGGACACGCAAGAAGCAGAGAGACTGGTCCGGCTGGCAAAATCCGAATCCCTGGGCGATGGCGGCATCCGGACCTCGCAGATCCTATCGGACGCGCTGGCGGCAGACCCCTGCCACCACGAAGCGCAGGTGCTGCAGGAGCGGCTGCATCAGGCGTTTGTGCCGCGCTGGCATTTCCCGATGCTCGCCGACAAGGCCCGCAACCGGGCCTATGCCCAGGCCATCGCGGCCAAGGTGCGGCCGGGCGATGTGGTGCTGGATATCGGCTGCGGTGCGGGTCTGACGGCAATGCTGGCAGCACGGGCCGGTGCAAAACATGTCTACACCTGCGAGCAGCAACCGCTGATTGCCGAGGCCGCAACCCGTGTCATCGCGCAGAACGGTTTGAGCGGCCGCATAACGGTCATTCCGAAATGGTCCCACGATATTGTCATAGGCAAGGATATGCCGGAACAAGCGGATGTGGTGATCTCAGAGATCGTCGATACAGTTTTGCTGGGCGAGGGGGCGCTGGCGACACTGACCCATGCCATGGGCGCGCTGGCCAAACCGGATGCGCGGGCGGTGCCTGAACGGGGAACGCTGAAGGCGCAACCGGTGGAAAGCGGTGATTTGCTGGACCTTTGGCGTCCGCAGGAGGCGGAAGGGTTTGATCTGAGCGCCTTTCACCCCTTTGCGCGCATGGCCCAGCTGACGCCGAATGATCTGGAAACCTGTGCGCTGCGGCCTTTGGGGATGGCAACGGATCTGTTTCAATTTGATTTCACCCGGCCGGACATTAACCCGGCGCGGGCCGCCAAGGATCTCGTCTGTGCCGGCGCCGGCACCATTCATGCGGTCTTTGTCAGTTTTGAGATGGAACTGGCCCCCGGCATTCTGGTGGCAAACGGTTTGCAGTCCGGCGGCCATTGGGGGCGGACGGCGTTTCTGCTGGATCAGCCGGTGATTGCGGAGGCCGGCGCGCAGTTGCGGGTGACCGCGCAGCATGACGCGTCGCAGCTGAGCCTGTCGGTGCACGGATTGGCACCCCGCGCCGGGGATGCGGAATCCGCTGCCCTGTGGATGACCGGGGCACGCAAAGGCGGGTACACTCTGCGTGTCCGCGACCGGCTTACTCCAGTGGAAAGCGCGGTCTGGGCTCCGCAGATTGCCAAAGGTTCCGGCAATCAGGCGCAGTCTTTCCACTAAGCAGGCTGACGGGAAACGGAAGCGGCCCGCCAAATGGCGGGCCGCTTTCTTGTTTCTTTAGGCTGTCCGGATCAGCCGGAGATCAGACCCATGCTTTCCAGCTTGAGCAGCACCTGGTGGGCGCAGTTGTCGACGTCGACGTTTTCAGTCTCGACCGACAGTTCGGGGTTCTGCGGCACGTCGTAGGGGTCGGAAATGCCGGTGAACTCCTTGATCTTGCCTTCGCGGGCCAGCTTGTACAGGCCCTTGCGGTCGCGGCGTTCGCATTCCTCGATCGTGGTGGCGACATGCACTTCGACAAAGGCGCCGAAGCTTTCCACGTCTTCGCGCACGGCGCGGCGGGTGGTGGCATAAGGCGCGATCGGGGCACAGATTGCGATGCCGCCGTTCTTGGTGATCTCAGACGCCACATAGCCGATGCGGCGGATGTTGAGATCGCGGTGCTCTTTCGAGAAACCCAGCTCAGACGACAGGTTTTTCCGCACGATGTCGCCATCCAGCAGGGTCACGGGACGGCCGCCCATTTCCATCAGTTTGACCATCAGCGCGTTGGCGATGGTGGATTTGCCGGAGCCGGAGAAGCCGGTGAAGAACACCGTGAAACCCTGCTTGGAGCGCGGCGGCTTGGTGCGGCGCAGTTCCTTGACCACCTCGGGGAAGGAGAACCACTCGGGGATTTCCAGGCCTTCGGCCAGGCGGCGGCGCAGTTCGGTGCCGGAGATGTTCAGGATGGTGACGTTGTCGCGGTCTTCGATCTCATCGTTCGGCTCGTACTGGGCGCGCTCCTGCACATAGACCATGTGCTTGAAATCAACCATTTCGCAGCCGATTTCGGACTGGTTGGCGCGGTACAGCTCCTGGGCGTCGTAGGGGCCGTAGAAGTCTTCACCAGCCGAGTTTTTGCCGGGGCCTGCGTGGTCGCGGCCAACGATGAAATGGGTGCAGCCGTGGTTGGCGCGGATCAGACCGTGCCAGACAGCCTCGCGCGGGCCGGCCATGCGCATGGCAAGGTTCAACAGCGACATCGAGGTGGTCGCGGCCGGGTATTTGTCCAGCACCGCCTCGTAGCAGCGCACGCGGGTGAAGTGGTCGACGTCGCCCGGTTTGGTCATGCCGACAACCGGGTGGATCAGCAGGTTGGCCTGGGCTTCCTTGGCGGCGCGGAAGGTCAGCTCCTGGTGGGCGCGGTGCAGCGGGTTGCGGGTCTGGAACGCAACCACTTTGCGCCAGCCGACTTTGCGGAAATAGGCGCGCAGCTCGTTCGGGGTGTCGCGGCGGCCGCGGAAGTCATAATGCACGGGCTGCTGGATGCCGGTGACCGGACCGCCGAGATAGATCTTGCCGGCCTGGTTGTGCAGGTAGTTGACAGCCGGGTGCGCGTCGTCATCGGCGCCGAACACCTTTTCCGCTTCGCGCGATTTGTTCGGCTCCCAGCGGTCAGTGACGGTCATGGTGCCCAGGATCACGCCTTCCTGGTCGCGCAGGGCGATGTCCTGGCCGATTTCGATGCTGCCGGCAAAATCTTCGGACACATCCAGGGTGACCGGCATCGGCCACAAAGAGCCGTCGGCCAGGCGCATGTTTTCGACAACACCGTTGTAGTCGTCTTCCGACAGGAAGCCTTTGAGCGGGTTGAAGCCGCCGTTCATCAAAAGTTCCAGGTCGCAGATCTGGCGCGGGGACAGATCCCAGCTGGTCAGGCCGGCTGCTTCGATCTTCAGTTTCTGCGCGCTTTCGTAGGAAACATAGAGCTCTGGAATGGGAGCCAGGTTGCTTTGCATAGGATGAGTCCTGTGTTTGAGAGGGGGCAGGCCGCTTGCCGCGCCTGTAAGTTCCGCGTGCAGCGCGTTGTATTCTGCGAGCTTGCGGGCGAGGAATTGATCGGTGAGACGCATTTTTTCCACCGCGCCCCGGGTGGTCAGCGAATAGGCAAACCGCTGGCGCTTGTCGGGGCCGGAACGGCTGCTGATGGTGATCAGTCCGGTCTCTGCGGCACTGCGCAATTGCGTGTTCAGCCCGCCTAGGGAAATTCCGAGCGCCGCAGCCGTGGCCCGCTGCGACGCATCCGGCGCCGCATCAAGCTGGCGCAGGAGCCGGAAGAGCAGGTCTTCCTCGTCAGGGGTGGATATGGTCTGGGTTTCTGGCACGGCTCAACGGATCAAAGTGTGTTCACGCGTGAACGCATTGCATGGTTTGTCGGCAAAGCAAAGTGCAAATTCCGAAGGATTGGCGATTTTCTGCTGCGTTGTTTTGCTGCAACGGGGCAGGGCGGGCGGCAGGTTATCCGCCTTCGGCTGGCCGATACGGGCAGTCTGTCCGGCAGGGCAGACAGTGAAGGACAGGTGTTTTGCGCAGGGCGCGGCGGGCTTAACGCTGTTCTGCGGCCAGGGTCCGCGGCAGAGCAGCAGCAAAGGCCACGGGCAGGGCCCGGAGCGGTTCGGCAACGCCGCGCAGCTCAAAGGTCTCAAGCGCCAGATGGCCGGAATCGTATCCGGCGGCCTCCAGCACGCGGGCCGAGATCAGCAGTTCGACGCCCAGGTCCTTGGTCTTGGCCTCCAGCCGGCTGGCGGTGTTGACACTGCCGCCGATGATGGTGCGCGGGGCATGGCCGGCGCTGCCGATTTCGCCCAGAACCAGCTCGCCCAGGTGGATGCCGATACCAATGCGGATCTCGGGTTCGCCATCCGCTGCCAGCTGGGCATTGAAGTCCTGAAGCGCATGGCCGATGGCGGTTGCGGCATCCAATGCCGCCCGGGCCGAGCGGGCGGGGGAGCGGGCCTCGAACAAGGCCAGCAGGCCGTCGCCAAGGTATTTGTCCACGGTGCCGCCCGCGCCAGTGACGGCGGGCACGATAGCGTCAAAGAAGCGGTTCAGCAGGAACACCACATCATAGGGCAGCTGGCCGGCGGTGCGGGCGGTAAATCCGCGCATGTCCAGAAACAGGATGGCAAGCTGCTGCTCACTGCCCTGGCTGGCATGGGCGCGGCCCTTTTGCCCGTCGGGGCGGAACATGCGGGTGACGGTCAGCGGCGCCTCTGGCCGGATCTGGCAGGCCAGCCGCATGTTGGCGGGGGCCTTGACCCGTTCCAGGCTGCGGGCCTCGGGCGGGGCGGGCGGCGGCAGGTGATCGCCGCCTTCGTCCACCACCACCCGGCAAGTGGTGCAGCGCCCCTTGCCGCCGCAGAGCGAAGTATGCTGGATCCCGTTGGCCTGGGACATCTGCAGCAGGGTCAGGCCGCGCTCGGCGCGGATTTCGGGACCGAAGGCATAGCGGATCTGCACCGCCCGGCGGCGGCGCAGCAGCCGGGCCAGAAGATGGGCCGCCGCAGTCAGCCCCAAAAGGATGAGGAAACCGGTGAACCAGCGGTTGTCAGTCTGGAACAGTTCGGCAAAAACCTCGCGGCTGGGCCAGTTGAAATCCGCCATCAGTTCGGCACGCCGGCTGCCTTCGACAAACAAGTCATAGATACGGCGGCCTTCGGTCAGGAGGCCGGCCAGGGCAAAGCCGGGAATAAAGACCGCCAGCCCGGCCATCCAGGGGATCAGCGGCCGCCACCAGCGGGTGAGGCGCAGCCAGTAGTGCAGGCCCATGCAGCCGTGGATCCACACCGCCAGCAGCAGCGCGCTTTGCTGCCAGACCTCGGGCGAGGCCCACATCAGCACGATCTGATAGGGGTATTCATCATTAACGCCATAGATTTCGTGCGAATAGCGGGTGAATACCAGATGGCTGAGCAGCTGCAGCGGGATCAACAGGCCCAGCAGGGTTTGCAACCCCTCGCCAAAACGCATCTTGAGGCTGCGGCGGCGGGCCAGGTTCCACAGGGCAAGGCCCGCGTGCAGGATCAGCGAGGTATAAAGGATCAGGCCGCCGGCCCGGCTGCGGGTGATCAGCTGGCGGATGTCCTGGAAGTCATCCATCCATTCGGGCGACAACAGCCCCAGGCCGATGTTTATGAAATGGAAGAAGGCATAGGTAAGCAGCACCAGCCCGGTGATGATCCGGGTGCGGCTGATCCAATTGCCTTGCCAGAGTGCGCTTGCCACCCCGGTCCTCCTGTTTCGCGGTTTCCGGGGTGCAGACTGCGGCGGGCAGGCGCGCCGGTCAAGGCAGCACGGCGTTTACGCCAGGGGCCGGTCTGCCAGCAGGCGGCTTTCCTTTTGTTTCAAAACCCTGCGGGCGGCAGGGTAGCCGCTGCCGTCGTCCAGTGCGAGACCGGGGAACAGCTCCAGGATTTCCTGCCGGGCGGCGGCACCGCCGCCGTCCAGAAGCTGGCTGCCAGGCTGGAAGCTTTCGGTCCAGAGACCATTGGAGAACACCGCCTGATGGCGCTCGAACAGCAGGTGCACATAGGTGGTCCGGGAAACCGGCTGCCGGGTCACGCCGGGATGCGCCTGCAGGTGGGCGGCGGCAGAGAGCACTTCGGGTTCCTCAAACAGCATCTGGCAGGCGGCGCCTTTCAGCAGCAGCCGGTGCTGCGGCGAGATCCAAAGGTCCTGGGCCGGCTGGCCGGGACCAAAGGCATCGGCCGCAACCCGCACCGGCTGCAGATGCGGACAGGCCTGCAACCAGTCAGGCCCGACCTGACGGATGCCAACCCAAAGAACCGGTTGAAAACCGTTGTCGCGGGTCAGCACCCGGTCGCCGGGGCGCAGCCGTTCCACCGGGCGCAGGCCCTGATCGGTGCAGATGGCGGTGCCGGTCACGAAACAAGGCACAAAGCTGTCGTATTGAGAGGTGCCGGTATTGCTGCCGGAGGTTTTCTGGTACCGCGCGCCGTCCTTCAGCGGGGTATCGGTGGAAAACCCCCAGACATCCTGTGTGACGCCGTTCCGGGAAAACACGGTGATGGTGATGACCGGGCCGAACGGATTGCCGCCGGCATCAAGCTGTTGCACGTAGTGGTGCGATTCGGCCTCGACCGGGGTGCCGCTGGCCACCATGGAGCCGCCATCGACGATGGTATGGCCGCCTGACTGGTCATCCTCCATCGTATCAGCATCGCCGGCAGTGTCGTCGAGGGTGACCTGTTCAATGGCGTAACTGGAATCGTAGGTAAAGATTGTGCCGGCCGGGGTGTCCGAATTGTTGATGATCGAACTGCCCGCAGTCATATGGGGGGAGCCGTCATCGACGGTAAAAGCGGCCGCATTGAGCGCGCTTAAAGTTCGTATCGCCATTTCGGCCCCCCGGCAGAACGATCTGATGTGCAGTCGCTTTCGCGAGGGTTTTGCGGTGTTTTGTCTAATGCCGGGTTAAGGCGCCGCAGAATGGCGGATGAATTTTTTCGGATGCCTGTTTGGCAAAGTGCAGCCGCATGTGAAGTGCCGTTTAAATGATGTATTTCAGAGGTTTGACTGATTGGTGGTGGCCTGCGGCGAACCAGCGCAGAGGCACAGGCGGCCCCGCCGCACGGCTGCGCCGGGCCTGCGGTCCTGATTGCCGGCCAAAGGTAAAACAAAACGGGTTGGTTGAGTTTCAGCCTTGCGCAGGCAGGCTCAGCCCTCCAGCCCCCAGCCGTCCGGTGCGAACCCGTGGGACAGGGCTGCGCGGGTGGCCACTTCCTCGCCGATCCAGATGCCGGTGGCGGAAATGATCTGCTCGGGCAGGGTGGCGATCAGAAAGGGCGCGCCGTCTTCGCTGTCCTCTGCGCTGACCCAGCTGCAGAGGTAGCCCTCGCGGCTGAGTTCCTTGGCCAGGGGCTGCCAGTCGGCGCCGTCGCGGGCGGGGACAAAGAAGTAATCAACGTCCGCCGCCTCGGGCAGGCCGTGTTCGGCCTGCAGATCGTTGAATGCCGCAACAGTTCCGGCCCGCTGGGTTTCGAAATCATGCGGCATCCGGGATCAGTCCTGCTCAGCCAGGAAACGTTCGGCGTCGAGTGCAGCCATACAGCCCATACCGGCCGACGTCACCGCCTGGCGGTACTTGTGGTCGGTGAGGTCCCCCGCGGCAAAAATACCGGGAACCGAGGTCTCAGTCGAGCCGGGTTTGACTTGGACATAGCCGCCGTTGTGCAGCTCCAGCACATCCTTGACCAGTTCATTGGCGGGCGCGTGGCCGATGGCGACAAAGACGCCTTTGCAGGGGATTTCCTTCAACTCGCCGGTTTGGACGTTCTTGACCACGATGCCCTCAACCCCCAGCGGGTTTTCGGTGCCCACGACCTCTTCCAGCGTGTGGAACCACAGCGGCTCGATCTTGTCGTTCTTCATCAGGCGGTCGATCAGGATCTTCTCGGCGCGCAGCTCATCCCGGCGGTGAACCAGGGTCACCTTGGAGGCGAAATTGGTCAGAAACAGCGCCTCTTCCACGGCGGTGTTGCCGCCGCCGATCACCACGATCTCCTGGCCGCGGTAGAAAAATCCGTCGCAGGTGGCGCAGGCGGAGACGCCGAAACCTTTGAATTTTTCTTCCGATTCCAGACCCAGCCATTTGGCACGGGCACCTGTCGCCAGGATCACCGCATCGGCAGTGAAGGTTGTACCGCTGTCGGCCTTGGCCACAACCGGGCGCGCGGAAGTGTCGAGCGAGGTGATATAGTCGCCGATGACCTCACAGCCCATCGCCTGGGCGTGCTCCTGCATCTTGATCATCAGGTCGGGGCCCTGCACCTCGGTGAAGCCGGGGTAATTCTCGACCTCGGTGGTAGTGGTCAGCTGGCCGCCGGGCTCAATGCCCTGAACCAGAACCGGCTCCAGCATGGCACGGGCGGCATAAACCCCTGCGGTATAGCCTGCAGGCCCGGAGCCGATGATCAGAACCTTAGTGTGGCGCGTCTCGCTCATGTGTGTTCCCCACGTAATGCAGCCTGGCGGGCGTGCCGCCGTCAGGCAATGCATATAGCGTCAGGACCCGCGGGCTTAAACCCCCAAGGCTTGGCATGCGGCAGGGTGCAAATCTGCCGGGGAGGCGCGCATTGCGGCTTGCGCCCTTGGGGCGCAAAGAATATTGCGCGGCGATGAAACATTATTGCGCGGCCCGGCGGCGGTGCTATAAGAAACGCAAATTCCACAGGAGCATTGAACATGGTCACAACCCGCCTTGATCCGATCGATCGCAAGATTTTGTCGGAGCTTCAGGCCGATGGGCGGATGACCAATGTGGAGCTGGCCAAGCGGGTCGGCATTTCGGCGCCGCCCTGTCTGCGCCGGGTGCGCGCATTGGAGGAGGCCGGGCTGATTCACGGCTACCACGCCGATGTGAATTCCCGCGAGCTGGGGTTTGAGGTGCAGGTCTTTGCCATGGTGGGGCTGGAAAGCCAGGCCGAGGTGGAGCTGAGCGCGTTCGAGGAGAAATGCCGCAGCTGGCCGCTGGTGCGCGAGTGCCATATGCTGAACGGCGAGGTGGATTTCATCCTGAAATGCGTTTCTCCGGATCTCAGCACCTTCCAAAGCTTCCTGACCGGCGATCTGCTGACCACGCCGAATGTGGCCAGCGTCAAGACCTCGCTGGTGATCCGCGGCGCTAAGGATGAGCCGGGCGTGCCGTTTGAGGTGCTGGAAGAGCGGCTGGCCCGCGAGGCATAAGGCGCGAACACGCAGCGGTTTGACATGAAAAAGCCGGGCAAAGGCGTGCCCGGCTTAGGTGTATATGCGGGGCTGGGTGCCCCTTCAGCTTACAGAATGGCCGGGCTGGACCTGTTGCTGCCGGCCCTGGAATAAGCCAGCGGGCCAAAGTCCCGGATGCTGTCGGCATGGGCAAACATGTTCAGAAACAATGTCTTGATCGCGTAACTGGCCAGTTTCAGCGCATCCGGTCCCGGATGGTAGGTCTCAAATTCCAGCCCGCCGATGGTGATTGCTGCGTGGCGCGGCAGGCAGAGGTGGTACATGTCCACCGGCGTCGGCGGGGCGGTTTCAAAGATGCTCATACCGTCCTGAAACTCCGCAACCGGGGTCAGCAGCTGTCCGCTGTCCGCGCTCTGCAGATGCGGCGGGGTGCGCAGCAGCCGTGCTGCAGGTCCGGCCACAAGGCTGGAGGCCGGTTTTTGCAGGCCCAGGCTGTCGGCCATGAAACTGGTCAGGCGGTGGCTGCGGCCGCGGCTGCCGGGGCGTGCGGGTAGAATGCTGGTGCGGCCGATCCAGACCAGCGGCTGACTGCCGCCGCCCTGGGTCAGGATGTCATCGCCGGGCAACAGGTCTTCGATGGCAACCGGGCCGTTGGCGGTTTCAACCAATGAGCCGCGGGAAAATGCGCAAAAGGCGTCTTCGAACAACGGCAGGGCAGGCGCAATGTGGCGGGTTTCGGAAATCGCACCGCTGGGCAGGAGGCTGCTGACCTCATAGCGCCGCAATTGCGGCTTGGTTGCACTGCGCAGCGCTGCTGGATCCTGTAGGAACGCATTGGCTTCAATTGCATTGGCTGCAGCTTTCTGCAGCGAGTGGGCGATGGTCATGCTGCCACCTTTCCTTTCAAACTGCCCGTTTGCATCGGCCCCCACCGGCAACACAGACGTGCTTGAACGTTATGTATGTGCTCTAAATGGCGGGATTTAATTCTAATTGTCAAAAAATCTGAAGCAAACTGGTTAACATCAGGCCGGTCCTGAAACCGTTGCGGGCGGGTTCCGGCGGCAGGCCGGAACGGAGTTAAGACGATTCGGCTAAGGAAGCGTCAAGCGGCCGCTGGAGTTTGCATAGACCGGTTGGATGCCCTGACGGCGGCTGGCCGGGCTGGCGCGTTTGCACCAGGGGAGGCCGCCGGCAGGGCACCCGTCCCCGGCGTTAACCCAGTTTCTGCTTTGCGGCCTGGCGGCGGGGCTGGCTGCAGGTCTGGCCATCGCGGCGGCGCGCGGCGGCCCAAGGCAGAGTCACGGTCTCGCTCTTGGCGGAGCGGATGATGGAGGCAATAAAACGCTTGTTCATCTTCATGGTCTGGTCTGTCCTTCGCCCGGCAGCCGGCCTGGATGCGGGGCCGCTGCTGTTTGTGTTTTTCTGATCTGTTTATGGGTAACATTTGCGCCGCGAATATGACCGGATACGGGCAATTTTACCCTGGCACCGCAGCGGCGCACGGCAGGGGGCCGCCTGGTGAGGTTTTGGTTAAGATATTGGAAAGGCTGACAAGATTTCCATCTTGCTGCGGGGGTGCCGCAGCGGAAGGTAAGAAATGCGGCGGAATTTAATAAAATTCGCCACAATTTCCCTGGTTAACGGGGCCTTAAAGCCGAATGCAGGAGATCAGGCGGCCGTAGTCGGCCTCTTTCGCGTGGGTCGCGCGGCGGTAGGAGTAGAATTTCTCAGGCTCGGAATAAGTGCAGTGACGGGTCCATTCGGCCACGCCTACACCGGCCTGGCGCAGCTTGTGCAGGCCCAGGCCCGGCAGGTCGAACAGGTAGCGGCCGCCTTCGCCATTGGCAAAGAACCGGGCGTAGCCGTCGTCCTGCATCACGAAATCTTCAAAGAACTCCGGGCCGACCTCGTAAGCGCGCTGCGAGATCGCGGGGCCGATCACTGCCGCCGTGTCCTCGCGCCGTGCGCCGAGGCCCTCCATCGCGTCCAGCGTGGCCTCCAGCACCCCGTCCAGAGTGCCGCGCCAGCCCGCATGGGCGGCGCCGATGACGCCGGCCTCCGGGTCGCAAAACAGCACCGGCTGGCAGTCAGCGGTCAGTATGGACAGCGCCAAACCCGGTATATTGGTGACCATGGCATCGGCGCGAGGGCGGTCCTGCGAGGGTTCTGTGACCACCAGCACATCGGCGCTGTGAACCTGATGCACGGCGCTGAGGTTTCCGGCGGGCACGTCCATCGCGGCGGCCACGCGGGCGCGGTTGATCTGCACTGCTTCGCGCTGATCGGTGGAGCCCAGGCCGCAGTTCAGCCCGTGGTAGATACCCGAGGAGGCGCCGCCTCTGCGGGTGAAAAAGCCGTGCCGCACCGGGCCAAGCAGATCGGACGTGAGAATTTCAAGCGTCATGGGTTCAATCCTGGCAAAGGAGCGGCCGTCGAGGGATAGAGGCCGAGCACTTTGAACAGGTTTCCCATTTCATCGGGGTGCGTCAACCGCCGATGTGCAGCGATCAGGGAGTCCAGCGGCTCCCCCTGCAGCGGCGCGGCCAGGGCGCGGGCGCGGTCAGTGATGCCGAGACGCTCCAGAAACACTCCCTGCGGGGTGAGGCGTGTATAGGCGCAACCGGCGGTTTTGGCGGCTGTTGCCAGCACCTCGAAATCCACATGGGCGGTCAGGTCGGCCTCGCCGGGGGCCTGCAGCGGATCAGCGGGTTTATGCGCGTGCAAGGCTTGCAGGGTATCGCCAAGGGCGCGCCAGTCGCCATAATCCACGATCAGAGCCGCGCCGCCATGGGCAGCGATTCGGGATGCGATGGCCTGGGTGACAGGGGCGGCGGCGTCGCAGATCTCAACCAGATCGCCCTCCTGGGTGTCTGGCAGGCGGTGATCCAGGGCGGGCTGCGGCGCGGCGGGGCTGAGGCCGAAGGCCAGCCTGCCGTCTGTCAGGCCGATGCGGCGTTCGCTCCAGTGACCGCCGCTGCGGATGAATTGGCGGATAGGCAGGGCATCGAAAAACTCATTTGCCACCAGCAGCAGCGGCTGATCGGGGAGGGCGTCCACCGTGTCCAGCCACTCGGGGGCGTATGCCTCCAGTGTATTGGCTTGGGTGCGGCGCAGTTTCGGTGAGGCCTCGATCAGTTTGATTTGCATCGCCGCATGGAACCCCGGCACGCCGCGGGTGGCACGCAGCAGATCCGCCATCAGGGTGCCGCGGCCCGGTCCCAGTTCAGCAAGCGTGAACGGGGCCGGGGCGCCTTGGTCAAGCCAGCATTGGGCCAGGGCGAGGCCGATCAGTTCGCCGAACATCTGGCTGATTTCCGGCGCGGTGATGAAATCTCCCTGTGCGCCCAGCGGGTCACGGGTGGTGTAATAGCCATACTGCGGGTGCAGCAGACACTCCCCCATATAGGCGGCAACAGACATCGGGCCATCCGCCTGGATGCGGGCGGCAAGGTGATCTGCCAGGCTCATGCCGGGCTCCGGGCGGCATGGCGGGCGCGCAGCAGGAACCAGAGGCCGATGGCGATCATCGGCAGCGACAGCGCTTGACCCTGAGTGATCCCGAAGCTGTCGATATGCCAAGCAAGCCCCAGCGGGTTGCCGGGAGAGACGAACTGCGCATCCGGCTGGCGGAAGAACTCAACTATGAAACGGGCGAGGCCGTAGCCCGCGAGGAACACGCCCAGCAGGCGGCCCGGGGTGTGAAACGCATTGCGGCGCCAAGCGAGGTACAAGAGCAGGGCGCCGAGGATCAGCCCCTCCATCAGTGCCTCATACAGCTGCGAGGGGTGGCGGGCGCAGAGTTCCCCCAGCGCCTGGCCGCAGTCCTGTGCGGCGGGGCCGGGAAAGGCGACGCCCCAGGGCAGGTCTGTCGGGCGGCCCCATAGTTCGGCATTGATGAAATTCGAAAGCCGCCCCAGCAGCAGGCCCGGCGCCACGGTATGGGCAACCAGATCGGCGATCTGCAGTTTCGGGATATTGTGGCGCGCGGCATAGATCAGCGTCGCCAGAACCACGCCGAGCAGGCCGCCGTGAAAGGCCATGCCGCCCTGCCAGATCTTCAGGATTTCGGCGGGGTTCGCCAGATAATAGGCGGGCTGGTAGAACAGCACAAAACCCAAGCGCCCGCCCAGGATCACGCCGAGGATGATCCAGGTCAGCAGATCCTCGACCTGATCGGGCCGCATCGGCGGCTGCTGCGCGGGCCAAAGTGCCGGACGGCGCAGGGCGGCCACCGCCAGCCGCCAGGCGATGACGATGCCTGCAATATAGGCCAGCGCATACCAGCGCAGGGCGAACTCAAATGAGCCGAGGGAGATCGAGAAAATCTCGGGCGAAAGGTCGGGGAATTGGATCATGGCCTGCATATGCGTCTGAATGCCTCTGGTCTTCGGGAGAAGTCAACGGCTTGCAGCCGCGCGCGCGCTTCCCCATATAGGAGTCAGCCCCGAGACGGAGAAGAGCATGCAGACCCGCAACAAGATCCTGGACGATATTTCCCAGCTGATGACCAATGCGATGGGCGTGGCCCAGGGCGCCAAGGACGAGGCGGACACCGCGCTGAAAAGCATGATCGACCGCTGGCTGGCGGACCGCGATTTTGTCACCCGCGAGGAGTTTGACGCGGTGCGCGCCATGGCACAGAAAGCGCGCGAAGAGAATGAGGCGCTGAAGGCGCGGCTGGATGCGCTGGAGACCGCGCAGAAATAACCCGGCGGCGCTGGCCTGAGAATGAGCCTGCTGCGGCGAGATACTGCGGCGGGTTTTTTTTGCCATGGTGTGAGCGCATGGCAGCATTGCGGTGCCGCAGGGGGAAATACGTCGCTTTCCGCATACCAAGTCGAAAACCGCGCAGTGTTTGCTGCTGCGGTCTGCGCATGCTGCCGCTGCTGCAACAAAAGGATGGTGGCATGGTGTCGGTTTTTTCAGTTCCCAATGCGTTCAGTACACAGGAATGTGCGGAGATTTTGCGGAAATTGAAGGACGAGCCGGACAGCGAAGCACGGCTGGTGGGACGGGCCCGGGATCACAACCTGCGCCGGGCCAGTGTTGTCTGGCTGGACGATGTGCCGGGGACCGGCTGGGTGATGGAACGGCTGATCTCGCTGGTGCGCCGGGCCAACAAGGAACGCTTCGGATTTGATGTCCGTGAGTTCGGCGAGAGCCCGCAGACAGCCAGTTACAAGGCGCACGACGGCGGTCATTTCGCCTGGCATTCAGACATCGGCGACGGGCCGGTGGCGGGTAAGCGCAAGCTGACCTTGACTGTCCAGCTAAGCAAGCCGGGTGCCTATGACGGCGGCGATCTGGAGATCATGCCGGGGGCCCATGTGGTGGCCGCCAGCCGGGCGCAGGGCAGCGCCGCAGTATTTCCCAGCTTCCTGTTGCATCAGGTGACGCCGGTTACCCGCGGCGAGCGCCAGTCGCTGACCGTTTGGGCGCATGGGCCCGCGTTTAGGTAAACATTCGGCCGGGCCGCGGGTGAAGCGGTTTTTGATGCTTCGCGTTCTGCGGCCCGGTCATATTGGACACAGAAAACCGGCGGCGTGTTCACGATATACCGCGTGCGGCGCGATCAGACCGCAATGATCCAGACAGCAATCAGGCTGACGGTCAGGTAGACAAGCGTATTGACCATCCAGCGTATCAGGCCGGCTTCGCCCTCCGGGTCGACGCCCAGGCGTTCACAGACTTTGGTTCCAGGCCATAGAAAAGCTTCTGACAGTGTCATAGGGCGGCTCCTTGATGGGTAGGCGGGGTGCATTGGAAGACACGTAAATGATAAAATGCGCATTGTAAATGCTTAATTGAGGCTTTAGGCTGGAAGCGCCGGTATGACCCGCGCATTGGTGTCAGGATGACAACCGGTGACAGTGCAGGAAGCGGTTTCAATGCCGGGCTGCAAATGCTACGCAGGGGCCGGCATCTAGGGGGCTGTGGATAGTTCATCCACAAGTTATTGCAGATATCCCCAAAATAAAGGTTGCCAGATCATCAATTCAGCCCCACCATATCTTGTATGGGAGCGGGGATGCGTCCCCGGCCCGTAGCAAAGTACGCTAGCTATAGGGAGACTCTGCGCCCGGTAAGCTAGGCAAAGAGAGAGGTGGCAAAATGGCACTATCCGAGCTTCACTTGGAAGAAGACATCCACCCCATCGACATCGTCGAGCATTTGGCGTCGCATCATGATTGGGACTTTGACCGGGTTGGCGATGATCAGATTGCCATGTCGGTCGAAGGGCAGTGGCGCACCTATTCGCTGACGCTGGCCTGGTCGGGCTATGAGGAATGCCTGCGGCTGGTCTGCAGCTTTGAGATGGAACCGCCGGAGGCTGAGCTGCCGCGGCTGTATGAGCTGATCAACAGCATGAACGATCAGTGCTGGGAAGGCTCCTTTACCTATTGGGCGGATCACAAGCTGATGCTGTTCCGCTATGGGCTGATGCTGTCCGGCGGCCAGATGGCCAGCCCGCAGCAGATTGATGCGATGCTGAAAGCCGCCGTCGCCAATGCCGAGCGTTACTACCCGGCGATCCAGCTGGCGGTCTGGGGAAAGCGCAGCACCCAGGACGCGATGCAGGTCGCCATTGCAGAGGCATACGGGCGGGCGTAAACCTTGCCCTGAACCTGGGATTTAGGGGAGGGGCTTAAGATGGATATGCAAGAGATTGCCGCGCGCGGGCTGGTGCTGCTGGGCTGCGGCAAGATGGGATCGGCGATGCTGGCCGGATGGCTGGAGGGCGGATTGCCCGCGGCGTCGGTCTGGGTGATTGACCCGCATCCTTCGGACTGGCTGCAGGGCACCGGCGTTCAGATCAACGCAGAACTGCCCGCGGCGCCGGGCATCGTGCTGATTGCCGTCAAGCCGCAGATGATGGGCGCGACGCTTCCCACGCTGCAAAGCTACGGCAACGGCGCCACCCTGTTCATTTCCGTGGCCGCCGGCACTTCGATTGCCACCTTTGAGGATGTTCTGGGCGCGCAATCGCCGATCGTGCGGGCGATGCCGAATACACCGGCAGCAGTCGGGCGCGGTATCACTGCGATTATTGGCAATACCCATACCAGCGATGAGGATCTGGACCGTGCCGAGGGGCTGCTGCAAGCCGTCGGGCAGGTTGTGCGGCTGGACAACGAGGGCCAGATGGATGCCGTCACCGGCGTCAGCGGCTCGGGCCCCGCCTATGTGTTCCACCTGATCGAGACTTTGGCAGTCGCGGGCGAGGCGCAGGGGCTGCCGGCGGAACTGGCGATGCAGCTGGCCAAGGCGACTGTTGCGGGCGCCGGTGCGCTGGCGGAGGCGGCAGAGGAAAGCCCCGGCCAGCTGCGCATCAATGTAACCAGCCCCAATGGCACCACCCAGGCTGCTTTGGAGGTGCTGATGGATGATGATGATGGCTTCCCGGCGCTGCTGAACCGGGCTGTGGCTGCGGCCACGGAACGTTCAAAGGAGTTGTCGCGTGGCTGAGATCACTTTTGACGACTTCCTGAAGGTCGACGTCCGCGCCGGTGAAATCATCCGTGCAGAGCCGTTTCCCGAGGCGCGCAAGCCGGCAATCAAGCTTTGGGTCGATTTCGGGCCGGAAATCGGCGTAAAAAAGAGCTCAGCGCAGATTACGGCGCATTACATGCCGGAAACGCTGGTGGGCAAGCAGGTTCTGGCCGTCGTAAACTTCCCGCCGCGGCAGATCGGCACGTTCATGTCAGAGATCCTGGTTCTGGGCCTGCCGGATGAAAACGGAGAGATATTCCTGGCCGGGCCTGATGGAAAGGTCCCGCTGGGCGGGAGGATGCACTGAAATGAAAATCTGGATTGCGCGGCCGATGACGGCAGCGGTCACGGCGCGGGCGCGGGAGGCCTTTGCTGATCTGGAAATCCGTGAGACCAACGCGGTGATGAATGAGGCGGAGATGCTGCGCGCGCTCCAGGAGTTCGACATCGTCGTGCCGACGCTGGGCGACAGGTTCTCGGCTGAGATCTTTGCCAAGGCGGGCACGCCCCGCTGCAAGCTGCTGGCTAATTTCGGTGTTGGCTACAACCATATCGACGTGGCGGCCGCGCGCGCCGCGGGTGTCGAGGTGACCAACACGCCGGGGGCAGTGACTGACGCCACCGCCGATATCGCGATGACACTGATCCTGATGTCGGCGCGCCGTGCCTCGGAAGGCGAGCGGATGCTGCGCAAGGGTGATTGGGCAGGCTGGCACCCGACCCAGATGCTGGGGCTGCATGCCACCGGCAAGCGGGTTGGCATCGCGGGCATGGGCCGTATCGGCCAGGCGATTGCGCGGCGCTGCCATTTCGGCTTTGGCATGGATGTGTCTTATGTGGCGCGTTCAGCGAAGGATCTGGACTTTCCGGCGGACCGGGCCGGCAGCCTGATTGATCTGGCGGGGCAGGTGGATTTCCTAGTGGTGGCGGTGCCGGGCGGCGCCGAGACCACGCATCTGATCAACGCCGAGGTTCTGGGTGCGATGCAATCCCATGCGCATCTGATCAACATCGCCCGCGGCGAGGTGGTCGAGGAGGCGGCGCTGATCAACGCGCTGCAGAACCGCCAAATCGGCGGTGCCGGGCTGGATGTATATGAGTTCGAACCCAAAGTGCCGCAGGCGCTGATCGATCTGAATAACGCCACTCTGCTGCCGCATCTGGGCACCGCCACCGAGGAAGTGCGCAGCGATATGGGCCATATGGCGCTGGACAATGTCGCAGCCTATCTGAGTGGCGCGGCGCTGCCCAACCGGGTCTGAAACATGTCAGCCTGAGCCGTGCCCCGGCTCAGGCGTCTTTGGGCTTGTCCCGGCGGTGGTCCCAGGCGGGATCGTCGCGCTTGATCCTGCGGGTGGCATAGGTGCCTGCCGGCCAGGCTAGGATTGCACCAATGGCGGCGCAGACCAGAATGGCCCTGACTGAGTAGTACCCCAGCACAAATGCGGTGATGACGGCTGCTCCGGCGATGCAGGCGCCAATCATGATGGACAGGTGAAAGCGCAGCTTGCCGGCCAGCGGGTCGCCCAGAGGGGCGTGGTTTGTCATGACGGCCTCCTTTGGAAGTGGTCCAAAGGAGTATAGCACAAATCGCGGTGGATTGTTTCAGCCGGATTGTTCGGGGCGGCTTACTCTGCCGTCTTACCGCTGCGCAGATCGCCTGCCGCCTCGCGCCAGTGGCGGCGGCACAGCGACACATAGGTCTCATTGCCGCCGATCTGCACCTGGTCGCCCTCGGTCAGCACCCGGCCCTGATTGTCCTGGCGGACCACCATGGTGGCTTTCTTGCCACAGTGGCAGATGGTGCGCACCTCGCGCATTTCATCCGCCAGCGCCAGCAGGGTGGCGGAGCCGGGGAACAGTTTGCCCTGGAAATCCACCCTGAGGCCGTAGGCCAGCACCGGCACCCGCAGATCATCGACAACGCGGGCCAGCTGCCAGACCTGATCGGGCGTCAGGAACTGCGCTTCATCGACAAAGATCGCCGCCACCGGGCCGCGCGCCAGACGCTGTTCAATGCGGCCATAAAGGTCGTCGCCCGCGGCAAACATATCCGCCGCTTCGCCGATGCCGATGCGCGAGGCGATTCTGCCGGTCCCGGCGCGGTCATCCAGCCGGGCGGTCAGCAGGTAGGTATCCATATGATTTTCGCGGTAGTTATGCGACGCCTGCAACAGCACCGTCGATTTGCCCGCGTTCATGGTGGAGTAGTTGAAATAGAGCTTGGCCATGGGGCCGGGGTTTATCCGTCCCGGCCTGCGGGGAAAACCGGATTCGTGTTGGTTTTTCGAGGTGGAGGCAAAGCCGTGCCGGGAAGGCTCACCGGGGCGGGTATGGCCAGGGAGGAACAAATCCCTAAAACGGCCACGCCGAATGCCCCGGAGAACCCAAGTGCCGGGCAGACCAATTACCCAAACCGCCGAACGTCACTCACCCCGTTCCGCATTGCACTGGACAACAGATGCCAATTGCATCATTCCACTCGCTAAATCCCTGAAAACCTGAGGGATGGATAAGGTATCGCAATTCCTCTACAAGTCAGAAATGGGAAATTAACCGGTTCGTTCCCCCATGGGGGCGGCGGTCAAGCCAGGTAGGATATAAATGGCTGAAATCGGGTCGTATCTGAAGAAACACACCGAAGCGCTGGTCAAGGATGTCGGCATCGAAGCCGCCTGCCAGATCACGGGGAAGTCCAAGGCAACACTGGGGCGCTATTACTCCGACAATGCCGAGCACACGGACCGGTTCATGCCGGTGGATGCAGTGGCCAAGCTGGAAAGTGCTGCGTCCTATCCGCATGTGACCTCGGCGCTGGCGGAGCTGAAGAACATCACCCTGTCTTACAACGGCAACGGCTCTGCCGAGGAGACCGGGCGCAGCGGCGGTGTGAATGCGGATGTGATTGCGCTGAGCCAGCGGTTTGCCCAGCTGATGAGCGAATACCAGGAAGCGATGGAAGATGGCATTATCACCGTGAACGAGGCCAAGCGGCTGCTCAGGGAAACGGTGCTGTTGCAGCAGGTTCTGCTGGATATGAAACTGCACCTGGAGGAAGACAGTGCCTGAGACCGGTGACGGGGGCAGCCTGCCTGCCATTGCGGAAGCTGAATTGCATCCAATTGATGTGGACGCGCTGGCGGCACCTGGCGATCCGCGCCACGCGCCGCGCATTCTGCTGCTGTACGGCTCCCTGCGCGAGGTGAGCTATTCCCGCAAGGCGGCTGAGGAGGCGGCGCAGGTGCTGCGCGCCCTGGGCTGCGAGACGCGGATCTTTGATCCCTCCGGCTTACCGTTGCCTGATGATACAGGTGCGGCGGAGCACCCCAAGGTGGCAGAGCTGCGCAAGCTGGCAGTCTGGTCCGAGGGCATGGTCTGGTCCAGCCCGGAGCGCCATGGCGCGATGACCGGCATCATGAAGCTGCAGATCGACTGGCTGCCGCTGTCGCTGCAGGGCGGCATCCGCACCACGCAAGGCAAGACGCTGGCGGTAATGCAGGTCTCGGGCGGCTCGCAAAGCTTTAACGCAGTCAACCAGATGCGGATCCTGGGCCGCTGGATGCGGATGGTGACGATTCCGAACCAAAGCTCGATTCCCAGGGCCTGGCTGGAATTCGGGGAGGGCGGGCGCCTGCCCGAAGGCCCGTTTTACCGACGTCTGGTGGATGTGATGGAAGAGCTGGTGAAATTCACCTGGCTGGTGCGGGGCCGCAAGGCATATCTGACCGACCGCTATTCGGAGCGGCTGGAGAGCGCCGAAGAAGTGCATCAGCGGGTCTCGCAGAAGTAGCCTTGGCGGGGCGGCGCCCCTTGCACACAGTAGAAAACTCAATCCCAAGCCTCGGCACTTCCGCCGGGGCTTTTTGTTTCAGATCAGCGGTATCACCGGCACGTCGCAAGCAGCCAGGGTCAGAAGGGCAGTCAGAAACAGCGTCAGGCGCATTCAACGGCTCCAGTGTCAGCAATCGGGCCGGGCCACCCTGCAGTGGCAAAGCTGCCGCTGCAAGTCTTAACGATTGCAGGCAATGCGGTTATTGGGAAATGAACTTCCCGCAATGGGTGTGGCGCACAGTTAAACAATTGGGCGGCCTCCAACCCGGTGTTTAGGCGTTTGTTAAGGCTCATTTCCGCCGTAATTGAGCCGCGAAGTTACCGCCAAAGCTGGCTTTTGCGCGGAAACAGCGGGAATCCTGAATTTTTTTCCTAACGAAACCCGGCGGATTTTCCCTTGTTTTTAAGGGGTTTTTTCGAAAATCGCAGGGGTCCGTTAAGAAAATAAGGGGTTTGAGTGCCTCAGCCCAGACAGAACTGCCTCGCGTTAAGGTTTTGTTAATTCTGTCTCATTCTGCCCATGTTTCCGCCTGCGCGGCACCGCAGCAAGCCGCATTCCAGCCTCAGGGCTCACCGACCATAGCAGTGTGGGAACATGGAGTGGGTTATGAGACGATTACTGGCAATTGCAGCTTCCGTATTCATCGGCATAGGCGCCGGACCCGGTTCAGCCGGGCAGCCTGCGCCTGCGCAGTCGGTGCAAGGATGGGAGGCGGTAGGACGCCTGAACATAGGCGGCAGGGCCATGTGCACAGCCAGTCTGATCGCACCGGATCTGGTGCTGACGGCGGCCCATTGCATGTATGACATCCGCAATGGCCGGGCCGTGAACCCGCGGAGTATCAAATTTGAAGCAGGGCTGAACGGCCGCCGCGCCAAGGCGTCGCGCCAAGTGGTCAAGGCTGTTGTCCATCCGGGCTACCGGCATGGCCTGACCGGACAGTTTCAGACCGGAACAGACATTGCTGTGTTGCGCCTGGACAGCCCGATCAGTGCAAATGTGATCCGCCCGCTGGTGCTGGCCGCGGCGCCGGAGCGCGGCATGCGGGTGGATGTGATGTCTTACTCGCACCGCAATGCGACATCGCCCCGGCTGCAAAGCGCCTGCCAGGTGATTGCGGCGCGGCAAAGCTCGCTGATCACCACCTGCCGGGTCGATTTCGGGGCGTCCGGTTCACCTGTGCTGCAAAAGCGTCCGGGCAGGGCGCCGCAGCTGGTCTCGGTGATCTCTTCCAAGGCCCGGATGGGGGGCAGGGGGGTGTCGCTGGCCGCACCGCTGGGGGATGCGCTGCAGGCGCTGATGCGGCAGGCGGGGTGACCGCAGCCGCCGCTGCGGCCCTATAGCCTGCTGCTGAATAAGAGCGGCAGGACGCGAAGCAGCCCCGTTTAGTTCCCCGGGGCTGTTTCCTTTTGCAGCACGCCGTCCTGCGGTTACTGGTTGCTGAGGCGGACCTCTTCTAACGGATAGGCCAGGCTGTCCTGGTCTTCCCAATTCATGTGGCAGCCTGCGCAGAAGCTTTGCTTGATCTTCATTTCCTTGCCGCTTGGCAGAAGGGCTGCATAGAACCAGTCACCGGCCTCGGGCGCGCCGCCATCGGCCAGCTTGGTCATGATGAACAGCGGACCGGGAACGGCGTTGCCCTTCTTGACCTTGAAACTTTCCTTGGCCAGAACCGACCCCGCGGGCATCACAAAGCCTTCTTCGGCGAACTTCAGATATTGTTCAGCGGCAATGCCGTTTGCAAAGGTCTGCAGGAACCGCTCGCCATGCGGGCCGGCAAGGGCCGGGCGGGTTGATGTCACCTGCCAGGAGCGGAAGTCAGACCCCGTTGGATCGCCGTTCTTAGCGTAGCCTTCGGCCATTTTGGCCTCGATGCATTCGTAGACCTTAACAACGGCCTCTGCTGCCAGTTCAGAGGGATCGCCATCCACAGGGCAGTCCTGGGCAATTGCGCCGGCCGGGACAAGCGCCAAAAGTCCTGCGGCAATCTTTGTCGGTAATTTCATGGCCTTTCTCCCTGAGTTGCAAAGCTGCGGGTCGTGTTGTGGCGTTCACGGTCGCACATTTCCGGAATTTGCCGGGTCACAACTCTACACGGCTGTGTGAAAGCACAGCACGCAAAGGAAAAGCCCCGGGCGTTGCCGGGGCTTTAAGAACATAGCGTTGAAACGTCCGGGCAGAGGGCGCTTAGCCCTGGAGCGACTTCACCTCAACATCCCCCTCGGCCTGGGCCTTGATCGCCCGTGCAGCGGCATTGGCGCCGGCTGCGGTGGTGAAATAGGGGATCTTGTCATAGAGCGCGACAGAGCGCATTTCCTTGCTGTCCTCAACGGCTTGCGCGCCCTCAGTCGTGTTCATCAGCAGCTGGACGCCGCCGTCCTTGAGCATGTCCACAACGTGGGGGCGGCCTTCATAGACCTTGTTCACCAGCGCGCACGCCACGCCTTGGGCCTCCAGCCAGGTCTGGGTGCCGCGGGTGGCGACCAGGGTAAAGCCCTGCTCCACCAGGATCTGCGCCGCTTCCAGCATCAGCCGGCCCTTGTCGGCATCCTTGATCGAGACGAAAGCGCGGCCCTGGGACGGCAGTACCATGCCGGCCCCCATCTGCGCCTTGAGGAAGGCGCGGGCAAAGGAACGGTCCCAGCCCATGACTTCGCCGGTGGAACGCATTTCCGGGCCAAGGATGGTATCGACGCCGGGGAAACGGGCAAAGGGCAGCACCGCTTCCTTGACCGAGAACCAGGGCATATCCGGGTCGGCCAGGGTCATCGGGTCGGCCATCGGGGTATTCACGTCATAGCCCGCGTCCGGCTTATAGGGCGCGCGCATCGGGAAGTTCGACAGCGGTTCGCCGGCCATCACACGGGCCGAGATCGAGGCAATGGCGCTGTCGGTGGCCTTGGCCACAAACGGCACCGTGCGCGACGCGCGCGGGTTCACCTCGATCAGATAGATTTCCTCCTCGCCGGCGTCATTGGGTTTGATCGCAAACTGGATGTTCATCAGGCCAACCACATTCAGCGCTTTGGCCAATGCGAATGTCTGTTCCTTGATCTGTTCGATCACCGGTTTGTCGAGCGAGTAGGGCGGCAGGCTGCAGGCACTGTCGCCCGAATGCACGCCGGCCTCCTCAATGTGCTGCATGATGCCTGCCACATGCACGTCTTTGCCGTCGCAGATCGCGTCCACGTCCAGCTCAACCGCGCCGGCCAGGTAGCTGTCGAGCAGCACCGGACTGTCGCCGGAAACCACAACAGCCTCGGCGATGTAGCGCTTCAGCTGGTCCATGTCGCGGACAATTTCCATCGCCCGGCCACCCAGCACATAAGACGGGCGGATCACCAGCGGGAAACCGATTTTCCCTGCGATTTCCAGCGCTTGCGCGTCGGTGGAGGCGATGCCGTTGTTCGGCTGCTTAAGGCCCAGATTGTTGACCAGCGCCTGGAAGCGTTCGCGGTCTTCGGCCAGGTCGATGGCGTCGGGCGAGGTGCCGAGGATCGGGATGCCTTCCTCTTCCAGCGCGTTTGCCAGCTT
This sequence comes from Leisingera sp. M658, assembly GCF_025144145.1. NCBI lineage: Bacteria > Pseudomonadati > Pseudomonadota > Alphaproteobacteria > Rhodobacterales > Roseobacteraceae > Leisingera > Leisingera sp. M658. Next base: position 1,188,606 of record NZ_CP083546.1, read on the forward strand.
CAGCGGTGTCTGGCCGCCGAACTGAACGATGACGCCGTGCAGGGTGCCGTTGTCCTGCTCGACCCGCAGGATTTCCATCACATGTTCAAACGTCAGCGGTTCGAAATACAGCCGGTCCGAGGTGTCATAGTCGGTCGACACGGTCTCAGGGTTGCAGTTGATCATGATGGTTTCATAGCCCGCATCGGTCAGCGCAAAGCAGGCGTGGCAGCAGCAGTAGTCGAACTCGATGCCCTGGCCGATCCGGTTCGGGCCGCCGCCAAGGATAACCACTTTCTTGCGGTCAGAGGGGCGCGCCTCGCATTCCACGTCGCCAAAGGCGGGCGCTTCATAGGTCGAGTACATATAGGGGGTCTGCGCCTCGAATTCGGCGGCGCAGGTGTCGATCCGCTTGAAAACGGCGTTGACGCCGGCGGCGCGGCGGGCTTTGCGGATCTCGGCCTCTTTCCGGCCGGTCAGCTTGGCAAGGCGGGCATCGGTGAAGCCCAGCATCTTGAGCGCGCGCAGGCCTTTTTCGTCCGTGGGCAGGCCGCCGTCGCGGACTTCATCTTCGGCCTCGACGATTTCGCGGATGCGGGCCAGGAACCAGGGGTCGAATTTGGTGACGCCAAAGATTTCATCATCCGTCAGCCCGTGGCGCATCGCCTGGGCTATGGTGCGCATCCGGTCGGGGGTCTGCAGGCTGATCGCCTTGAACACTGCGGCCTTGTCGGGCGCGCCGGGGATCTCCACCTCATCAAAGCCGGTGAGGCCGGATTCCATCGACGCCAGCGCTTTTTGCAATGACTCATGGATGGTGCGGCCGATCGCCATGGCCTCGCCCACCGATTTCATCGCGGTGGTCAGGTAGGGTTCAGAGCCGGGGAATTTCTCAAACGCGAATTTCGGAATTTTTGTTACGACATAGTCGATGCTCGGTTCAAACGATGCAGGCGTCACCTTGGTGATGTCGTTGTCCAGCTCGTCCAGGGTGTAACCCACCGCCAGCTTGGCGGCGATCTTGGCAATCGGGAAGCCGGTCGCCTTGGACGCCAGTGCGGACGACCGCGACACCCGCGGGTTCATCTCGATCACCACCATACGGCCGTCAGCGGGGTTCACCGCCCATTGCACGTTGGAGCCGCCGGTTTCCACGCCGATCTCGCGCAAAACGTTGATCGAGTGGGTGCGCATGATCTGGTATTCTTTGTCGGTCAGCGTCAGCGCCGGGGCCACGGTGATCGAATCGCCAGTGTGGACGCCCATCGGGTCGATGTTCTCAATCGAGCAGACGATGATCGCATTGTCCGCCTTGTCGCGGACCACTTCCATTTCGAACTCTTTCCAGCCCAGCAGGCTTTCATCCACCAGGATTTGGTTCACTGGGGACGCGTCCATGCCGGTGCGGCAGAAGTGGATGTAATCTTCGCGGTTGTACGCGACGCCGCCGCCGGTGCCGCCCATGGTAAAGGCCGGGCGGATGATCGCGGGCAGGCCGATGTCGTCCAGTGCCTCCAGCGCGATGCGGATGCCTTCGTCCAGGTCTGCCTTGCCGTCTTCCAGCTTGGGTGCGGTGACGATTGTGGCGCGCGGGTTTTCAATCCCAAGGCGGTCCATCGCTTCGCGGAACAGCTTGCGGTCTTCAGCCATTTCAATGGCATCGCGGGTGGCACCGATCATCTCGACACCAAATTTCTCCAGCACGCCCATTTCTTCCAGCGCCAGCGAAGTGTTGAGTCCGGTCTGCCCGCCCATGGTCGGCAGCAGTGCGTCGGGGCGTTCTTTCTCGATGATCTTGGCGACCACTTCCGGGGTAATCGGTTCGATATAGGTGGCATCGGCCAGGCCCGGATCGGTCATGATGGTGGCGGGGTTGGAGTTCACCAGGATCACCCGGTAACCCTCTTCGCGCAAGGCTTTGCAGGCCTGGGCGCCGGAGTAGTCGAACTCGCAGGCCTGCCCGATGACGATCGGACCGGCTCCGATGATCATGATCGACTGGATGTCGGTTCTTTTGGGCATGGCCATATTCCTTTGATTGACGTGCGGGCAGCTTTGAATCAGGGGCACTGGCGAGTGCCCAAATTGTCCTGCGTTATAGGGACCGCGCTGAAAGGTTCAAGGGGGATCGGAAACGGAATTGGAAATGCCGCATCCACCCCTTTTGTTCGCATAGCGAACGGATATATGTGGAGGCCAAGACCTCGGGGAGTCAATTCCGGTGCGTATTCGCTTTGATCAGGGGCCCAAGGGGGCCGGCACATGTTTCGACCAGCCGCTGCGCGTGATCCGCGCGGACGGGGCCGAAGAGGTGCCTGCTGCGCTGGCGGCGCTGGATGCGGCGCGGGGCGCGGGGCATTGGCTGGCGGGCTATGCCTCTTATGAGCTGGGCTACGCGCTAGAGCCGAAGCTGGCGGGGCGGATGCCAAAGGCGCGGCGGCTGCCGCTGATCTGCTTTGGGGTTTATGACGAACCGCTGCCGCAAGACGCAGAGGGCAGCGTCCGGCCCTGGGAAGGAGCGAAAGCGCCCTCCCGTGGGGAGGGCCGGGCGCTGCCCGGCCTTCAGCCGGACGGCGCAGGTTTGGAAGGCATTACCCCGCGCTGGACCTCTGAGCGCTACACTGAGGCGTTCACTGAGGTGAACCGCAATATCGGCAAGGGCGACATCTATCAGGCCAACCTGACCTTCCCGATTGATGCCGGGGCCTATGGCACCGCAGAAGAACTCTATGCCGCCTTGCAGGCCAAACAGGCGGTGGGCCATGGCGTTCTGGTCGAACAGGACGGCCTGCCGGACCTTCTGTCGCGCTCGCCGGAGCTATTTTTTCGCACCGATGCAGACGGCATGATTGAGACCCGCCCGATGAAAGGCACCCAGCCGCGCAGCGATGACCCGGTCGAGGACGCCCGCCGCCGCGATTTCCTGCGCCAGGATGAAAAGAACCGCGCCGAGAACCTGATGATCGTGGATTTGTTGCGCAACGACATCTCCCGCGTGGCGCAGACCGGTTCGGTGCATGTGCCGGAGCTGTTTGCCGTCGAAAGCTATGCCACGGTGCACCAGATGGTTTCCACGGTGCGGGCAAGGCTGCGGCCTGATGCCGGGCTGGCAGAGGTGTTTGCGGCGCTGTTTCCCTGCGGCTCCATAACCGGCGCGCCCAAGATCCGGTCGATGGAGATCCTGGCGGATCTGGAACCCTGGCCGCGCGACATCTATTGCGGCACCATCGGCTGGGCGGCACCGGACGGGTCGTCGGAATTCAACGTGGCGATCCGCACGCTGATGCTGGAAACGGGCCGCGCGACGCTTAACGTTGGCGGCGGCGTGGTCTGGGACAGCACCGCGGAGTCTGAATATGAGGAAGCGCTATGGAAAGCTCGGTTCGCCCGCGTGACACCCTCCAGAACGATCCCGCTTTCCGCCTGATCGAGACGCTGGGCTGGCACCCGGGAGAGGGGTTCCGGCATCTGGAGCAGCATCTGGCCCGGATGGCGCGCAGCGCGGCTGAATTTGGTATTCCCTTTGAGCCAGAGCAGGCGCGGCGTGTGCTGGTGGCGGCTGCTGGCGACATACCGCTGCGCTGCCGCCTCACTTTGGATGCGGGCGGGCAGCTGGAGCTGACGGCGCCGCCGCTGGGCAGCAGCCCTGCGCAATGGCGGCTGGGCATCGCTGAAACAAGGCTGGATCCGGCGGATGTCTGGCTGCAGCACAAGACCACCCGCCGCGCGGTGTATGACACGGCGCGCGCCAAAATGCCCGGCGGCGTGGATGAGCTGCTGTTTCTGAACCAGCGCGGGGAGCTGTGCGAGGGCACCATTACCAATTTGTTTGTGACCCGCGCGGACGGGCAGGTGGTGACGCCGCCGCTGTCCTGCGGTCTGCTGCCGGGCATTCTGCGGCAAGTGCTGCTGGAGCGGGGGGATTGCTGCGAGGCGGTTCTTGGCTTGCAGGATCTGAAGGCGGCGCAGGCCGTCCGCATGGGCAATTCGCTGCGCGGTTTGATCCCGGCAAGGCTGGTGTGACAGGCAGCACTCCCGCGCGCAAGCGCCCTCTGGCTGACGCCAACCGGCGCTTGCCCTTGGGTCCCGCAGCGCGCCACTGGCGCGCTGCGGCGGCGTCCGGATGCCACCCGCGCCGCGCCGTAGGCGGGGCGCCCGGCCCACTGCTTGCCGTCCTCTCGCGTCAGCGGCGGGGTGGGGAAGGGGCGGGAGCCTGTCTGCACAGGGCGCAGCCTGCGGAAAGGGAGGGTGTGAGGCGCTGAAATTGCCCTGTTTGCTTGACAACCACGCTGCAAACTTGTGTACCACCCCGGACGAATTCCGCGCTTATCTGGCGCATCTCCCGAATGACGGTCCACCCGGACAGACGACCCGAAACACGAAAGGTCCCGCCATGCACGCCTATCGCAGCCACACCTGCGCCGAACTGAACAAATCCAATGTCGGTGATACCGTCCGCTTGTCGGGCTGGGTTCACCGTGTGCGCGACCACGGCGGATTGCTGTTCATCGACCTGCGCGACCACTACGGCGTCACGCAAGTTATGGCCGACCCGGACAGCCCGGTCTTTGCCGAGATTGAAAAGGTCCGCAGCGAGTGGTGCATCCGCATTGACGGAAACGTCAAGGCGCGCGATGAGGCCCTGGTGAACGCCAAAATCCCGACCGGCGAGATCGAAGTCTTCATCCGTGATATCGAAGTGCTTGGTAAATCCGAAGAGCTGCCGCTGATGGTGTTTGGCGAGCAGGAATACCCGGAAGAAACCCGCCTGCGCTACCGCTATTTGGACCTGCGCCGCGAGAAGATGCAGCGCAATATGCTGCTGCGTTCCAACATGATCCAGTCGATCCGCAAGCGCATGTGGGACAAGGGCTTCAACGAATACCAGACCCCGATCATCACCGCGTCGTCGCCCGAAGGCGCGCGCGATTTCCTGGTGCCGTCGCGTCTGCATCCGGGCAAGTTCTACGCCCTGCCGCAGGCGCCGCAGCAGTTCAAGCAGCTGATGATGGTGTCGGGTTTTGACAAATATTTCCAGATCGCGCCCTGTTTCCGCGATGAGGACCCGCGCGCCGACCGCTCGCCCACCGATTTCTATCAGCTCGACCTGGAGATGTCCTTTGTCACCCAGCAGGATGTGTTCGACACCATCCAGCCGGTGATGCAGGGCGTGTTTGAGGAATTCGGGAAGGGCCGCAAGGTCGACAGCGAATGGCCGCAGATTTCCTATAAGGATGCCGCCAAATGGTACGGCACCGACAAGCCGGACCTGCGCAACCCGATCAAGATGCAGGATTGCTCCGAGCATTTCCGTGGCTCCGGCTTTGCCATCTTCGCCAGCCTGCTGGAGAACGAAGGCACCGAAATCCGCGCCATCCCGGCGCCGTCTGGCGGCAGCCGCAAGTTCTGCGACCGGATGAACAAATTTGCCCAGGGCGAAGGCTTGCCGGGTATGGGGTACATCTTCTGGCGCAAGCAATCGGCGGATTCCATCGCTCAGGAGCGCGGGATCACCGTTAAAGACGTCAACGCCATGATCAAATCGGGCGAGATTGTCCTTGGCAATGAGGCCGCTGGCCCGCTGGCCAAGAACATCGGCCCCGAGCGCACCGAGGCGATCCGCCAGCAGCTGGACCTGGGCGTCGGCGATGCGGCCTTCTTCCTTGGCGGCAAGCCGAAGGCGTTTGAAAGCGTTGCAGGCCGCGCCCGCACCGTGATCGGCGAAGAGCTGGGCCTTACCGACAAAGACCGCTTTGCCTTCTGCTGGATCGTGGATTTCCCGATCTACGAGAAGGACGAGGAAACCGGCAAGATCGATTTCGAGCACAACCCCTTCTCGATGCCGCAGGGCGGCATGGACGCGCTGCTGTCCGATCCGCTGGCCGTCAAAGGCTACCAATACGACCTTGCCTGCAACGGCTATGAGCTGGTCTCGGGCGCGATCCGGAACCACAAGCCGGAGATCATGTTCAAGGCCTTTGAGATTGCAGGTTATGGCAAGGAAGAGGTCGAAAAACGCTTTGGCGGTATGGTCAATGCGTTCCAGTACGGCGCCCCGCCGCACGGCGGTTGTGCTGCCGGCATCGACCGCATGGTGATGCTGCTGGCGGATGAGGCCAACATCCGCGAGGTCATCATGTTCCCGATGAACCAGCGCGCCGAGGACCTGATGATGTCGGCCCCCTCCGAGCCGATGAGCGATCAGCTTATGGAACTGGGCCTGCGCGTGATCCCGCAGGATCAGTAATCCGCATTTTGATGTCGAAAGAAGGCCCGGGCGACTGTCCGGGCTTTTTTCGTTGGGGCGAAGGCGGAATTTTTGCAGGGTAACGGTGGTCCGAAAATCTGCAGAACAGGCGACGGAACGCGCGGAGATCTGCGTATTACTTGAAAATCAGCTGTGGACCCGGGCGTGGATGATCTAATCTGCAACCAAGCCAGGCCGTCCGGGGAGATCAGGCCGTCCAGGGAGAACAGGGCGATGCAGTTTGACGGAGATTTGGCGGAGATCCGCTTTGGGGCAGGGTTGTCGCCGCTGGTGCCGCCGCCAGCTTCGGCAGAGGCAATGCTGAGCCGCCTGCAAGGCGCCGATGAGATGGCTCTTAGATTTCCGGTCAGCGGTTTTGACGAAGCCTTTGCACGCGCCAAGGAATTCCGGCGGCTGAGGCGGAACCGCAAGCGGCAGGAAGGCGGGCAAGGGTACGAGGTCGCGGACAAGGCCTTTAAATCGTATCGCCGCGCGCATAATACGGCCCGCTATAAGTGGCACGGCCAAAGACTGCTGCGTCACGTCTTTACCGGCGATGCCTTTCGCGAACGGCTGGTGCTGTTCTGGGCCGATCATTTTACCGCGCAAGGTAAAAACGGTGCGCTGCGCATTCTGTCAGCCCCCTATGCCGAGAGTGTCATCCGGCCGCTTGTGGCGGGCCGTTTCGAGGATATGCTGATCGCCGCAGCCACCAGCCCCTTGATGCTGCATTACCTGGATCAGAACCGCTCGGCCGGGCCGGGCAGCCGGGCGGTGAAGCGGCGCAAGCGGCTGAGCGGGCTGAATGAAAACCTCGCCCGCGAAGTGCTGGAACTGCATACGCTGGGCGTCGATGGGCCTTATGGTCAGGCGGATGTGCGGCAATTGGCCGAGCTGTTCACCGGCTTGACCGCCGCGCAGGACAAGGGCTTTGTGTTCCGCCCAGGAATGGCTGAGCCGGGGGCGGAAACCGTGCTTGGGCAAACCTATGGCGGCGGCAAGCCGGAGCTGGGCCAGGTGCTGGCGGCATTGCGTGATCTGGCACGCCATCCTGCCACTGCGCAGCATCTGGCGTGGAAGCTTGCGGTGCATTTCACCTCTGATCAGCCGGAGCCGGGGTTGGTGTCGCATCTGGCGGCACGCTATCAGGACAGCGGCGGCGATCTGGTGCAGGTCTATGCCGCACTGCTGGAACACCCCGCGGCCTGGCAGCCGGATTTGCAAAATGTTAAACCGCCGTTTGATTATGTGGCTTCTGCCTGCCGCGCACTTGCGGTGCCTGAGGCGCGGTTTTCCGCATTGAAGCCAGGGCAGCTGAACCGGCTGCTGCTGGCACCGCTGACGCCGATGGGTCAACGCTGGGAATTCTCCGGCGGGCCGGATGGCTGGCCGGAAGAGGATATGTCCTGGATCACGCCGCAAGCGCTGGCCGCGCGGCTGCGCTGGGCAATGGCGGCGCCGCGGCGGCTGGCGCAGCCGCTGCCGGATCCGCGTGTCTTTGCCATCGCGGCGCTGGGCCGGTTTGCCAATGAACGGGTCCGGTTTGCGGCCCGCGCCGCTGAAACCCAGCCAGAGGCGGTCGGGCTGATCCTGACCTCTCCGGCCTTTCAGCGCCGCTAACAGGAGGTTTGCTTCATGCAGCTGACACGCCGATCCCTGCTGACCCGTTCTGCCATGCTGGGCTGTTCTCTGGCGGCCAGCCCGCTGGTCACGCCAGTCAGCTTAGCCGCGGCCCCCTGGGACACGCGGCTGGTGGTGATCATTCTGCGCGGCGGCATGGATGCGCTGGATGCGGTGCAGCCTTACGGCGATCCCGCATTGGCCGGCTTGCGGCAGACCCTGTCGGGCGGACCGCAGGCCGGAGCGGCCGATCTTGACGGGTTCTATGCCCTGCATCCAGGCTTGGCGCCGTTGCTGCCGTTGTGGCGTGCAGGTGAATTGGGGTTTGTGCAGGCGGTGTCCACCCCCTACCGCGACCGGCGCAGCCATTTTGACGGCCAGGACATTCTGGAAGCGGGCACCGCGGCATTGGGCGACGCAAGAGGCGGCTGGTTGAACCGTCTGCTGCAGCAGATGCCCGGAGTGGAGGCGCGCACCGCCTTTGCCATCGGTCAGGAGCGGATGCTGCTGCTGGACGGGGCTGCGCCGGTCTCGCAATGGGCGCCGGGGACGGGGCTGGCGCTGAGCCTGCAGGCCGAGCGGCTGGCGGGCTTGCTGATGGAAGAGGATCCGCTGTTCCACAGGGCATTGAATGAGGCGCTGGAGCTGACCCGGCAGGATCTGTCTTTGGGGTCCGAAGAGGCCGGCGGCGGGGACGGCGGCATGATGCAGGCCGCGCCGAAGGGGAGAGCACATACCGAGATTGCCGCTTATGCTGCGGAGCAGCTGCGCGGCGATACCAGGATTGCGGCGTTTTCGATCAATGGCTGGGATACGCATTACCGCCAGGCAAACGGCCTGAAGTCCGCGCTGGGGCGGCTGTCGGAGACCGTCCTGAAGCTGCGCAGCGGCCTGGGGGACGGGATCTGGGGCAAGACGGCGGTGGCGGCTGTGACCGAGTTCGGGCGCACTGTGCGCGAGAACGGCACTGGCGGCACTGATCATGGCACCGGCGGTGCGATGCTGCTGGCAGGCGGGGCGATCCGCGGCGGCAGGGTGCTGGGGCGCTGGCCGGGACTGGCGGAGGCTGATCTTTATGACCGCCGGGATCTGATGCCGACAGCGGATGTGCGCCGGCATCTTGCCTGGCTCATGCATGGATTGGCAGGTGCCCGGAAAAGCGATCTGGAAACAAGCGTGTTTCCAGGACTGGCGATGGCAGAGGATCCCGGTTTGCTATTGTAAGAGCTGTGGCTCTCCCGCCCGCTCAACCCGTTCAGGTAACGGTCTGAGCCGTTGGGCCCGGCACCGCCTGAAAGGCGGTGCCGGGCCCAAGGCCGCCAAGCGGTGCGGCGCAAGCCGCTGAGCTGCGGGCGCGGGAGAACGCCCGAAGAATGTGCGGTATGGGGGAGATTTGCTGATCCGGCTTAGTAAGACGCCGATTGCCGCCCGGCTGGTCCGCAGACGCTTAGCGGGCTGGCATTTCCCAAACTGCAAACAGCGCGTTGTTGCCCGCCGGGGGAAACACATCCTCCGGCTGGGTTCAGCTGGACAAGCGGAGTACCGTCAGCTTTCCGCAGAAGGAGTGCGGGCGGTTATGTCATCAGTGGCAGGCCATCCTGTCCCAGCGGATGCGGCCAAAACCGGCAGGCGGCTATGGGGGCGCGCAGGGCCTACTGATTGCGTGATGAAAGGATCAATGCCCGGCTGCCAGTGCCCCCGCGGTTGCGGCGGATAGCGCGGGCTTCCAGGCGGGTTTGGCCGTAAAGCACAATGACGAGCGTGGCGAGGGCGATGAGAAAAGCTTCGGCCATGTCAGATCGCCGCGCGGCGTTCCAGCCGTTCCTGTACAAGGCCGGCCAGGGTTGCAGCATCCTGGGTCAGCGGTTTGCCCTTGCGCCGGGAACGGGCCAGGCGGTCGGCGGCCTCGGCAAGCGGGTTGTCGCCGGCGCTGCGGGCAACGCCGCCCAGAAACTGCGCCAGGTAAGCCAGGGTCTTTTCTTCCTGGTTCATGTTCAGGACATCGGCGGCATGGGCCATGTCATCGCGGTATGCAAGGAAATCGGGTTCCACTGTTTCGTCATCCAGCGCGCGCGGGCCGGACAATTGGCGGTCGGGCGGCAGATTTGACAGGATTTTCTGCTGGAAAGCGGCAAGCGAGGTAATCGGTTTCTCCAGAAAACCGCCAGCCCCTGCTTCAAGCGCGGCCTCTTCAAGTGTTGGATCGCCTGAGGTGGCCAGAATCACGCCGGGGCGCGGGCTGGCCTCAGCCAGTTCGCGGATCAGATCGAGGCCGGAACCATCCGGCAGGCCGACATCGGCAATCAGCACCGATGGGCGGTAGACCTGCAAATGGCGGCGGGCGGATTTCAGGCAATCGGCCCGGCGGATGCGGGCACCGCTGCGCAGACAGAGCAGGCGCAGCGCCTCGCAGGCAAAGCGGCTGTCCTCGACCACCAGGATAGTCAGCCCCAATAGCGGGCGCCGGGTGGTGGGCAGGCGTTGAGCGGCAGCAAACAGTTCCGAATCGTCCATAACGTATCCTCCTTGCGGGATATGCTCCGACGCTAGGGATTCGAGGCTAATTACTCGTTAACAGCGCGTGCTCTGCCGTTGTGGCAGGCTGCCGTGCGGATTGGCGCACTTGCCGCGGCGCAGCGTCCATCCCATAAGCGGGGCGGAGGAATGTCTGTGAGAGGAGCACATCCGATATGATTGGCCGCTTGAACCATGTTGCCATTGCCGTCCCCGATCTGGAGGCCGCATCCGCCCAGTACCGCAACGCGCTGGGCGCCAAAGTGGGCGAGCCGCAGGACGAGCCGGATCACGGCGTCACTGTGGTGTTTATCGAATTGCCCAATACCAAGATCGAGCTGCTGTATCCCTTGGGGGAGAACTCGCCGATCAACGGCTTCCTGGAGAAGAACCCGGCCGGCGGCATCCACCATGTCTGCTATGAGGTGGAGGACATCCTGGCGGCACGTGACCACCTGCTGGCCGAAGGCGCCCGGGTGCTGGGGTCAGGCGAGCCGAAGACTGGCGCCCATGGCAAGCCGGTGCTGTTCCTGCACCCCAAGGATTTCAACGGCTGCCTGGTGGAACTCGAAGAAGTTTGACGTTATGAGCACCCTGCCCCGGATCCGGGGCAGGGCAAAAACGGAAGGCCGGAGCTATGGGCGTTACATCTGCAATCGTGCTTTATGCAGTAATCTGGTTTCTGACCTTTCTGGTGATCATCCCGATCCGGCTGGAGACCCAGGGCGACAAGGGCGATGTGGTGCCCGGCACCCACGCGGGCGCGCCGGAAAAGCATTTTCTGAAGCAGAAGGCCTGGATCACCACCGGCGTGGCTGCGGTGATTTGGGGCATTACTGCCGGGATTATCCTGTCCGAGCTGATCAGCGTGCGTGATTTCGACTGGATGGGGATGCTGCCTGAGCAGGACTGAACCGCGGGTATCTGTTTCAACAGCACAGGTTCTCCCGCCCGGCTGGGACGCATTGAAATGCGCCGCAGCCCGTTGGGCATGGCGCCGCGCTGATGCGTGGCGCGGTGGCGGCCAGCCCTTGCCGGGCTGGAGCAGGCCGCAACGCGTTGCGAAAATAGGAAGAGACTATTGGAAGTGTTTTTGCTGAGAAGCGCTTGAAAGGCAGGTCTGCCTCTCAAGATGACATTTCCATATCTCAACCCGCGGCAACCGCATTAAGGCTGAACCACGCTGCCGCGCGGCGGCTGCGCCGGCCTTGACCCGGCTGCCGCGGGGGCGGCTGCCTATCTGCGGGACAGCGCGTGGTAGATATGGGTGAAAGTGGCGGCGCCCAGGATTGGGATCACCAGGTTCACCAGCGGCACCGACAGCGGCATCGCCATCAGCGTGCCGGCGGCCCAGATCGTGGTGGCATGTTTACGACGCAGTTTCTTGGCCTCTGCCGTGCCAATGCGGCGGGCGGCGGCGAGGGTAAAGTATTCGCGGCCCAAGAGGAACCCGTTGAGGCCCCAGAAGATGAACAGTGCTGCGGGCGGGAACAGCACATAAAGAAACAGCGCCAGGATGTTGGCGGCAATCAGCAGGCCGAGGAAATTCACCGTGTCCCTGACCGCATCCCAGAACGGCACCTTGGCGGCCGGGGGCAGGGCGGGGTAGTGTTTGTCCTCTACCGCCTGGGCGACCTCCTCCAGGAACATCGAGGTGATGGCTGAGGCAACCGGCACCATCAGGAATACCGACAGCACCAGCATGAAGAACAGGGAGCCGATAGACAGCAGATCATCGACCCAGGTGACGTCACCCAGCAGCGGCAGGGTGGCTTCGGGGCCGACCAGCCATTGGATCAGCATCAAAAAGCCTGCATAGGCGGCAATCAGCAGGGCAATGGTGAGGCCAAGCCCCAGAAACAGCACCTTGCGGAAGCGCGGGTCGCCGGTCTGGCCAAGCGTTTTGAAGAAGGCGGTGAAGATCATGCGCTCACCCAGGTTGTAATGGAGTCCAGGTCAGGGCGCGGGCGCTCGGGCGGGGCGGAGCGTTCGGTGGCGATATGGATGATGCCGGCGATGTGCTCGTTTTCCGCCAGATCAAAAGCCGCCTGGCAGAAACCGCGGTCATGGCTGGCCCAGCCGCTGAGCCAATTGGCGCCCCAGCCCGAGGCCAGGGCGGCATTCAGCAGCGCCAGGCAGACAGCACCGGCGGAGTAGATCTGTTCCCGCGCCGGGATCTTGGTGCTGTGTTTTTGCACCTCGACCACCACCACGGCCAGCTGGCCCAGGTCGAATTGGCTGCGGCCCTTGGCGATGTCCTCTGCAGTTTTGCCCAAGTGCGCACCTGCTGTTTCGGTAAGGGCGGCCAGCCGGGCCATGGCGGATTTCTCTACCACGATGAAACGCCAGGGTTCCAGCTTGCCATGATCAGGCGTGCGGGCGGCGGCGGTCAGGATCGGCAGCAGCTCTTCGCGCGACGGCGCAGGCGCCACCAGCGTTTTGGCCGGGCGAGAGCGGCGCGACAGCAGGAATTCAAGGGCAGCGTCATTGCGTGCGGGCATATGTGAAACCTTTTTACATCTATTGCCGCCTATTTCGGCAAGCAGTGGCGTTTTTTCAAGATCCAACGGGTGTAGCGGGACACTTCGCGTTGCAGTGCGGGACACTTCCCGTTGCAGCAACTCATTTTCGCGAATTCCCTGATTTTTAGGCGCAAAACCGGGGTTTAGCCAGCCCGGATTTGCGCCGGTCCCGCGTTTCGGCGCCGGAATTTTGGGACACTTCGCATTGCAGTACGGGACACTTCCCGTTGCAATACCCGGAAATCCGCCACCCAAAACCGCAAAAAAACGGGGGCGGAGGAGGGTTTTTAAGGGGTGTTTAAAGGGTGTTTTAGGGAAGGCACGGGACCTGTCCACCCTTCGTCACACGGTTTGTCGCTTCATTGCAGCTTCACCAGACCCGCCGTTCGCGCTTTGCGCAGAACTTTCGATAGGCGAGTGACGGCTCCGCGGGACATTCCCGACGTTCCCCCTATCACTGTGAGCAACTGCAAGTTCCTCACTGCGGACGTCCGCGCGACGTGTCGGAAACCGAGTGCGGGAGCAACATCGAACGAGACGACCTTCGATATCGTCAAAGCTCCGTTTCCGGAAACACTCATCAGTTTCTGGAATCACTCAGCAGTCTGATTGCAGCAACTTCCGAACCACGTCCTTGAAGTTAGCCTCAAACTCGCCTCTTTGCTCTTCATTCTTGATAACAGAGGAAACTGACAGCATCCTCGGACAATCTGACTCAAAATATGCCTCTCGAATAGGCCTCAGCTTTTTATCAGGTATCTTGCCCCGGTTCGTGTCCGGGTAGAATCGGTATCCAGGAGATCCGTCAGCTTTCACAACGTCCTGCGAACTAGCTCCAACGAATGCTTTGGAAAAAAAGACAACTTTCGTTCCAGTCGGTATCAGTGAATTGAGGAATTCGGCGTTGTCCCAATACCGCTCATACCAACCTACTTCATCTTCAGCTCCCTCTTGGAAGCAAGAATAGTGCAATACCAGAATTGAAGGTTCTGAATTACCTGAAGGCCAAAGGTAATCTAAATATGGATCGCGCCAATCTTCCGGTAATACCCTAGAAAACCTCACTCTGGATGAATTTGAACCGGAAAGGTCGCTCAGATATTCCTGCATTAGTGCATACTCGTGGTCCGCATAAAAGTCCGTGCTGCATTGAACCAACACGACATCTCCCGGCCTCTCAGCTTCTAGTTCTTGGCCAAGATCAGGAAAAGCATCCAAGTACCAACTGATCAGCAACGATTGACCCAGCCAACCATCTGCAGGCTTGACAATATAGTTGTGCGCTCCCCACAACGGATTAGTGCGATTACAAAGAACCAGTGCATCACGTTCTTCTACCACAATTTTTCCGAAACCTAACGCCTCAGTCGGAAGTGTTTCATACGCACAATAGCTCTTAATAGTTTCCAGATATCCACTTGCCCTCCAACCTTTCCGCAAATCGTGCAGGAAAGAACTTGAAACCGCCTCGGGCACGCCTTCGTCATTGAGCCTGTATTGAAGTTGAAACTCGCGCTTTAAGTCATCAAGTGATTGGCTGCTTGATAGTATCGATAGCCAGTTTGCAAGCTGACTTCCGCCGGTTGGGGTGGCGAAAGTAAAAAGGGCCTTGGTGCGTTGCGCCAGTTCCTCGTCCTCGAGCAATGCTTGTCTGACGATTAGCCCACCCATACTGTGAGCGACGAACAAAACGTCTTGGTATCTATCGGCACCGTTCCCGTCTTTGCTCAGTGCTTTGTTTTCTCGAATCTCAGCCGCAAATCCCGAAGCCAACTCAGTGATATCGGGGCTTTGCCCCCACTTCGTCGAAAAGTAATCTGACACGAAGATGTCGGCATCCTTAAACAAACCGTCGCTTGCAATGAGTTCAGGCCAGGTGACCTGCTGCCCTTCGATGACGCCGTCCCAAGTCTCCTTGCCGCTTCCGTCAATTCCGTGAACGAAGACGATTAGCTTTGACGAAGAGGCCTCTAATCTGATCCAGCAGCTCTCCGCATAACTGTTGTCAATGCACCTTTCTGCAAAGGCGGCAGCTGAAGTAGAAAGAAAAACAGTGCCTAATGCAAACTGAACGATAACACCAATTATCACTTTAAGCTTGAGCGCCATCTTTTACACCTACAAACTGCTGAAGACGTCAATATATGCTCCATGGTAGCCACGCGCTCGCAACAACGCAACAAGCGTGAAAGGGGCTCCTCTCGCTCGCTTGTGTCGTTGGACACCAAGGACCGCTTCATCGGCATTCTATCAGTTCGTGCAGAACGCAGAACCTGACAAAGTGGGCTCATTGCAACCCTTCTCTGCATGAAGGATCAAAGACTGGTTTAAGGTTCCTACTGGGAAAGGGGGAGCCCCGGACTAAGCCGGGAACTCCTTCTTCAATTCGAGATACGCGCGTGCTGCAGCCATTGGGACCACCCCGTTACCGGCTGCAGCGGATCGGTCCACCCCGCAGGCCAGCCCATTATCCAGTCGGTGAAGGCAGGGTTCTGCTGCAGCAGGGCCGCCCCCTTCGAGTGCGCGTCCCCAGCCAGCAAGGTCACCAGGCATCGGGGGGAAGAGGCCAGCGGCCCCGGCGTCCAGCCGGTGGCCTTCATCAGATCCCACATCACCGTCCAGCACAGCCCCGCTGTTCTTAGCGAGACCTGGCCCCCGGCCGGTTTCTGATCCGCCACAAACAGGAAGCTGCCGGGCCCCATCCGGATCAAGGTCCGGTTGCCGCCCTGCTTGTACGTCGGCGTGGGCCAGAATGAAGAGCCTTTGCCTGATATGAGACCCGCCGACTTCAGCCGCCGATTGCACGCGCGCTGCAACCCGGTAGCCCATGCCTTGAAGGTCGCCGACGACGTCCTGCAGGCCAAGGGTGAGATGGCCGGCGACGTTCTCAAAGAAGCACCATTCCGGCTGCACTTCGCTGATAATGCGGGCGGCGTCCGGCCAGAGGTGCCGGGGGTCCTGGTCGCCCTTGCGGTCTCCGCAGAAGGTAAAGGGCTGGCAGGGATAACCGGCAGAGAGGAGATGAACGCGGCCGCGCCACGGTTTGCCGTCGAAGGATTTGATATCGTCCCAGACAGGAGCCGCAGCCAGGGACGTGTCCGCCATCCGCGCCACGAGAGCGGCCGCGGAGAAACTGTTCCGCTCGACATAACACACAGTTCGGTATCCGGGTTCAGCGAGGTGAAGGCCAAGGTCAAGTCCTCCGACACCGGCGCAAAGGCTGATGCCGAGAAGGCCGTTAGATCGGTTGGGGGTACAAAGAGCCACACTGTGGGTCCTTTCCATCGCGCTCATTGGATTGATCCGGGCGCTTTGGTGAAGGGCTCTGCGGCCTCAGGGAATTATGTGCCTTGCATCTTGGGCACTTGATGGCGAGCGTGCCGCTGAGGGCGCCAGGCTCAATTTTGAATAACAATCTGCGGCATTCACCGCAACGCTGGTCTTGCAGCTTCAAGTGGAATCACTCCAAAGAGGCCGGGTCCTCGAGGACAGGGAGCGGCCAAGAGTGTTGTGTGGTCGGCGGGGTCAGGTGTGAGAACGTTGGCCCCGAGTTTGGGGGGTGATGGTACACCCCCCGGCCTCCCGTTACCGGGAGGCGGGTTGTTTCAGGCTTCAGCCGCAGGGGCGGCCATGGCGGCATCAAAAGCAGCCCGCACATCAAACGCGGCCAGATCCGCATCGCTGAGTGCGGCGATCTGCGCCTCCACGGCTTCTTCCGCATCAAAGCAGCTCTGCACATGGGCCGCGACGGCCGCGGTGATCTGCTCCAGGTCTGCGCGTTTCAGCTTGATCCAGCCGTCGGGGGCCTTCCAGGAGAACGGCTCGCTCTTGATGCCCAGTTGCAGAGCAAACAGCGCCTCAGTGAGGTCTTCGCGGGTTGTGCGGTCGGTGCGGGCGTGGAACCCGCTGGGCAGCGTGATGCCGCCGTTTTGGATCTGCCACCGGGTTCCGGCCAGATCGGCCAGGAGCGCCGCGCGGGCCGCCGCTGCGACCTGCTCAGCCGTGGTGATTTTCAGGGAGAACGTCATGCTTTGGCCTCGCTGGTCTGGGGTTTGCGGACAATCGGGTCAGGCACGGGGCCGCTGGCGACGGTGAACGTCGGCGGAACAGCAGGCTGGTCCGGCTCTGCGGTTACCTTGAAAAAGAACCACCGCAGCTGAACATGCAGCTCCCCATTGATCCGCTCGATGCGCCCTATGAACGGATGGTTTTCGCCTTCTGGTTCTGCAAAGCCGCCATCGGGCACATCGGACAGATCAAAGGACACGCCGCCCACAGTGATCACATCGCCGCTCACGCTGGCGGTGGTTTCAGGCTGGCCGGGCAGACCGGCCACGCAGATGCAAGTTACTTTCATGATGATCCCCTTTAATACCAGCGGCCTTCGGCCCTGAGGCTGCAAGGCGTTGCAGTTCGCACGCCAGCAGTGTCGTGTGCGTTCCAGGACACGGCCAAAACAGACGGCGCCCGTGCGCCACCAATGATGGCATTTGCAGAGGACCGGGCAGTGATATGAACGGTAAGATTTGTCGTCGTAGAGAAAGCTGCCGGGAAGTCCCAAACAGAGTCAGCGCCACTGTCCGCAGTGATGGCCTTAGTGCAGATCTGCGTCCCATCGGGGAAGCGCACATACTCGCCATTAGGGCCGCTGCCACGATCCGGATCCATCCGCCGCCAAGCCTCGAAGGAGACCGGACCCGCCCCGTCCTGAACGCGGATCCACATCTCGCCGTTGTTGCCGAACGCAATCTGAACCATGCCACCGGCAGCACTGCTGGGGATCCGGTTCAGATGCATCACCACGCCCGCGGTGCTGGGCGCATCGGTGTGCGTGCTGGCATACCGGTAAAGGCCGGTGACAGTGATCGCCGAAAGCTCTGTGCCCGCAGCCAAGTTTGCCGATCCATTGGCGGCATCGTGACCCCAGCCGAAAGCGCCGGCAGTCAACAGCTTTCCAATTGCCGCATCGAGCCAATGGTCCTGCACCGCCGCGCCGCTGGCCTTGCTATCCTTGAGGCGGAGCTGCCAATCGCCCCCGGCTTTCAGCGCCACCTCATTGCTGGACGGCCAGCCGAGGCCGGTGTCTTCATCGCCCAGCTTGACCACATCGGTGCTGAATTTGCCCTGTCCGGGGCCGTCTGCAATCGCCTGGAACGTGCCGGTCAGCGCCTGCACGCTGGCCACCACATCATGCGCCAGCGACATAGTGGGGAACAGCGCATAGATCTGCCCGGCCGCCGTGGCGCCCTGGTAGGCGGGGGTGATTGTCAGGAGCGTGCCGCTGCTGACCGCCAGCACCTCATAGACCCGCCCGTCCGGGCCGACAAAGCCCCAGCCCGCCTGCGCGCTGCCAAAGAAGCTGGTGCCGGTTCCGGTGACGATTGCGCTGCCGTTCACAACGCTGACTGTTCCTGCCTTTGGCCATGCCATAGGGCTGCTCTCCTTATGTTACCTGGAACACTGTCCATTCGATTTTCGGGTTGTTGAAATAGACGCCGCCCTGGGCCTCCAGATCGATTGCCAGGAACACCCGCTGATCGCTGCCGCTGGCCCAATGCGGATCCACCAGGGCGGAAGGGTCCTTGCTCCAAGACGCTGCCGGAGCGGGGTTGGCGCCGCCGAAACCATTCCAGCGCGCCCCTGGCTGGATCGATGTATTGAGGGTCCAGAATGTGTTGTTGGGGTCCATGCCGCCCGGTGCGGTGCCGGTGGTGGTGACCGATGCGGCAGCGGCCAGGGCAAACCGCTGCGCCTGCCAGACGTCCAGTTTGCCGACCCGGATGCCGGTATTCACAAAGGCCCAGCGGGCGCCGTTGCCAACCGCCCCCGAAACCGTGAACGAGCCTTGCGCCAGGACCATGGGCCGGGACAGAACCACCCCCGCCGCCTTGATCCGCCCGGTGTCAAAGTTGATCTTTATTCCAGCGGTCGGAATGCCGTTGCCGTCTTGTGCGTAATCGTCGCTCTTGATCACATCCGCGATTTCAGCGCGCCCGATGGATGCCGCCCCAAGGAAGGCATTTTCCATGTAGGCACCCGCCGGATACACACGGCCATTGATCGTGCGCTCCTGAGTGTAGAGCGTGAACGGCACAGTTTCGTTTGACCCGTCCGGCGAGACAATTGCGAACATGTCAGCCTGAAACGCAATCCGCGCAATCGGCGCGTCGTCCTCGTCGAGTTCAGACCGCACCACCATGCCCGCCACATGGCCGTTGTTGTCGATGCGCAGGGTGTATTCGCCCATCACGCCGTCCACAGTGTTGGCGGTCGTTTCGATGGTGGTCTTTTTGCCCTCGAACTCGCTCGCTAGCGCCATGTGCGCCTGCACCAGTGCCGAGGTGCTGGACACATCCACCGTGTTCAACTGAGTGATTTCCCCACGAGCCGCCACCAGCCCCGTATCAGGATCGTTGACGGTGCCCTCCAGGTTGAGGTGGGATTGCACCAGCGCCGAGCCGCTGGACACATCCACCGTGTTCAGCTGGGTGATCTCCCCGTGAGCCGCTGCCAGCCCCGTATCAGGATCGTTGACCGTTCCCTCCAGGTTGAGGTGGGACTGCACCAGCGCCGAGGTGCTGGACACATCCACAGTGTTCATCTGGGTGATCTCCCCGTGCGCCGCCGCCAGCCCCGTATCAGGATCGTTGACGGCGCCCTCCAGATTGAGGTGGGACTGCACCAGCGCCGAGGTACTGGAAACGTCCACTTTGTTCACCTGAGTGAGGTCGCCCTCTGCGCTTTCCACCCGTCCGCTCAACTGCTCATAGGACTGAGACAGGGCAGAGGTCGCATCTGCGCGCACCAGCTTTTCTGATTCAATCAGCGCCACGCTGTTTTCAATCGCCACACCAAGGCTTGCAGTGATGGCCGCTGTTGCGCTGCGGTCATCATCCACCCGCGCCCGGATGTCCTGAGTGGCATAGGCAATCTGGGTTTTCAGGGCTTCGCGCTGTTCATAAGCCAGCAGCAATTGCTCCAGGGTGGCAACATCCTGCAGCGCCATCTGATCATGCAGGTTGCGCACGTCGCTCACCGACTGGGTGATTGCCGGGCCGTCCAGGGTGCTGATCTGCACCTCTGCCGAGGACAGGCGGCTTTCGGCGGCGTCAAAATCCGCCTGATCCACCTTCAGGGTGATGGCCTCTTGTGCAGCGTCGATATCCACTTCCGCCGAACTCAGGCGGGCGTCCATCCCGTCCACTTCGGTTTGCGTGGCCTTGAGGGCGATTGCCGCCTCCGCCGCGTCCAGATCCGCCTCAACCTGATTGACCCGCACCTGCAGCCCTTCAAACACCGGGAACTGGCTTGGATCTGTCAGCGCAATAGAAACCTGCTGGTTGACGTAGGCCTCTGTGGCAGTCAGGGAAATGCGGGCTTCTGCGGCGGACAGCCGGATTTCCGCCTCGCTGATCCGTTCCGCTTCCGCAACCACGCCATAGATCCGCACCGTGCCGGTGTCCGGGTCCTGATAAATCCCGGCGTCTGCCATGCGGGCGTCGATTTCAGACAGCCTGGTCAGCGCCCAAAGCACTTTATCCCCGATGACCCCCAGCGCTTCGGCAGCATGGAAACTCTGCACGTCGCGGATTTCCAGATCCCGCTTCACCGCGCCTTCCAGCGGCGCGATCTTGTCCAGGACAAGCTGGTCATCCAGCGCGGCAGCGGCGGCATTGGCATCATCGGAAATTGCCTGCCAGGTCTCATCGGCCAGCATGTCCGGCTGCAGCTTGAACGCGGGCGTGGTGACCGGCAGCCAGGCGGTCCACTTGGTGTCCCTGGTCTTTGAGATTGCCTTGCCGCGGGCCTCGTATTCGGTGCCGCCCTGCATCGGCTCCAGGCGGAAGGTGCCCAGCTCCAGATCGGCGGTGCTGGCGCTGAAGCGCTCGTCGTCGCCGTCCTTGACCCGGACCTGGAAAGAAACGCCGTCCGCCGTGAAGGCAAGGGAAGGGGTCCAGACGGCGCGGATACCAACGCCGCGGACAATGCCGTTTGCGTCCTTGATTTCAATGCCGGAGACGCCAAAGCCCGGCACCCCGGCGTCCTGGGTGACGATGGGCGCGGTGACCTGCGGCAGGTCCGGGGTTTCCAGCGCCAGGTCCGGATCAAAATCGCTGTGGTCCCATTCCCGCAGGCTGACCGAAACATTCAGCTTCAGCAGGTCAAAGGCCATTTCAGTGATGGTGAAGGTCTTGCCTTCATAACCGTACCAGGCAGAAGTGAAACGGGTCTTCTGCAGAGGCCGCAGATTGGAATACTCCGGCGGCAGCGGCAGCCGGTGGGTACGGAAGCGGCGGTTTTCCTTCAGCAGCGCATTGCCGATCTGGCGCGCTTGCGGGGTGTTGAACACCATCGGCAGCTTCAGATCGAAGACACGCTCGCCGCCGTCTTCCGCTTCCCATTCCGGCCGGGTCAGCGTGACCGGCGCGGACGGGTTCCAAAGCGCATTGGGGGACGGATGGGTGATTGTGACGGCGTTGAAGGCTTTTTCCAGGCCGGGAAAAGGGTCATGCTTCCAGCCTTCAGAGACCAGCAGGTCGTCTTCGGTCAGATCGGCCGCATAGGTATCGACTGATCCCACCAGCGGATACCAATAGCCGCCCAGCTCGACAATCTCGGCATTTGCGGCGGCAAAGATCTCCTCAAGGAAATCAGCCGGCGGTTCTTCAAAGCGGATCTCCATGCCGCCGCGGAACTGAGGCCGGTTGTTGCTGCCCACGCCCAGGTCGCAGGCGTCCAGTGCGGCCGCCCATTCGGTGTAAGGCATGTCCCCGGCCGGAAAGCCGCCGCCCCAGACAGAACCGCAGGGCAGGGTAATGCCGCGCATGACGGTATAGGCCATGGCCATCAGGTTCTCGGTGGGCTGCCAGGTGGTTTGATCGTCCCAGCGCTGAGGCCCGTTGCCCCCGGCGGTGCTGTCCTGGCGCACGTCATAAAAGCCCGGTCCGTTCAGCTCAAAGCGGACCTGCGGCCTGCCGTTCGGATATTGCTTGTCGCTGCGGTAGAAGGTCAGAACCGCATAGTTAAGGCCGGTCAGGATGTGGTCTTCGGTCCAGGACCGGTCCGGGTCCGCGCCATACAGCGCCACCAGGCGCGGATCTGCCGCCAGTTGGCTGCCGTCATAAAACCGGATCCAGCCGTATCCCCAGCCGTCATCCGCGACTTTGTTCAGGATCTGGTAGCCGACGTTCGGGTCCCAGTCGGTGCCGATCTCCGAGTATTCGCCGTCGATGATCAGGCGGCGCAGGCTTGCGCCGGGGAGGTCGCCCAGCTCAATCACATGGGTCAGATAAACCCGGTTGCCGCCATGGCTGTTCTGATAGACCAGATGGCCTGCAGTGGCGAAACGGCCAACAACCGAGCCTTGCGGGTCCGTCCCGCCGGTCGTGGTCGCCGAGGTCTGAATGCCGGGGCGGCGCTGTTTGCGCTGCTGGAACTTCTTCAGCAGCAGCGAAATGCCGGTGGAAACCAGCGTCCGCAGCGCAAAGGCCGCGATTGCATTGGCGGCAACATAGGCCTTGAAGGCGGTGCCAAGTGCCACCAGGACAGCCCCGACCGAGGCGGCTTCGGCGGGCTGGCACAGCACCAGCAGGAGCAGCAGGGCATAAGACAGCAGCTTCATGGCCGGAACACCCGTTTCGCCCGGTCAAGGTGCAGGTAGTCCAGCCCTTTGAGGCCCAGAACATGGATCTGCGGGCCGCCGATGATCCCCAGCGCCGTGTGGCCGCCTTCGCTGATTGCGGCAATGTCGCCCGGCCGGGAACTGCCCCAGCCGTCGATTTCCGCCAAATGGGCCGCGGCCAGGTCGTCCAGATCCCGGTAGCCGGCGCCCTTCAGCATGGCGCGGCCTTTATCAAGGCTGCGGTACTGGCCGCGCCAGGCGCTGGCCGGATCAACGCCCGTGCAGGCTTTCACCCAGCCTGCCGCAAAGAACGCGCAGTCGAAT
Organism: Leisingera sp. M658; assembly: GCF_025144145.1. NCBI lineage: Bacteria > Pseudomonadati > Pseudomonadota > Alphaproteobacteria > Rhodobacterales > Roseobacteraceae > Leisingera > Leisingera sp. M658. The sequence goes on from NZ_CP083546.1 coordinate 1,211,434, forward strand.
TGCGACGGCTTCAGCACGCGCTTGGCGACCCGGATGTCGCTCAGATAATCCAGCAGGAGTTCCGCCCGGTTCTGCATCAGGTTCCCCATGGCACCGGCCATTCACCGGCCACATCGCTGTATTCGCGGCCCCGGTCATCTGCGTTGCGGCGCTGCAGTTCGGCGTTTGAACGCTTCAGCGGCAGGCCCTGAGTCAGCTTGCGGGCGGGGGAAACCAGAACTAGCTGGGTAAAGCTGGGTCTGCCCTTGCCGCCCAGCTCCTCCGGCGCCTCGTTTAAAACGCCCTTAAATATGCGTTTAACGGGGGGCATCAGATTGCCGGTGTCCAGGTCGAAGACAGCGGAATGGATCTGCACTTCAGCGTGGCGGGGGTCATACTGCTGCAGGAGCTGCTTCACCTCGTCCAGCATCGGCGGCAGCTTGACCCGGTACTGCCGCACCTGGAACCCCGGCGCCGCGATGATCGGGGGCACATCGATCACGGCACCCGCGCCGTAATAGGTGCGGATCCCGCCGTCGATCAGGAATTCCTGATGATCATCGCCGGTCCAGAACCCCAGGGTTTCCGGGGCGCCGGTGGTGCGGTTCCTGGCCTGAAACCACAGAAGGACGCGGGCGTCGGTGCCGCGGCGTTCTGCGAGCTGCTGCTGTGCCTGTGCGGAATAGCTCATGGTTACCTCAGCGTCTGCAGCCAGTTGAACGAGCCGCCTTCGGTCACAGCCGAACGGCCCTCGCCGTACTGGGCGGTGGTGAGGGTGGCCTTCAGAACCGGGTTGCCCAGCGTGACGGCGGTGCCAAGGGCAGCGCCCGGCCGGATGAACGGGGTGACCTCGATGTCTGCGGCAACACCGGCACCAGAGGCCACCGCGCCGGTCGCAATGCGGTGGTAGGCGTAGCGGGTTGGATTGGCGCCATAGGTGAAGCCCAGCAGGTCGCCGCGGCTGAGGATGTAACCCGCAGGCAGGCCGGAAATATCCAACTCGCGGTTGTTCGGGTTCAGCGCCTCGATGACAGGCGTGGAGCTGCCAAGGATGAATTTCTCCGGGTCGGCCGCCGGGTGCGGCTGGCGGGTGTCCCACAGCAGAAAGGACGCGCCGGGTTCGTCCAGCAGCGACAGGCGCGCCTCGATGGCGGCAATGGCGCTGTGGTGGTCCTTGTCCAGGACAATGCGCCCGCCCCACAGGCGGCTGCCGAGCCGGTGCTTGATCACGTCGCCGCCGTGGGTTTCCGACGTGGTATTGGCGGCACCCGGCCGGGAGGTGATCCGGGCGATGGGCAGGGTGTCAAAAAACTCGCTGAGGGGGAGGGGCCAGGCCAGTGCCATCATCAAACCTTGTATGGATCTTCAAGAGTGTCTTTCACGGTCGAGCGGGCGGGGCCTTGGTCATAGTCCCGGACCACCTCGACGCTGATTTCCGAGGCGCGTTCTTCCACCACCGCCTCGAACATCGGTGAGGGCAGAAGGCGGACTGTCATGGTCGGGCGGGCTTGCCCGGCCGCCGCCAACGGAGGCGCACTGGCGGCGGCGCCGGGAACAATTCCGCTCGCAAAACCGGGGATTTCCACGCCGTCATTCATCGCCTGCAGGATCGGGCGGTAGCCGTATCGGCCGTATTGACGTGTCAGCTCGATCATATCGGCGACCAGGCGTTCCTCATCAGCACGCCCTTGAGGCAATTGCCGCTGTGTGGACCGGTGCTGGCCCAGAACGCGGCAAACGCGACGCTCGGAAACCTTCATTTGGCTGCGCACATGATCAATGCAGGACCAGCGGCGGGAGGGGCTCAGAAGTTTCCCTTTGCGGCCTCGGACAGGATCAATTTGTCCAGTGTCAGGTCCGAAACCGCCCGGCGAAGCCGCTCGTTTTCCTTCTGCAGCCGCTTTAGTTCTTTAAGCTGTTCCGTGCCCATTCCGCCGTACTTCTTCTTCCAGCGATAGTAGGTCTGTTCCGTAACGCCGATCTGACGGATCGCGTCTATGCGGGGCATGCCTTGCCCCATCAAGACTTCAACCTGCCGTAACTTCACGACAATCTCTTCAGGCTTGGGCCTCTTGGTCGCCATCTATGGTCCTCCGTTTCCTAATCATAGGGGCGGACCACTTCTTTGGGGGAGACTCATTTCCCACAAGTGTTCAGGAAGAACTTAAGCTTGCGTTCCAGCTCTATTGGGCAGACCTATCAGCTTCAACATCAAGGCTGCGCACGAGTTTGGAGCGTGTCCTCGATGAAGAGGGCATTCCGAGGCACGTTAAGGACAACAAAGGAAAAGAAAAGCGATGCTCGCTGTTTCAGCGAATAGATATCTTCGAGCAGACAAAGAAAGATGCCGATATTGCAGAGTCTATGAATGCTTTACGCGTCGTGGGAAATCTCGGGACACATGGTGATGCTGTAACTGCCGACGACTATTTTGATCTATTGGATGTTTATGAAGACGCGCTGGCAGAGATATATGATAAGAAAACTGAAGCACTCAAAGCCAAGAAGGCTGGGCTTATAGCTTTGGGTAAAAAGTAAAAATGTTCAGCGTCTAGCATTTCTTGGGAAGATCAAGTCACTTGGGATACGGGCCAACGGTGCGGTCACTCAGTACAAAATTTTGTAAGCAGGTATGCCAGTTCAAATTCCGTTCCAAGTTCGAAACTCGCCTTCCAAGCCTAAGTTTTGTCTAAAATATTGATTTTTCTCATGGAATGCGGTTCTAAGAAGCGCCCGTGAGTTTTTGGGACTAGTTCCAAGTTCGGGAATGCGATTTCAGGTGGTTGCCCGACGCCGGCACTGCTTTAAAGCCCTGTTTTAAGGGTCTTTCAGGGCCGTTGGAGAGTTTGCAACAGGAAGTGTCCCAAAATCTGCTGAGCGCGCTGTAGGGGCCATTTTTCCGGGTATTGAAGGACAAACGCCCCAAGCCACTTTCCAGGTTTAGACCTTCCAGAATGCCCTTTTTTATATGGCTCCATCCGGGTTCTTCCGGCTTTGTCCGGCCTCTTCCGGTTACTGCAATATCAAGTGTCTCCTAACAGCGGGACACTTCGCGTTGCAGTGCGGGACACTTCCCGTTGCAGCAACTCATTTTCGCGATTTCCCTGATTTTTAAGCCTGAAACGGGGGTTTAGCCAGTCCGGATCTGCGCCGGTTCCGTGATTTGACGCCGGAATTTTGGGACACTTCGCGTTGCAGTACGGGACACTTTCCGTTGCAATACCCGGCAATCCGCCGCCCAAAACGTAAAAAAACGTCGGGCGGCAGAGGGTTTTAAAGGGTGTTTAAAGGGCTGTTGTAGGGGCTGGCGGGACCAACCGGACTTTCGCCGCGGATGCAAGTTTGCCGCCCGACACTGCAACTTACCTTGTTGCTCAACGTCCGCATTTTAAGAGGCGGACGGATAGCCATTGCTGATCCGAATTCATCAAAAGTTAAATGCCGCAATCTAGACGAGGCACTTTAGTAATTTAGGTTGGAGTGGCATTGTTGCAGAACTCTGACCGCTAAGGATTCACATCACGAATCCATGCGGTTAGACGGGTTAGATGAGCAAGCCCGCACCTGCCCGCTACCGCACGACGAATTGGTCCAGCTACAACGATGCGCTCAGGAAGCGCGGGTCGCTTCTGATCCGGTTGGACAAAGAGATGACCTGGCTCGCGCCGCATGAAGGGCGACCGGGGCGTCCACCAGTCTTCTCGAACTCGGCGATCCAGTTCTGCCTGTCGATCAAGGTTCTGTTCAAGTTGCCACTCCGGCAGACCGCCGGGATGGTCGCCAGCCTTTTGCACCTGGCGGGGTTGGACTGGCCCGTTCCCGATTTCTCTACACTGTGCCGCCGGCAGAGTGAGATGGGACCGTGGCCCCAGTGGGGCCGCGTAAGCCCATAGAACGCTGGCCGTCCAGATCCCGTATCGCCGCGCCGATGGTCCGCTGAACCTGCGTCCCCTCTCGGGACATTGCTATGCAATGCCCTGCCGGGCAACGGACAGCACCGGGATCAAGTTCCTTGGCGATGGTGAGTGGCAGGCCCGCAAGCACGGCGTTCAGGGGCGACGCCAATCGCTGCCCGGCAGTTGATTGCAGAGCAATCAATGAGAGGGGCGCAAGGTGCATCTTGCGATGGATGCTGCCACGTCTGACATCCGTGCTGTCCCTTGTCCGGCAGGCGATTTGCAAAGCAAATCTGACGAGAGGGAATTCACCCCCAGCCGCGACGGCCCCTCTCGTGGTTATGCTGCGCAAACCACTGCCGGGCAGTGGACAGCCCGGTCCTGCCGGAACTGCGCGACCAGAGTCCGAAGGACGAAGAGATCGGCAGCGTGACTGCAGACGGGGCCTATGACACGCGCCGTTGCCACTCCGCCATCATCAAGCGTGGGCCGTCCCGATTATCCCTATCCGCAAGAATGGCCAGCCGTGGAAAGAAAACTGCCCGGCGGCACAGGTCAGAAACGAAACCTTGCGCGCCACCCGGCACTACGGCCGGGCCTTCTGGAAACGCTGGACAGGATACCACGCCCGGAGCCGGGTCGAGGCAAAGATGCGCTGCTTGAAGGCATTCGGCGAACGCATCGCCGCAAGAGACCCTGGTAGCCAAACCGCTGAAATCCACATCCGCATCGCCCTCATCAATCGCTTCAATGCACTCGGCACCGCCGAGATCGTCCGCGTCGCCTAAGTTCAGAGGGGAAAGGGGTAGTCAGGCCTCAAGAGGGAGTTTTGCAACAACGCCGATACTGCAACCCGAAGTGTCCCCTAACACTGCTGCACCTGTGCTGCAAAGGCAGCAGGCGGCGGGGCTGGGCTTCGTTGACCCGGTGGTAGCTGCGGGGCAGCGGAAAAGTCTATGGTTTTTGCCGCCCGCACAGGGCAAATGTGGTGCTATGGGAAAGCCGAAAAAGAAAGACCTGCCGGATCTGAGCCAACTGTGTGTTCCGGGGATGGAAATCGCGGTGCGGGCCGCGCCCAAGGCGGCGCGCAATGCGATTGTGCCGGCAGAGGGCGTGCTTAAGATTTCGGTTACCGCGGCACCGGAGAACGGCAAGGCCAACGACGCCGTCCGCAGCCTGCTGGCCGCGGCAATGGGCACTGCGGCGTCCAATCTGGTCCTGCGCCGCGGTGCAACCTCGCGCGGCAAGGCTTTTGTCTACAACGGCCCGGCCTGACGCCTAGTCATCACCTGGCACAAGCCTGTAGACGCCTTCCGGCAGGTCCAGCGCTGCGGCCAGATCCCGCACCTGCAAATGGGACAGGGTGATTGTCTGCACTTTGTCGGTGCGCGGGTCGTATTGTTCGACCGTCACGCATTCGGTGAAGGAATTGATGGTCACATCCTCGGTGAGCGGGGTTCCGTCCTCATCCACCAGGGTAATAACCGTCGAGTCGAATTCATGCTCTATGGTAAACATAAGTCCAGCCTGCACTGCCGCCTGGCTGCTGGCAAGGCCTTGCAATCACAGACTATCACATGGATCTGGCAGCAAGGTTCCGCTGCCGGGCGATTGCCTTCCGACATCCTTGCGCGATAAAGTAGCCCGGAACTGCAAAAGGAAGTGCCATGCGCCGTTTACTGTGTCTCATTGCTCTTGCCGTCGGCGCCTGTGATGTGGCGATTGAGCCTGCGCCGCAATCTGCGCCGGTTGCTCGGACACCGCGGGTGCAGGGGATGGCGCCAGGGGAGGCGCGCACCGCCTTTGCGTCGGTGTCCCGGCGGGTGGAGCCGGTGGCTGAACGCGCGTGCCGCAGCCGGACCCAGGGGCTGAACTGCGATTTTCTGATCCGCATCGACCCGAACCCCAACGCGGCCCCCAATGCTTATCAAAGCCTCGACCGTTCCGGCCGGCCCATCATAACCTTCACACAGCGGATGCTGGGGCAGATCGCCAACCAGGACGAGCTGGCCTTTGTGATGTCGCATGAGGCCGCCCACCATATTCGCGGCCATCTGGCGCGGCAGGCGCAGAACTCGGCGCTGGTCAGCGCCGGTGCAGGGCTGATCACAGCCCTTGCGGGCGGCAGCGCGGCAACAGTTTCCACCGCACAGGATGTGGGCGGTTATGTCGGCGCGCGCACCTATTCCAAGGATTTTGAGCTGGAGGCCGATGAGCTGGGCACCCTTATTACCCATCAGTCCGGTTTCCGGCCCAGCATCGGCGTGCGCTTCTTCAACCGGCTGCCGGATCCCGGCGACCGTTTCCTGGGCACCCATCCCGCCAACCCGGACCGGGTGCGGGTGGTGCAGGCCACCATCGACCGCCACGGGCTGAACTGAGCATGACTGCCAAGGATCAGGCTGCGCCCGCGCTGGAGATGCTGGGTGTGGTGCTGACCGACCGCGGCTCGCGCTATGCAGTGACGGGGGCGCGGGTTGCCTCACGCGCGGAGGTCGACGCGGTGCTGGCTGAGCTGAAGTCTGACCGCGCCTATGCCAAAGCGACCCACAACACCTGGGCTGCGATGCTGCCCGCGGGCGGGCTTAAGGCTGATGACGGCGAGAGCGGCGCGGGCATGGTGATCCTGCGGATGATGGAGCGCGAAGGCCTGAAGGATCATGTGATCATCGTTACCCGCTGGTATGGCGGCAAGAAACTGGGCGGCGACCGGTTCCGCCGGGTGCAGGATGCGGTGCGCGCGTATCTCGGCCACCTGGGCGGGAAATCCGCCTGAACCCGGTCCCGTTTGACCTGCATCAAATCGGCACCTGCGCCCTGCCGCTAAGCTGTACCCGAAATGAATGATTCCGGGGGACTGCGCGATGACCACCCATGCCGATTTGAAAAAGCACGCCGAGCTGTTTGACCGGATGGCCGGCACCGTCGGGCTGGATCTTGAGGAAGAGGCGGTTGCCGGAACTCTGCGCTTTGACGAGATCGCCGAGGCAGTGCTGCGCTGCAGCCGTTGCGGCGGCGTCGGGGCTTGCCGCAAGTGGCTGGCCGAAGGGCCGCGCCCCGGTGCCGAGGCGCCTGATTTCTGCCGCAACCGCGACCTGCTTGGCTATTTGAACGAGCAGCAGGCCTGATGGCTCCGGATTTCTTCCGGTCTCTTTAAGGAGTTCGAACATGCAGCCATTGGGGGACCCCTTGTATCATTTCCGGCTGATGGCCCGGATGGGCCAGGCTGTGGGGGCGGATCTTACATCTGCCTTTGCCGCGGGGGATATCAGCCACGCGGACTGGGCCGAGATGATCACCCGCTGCCGCGGCTGCGGCGCGACGGATCAATGCGAGGCTTTTCTGTCCGCCCATGACCACGCTGAAGCACCGATGCCCGGCTGCCGCAATGCGGATGTGCTGATGCAGTTGAAGGGCCGCAGCGCGTGAAGGACATGGATGCGGAGGCCCGGAGCCTCGGCAATATCTTCCGCCACCTGTGGCTGTTGCGCGCCGTGGCCAAGGCCGCGGGCGTCGATCTCGATCATGCGGTGAAAACCGGGCAGCTCAACGGTTTGGACTATGCCCGGATGGTGACCGCCTGCCGCGGTGCGGGCTGCAGCCAGTCCTGCGCGCTGTGGATCTCCACCCGCCGCGATGACGGCACCCCTGCGGTTCCAGAGTTTTGTCCCACCGGGGATGTATTCCAACGGCTGATGCCTTAGGCCGCAGCATGGCCTGCCAGGCGTGATCTGCCCGGCGGGCTTGGCAGGCCTGGCGTGCTTGGCGTGCGGGATGGTCTGTTACAGCTTTGAGTGGCTGCCGTCGCATAAGGGCTTTTTGCCAGAGTGCTTGCAGCCGCAAAAGAACAGCTTGCCGTCCTTTTCTGCTTTGTATTTCACCGGCTCGAACGCCGTGCCCTTGTGCGAGGCATCGCAGAACGGCTGCTTTTGCGACTTGCCGCAGGCGCACCAGAAATAGGTCTTTCCCTCAGTCACTTCGACGGGGAAGGGGGCTTTCTGGGCGATTTCCGGAGTGTCTGTCATGGCTGGGGGCTCTCCCTGGCTGGTTGCGGTTGGGGGAGAGCGTAGCAGACAGGGAGCGAAATGTTAGCTGGTAGACTTCGGCAATGATGATCCGTGCTGCTTCAACCTTTGCAATGTCTTATAAGTTGTGCAAAATCATTCTAGGATTGTATATCCATAGGGCTTTACTGAATTTGCGAGAGGGGCTTGGAGGGCATCATGGACAGACCAGAATATCTAAAGCAGGGGGAGCCTGCGCGCCTTTTTCCGGTGTTGTCCAATAACTCCAAAGAGGGACGGACGACCTCAATTCTTTTGGCGTGCCTTTCCAAAGTTGAGGAACTTGCATCAGAGTTGTTAGCGTCATTGGGGCAACGAACCGGGAAGCGCACAACCGTGGAGACATTCACAGAAGTAGTCTTTGACGGTCAGAAAGAGGGAGGCAAAGATCGCCCTGACGGGCTGATTGTCGTGGGAAACGGCTCTCGAGAATGGCGCGCCATGGTGGAGGCCAAGATTGGCAATAATCCCCTGACTGCAGAGCAAATAGAAAAATACCGCAGCCTGGCAAAGGACAACAGGATTGACTGCGTCATTACAATTTCCAACCAATTTGCGACATTGCCCGCCAGCCATCCGCTGGAGGATGTCCGTAGAAGCCGCTCGAAGGTCCCAGTTTTCCACTGGTCATGGATGTTCGTCCTGACAACGGTTGACTTACTGATCAGCAACGACGGTGTTGCCGACGATGATCAGCGTGTGTTGCTGAATGAATTGAGGCGCTTTTTAACGCATGAAAGCGCAGGTATTCGCGGTTTCGACCGCATGCCGCCAGATTGGGGCGAACTGAACAAGCTTGTTTCGGCAGGAGGCAAGATACTTGCTAAGTCTCCAGAAGCGATTGCGGTATTGGAAGCTTGGCATCAGGAAACCAAAGATTTGTCATTAATCTTGAGCAGGCAGACGGAAACAAACGTAAGAGAGCGTTTAAACCGGAAACATGCAAAGAATCCTGCTGACCGGCACAAAGATGAACTGAACCAACTAAGGGAAGATCACCAACTGCAGGTCAGCTTTGAAATACCAGATGCTGCGGCAAATTTGGAGATCGTGGCGGATCTAAATCGCCGGACGATTGAAGCAGGTATGACGCTCAGAGCACCCGAAGACAAGAAGTCTTCTAAGGCACGATTGAATTGGCTGCTTCGCCAATTGAAGAGCGAAGTCAATGATGATCTCTTTGTTCGAATGACTTGGCCCGGCCGCAGTGAAGACACTCAATTCTCTTTGGTGGAACTGTTCGCTGATCCTGATCTCTGTGAAAAAGACAAAAACGGGCTCCAAGTCGTCAGTTTTCATATCTATGTGGCAAAGCGGTTGGGGGCAAAATTCACTCAGCAAACGAACTTTATTGCGGAACTTGAAGAGATTGTTCCAAAGTTCTATCGCGAGATTGGCCAAGACCTTTCTTCTTGGAGGAAACCTGCACCAAGAATCCGAGAGCCACAGACGGACGCCAGTGTCCAATCAATAGAAGAGGAAGCTGAGGTAGAGGCGCTGCGGGCGCAGTGAAAATGCTGCGCGTTGTGCCTTAGGCGGTTCTCACACCCCAAAGGTCGTACTCCCCGGCCTCATCAACCTCAACGGTGACCATATCGCCGACTTTCAACTCTTCAACCCCATCATCAATGAACAGGTTGCCGTCGATCTCCGGCGCGTCGGCTTTGGTGCGGCAGGTGGCGATGCCGTCTTCGTCGATGTCGTCGACAATGACCTGCATCGTCTGGCCGACTTTCGCCTCAAGTTTCGCCTCGGAGATCGCCTGGGCCTTCTCCATGAAGCGTTCCCAGCGTTCCTGCTTCACTTCTTCCGGTACATGGTCCGGAAGGTCGTTCGAGCGCGCACCATCGACGTTTTCGTATTTGAAACAGCCAACACGATCCAGCTGCGCCTCGTCCATCCAGTCGAGCAGGTGCTGGAACTCACCCTCGGTCTCGCCGGGGAAGCCAACGATGAAGGTGGAGCGCAGGGTGATATCCGGGCAGGCCGCGCGCCAGGCGCGGATTTCGTCCAGCGTCTTGGCTGCCGCCGCGGGGCGGGCCATGCGGCGCAGCACATCCGGGTGAGCGTGCTGGAAGGGGATGTCCAGATAGGGCAGCAGCGCGTTGTCCGGGTCCGCCATCAGCGGGATCAGGTCGCGCACAAAGGGGTAGGGGTAGACATAGTGCAGCCGCACCCACAGGTCCTCTGCCGGGGCCAGCCTGCCCAGCTCGCGGCTGAGGTCGAGGATATGGCTGCGCACCTCCTCCCCCTTCCAGGGGTGGCTGGAATACTTGCGGTCCAGCCCATAGGCAGAGGTGTCCTGGCTGATCACCAGCAGTTCACGGACCCCGGCCCCGACCAGCTTTTCCGCCTCGCGCAGCACCGCGTGGACGGGGCGGGAGGCCAGCTTGCCGCGCATATCCGGGATGATGCAGAACTTGCACTTGTGGTTGCAGCCCTCGGAAATCTTCAGATAGCTGAAGTGCCGCGGGGTGAGCTTGACGCCGGCCGCAGGCAGCAGGTCCACGTAAGGGTTCGGGGAAGGCGGCACTGCGGAATGCACCGCGTCCAGCACCTGTTCGTACTGATGCGGGCCGGTGACCGCGTGGATGCGCGGGTGGTGCTCGCGGATATAGTCCGGCTCGGCGCCGAGGCAGCCGGTGACGATGACTTTGCCGTTTTCCTTCAGCGCCTCACCGATCGCCTCAAGGCTTTCCGCCTTGGCGCTGTCCAGGAAGCCGCAAGTGTTGACGATTACGGCGTCGGCGCCGGCGTAGTCGGGCGAGATGCCGTAGCCTTCGGCGCGCAGCCGGGTCAGGATGCGCTCACTGTCCACCAGCGCTTTGGGGCAGCCGAGCGACACCATGCCGAGCGTCGGCTGGTCCGGGCGCGGCGCATCACCGAACTGCGGGCGGGGGGCAAGGTCGGGGCGGAGGCTGGGCGGGTTGCTGGACGGGGTACTGGTCATTCGCGCGCATATATCAGGAATGCGGTAAGAGGCAAGGAAAACGGGGGTGTCAGGTGTGACCCCCCTCTGCACACCTCCTGTGCACCCGGCGGCTGCATTTTCCCTTTGCACGGCCGCAAGGCCGGGCAACGCCTGCCCTTCGTTTGGTGTTGAAGGCGGAGCGCCAAAGCCCGTAGCCAGCGGGCGCAAAATTCTGCAACGACGCCAATGTAGCGTTTGAAGGTGCCGCCGGTTTTCGGGGTTTTGTGTGTCCTAGTGCATATCCGGTGTCTTCTGGAACTGTGTCTGCCAAGGTTGCTCTCTTCACCGCTGAGGCGAAGAAATGGCGGTCTCAAGCCAAGCAGATGCCTCTAACCGCGCGCGAAGCCTGAACCACCGTCCGCCATATCCTCGCCAAACAAGGCCTCCCCGTAGACGAGCACTTCTTTTTCCGCCGGGAGATGCATTTTGCCGGAAAGATCGGCTCCATCTGGCAGCGGCTGCCCTATCTGCTGTTCGGCCTGTTCTCCGGAAACGGCTATCCTGCGGTCAAAACGCGCGAAGCTTTGATGCAGGAAGCGGCTTCCTGCATTGCACCCGCTCCACCAGACGGTAAGCTGGCAAAAAGACCCTTGGACTACAGGGGGGCAAGACATGAGGAGTGGGCTGATGAAGCTGATAATCCGGGTTGTGACCGCGCTGGTGCTGACGGTGGTGGTGCTGGCGGGGCTGGTGCTGCTGCTGCCGGGCGAGAAAATCGCGCGGCTGGCGGCTGATCAGCTGGAGACGCAGACGGGCCGCAAGCTGGCGTTCGGCGGCAAGGTGCGCTTTACCTTCTGGCCGACGCTGGGGGTCAAGGCGGACGCGGTGACGCTGTCCAATGCAGACTGGGCGGGACCCGAGCCGATGCTGCAGGCCGAGCGTCTGACCATCGGCGTGGCGGCGGCAGAGCTGTTGCAGGGCGATGTGCGGGTCACGGAAATTTCGGCGATCCTGCCGCATCTGAACCTGGCCACCAACGAGGACGGCATCGGCAACTGGGTCTTTGGCAGCGGCGCCCCAGCCTCTGGCGGTCCGGCCGCAAGCAGCAGCGGTGCGCTGCCGCTCAGGATTGAAGCGGTCGATCTGACCGGGGCCTCGCTGCGCTACGCCGCATATGGCGAAGCGCCGGTGGAGATGAAAAACATCGACCTTAGCCTGCTGTGGCCGGAACCCGATGGCACCGTGAACGCCAGGGCGACCCTGCGCCCGGCGGGGGAGCCGGTGGAGGTGGATGCCGAGATCGGCACCTTTGCAGCGTTTCTGGCCGGTAAGGTGTCCTCGATCGGGGCAACGGTGACGGCACCGGGCGGCAAGGGGCGGTTTGACGGCCATGCCGATATCAACGGCGAGGCCAGCGGGCGGCTGACCTTTGGCGCTGATGATGCGTTGCAAACGGGTGTCGCGCTGGGGCTGGCCCTGCCGGATGCCTTGGCGCAAAAGACCGTGTTCGGCGCCGATGTGACCTATACCGCCGACGGACGGCTGTCGATGCGTGATCTGGCGGTTGAGCTGGGCGGCAACAAGCTGACCGGCGCCGCGGATGCAGAATTCAACAAGCGGCCGGAGATTACTGCGCAACTGCGCGGCGGCGCGCTGGATTTCTCCGCGTTGGCTGGCGGGACGGGCAGCTCTGGCAGCGGCGGGGCAGCCGCGGCGGGCTGGCCGAAGGGCGCGATTGATGCCTCGGCGCTGGGGCTGGCGGATGCTGTCATTGACCTGTCCTTTGACAGCTTGAATACCGGCGGTGTGATCCTGGGAGCCAGCACGCTGAACCTGACGGTTGAGCGCAGCCGCGCGGTGCTGAAGTTCCTGCCGGCCTCCATGTTCGGCGGCCAGGTGCGGGGGCAGCTGGTTGCCAACAACCGCAATGGCCTGTCGGTGGGCGGCAAGCTCTCGTTCAACGGCATCAGGCTGGAGCGGGCCCTGGGCGAAACCGCGGGCTACAGCCGGCTGAACGGCGAGGCGCTGGGGGAGCTGGAGTTCCTGGGGGCCGGAAACTCAGCAGACGCTATCATGCGCTCGCTCAACGGCAAGGGCTGGCTGGAAGCGGGCAAAGGGTTCTTTACCGGTTTCGATCTGGAGCAGCTGATGCGCTCGGGCGGTAATGGCGGCAGCACCGTGTTTGATCAGATGACGGCCAGTTACATAATTGACGGCGGCAACCTGCGCAACCAGGATCTTCTGGTTCTGCTCAAGGGGTTCCGCGCCGAAGGCAAGGGCCGGATCGGGCTGGGCGCGCGGGATCTGGATTATCTGTTTATTCCCCAGTTGGTGCGGGCAGGCAGTGATCAGGTGCTGACCATCCCGGTGCGGATCACCGGTCCTTGGGAAAACCCGGATATCCGTCCGGACCTGAGCCAGGCGCTGCAGCCGAAAATCGACGAGATCGAGCAGGAAGCCAAGGACCGCGTGCGCCAGAAGCTGAGTGAAGAGCTGAACACCGAAATTGCGCCGGAGCAGGACCTGAACGACGTGCTGAAACAGCGCATCGAACAAGAAGCGCGGGACCAGTTGCTGAAACTCCTGGGCGGCGATTGATCTGCCCCGCCGGAGGCCGGGTCAAGGAGGACCGCAGCCCGGCCTGTCCTTGACGCGGCTGCAGGCGCCTTACACTTGGTATGGCGCAGCTAAGGGCAGGGCTTCGCCCATTCGGGCCTGAATTGATCACCCGGATCAATTCCAAGACGGCCTTCACCCCTTACACCGCTTCTCAGCAGAAAGAAGCGCCCGCCGAAGGCGGGCGCCGGTCGCCTGCGTCAGCAGGCGAAACCACTCAAGTGCCTCTGGGATCAGATTGTTTGGTCGTAATCGCCGACCTGCGGCTCGGTGCGGATCACCGCGTCGATATCCGCGAAAATCGCCCGCATCTCGTCTTCGCTTTCGGAGCTTTCGCAGACCACCACCAGGTTCGGCGTGTTGGACGACGCGCGCACCAGCCCCCAGGAGCCATTGTCCAGGATCACCCGCGCACCATTCACGGTGACAACTTCTTTGATCGCCCGGCCGGCAAGGCTGTCGCCCGCCTCATGCTTGGCCACCAGTTTCTGCACCAGCCGCTCCAAAACGCCGTATTTTTCGGTATCTGCGCAATAGGGCGACATGGTCGGGGTGGACCAGGTCTTGGGCAGGGCCTTGCGCAGGTCCGACATCGACTGATCCGGATTGCGGTCCAGCATCTTGCAGACTTCAACCGCCACCCGCATGCCGCAGTCATAGCCACGGCCGATGGGTTCAGCCAGGAAGTAGTGGCCGGATTTCTCGAACCCGGCCAGGGCGCCGATTTCCTTGACCCGCCGCTTCATGTGGCTGTGGCCGGTTTTCCAGTAATCCGCCGTCACACCGTTCTTTTGCAGCTCGGGGTCAGAGGCAAACAACCCGGTGGATTTCACATCCGCCACAAAGGTGGAGTTCGGATAGATTTTGGACAGATCGCGCGCCATGATCACACCCACCTTGTCGGCAAAGATCTCCTCGCCCTCGTCATCCACCACGCCGCAACGGTCGCCGTCGCCGTCAAAGCCAAGCGCCAGATCGGCGCCCGAGGCTTTCACCGATGCCGACATGTCATGCAGCATTTCCATGGCTTCGGGGTTGGGGTTGTAATGCGGGAAGGTGTAGTCCAGCTCGTTGTGGCTCTCAACCACCTCAACCCCCAAACGCTTGAACAACTCGGGCGCAAAGGCCGAGGCGGTGCCGTTGCCGGTGGCGCAAACCACCTTCAGCGGGCGGGACATTTTGAAATCTCCTACCAGATCGTCAAGGTAGGCCTCTTTCACGCCATCCACGAACTCGTAAGAGCCGCCCGGAGCGGGCTGGCCTTCGCCGTTCAGCACGATGTCACGCAGCTCGTCCATCTCGTCCGGGCCGTGGGTCAGCGGGCGCTCAAAGCCCATCTTGACGCCGGTCCAGCCGTTGGGGTTGTGCGAGGCGGTGACCATGGCGACGGCAGGCACATCCAGGTGGAACTGCGCGAAATAGGCCATTGGCGACACGGCGGGTCCAATGTCCTTCACTTGGATACCGGCCTGCATCAGGCCGAGGATCAGGGCGTTTTTGATCGCCAGCGAATAATCCCGGTAATCGTTGCCGACCGCAATCACCGGCTCGATCCCGCGTTTGCGCATCTGGGTGCCCAGCCCCAGGCCCAGGGCGGTCATGCCGGGCAGGTTGATCTCCTCCGGGTACTTCCAGCGTGCGTCATATTCGCGGAAACCCGTGGGCTTGATCATCGCGTCGCGCAGAAAGCTCCAGGTGTTCGGGGTCACCTCGGACTGGGGTTTTGTCATCTCTGAAATCTCTTTGCTGGTTCAAATACGGATGGGATCGGCCTTGGCCAGCGCATCAAAGCGCATCAGGCTGCCGATAAGCTGCGGCATCTGATCCAGATAGATCATGTTCGGCCCGTCGGACGGCGCGGTGTCCGGGTCCTCATGGGTTTCGATGAACACCGCTGAAATACCGAGAGAGACAGCCGCGCGCGCCATCAGCGGGGCAAACTCGCGCTGGCCGCCGGTGGAGCCGCCCTTGCCGCCGGGCTGCTGAACCGAATGGGTGGCGTCCATCACCACCGGGTAGCCGCCCTGCGCCATCTGCGGCAGCGACCGCATGTCGGCGACCAGGGTGTTGTAGCCAAAGGAGGTGCCGCGTTCGGTCAGCAGGATATTGGTGTTGCCGGTGCTTTCCACCTTGGCAACCACATTGGCCATGTCCCAGGGTGCCAGGAACTGGCCCTTTTTGATGTTCACCGCCTTGCCGGTATTGCCTGCCGCCAGCAGCATGTCGGTCTGGCGGCACAGAAAGGCGGGAATTTGCAGGATATCAACGGCCTCGGCCGCCACCGCGCATTGCGCTTCGGTGTGCACATCGGTCAGCACCGGCACGCCGAATTCGCGGCGGATGGTGTCCAGCACCTTCAGTCCTTCGTCCAGCCCCAGGCCGCGCTTGCCGGACAGCGAGGTCCGGTTGGCCTTGTCATAGGAGGCTT
Organism: Leisingera sp. M658; assembly: GCF_025144145.1. NCBI lineage: Bacteria > Pseudomonadati > Pseudomonadota > Alphaproteobacteria > Rhodobacterales > Roseobacteraceae > Leisingera > Leisingera sp. M658. The sequence continues at coordinate 1,227,328 of NZ_CP083546.1, forward strand.
TGAACACAAACTGGGCGCCGGCCTTGTCGCAGGCCTCTTTCAGCTGCCCGGCAATCATCCGGGCATGGTCTGCGGTTTCCAGCTGGCAGGGGCCGGCGATGAATGTCAGCGGACAATCATTGCCGATAGTGAGGCCGGCGATATCGATGTTTTTCATGAGCTTCCGATGGCTTTATGATGAGACCTGTTCCCGCAGGATAGACGCGGTAAGCGAGCACATCAGATAAATACCGGAAAAGATCAGGAAAGCCAAAACGGTATTCTCGAACTTGCGCGGATAAGACGGTTCCTGGCTGGGAACAGGCTCCACCGCGGTGGTCAGATAGCGGACCTGGCGATTGGCCTCCAGACGGGTGGTTTCCACTTGCTGCAAGGCCGATTGCAGCATCAGATCGCGGGTCGCCAGATCGGCCTGGGCCATCTGAATCTGGATCCGCAGATTGGCCAGCGAGTTTTCGCCGGCCGAGGCGTCGACCATCCGGTTGTTGAGGCTTGCGATCACTGCTTGCAGCCGCCGGATGTCGGCCTCGGCGCCGGACACCTTTGCCCGGTTGGGCCGGGCATTGTCCTGAAGGGCGGCCAGTTCCAGCCGTTTTTCCTCCAGCTGGATTTCAAAGGTGCTGATCTGCTGGCGCAGCGATACCACCACCCCTTCGGGGTCCAGAACCGAACCTTGCTGCTGCAGCAGCACAAGCTGTTCCTGCGCTGCCCGGCGCTGGCCTTCGGCGTCTGACAGGGCGGATGCGGCTTCCGACATCTGGTCGGCACGCTTTTGCTGCGACAGGTTGTTCACCTTCTCCTGCGCATAGGAAATCAGCTTGCTCGAAAACTCTGCCGCGGCTTCGGGATCGGCGGCAGAGACTTCCATCCGCACCACGCCCTCGGTCGGGTCATAGCCGATCTTCACGTTGCGGCTGTAGGTGGCATAGGCTTCCTCGTTTGTCGGGTCGCTCTGCAGCCGCTGGATCGGGTCCAGCCAGGCTTGGGTGAAATGCGCCTTGAAACCTGCCTCGCGGTCCAGCCGCAGCATCGCCTCCTTGGACATCAGGTAGCTTTGCACTGCAATCGAGTCCTGGCTGGTGGCGAACTGAGTGCCCGACAGCAAGCCGCCGACACCGCCGCCCGCGCTGTCGGCCTTAAGCACCAGGAACTCGGATTTGGAGGAATACATCGGCGTCGCCACCGAATAGAAGTAAAACCCCGCGGCCAGTGTCGGCAGCAGCACGAAAAAGGCCAGCCGGGCTGCCAGCAAGGTCAGTTTGCGGCGGCGGCGGCGGGCGATATCGCGCTGGATTTCCTGGATTTCACGGGTGCGCCGCTCTGCCGGGCTCAGCTCGGTCGAGGGCAGGGTGGTTTTGCCCGCGGGCACTGTTTGCGGCAGCTGGACCGAACCGGGTGCAGGCGGGGTGCCTGCGGGCTGCGCCTTGTTTTGCGGCACCACCAGTTCCAGCATATTGGCGCGCTTGAACGGGTCGATGCCGCGTTCGCGCAGCATCTGCACGGCTTCAAAATCCGAGGTAGGGGCAAGATTGTGTTTCTGCGCCATCCGGCGGGCCAGGCGCAATTGACGGCCGGTCAGGCCTTCGTGGCGGATCGCATTGATATCGGTTTCCTGCTGGGTCTCGCGGGCCGAGCTGACCATGCCGGACAGCGGCGCGGCGCGGGTCTGCGTTTCAGCCGGATGTGCTGCGCCCGGATTTGCCGGGGCTGCCTGGGCTGCCGATGCTGCTGCAGGCGCCGCGGGCCGGGCGGCAGCGGCTGTTCGGGGCTGGGAATGCCCGGCCGCCGGGCTTGCAGCTGCGCCGGCCGCCTGAGGCTGATCCCCGGCGCCGCTGGCTCCGGCTGCAGCGGGACTGCGGCGGATGCGGAACTTTTTAGCTCTCGGTTTCGTAGTCATAGAGCTGTTTCGCTTCTTCCAAAGTGTCAAAAATGTGCAACTGGCCCTGCAGCAGGACCGCAGCTGAACGGGCAAATTTCTCCAGCGTCTTGGCTTGGTGGGAGACGATGATGATTGTGGTTGTCTCCAGCCGCTCCTGCAGGATTTCGCCGGCCTTGCGGTTGAACTCCACATCCGTGGTGCTGGGCATGCCTTCATCGATCAAGTAGATGTCAAAGTCCAGCGCCAGCATCAGCGAGAAGCTGAACCGTGCCCGCATCCCCGAAGAATAAGTGCCGATCGGCTGGTCGAAATATTCGCCCAGACCGCACAGCCAGCGGCAATAGGCCTCCACATAGTCGGGATCCAGGCCATACAGTTTGGCGATGTAGCGGCAGTTTTCCATTGCGGACAGGCGGCTGATCACCCCGCCCATGAATCCCAGCGGAAAGGAAATCTTGCAATTGCGGCGGATCTCACCCTCATCCGGTTTTTCCAGGCCGGCCATCATGTTGATCAGCGTAGTCTTGCCGGTGCCGTTCGGAGCCAGCACGCCCAGCGATTTGCCCGGCTCGACGCGGAACGACACGCGGTCAAGGATCACCTTGCGCTGGGTCCCTGTCCAGAAGGACTTGCTGACGTTTTCAAACTCAAGCATTGCTGGTTCCGGTGCTGCTCGTGCGGCCCTCTTGCGGGCTCTGTCTGCCTCGTGTTCACAATGGCGCACTGACGCGCCCGTGGCTCTTTGGTATCAAAAGAGTGTTAATGGCCTACGCCGCGAATTTGGCTTTATTATGTCGAATTGTACCATAATTGATCAATGAAGTTTTAACCAATTCAGCCCCGATCCGGGGTGCGGGACGGGTTTTTTGGCGGCAGGATGGCAAGGCGGGGCGAGAGATGACTGTTTCCAAGGGCGGGACAATGAAGTCCGGGCAGCAATTGAAGGCGGAGATTCGGGGCTGCCGGATCTGTTCGGACCGCTTTGCCGCCACCGCCACCGCGCATGAGCCGCGCCCGGTTGTGTGGTTCCGCCCCTCAGCGCGGATCCTGATTGCCGGCCAGGCGCCGGGTGCGCGGGTACATGAAAGCGGCCGGCCCTTTACTGACCCGTCCGGTGACCGGCTGCGGGCCTGGCTGGGCCTCACTGAGGCGGAATTCTATGACAAGGACCGGGTGGCGGTGGTGCCGATGGGGTTCTGTTTTCCCGGCTACAACGGCAAAAAGGCGGATCTGCCACCGCCTGCCATTTGCAGTAAAACCTGGCATGCCCAAGTGATGGCGCAGCTGCCGGATGTCCGCCTCAAGGTGCTGGTCGGCGCGCATGCGCAGCGCTATCACCTGGGGGTGAAGGGGCCGCTGACACCGCTGGTTCAGGGCTGGCGGGATCATGCGCCGCAGGTCTTCCCCTTGCCGCATCCGTCCTGGCGTAATACCGGATGGCTGAAGAAAAACCCCTGGTTCGAGGCCGAACTGCTGCCAGTGCTGCAGGCCCGGGTGAAGGAGCTGATGCGATGACAGAAGAAACCCCGCTGGATCTGGCCCATGCGGCGATGGAGGCGGCCCCTGCAGACGATGCTGCCCGGCTGCGGTTCTACGAGCGGCTGGCTGACAGCGAACTGTTCCTGATGCTGACCGAAGAAGCCGCCGGCGGGCAGATCTCGCCTGAGCTGTTTGAGACACCTGAGGGTGCCTTTGTGCTGGTGTTCGACCGCGAAGAGCGCTTGGCGCAGTTTGCGGGCCGGGCGGTGCCTTATGCGGGGCTTTCCGGCCGCGTCATCACGCAGATGCTCGCCGGGCAGGGGATCGGGCTGGGCCTGAACCTGGAGGTGGCGCCCTCTGCCATTCTGATCCCTGCCGGCGCGGTCGGCTGGTTGCATCAGACCCTTGGCCACACCCCGGACGAGGTGGAAGCCGGCATTGCGGAGTTTACGCCGCCAACCGGGTTGCCGGAGGTGCTGCTGACGTCGCTGGACGCCAAGCTGGCTACTGCCGGCGGGCTGGCGGCTGCGGCCTATCTGGCGGGGGTGCGGTATGCCGGCGGGGGGCAGGGGCATCTCCTGGGGTTTGTCGGCGCCAAGGAGGCTGCGCAACCGTCGCTGGCCAAGGCCGCGGGCGAAGCGCTGACCTTTTCCGGAATTGAGGCGGGGGCGATGGATGTGGCCTTTTTTGCGGCAGAGGATCCGGTCGCGGCCAGCCTGGCCCGGGTCGGGTTGCGGTTCGATCTGCCGCAGCCGCCGGAACCGGACGCCCTCCAGCCGGAGATCCCGGGCAGCAACCCGGACAAGCCGCCGCGGTTGGTCTGACTGCAGCTGTCACGGTAGGCTCCCGCCTGCTCCGGCACATTTTGCAAATGTGCCTCACAGTTGGGCGTGGCGCTGTGCTGTGCACAGCGCGGCCCTTTCTGCTGAGAAGCGCTTACAGAGAAATTTGCCCCGTTAAGCGCTTGTTCGAGAATGTGCCAGCCCTTGACCCGGCAAAGGTTGAAAGGCTGCTTGCAATCGGTGGCGCGCCGCGCGTCAGCGCGGCGCCGGGCCCAAGGCCGCAAAAGGAAGCCCAGGCATTGCCTGGGCTATCGCGGGCGCGGGAGGGCTTGGCAGGCGGTTACTCCGCTGCCGGTTCCAGCTTGTCCTGGGTGCGGGTGGCGAAATCGCTTGCGTCGTGGCGCTCGTGCAGCTGCATGTGCAAATCGCCGAATGACCGGTTCACCATGCGGCCGCGCTGCACTGCCGGGCGGGCGTCGATCGCCTTGGCCCAGCGGACCACATTGGTGTAGCTTTCCACGTCCAGGAACTCTGCCGCATCATAAAGACGGCCCAGAACCAGCTGGCCGTACCAGGACCAGATTGCCATATCGGCAATGGTGTATTCCTCACCCGCAATGTAAGTCCGCTCCGCCAGCTGCCGGTCCAGCACGTCAAGCTGGCGTTTGCTCTCCATCGCAAAGCGGTCGATCGGATACTGCCACTTTTCCGGCGCATAGGCATAGAAATGGCCAAAGCCGCCACCCAAATACGGGGCGCTGCCCATCTGCCAGAACAGCCAGCTCAGGGTCTCGGTGCGCGCAGTGCCGTCCTTGGGCAGGAATTCTCCGAATTTCTCGGCCAGATGCATCAGGATCGAACCGCTTTCGAACACCCGCACCGGTTCATCGCCGCTGCGGTCCAGCAGCGCCGGGATCTTGGAGTTCGGGTTGATCCCAACAAAGCCGGAACCGAACTGGTCGCCGTCGCCGATCTTGATAATCCAGGCGTCATATTCGGCGCCCGCATGGCCCTTGGCCAGAAGCTCCTCCAGCATCACTGTGACCTTTACCCCGTTCGGGGTCGCCAGAGAGTAAAGCTGCAGCGGGTGCTTGCCAGCCGGCAGTTCCTTGTCATGCGTCGCACCGGCAACGGGGCGGTTGGTGGAGGCAAACTCGCCGCCGTTTTCTTGCTCCCACTTCCAGACTTTCGGCGGGGTATAGAGGGTGTCGCTCATCTGTCGGGCCTTGCTTTGATTGTTTCCGTTTTGCGGTCAATCGCACGCGCTGCGGCAATTGGCTGTGGCAGAGATAAGAGGGGATTTGGAAATTCCAATGACTGGAAGGTACGGAGGCGGAAATTTTACAAAATGCTCACGGGGTCTCGTCTGTGCACACAGCCGCGTGAACCCCCCTTCGCATTTGCGCCGGGACCTATAGTGTCTGACACGAAGCCGGTTAAGATGCCGGTGCCCGAATTGAAGCGATCACCGATGAAAGGGATGATTTCATGAAGCGTTTTGCATTTGCTGCCGTGGCAGCGCTGTCCTTTGCCCTGCCGGCCTTTGCAGGCGAGCAATATGTCGATGGAACCGGATTTGCCGTCTCCGGCTATGACGTGGTGGCCTACCGCAGCCTGGACATGAACCCGGTGGGCACCGCGCAGCCTGAACCGGTCCGGGGGCACGCGGATTTTACAGCCGAACACAACGGCGCGACCTGGGCGTTTTCAACCGCGGCCAACCGCGACGCGTTTTTGGAAAATCCGGCCCATTATGCGCCGCAATATGACGGCCACTGCGCCTATGGTGTGTCGCGCGGCGGTAAAGTGCCCGCTAATCCGAACCTGTGGCGCATTGTGGATGACAAGCTGTATCTGAACATCACTGACGTTGTCGTCGGTTTCTGGGAAGAGGACATTCCGGAAAACATCAACCTGGCCGAAGGCAACTGGCCGGGGATTGAGCCGGACGCGGCCTCGGGCAGTGTGATCCCGAAATTCACCTCCGAAGGTCCGGTGGCAAACTGATTTAGCGCTCAGTTACCCGGTGCCCTGCTCCTGAGCCGTCTACCGGGCAAACGGACCGCAGAAATGAAAAACCCGCGCGGCAAGGCGCGGGTTTGATTTGATGCAGAAGCGTTCGCGCAGGCAGCGAGTGCTTGCCCGATCCTCAGCGGCGGCGGTCGCGGCGCGAGGACATCGGCTGGAACGCCACGCCCACATGCGCTTCGCAATAGGGTTTGCCTTGCTGGGAAGGCAGGCCGCAGAACCAGAAATCCTCGGTCGCGGGATCGCCCACCGGCCATTTGCAGGTGCGTTCGGTCAGATCCATCAGGCTCAGCTTCTTGGCCTTCTTTTCGATCTCGTTGACCTTGGCCAGTGCTTCGGGGCTGATTTCATTGGCCGAAGGCTGCGGCGGCAATGGCTGGCCGGCCGGGATGATCTGGCGGCGTGCAGGCGTCGCGGGCCGGGCTTCGGCTGCCGCGGGCTGGACCGCTGCGGGGCGGGCCGGCTCGGTCTTGGGCTGCGGCTTGGGTTTGGCTGCGGCCGCAGGTTTCGGTGCCGCAGCGGCGGGGGCTGCTGCGGGCTTTTCCTTGGGCTCGGCGGCCTTGGTTGTGCCGCTGTTGCGGTTGGACAGGCCGAGGCGGTGCACCTTGCCGATCACCGCGTTGCGGGTGACGCCGCCCAGTTCTTTGGCGATCTGGCTGGCCGACTGACCCTCGCCCCACATTTTCTTGAGCAGTTCGACGCGCTCGTCTGTCCAGGACATCTGTTGCCTTTCCAAGCTAATAGCGGCCCCAGGGATTCTGCGGCCGCCATCATATTCCGTGTGATCGCCCTATTCTAATCACTGCTGGCGGAGTTACAAGGCATCTTGCGCCCCTTGCCGCAGCCGTTATGCAGGCAAAGCAGCGAAAAACGGGGGCAGCATGGCGGATCAGGGGTATCAGGTTGAATTGGGCGCACGCCGGTTCGGGCGGGTGAACTGGCTGGGGCTTAAGGCGCTGGCCTGGCGCGAGGTGAAGCGGTTTCTGGCGGTCTGGACCCAGACTCTGCTGGCGCCGCTGATGACCGCGGCGCTGTTTCTGATGATCTTCAACATTGCCATCGGCCCTCAGCGCGGTGATGTGATGGGGGTGCCGTTCCTGACCTTCCTGGCGCCGGGCATCATGATGATGACGGTGATTCAGAACGCTTTTGCAAACACGTCCTCTTCCATCGTGATTGCCAAGGTGCAGGGTAACATTGTCGACACGCTGATGCCGCCCTTGTCAGGGCTGGAGATCCTGCTGGGCTATTTGGCCGGGGCGGTGGCGCGCGGCACGCTGGTGGCGCTGGCCATCGGGCTGGGGCTGATGGCAGTGCTGCAGATCGTGCCGGCGCATCCGCTGACAGCGCTGGTGTTCATCGTGCTGGGTGCGGCGTTTCTGGGCGGCTTGGGCATCGTTGCGGGCGTCTTTGCTGACAAATTCGATCAGATGGCGGCGATCACCAATTTCATCGTCACTCCGCTCGCCTTTCTGTCGGGCACCTTCTATTCGGTTGAGGCATTGCCGCCGGTTCTGAAGGTGATTTCGCATCTGAACCCGGTCTTCTACCTGATCGACGGCGTGCGATTCGGGGTGATCGGCACCTCCGACAGTCCGCCGCTGCTGGGGCTGGCGGTTTGCAGCGGTGCCACCTTTGTGGTGTGCCTGTTGGCCTGGGCCATGCTGCGCTCCGGCTACCGGCTGAAACCCTGACGCTGCTATTCTGCCGGAACCGGATCTTCGCCTGACGGCTGAACTTGTTTCCTGCGTCCAAGCCGCGGGTGCAGGTTTCCGGCCAGCAGTACCGCCCCCGCGGTGGCTGCCGCACCTGCCGCAAAAATCCCCGCAACCGGCGCAGCCAGCAGAACCAGCCAGGCAACGCCAGGGGTCAGAATGCCGGAAATGTCGCGGTAGCTGGAGTAAACCGCCGACATCTCAGTGCGCTCGGATGGTTTCACCGCCATCAGAAACGGCAGACCCGCACAGATATCCAACAGGATCAGTGCGGCCGAACCAGCCACCAGCAAGGTGATCGACACAGCAGGCCAGCCCTGGGCAACACATGCGGCGCCAAAACAGGCGGTTACCCCCAAAAAGCCGGCCTGCACCGCAAGCCGGATCGAATGCTGTTGCACCCAGCGCTGCAGCAGCGGTGCGCCGAACAGGGCGGCATTGGTAACGGACAGCAAGATACCGCCCAGCTCCTCGCCCAGGCCCTTTTCGATGGCAAAGATCGGCAGGTAGACCACATAGATCCACCACCCGGCCGAGCGGATCACCGCAAACAGCCAGCCAGCGACCAAACGCGGCTGTGCCAGAAAACGCGGCACGTAGGTCAAGGGATTAGAGGCCGGGCCGCGGGCGCGGGCGATCTGCTTGCCGTTGCCCATGCGCATCCACCAGAAGGCCGCCAGCATCACCAGTGCCGCAGCGCCAGAGATCAGAAACGGGGCGGGCGCCCAGACCTCCAGCAGCAGCACGCCCGCCACTGGCCCGGCGGTCCAGCCAAGGGCCGAATAGAACATCCGCGAGGTTTCGCATTGCCCGAGTTCCATCCGGGAGATGTAGTCCAGCACATAAGCGTTGAAGCAGATGAAAGTGGTCACCGCCGCCACTGTGTTCAGTGCAAGGGCAGCAAGCACCGAAACCGGGCTGCCCTCGATGGCAAAGCCGGCAGAGGCAACAAACATCAGCGCCCCAAGCGAATAGGCCCAGCGGCGCGGCACCGCCTGGATCAGGGCAGGGACCATCAGCCCGGCCAGCAGCGATAGGATGCCGACCGCGAAATAGGAGGCGGAAACCATCCCGGCATCACCCAATGCCCGGTACATGATCAGCGGAAAGACAGAGATCAAAGTGCCGCGCACCACGGCCTCCAGCCCGGCCAGAACGCCAAAGTCCCGCACCGAAGGCACCGGCGCATGGCGCAGCCATTCGGGAATTCGCCTCTCGTGCATCTGCGTCCTCCTGTTCTGTCAAAGGACAGCGTGGCGCGGAAGATGCAGGGAAAATGCCGTTTTTCGACGCAAGGGTCGCATGCGGGCCTGGCGCCGGAAATAACTTCTCGTGATGGCCGGGCGGCTAAGGCTTGTGCGCCGCTGCAGCCGCGCGGCCCGCCGGGGGACTGGGCCGCCCTTCCCGCCAGGCAAGGATGGCGGCGCCCGCCAGAATGATAAAGGCGCCAAGGAAAGAAATGGCATCCGGCACCACGCCAAAGCCAATAAAGTCATAAAGGGCTGCAAAGACAAGCGTTGCATAGCTGAACGGCGCCACAAAAGAGGCATCAGCACGGGCCATGCCATTGATGAAACAGGCCTGGGCACAGGCCATCAGCAGCCCCAGTGCGGCCAGCGCGCCCCATTGTGCAAGGCTGGGCATTTGCCAGACCGGCAGCACGGCGCAGCTGGCAATCATCACGCCCAGCAGGTTGTTGAACCACAGAACTTGCAAAGGCCCTTCGCGGCCCGCGAGCTTTTTGATGAATATCAGCTCCAGCCCCATGATCGCTGCTGCCCCAAGTGCGAGCAGCGCCGCAGGCTGAAAGCTGGCAGGTGCCGGCCGCAGCAGGATCATCGCGCCGATCATGGCAATCAGCGCCGCGCCCCAACGCCAGGGACCGACCCGCTCGCCCAGCAGCGGGATCGCCAGCAGCATGCCGAAAACCGGGTTCAGGAAGGCTATCGCGGTAGCATCGGCCAGCGGGATATAGGCAACCGAGGCAAACATCAGCGTTACCCCGGCCCAGCCAAAGGAGGTGCGCCCGATGTGATAGCCCCAATGCGGCCGGATGAACCTGGGCCGCAGGATCAGCACGGCGGTTGAAATGCCCATGAAGGCAAACAGGAAGCGCCCATGGCTGATCTGCAACGGGTGCAGCGGCGCCCCCAGGCTCCCGGTCCCCAGTGCCTTGGCCAGCAGAGTGGTGCCAGCGATGAAGGTTGTCGCCGCCAGGATCAGGGCGGCAGCCAGAGCCGGGTTCTGCGGGGTGTAACGGGTCATGGCAAAGCGGTGCGGCAAGCCGCCGCGGGATGCAAGAGAAAACGCTCTGCAATCGGCAGCAGTCTTGCGCAGGAAGGGGCGCTGCCCCTCTTGGCCTGGCGGCCAATTCACCCCGGAGTATTTCGGCAAAGGTGAAGGGACGCGCGGCGCGCTGCGGCGGATTGGCGGGCAGCGTTGTGCAAAAGGGGTTTTCTTTCGCTCAATCCTCCACTATGGAACCCACCCATGATCAAACGTGCAGATATCACCGTTTCGCGACGCCGACGCCGCCTGGCGTGACCGGCCCTTTGATCTGTTGTGTCCTTTCATGGCGCATCCCATTCCAAAATCATTGACCTACCGTTGACCCAAGGCCCCAGCTGTTGCACAGCTTTGGCTTCAACCTTTGAAAAGGATGATCCTGATGATCCCGTCCGTTCTGCCGACCTACAACCGTGCACCGCTTGAGTTCGTCAAAGGCGAAGGCGCCTGGCTGACCGCGGCGGACGGGCGACGCTTTCTGGATCTGGGCTCGGGCATTGCCGTGAATGCGCTGGGCCATGCCCATCCGGCGCTGGTGGAGGCGCTGACGACCCAGGCGCAAGCCTTATGGCATGTCTCCAACCTGTACCACATTCCGCAGCAGCAGGCGCTGGCGGACAAGCTGGTGGAGCATACCTTCGCCGATACCGTGTTCTTCACCAACTCCGGCACCGAGGCCTGCGAGCTGGCAGTGAAAATGGCGCGCAAGTATTTCTATGACAAGGGCCGGCAGGAGCGGGTGGAGATTATCACTTTTGACGGTTCCTTTCATGGCCGGTCCTCGGCCGGCATCGCCGCCGCAGGGTCTGAAAAAATGGTCAAGGGCTTTGGTCCGCTGCTACCCGGATTTGTTCATCTGACCTTCGGCGATCTGGATGGCGTCACCAATGCCATTTCGGACAGCACTGCCGCGATCCTGATCGAGCCGGTGCAGGGCGAGGGCGGCATCCGTCCGGTGCCCGATGCCGAGCTGAAGGCGCTGCGCGCAATCTGTGATGAGCACGGCCTGCTGCTGATCCTGGATGAGGTGCAATGCGGGGTGGGGCGGACCGGCAAGCTGTTTGCCCATGAATGGGCAGGCATCACCCCCGACATCATGATGGTGGCCAAGGGTATTGGCGGCGGCTTCCCGCTGGGGGCGGTGCTCGCCACCGAAGACGCGGCCAGCGGCATGACTGCGGGCACCCATGGCTCCACCTATGGCGGCAACCCGTTGGGCTGCGCGGTGGGCTGCGCGGTGATGGATCATGTGGCTGACCCGGACTTCCTGGCTGAGGTGAACCGCAAGGCGGGCCTCATGCGGCAGAAGCTGGAGGGGCTTGTTGCCGATCATCCTGACGTCTTCGGGGAAGTCCGCGGTTCCGGCCTGATGCTGGGGCTCAAGTGCAAGGCGGTGAACGCGGATGTGGTCCAGGCCGGCTATGATAACGAACTGATCACCGTCCCCGCAGCGGACAACGTGATCCGCCTCCTGCCGCCGCTGACCCTCACTGACGAGGACATCGCCGAGGCCGTCAGCCGCCTGGAGAAAACCGCCGCCCAGGTTGCAGCCGCATAAGCTTCCTCTTGCAGAAAATATCCCGGGGGTCCGGGGGCAGCGCCCCCGGGCCTTCGCCAGAATAAAGCGATACAGTCATGAACCATTTTCTCGACATTCACAAAACCGACCCCTCCGACCTGCGCGCAATCATCGATCAGGCCAAAGCCACCAAGCAAGCGCGCCTTGGCCAGCCCAAGGCCGCCTTGGATGATGAGCTGCCGCTGAAGGACCGGATGGTGGCGCTGATCTTTGAAAAACCCTCGACCCGGACCCGGGTGTCCTTTGACGCCGGCGTGCGCCAGATGGGCGGCCAGACAATGGTGCTGTCGGGCAAGGACATGCAGCTGGGTCACGGCGAAACCATCGCCGACACTGCCCGTGTACTGTCGCGCTACGTCGACATGATCATGATCCGCACCTTTGACGAAACTGTGCTGACCGAGATGGCGGAATACTCCGACGTGCCGGTGATCAACGGCCTGACGGACCGTACCCACCCCTGCCAGATCATGGCGGACGTGCTGACCTATGAGGAGCACCGCGGGTCGATCAAGGGCAAGAAAGTGGTCTGGGCCGGCGATGGCAACAACGTCTGTGCCTCCTTCCTGCATGCCGCTGGGCAGTTCGGGTTCGACCTCACTTTCACCGGCCCGGCGCAACTGGATCCGGAGGAGGAATTCATCGGCCTGGCGCGCAAGGCGGGCTCCAAGGTGACCGTTGAGCGGGACGCGTTCAAAGCCGTTGAAGGGGCCGATCTTATTGTGGCCGATACCTGGGTATCGATGCATGACAGCCAGTCCTCCAAGGAGCGCCGCCACAACATGCTGCGCCCCTATCAGGTGAATGACGATCTGATGGCTGCTGCCAAACCTGACGCGCTGTTCATGCACTGCCTGCCAGCCCACCGCGAGGAAGAGGTGACAAGCGCCGTGATGGATGGGCCGCAATCGGTGATCTTTGACGAGGCGGAAAACCGGCTGCATGCGCAAAAGGCTGTCATGCGCTGGTGTATCGGCGGCTGACGTCTGCTGGTTTCGCGGAGCGCGGGCGCTCCCGCCTGTCGCGGTGCATTCAATAGAATGAACCTTGCCAGTTGGGCGTGGCGCCGGGCCAAAGGCCCGGCGCCACGCGTCTGACAGGACCGTTCGTTTTGACCTAAACGGAACGGGGGATTGCGCTGGCCTATTCCGTTCTGCTCTGCAATCCTCGCGCCTGTATTCAAGCGCGAGGGATTTTTCATGGATCAAAACACCGCTTTGCTGATTGTCGACATGCAGCAAGAGATGGCAAATGTGACCGCCTCCGGCCGCCAGCGGGCTAATCCGAAGGCCGAAGAGAAGATTGCCGGTCTGGCTGCCGCCTTCCGCGCAGCCGGCCGGCCGGTTGTGCATGTGATGCATGACGACCCGCGCCCCGAAAGCGGGTTTCGCCGCGATCTGCCCAGCGGCCAGCCTATGGAATGCGCCATGCCGGCGGACGGCGAGGCGGTGTTCTGGAAAACCGGCTCTTCCGGGTTTGTTGGCACCGGGCTGGAACAGCATCTGCGCGACGGCGGCATCTCCCGGCTGGTGATTGCAGGCGGGGTTGCGGCCTTCTGCGTCAACTCGACCGCCCGTTCCGCAGCCAACCTGGGGTTTGAAATCCAGGTTGTTGAGGATGCGCTGATCGCTTTCTCGCTGCCGGCACGCAAGGGCGGCGAGCTAGACGCCGGGCAGGTGCTGGAGGTGACGCTGTCGGCGCTGCATGCCGGCTTTGGCACGGTGCTGCCCGCTTCGGAGATCCTTGCGCAATTGCCGGCAGCCGCGCCCGCCTGACACATGTCCGTGAAGTGACGCGGTGATCCGCAGCTGCGGCCTCTTGCGCGCAGTCCGTGTTGACGCCAGCATCCTCCCGGACATGAACGGGAGGTCCAGCGATGGCAAACAAATTACCGAAACCGGCTGCATTGATTATCGGCGCAGGGACGGGACTGTCGGAGTCCTTTGCCCGGGCGATGTCCCGCGACGGCTACGAGCTGCATCTTGCAGCGCGCAACATAGCCAAGCTGGAGGCGCTCGCGTCGGAGACCGGCGCCGAGCTGCATCAGCTGGACGGCACGGACGCATTGGGTGTGGCTGCGCTGGTGGACGGCTTGCAGGGCGATCTGCGGGTCGCCTGCTACAATCCTTCCGCGCTGCAAAGGGGGAGCATTGCGGACCTTGATCCGGAAACTGTGCGGAAATCCGTGGAGATAACCGCTTTCGGCTCATTTCTGCTGGGGCAAGCCGCCGCCCGGCGGATGCTGGCCCAGCAGATGAGAAAGGGTTGCCGCGGCACCATTTTGTTCACCGGGGCTTCCGCCGGGGTAAAGGGATTTGCAAACTCGGCTGCATTTGCGATGGGGAAGTTCGCGCAGAGAGGGCTTGCACAGTCCATGGCGCGGGAATTGCATCCTAAAGGTATTCATGTGGCCTGGATCAATGTCGATGGCGCGATCCGTACCGCAGAACGGGAAGAAAAGGCTGCTGCGGAGGGGAAGACCGGCAGCATGCTTGATCCGGACGCGATTGCCCGGGAATACATGCATCTGATCAATCAGGACCGTACAGCCTGGAGCGACGAGCTGGTGCTGCGGCCCTGGGTCGAGACGTTCTGAACCGCGAAAGGAAAAGCCCCCGCAGCCGGCTGGCGCGGGGGCTTTTAAATGCCGCGGCAGTGCGGATCAGCCGACGATGGCGTTCAGCAGCAGGAAGATCACCGCTGACAGCAGTGCGGCAGCTGGCACGGTAATCACCCAGGCGGCCACGATGGTCATAAAGTGGCTGCGGCGCACCAGCTTGCGGCGGCGGCGTTCTTCGGGGGCGATACGCTTTGCTGCCGGGCGCCCTTCGACGGTTTTCTTCAGGCGGCGCTCCATGTGCCATTCGCGGAAAAACCCGACGCCGAACACCGCCCCCACCGCGATATGGGTGGAGGATACCGGCAGGCCCAGCCAGCTGGCCACAATCACGGTGATGGCGGCGGACAGGGACACGCAGAATGCGCGCATCGGGTTCAGCTTGGTGATCTGGCTGCCGACCATGCGGATTAGCTTGGGGCCGAACAGGAACAGGCCGAACGAGATGCCGAAGGCGCCGATCACCATTACCCATGTGGGAATAGTGACCTTGGAGGCGAAGTCGCCGAACTCGGTTGCATGCACGATGGCCGCCAGCGGACCGACCGCATTGGCGACATCATTGGCGCCATGGGCAAAGGACAGAAGCGCGGCGGAAATCACCAGCGGCAGGCCGAACAGCGCCTTCAGCGATTTGTTGCGGTTTTCCATGCCCTCGGACTGGCGTTTGATCAGCGGCGCGGTGATGACATAAGACAGCGCCCCGGCGCCTGCACCGATCAGCAGTGCGGTCTGCAGGTCGATCTTGACGATCCGCTTCAGGCCCTTCAGCGCCAGATAGGCGGCAAAGGCGCCTGCCATGATGCCCACCAGTACCGGCACCCAGCGCCGGGCGGCGGCGATCTTGTCGTCCTGGTAGATGATCTTGGCCTTGATGAAGGCCAGAAACAGCGCGGCAACCACCCCGCCCAAAACGGGCGAAATCACCCAGCTGGCGGCGATCTTGCCCATGGTGGGCCAGTTCACCGCGGCAATGCCTGCGGCAGCCACACCGGCGCCCAGCACGCCGCCCACCACCGAATGGGTGGTGGAGACCGGCGCGCCGACCCAGGTGGCCAGGTTCACCCACAGCGCCGAGGAAATGAGGGCTGCCATCATCGCCCAGATGAACACGCTGCTGCTGGAAACCGCAGCGGGGTCGATGATGCCCTTGGAGATGGTTGAAACCACGTCGCCGCCCGCCAGCAGCGCACCGGCGCTTTCGGCAATGGCGGCAATCACAATGGCGCCGCCCATGGTCAGCGCATTGGCGCCGACCGCCGGCCCCATGTTGTTGGCAACGTCATTGGCGCCGATATTGATCGCCATATAGGCGCCGAATGCGGCGGCGGCGATCACCACCATATTCATCGCCGAGCCGCCGAAGAACACGCCGGCCGCCAGGCCGGCCACTACGATAAAGGCCAGTGCGATGCCGGGCCCTACCAGAGGCCGGGAGGCATAGGCTGTCGCCAGTTCGAGCTGGGAGATCCTGTTCAGATCCTTGTCCAGCGTGTTCCATTGCGTGCGCTGATCTTGATCGCTCATCGTCGCATTCCTGATTCCGGGGTCTGCGCACGCGCCTAACGCTGCTCCGGTCACGGATCAAGCGTTAGGCATGAAAATGTCACATAACTTTTACAATTGACGCAAAAGCTCCTGCAGTTGCGGCTCCTGCACCAGCGTTGCGGCCTGTTCCGGGCGCATCCATTGGCGGTTGCGCTCAGCGGATTCAGGATAGTCGTCGGTCAGCTGTTCTACCTCGGCGGAGAAAATCAGCGTCGTCACCGGTTCCTCGGTGCCGTTGTCGTGGTATTTGGTGTAGTTGTACTCACCGATCGGCTTTGGCGAGATGCGGGCCTCGCGGACGCCAGCTTCTTCCCAGGCTTCCTGCAGGGCGGAATCCGGTCCGTCCTTGCCCTCGACCGGCCAGCCTTTGGGCAGGATCCAGCGGCCGGTGCCACGGCTGGTGATCATCAGCACTTCTTTGCCGTCCTCGCCGGTGCGGCAGCACAGCGCGGCGACTTGCAGGCGGTTTGGTCGTTTCAGCATCGGCTTGAGAATTTCTTCCCAGGCGCGGATCAGAGTGCTTGTCATATCTGCTAAGCCTTTGTGGTTGGGTTGGTCCCGTGTTTTGTGTGGAATTGTGGGAAAGTAAGCCTGAATGCCCGGAGTTTCAAGGCCGCGGCCTGAGATATGCCGCCGGGGGCGGCGCGCAGGCTGCCGCATTTATGCACCGTTTGCGTTTGCCGCGAAGCGTCGCAGTGCCGCCGCTTCGGGTGCCGGGCAGCACCGGAGGGGCAGGGCTCCCGCCGCCAGGACAGCGCATCACAGATGCGCCGCCAGCCGTTGGGCCGCGCAGCGCGCCTTGCGGCGCGCTGCGGGTGGCTATTTGCGCCGTTTTGCCCGCAATGTCGGGTCTTCCTGTGTGGGATCCTCGGGCCAGGGATGCCTGGGGTATTGCGCGCGCATGTCCTTGCGGACGTCCGCGTATGACCCCGCCCAAAAACCTGGCAGGTCGCGGGTGATTTGAATCGGGCGCTGTGCCGGCGACAAAAGGGCTATCTTCAGCGGCACGCCGCCCACGCATGGGTGGCGGCTGACGCCGAACAGCTCCTGCAGACGGACCGAGATTTCCGGCACCTCACCGTCATAGCTGATCGGGATCTTGCGCCCCAGCGGCGTGATGAAACTACCCGGCGCCTCGCGGTCCAGAAGCTGCGTCTGCTCCCAGTTGAGGGCGGCGCGCAGCGCGGGCAGCAGGTCGAAACGTTTCCAGTCCCCGGCAGATTTCACCCCGTCCAGCATCGGCAGCAGCCAGTCTTCCAGCGTATCCGTCAGGCCGGGGAGGGAGAAATCCGGCAAATCATGTCCTTCGCCGCGCACCAGCTCCACCCGTGCCGCCAGCCGTGCTCCAGCCCCTGACAGCCGCAGGCCGAGGTCGCGCACGCCGTCCAGCATCGCCCGCGCCACCGCGTCCGGCGGCACGTCCTTCCAGATCCGGTCATCCAGCACGACGGCACCCAGCCGCTCCTGCTGGCGGGCCGCCACCCGGCGGTCACGCTTGGACCACTCGCACATTTCATCCCAAGCGATCTGATCCGCAAACAGCTCGCGGATTTCGCTTTGGGAGATCTGCGCCGCCATCCGGATCCTCGCCTCACGCGGGTTGCCGTCGGTGTCCAGCGCCACGATGAAAGGCGCCCCCGCCAGCGTGTCGCTGCTTTCCAGCACCGCGCCCTTGCCGCCGGACAGCACAAAACGCGGCGCGTCGCCCTTGCGCCGCTGTCCGATGCGGTCGGGATAGGCCAGCGCGGCCATTGCTGCCGGGGACAGCGTGCCAGTACCTGTAACAGTAGCGGTGCCGCGCCCGGCCTGCCGTTCCAGCCGCCTAGCCTCGCTTTTGATCCGCTCCACCACCGGGCGGTTCAGCTGATAGGGGCGGGCGCGTTCAAACCCCTTGGGGTCCTTTAGCGCCTTCAGCCGCAATAGCAGATCGGCAGGGGCGCCGCGCAGCGGGTCGCGCTCGCCCAAGAGGGCTGCCAGCGGCGCCGCAGCCGGGCCGGCGGTCAGCAGCATATGGCCAAGGCGGGGATGCAGCGGCAGGGATGAGAGCGCCTTGCCGTGTTTGGTGATCCGCCCCTGCGCAGTCAACGCGCCCAGCATCTGCAGCAGCGCTTGCGCTTCGCTCAGCGCGCCGGCAGGCGGCGGGCTGAGGAATGACAGATCCTCCGGTGCTGCGCCCCACAATGCCAGTTCCAGCGCCAGATCCGTAAGGTCGGCGCTTTCAATCTCGGCCGGGGCGAAACCCATCAGCGCGCCTTCCTCGCCCCTGGTCCACAGCCGGTAGCAGACGCCCTTGGCCACCCGGCCTGCACGGCCCTGGCGCTGGGTGGCCTCGGCGCGGGTGGCCTTTTCGGTGACCAGCCGCGACATGCCGGAGCCGGGATCAAACCGCGCCCGCCTGGACTGCCCCATATCCACCACCACCCGGATGTCCTGAATGGTCAGCGAGGTTTCGGCAATCGAGGTTGCCAGAACCACCTTGCGCCCGCCCTTTTCGGGCTGAATGGCGGCGCGCTGCTCGGCAAAGGGCAGGGCGCCGAACAGCGGGCGGATATGGCAATGGCCGGGCAGGCGTTTGGCCAAGGCACCGGCAGCGCGGCGGATTTCGCCCTCACCCGGCAGAAACACCAGAATGCCGCCGCCCTGATCCCTGTCTGCGCTGCGGGTGTCCCTTTCCGCCTGCACCACCAGATCCGCCAATGCATCGCCGCGCCGGGCCTGGGCAGGCAGGGGGCGTTCCAGCCAGCGCGTCTCCACCGGATAGCTACGCCCCTCGGAGGTGACCATCGGCGCCTCCATCAGCGCCGCCACCGGTTCCGCGTCCAGCGTTGCCGACATCGCCATCAGGATCAGGTCATCGCGCAGCGCCCCGGCCACTTCGAGACACAGGGCAAGCCCCAGGTCGGCGTTCAGGGAGCGTTCGTGGAATTCATCAAAGATCACAGCGCCGACGCCGGGCAGGTCCGGGTCCGACTGCAGCATCCGGGTCAGGATGCCCTCGGTCACCACCTCGATCCGGGTGGACTTCGAGACCTTGGCATCGCCGCGCACCCTATAGCCGACGGTCTGGCCGGGTTTCTCGCCCAGCGTTTCCGCCATCCGCTCGGCGGCGGCGCGGGCGGCCAGGCGGCGGGGTTCCAGCATCACAATGCGGCCCTGGGTCAGGCCCGCCTCCAGCATCGCCAGCGGCACCCGGGTGGTCTTGCCCGCGCCGGGCGGCGCCTGCAGCACAGCACGGCGATGGCCGCGCAGGGCGTCCAGCAGTTCGGGGAGGGCGTCTTCGATCGGCAATCTGGTCATGCCGCCTTATCGCCAAAGCCGGCGGTCAGGTCCAGCGGCCAGTCTGCCGGGGTAGAGCTTGCGCAAACCGGATCAAGCGCGGCGGATTTGCCGCCTTTTCTGCGGCATCGGCTGATGTAGGTTGCGCGGCAAACGGCAGGGACTGGACTTTGCAGCCACGCTTGCGCCAAGGTCCGCCCATCACGACAGGAAGACACGCATGGATACCGAACAGCTGAAGCAGAAGATCCTGGCCGGCGACCGCCGGGCCTTGGCGCGCGCCATCACCCTGGTGGAAAGCGGCCGCGACGATCACCGAACCAAGGCGCAGGAACTGCTGTCGGAGCTGGCAAAACACAAACGCCAGTCGCTGCGCATCGGCCTGTCGGGCACACCGGGGGTGGGTAAGTCCACCTTCATCGAAAGCTTCGGCATGATGCTGACAGCGCTGGGTCTGCGCGTCGCGGTGCTGGCGGTGGACCCCAGCTCGGCACGCTCCGGCGGTTCAATCCTGGGCGACAAGACCCGGATGGAGCGCCTCAGCCGCGACAAGAACGCTTTTATCCGCCCGTCCCCCAGCCAGACCCACCTGGGCGGCGTCGCCCGCCGCTCGCGTGAGGCGGTGGCCCTGTGCGAGGCGGCAGGGTTTGACGTGGTGCTGGTTGAAACCGTCGGCGTCGGCCAGTCGGAAACCGTGGTGGCCGAGATGTCGGACCTGTTCCTGCTGCTGCTGGCACCCGCCGGCGGCGATGAACTGCAGGGCGTGAAGCGCGGTATCATGGAAATGGCCGACCTCATCCTGGTCAACAAGGCAGACGGCCCTCTGAAACCCGTCGCCACCCGCACCTGCGCTGACTACGCGGGTGCCCTGCGCCTGTTGCGCAAGCGCCCGCAGGACCCCGAGGGCTTCCCCAAGGCGCTGATGGTCTCGGCAGTCGAGGAACACGGGCTGGAACAAGCCTGGGAAGAGATGCAGGCGCTGACCGTCTGGCGCCGCGACAACGGCCATTGGGAGCGGCGGCGCGCGGATCAATCCTGCTACTGGTTCGATCAGGAAGTGCGCCAGGCATTGCTGGCGCGGCTGCATACCGCCAGTGCCCAATCCGCCATGGCAGAGCTGTCCGGCCAGGTGGCCAAGGGTGCGCTGACCCCGGCGGCGGCGGCGCAGCAGATGCTGCAGGACCATCTGAAGGGCTGACCGCCATGCAGGAGATCCGGGTCTTTGACGGCGAAAAGCTGCGCGCCTCGCTGTTCAACGCGGGGGCAAAGCGCCTGTTTGCGACCTTTCGCCAGCGGGTCGCTGTGGCGGGCGAATTCGAAGACCGCGGCCCGGTGAAAAACATGACCCGGCACGGCTATGCGCATCTGCATATCCAGTGCCGCAACAATGATTGGTATGTGAACAGCGAAACCCAGGCGCTGTCGCGCAGCCTGAAAAACCTGACCAAAGGCTATAGGGACGCGGCGGCCATGGGGTTTTCCATGGGCGGCTACGGGGCGTTGCGGTTTTCTTCGGCGCTGAACCTGAAGCGGCTGATCGCCGTCTCGCCGCAATACACCATTGCGCAAGGTGCGGTGCCGCATGACCGCCGCCGCAAGGAAGCGGCCGCTTTCGATGAGGCGCTGGGCGACCTGATCTGTTATGGCCGCCACGGCGTTCAGGGGGTGGTACTGTTCGATCCGTTCCGCAAGATGGACCTGAACCACGCGCTGTACATACAGGCGGTGTTTCCCGACCTGCAGCTGTGCCGGCTGTCCTGCGGCGGCCACCCGGCCAGCCAGGTGATCCGCGAGGGCGGCAGTTTCTGGGATCTGCAGTCCATGCTGCACACGGGGCCGCTGACTGCGGCGCGGGTTCTGGGTCTGCACAGAGAGCGGCGCAGGCGCTCGCAGACCTATTGGCAGCGCCTGGCGCGGGTCGCGCGCCAGCGCGGCAGGCCGCAGCTTGGCGCCGCTGCGGACGCCCGGCTTGAAAGGCTTGCAGCCGAACAGGAAAACGGGCAGTAAGCGCCTCAAGAAAGCTGAGTTGAATCACTTGACGCTGTTGCTGGTTGATCGTATGAGCAGCGGACCAGTTTTCGGGCGCAGCCAATGGCAGCGCCCCTTGTGATTTGGTCCGGATCTGCTCCGGACCTCCGAAAAACGAAGGATGATGATATGTCGCGCCGTTGCGAACTGACCGGAAAAGGCCCGATGACTGGCAACAATGTCAGCCACGCGAAAAACAGAACCCGCCGCCGGTTTCTGCCGAACCTGAATGATGTGACCCTGCAGTCCGAGACCCTGGGCCGCGGTGTCAAGCTGAAGATCTCCGCAGCAGCCCTGCGCTCGGTTGATCACCGTGGCGGTCTGGACGCCTTCCTGGCAAAAGCCAAGAACGAAGAGCTGTCCGACACCGCCCTGAAAGTGAAAAAAGAGATCGCCAAGGCACAAGCCGCCGAAGCCTGATAGGCTTGGCTTGGCCGAACTGGCCTGATCCTTTCACCGGATTACAGTTACAGGCACCGCGCCGGGGAAACCCGGCGCGGTGTTTGCGTTTGCGCAATCTGCCGCGGTGATGGCTCTTGCGGCGGCGGCACAGGGCGGGCATATCAGCCTGTGATGAAACACATTCTGCGCCTTAACCTTGGCCTGTTCCTGGCCCTTGCGGTTGCCCTGACAGGCCATAGCGCTGCTGCACGGCAGGGTGCGCGCGATGCGGCCGGGCAGATGGTGATCTGCACAGGTCTGGGGCCGGAAGTTATCTATGTGGACAGCGAAGGCCAGCCGGTCCAGCCGCCGCACAGCTGCCCCGATTGCGTGATGCATCTGCTGGACGCCGTGGCGCCGCCTGCCACGCTGCCGGTTCCCGGGCAGCCAGCGGGCCGTGTGCACGCGGTTTCGCATAAGGCCGCCATTGGCAGCTATTTCAAACCAAGGGCCACCGCGCGTTCGCCGCCTGCGGCCTGATTGCAGACAAGCCCATTACCCCAAAATTCAATCGTTTCTTATGAGGAGGCATAAAATGTCCCTGAAATCTGTATTCCTTGCCGCCGCTGCAGCAGCCGCTTTGGCCGGATCCGCTTATGCAGACGGTGCCCACAAGATCATGGTCCATGACCAATACGCGCGGGTGTCCTCGCCCACCGCCAAGGCCGGTGCTGCTTTCATGGCGATCATGAACCAGACCCATGCCGATGACCGGCTGATCGATGTCCGCTCGGATGTGGCCGCCAGGGTGCAGCTGCACACCCACAAGGAAGGTGATGACGGCGTCATGAAGATGATGCATGTCGAAGAAGGCTTTGCCATTGCCGAGGGCGATACCCATATGCTGAAGCGCGGCGGCGATCACATCATGTTCATGGGGCTGAACCAGGCGCTGAACCACGGCGATGTGGTGAAAGTCACGCTGGTGTTCGAAAACGCCGGCGAGGTCGAAATCGAAGTGCCTGTGGATTTGGAGCGCAAGGCAGAAGGCCACGGCGGCCACTCCAACTGAACCCGGGCAGGATAAGGCAGGGCGGGCGCGGCGTCAGGCTGCGCTGCAGCCCTCCTTCGCGCCCAAAGCCCGCCGGATGGCGGGCTTTTTGCCGTTTGGGGCTAGCCCAGCTGCTCAGCGACCCAGACTGGAGCGGTTTCGCTGGCCGGACCAAAGCGACGCTCGGCAAAGCGGGAGGCTGCGGAGGACGGCTCCAGATTCAGCTCAACCGTATGGGCACCCGCCAGATGCGCCTCATCGACAAAGGCCGCCGCCGGGTAGACTTCGCCCGAGGTGCCGATGGCGGCAAAGACATCTGCCTGCGCCAGATGGGCATAGATCTCCTCCATGAAATGGGGGATCTCGCCGAACCAGACCACGTCGGGCCGGCCCGCAGGCGCCGTGCAGGCGGGGCAGGGCGTGCCTGTGTGCATCTGCAGCGGCGCGGGCCAGCGGTGGCCGCAATCAGCGCAAAGCGCGCCCGCCAGCGTGCCGTGCATATGCAGCACCTCCGCCGCACCGCCGGCCTCGTGCAGCCCGTCCACGTTCTGGGTGATAATGACCACCTCGCCCGGGTGGTCCCTTTGCAGCCCTGCAAGCGCCCGATGCGCCGCATTGGGCCGGGCTTTAGCCGCCTGGGCGCGGCGGGCGTTGTAAAAGCGATGCACCAGATCCGGGTTGCGGGCAAAACCTTCCGGGGTTGCCACATCCTCGATCCGGTGCTGCGCCCACAGGCCCCCTTCGTCGCGGAATGTACCCAGCCCGCTTTCGGCGGAAATCCCGGCGCCGGTCAGAATGACAATCTTCGCGCTCTTTCTCATCGCCGCGGAACCTCCTATCACTGACCCTATTCACAGGAGCCTTAGACGCATGCCTACCCGTATTCTGTTTGTCTGCCTAGGAAACATCTGCCGCTCTCCGGCCGCCGAGGGCGTGTTCCGCGCGCTCAGCCCCGGAGCTGAGACCGACAGCGCCGGCACCGCGTCCTATCACGCAGGCGAGCCGCCTTACGGCCCGATGCAGGCAGCAGCGCGGGCACGGGGGCTGGATATCTCGGACTTGCGGGCGCGGCAGTTCCACCGCGATGATTTTGCAGACTTCGATCTGATTATCGCAATGGATGCCAGAAATCTGGACAACATCGAGGCGTTGCGCCCAGCAGGCAATGGTACCCCCGTGCGCCTGTTCACAGCTTACGCACCCGAAACCGGCGCGGACCATGTGCCCGATCCCTATTACACCCGCGACTTCGATGGTTGCCTGGATCTGATCGAGGCCGCCGCCAAAGGGCTGAAAGCGGCCCTGTAGTTATGCACCGATCACCCGGAACCCGCCCGCCAGAAACGGCAGCTGCTGCACCGCCGGGTCGATCATCTGGGTCTGCACCAGGCGGCGCAGGGTCTCTGCCACGTCGCGCGGCACCCGGTCGGCCCAATCGGCGGCCGTGAACAGCGAGATTGTCCGCGACATCTCGCCAAAGGGCAGCGGGAACGCATCAATCTGATCGTGGAACCGTGCTGCCCGCATATATCCCAGCGGCGTGGTCACCGCCCAGCCGATCCGCCGCGCCACCATCGCCATCAGCGCCAGATGCGAGCCGACCTCGAACCGGTCCTCAAACTCCAGCTTCTGGCGCACCAGCAGCCCCTCGATCTGCTGCGAGATCAGCTGCTCGCGCGCATAGCGCAGGAACGGCAAATCCTGCAGCTGCTCCGCCGCCTGTGCCGCATCGGACAATGCGCCGCGCGGCGCCACCAGAATGAAGGGATCGCGCACCAGCGGGTATTCCACCAGCCCCTCATGCAGCCCGCCGGCGGTGGCGGCAACGGCGATATGCAGCTCGCGGGCCTCAATTGCCTGCACAATGTCATGGCTGGAGGCGGTGATCATCTTGAACCGGCACTGGGTCAGGCTGTCCGCTAGAATAGTAGCCAGCCGCGGGGTCAGGTCATTGTCGAAATCATCGATCAGACCGATCGACAGCGCTTGCAAGTGGCTGAGATCCATCACCGTCAGCTCGCTTTGCGCCAGCCGCAGCTCCGACAAGACCGCCTCGGTCCGGGCCAGGAAACTGCGCCCGGCGGCGGTCAGCACCATCGGGCGGCGGCCATGGTCGATCAGCTCGCTGTCCAGTGCCTTTTCCAAGTTGCGCATCTGCTGGCTGACGGCGGGCTGGCTGAGGCCGGTCATCTCTGCCGCCTGCGCCACCGATCCGGTCTTGGCCAGCGCCTCGAACACTTCCAGCCCGCGCAGGGTAACACCTTTGATCAACATGCAATCGCTCCAATACCTTACGCCGTTTGTTCCGCGTTGCAGCAGCCCGGTCAAGGGGGGCAAAGGCGCAGCCTTTCCCCCTTGCGAAAATGCCGCAGCACAGATGTATCAAAACGGGCAAAGGCATTCGTTGGGACGCCTTTACTGTGCAGGTCAGGGAGTGGAGACGGCAGGCTCAGCCGCAGTTGCGCGCCGCATGATCGCCAAAGGCCTTGTAGCGCAGCCACAGCCGTTCGTCCGTGCGGTTGGAGGACTGGCGCACCACCTGGGCCTGGTGCGGGTCGGAAAACCATTTCGAGACGGTCTTGCGCTCGGATCGTGTCAGGCTGCGGTTGGCCACCTTCTGAATGCAGTTGCACAGGCCGGGCGAGGCGGCGGTGCGGTCCGACTGGCGGCAGGCGCGTTCAATCGCGCCAGCCTCGGCCTCTGAAGGGGTAAATGCTGCAAGAAACCCGGCGCAAAGCGCGGCGGTCAGGAAAAATTTCATCTGGCTCGTGCCCCGTTTTTTGGCAAGCGGATCTGATGCCCGCGGAATTGCCCGCAGTATGCCAAAAGCCAAGGCGCGTTTCAATCATGGTAAACGGGGTGTTGAGAAGGCCAGTGTTCAGCAGGGCTGGAGCGCCGGCTGCCCGGCACTCCAGCGGCTGCCGGTCTCAGGTCTGGTTTGGTCCGCGCATTGCGCGGATCGCCTGGCGCACGGCTTTCCAGTCCGCCGCCTCATCGTCTTTGCCGGCTGCTTCGCAGCGGCGCATCTTCTGCGCGGCTTCCAGCTCGGCCTTGTCGCCATGCGCGCTATAGAGCGCGCGGGCATATTCGGTCGCTTTGATTGCATCCATACGGGTCGTCCTCCTTGCTGCGGCTCCCACCAGAGGTCTGCGCGTTTCGCGGAATGAGGCGAGTATAGCGCATTTTGCCGCCGCGCGCAGGGAGAGCGAAGAATTTGACGGGGTTTGTGCTGCGGGGGAGGGATGTGCCCGCGCCCAAGCATTAGTCTTAGAGGCAAAATGCGAAGGGGCACGGCTGGCCTTGGGAACGTGCAACGCGCCTTCCCGTTTTGCCGCAGGCAAACCTGCCGTTTGACGGGAAGGTCAGGCGCGGCCCGGCCTTGCGGCCGGGCGGAGCGATTTCTCAACCTGTGTCTGCGGCAGCCCGTCCCGCATCAAAAGACCGCGGATTTGCTCTTTTCTTTCGATCAGGCTTTCATAGCGTTTGCGCAGGTCGGCATCTTCTCCGCTCAGCATCCAAAGCCCGCCAGCAAGACTGCCCCACAGCGCTGTTTGGGCAAGCAGATGCAAAATGCCCTTGTGCTCTGACTTGGGCAGGCTTGCGATTACGGCCTCAAGCCCGGAGATTTTGCCCTCCAGCTCAGCGACCTTGGCATTGAGACGGCCAACCTCAGCTCTCAGTTGATCTTCCGTTTCGCTCGCAATGGTTTCGCTGCTCAGCGCATTCTGGATGGCGGAGGTTACTGCCAGCAGCAAGGCCGGCAAAGCCGTGAGCGGTTCCAAGGCATCAGGAAGCGCATTGGCGCCGGTTTCTGC
Source organism: Leisingera sp. M658 (assembly GCF_025144145.1). NCBI lineage: Bacteria > Pseudomonadati > Pseudomonadota > Alphaproteobacteria > Rhodobacterales > Roseobacteraceae > Leisingera > Leisingera sp. M658. The sequence continues at coordinate 1,253,792 of NZ_CP083546.1, forward strand.
GTGGAAGCGGTCAATGCTGTGAGTGACCTGCGCGGCCAGCCCTTGCAGGCTTGCGGAGGAGATGATCCGGTTTTCGATCAAGTGGCTCACGGACTTCGGTTCGTGTTTGGGAAAGCGTTCCTTGCCTGCTCGCGGTGCGCTGAACTCAGCCCTGATGCGTTCGATTTCGGCTGCGACGGCTTCGGGGCCTGCGTCCCAGACCGCATCGCCAATCAGGGCAATCCGGCGCTGGAGGTCCCAGTCTATCGGTTGTCCTTCTAGGAAGCCTTGGTACCAGGCGCGCCAGAAAGTCCAACAGTCATGCGACAGTTTTTCTTTCCAGTTCAAAGCGCCAAACGAACTTACGAACTTTCGATAGTGTAGCTGCCGTGGATTGTTAGGAAGCTGCTCTAGGTCTTGCCTGATCCGCTGCATTTCACGTTGGTACGGCCCAGCTGCAAAAAATGACAAGTAGTGTCCAAGGATATCAGCCGCCGATGGTTGGGAAGTGTGTGCCGACAGTCTTAAAGCGATGTCTTGCGCCAAAGTCGTGACGTTGCCGTTTGGCAGCCAAATGCCCAGTCGTTTTGAAGTTCCCTTCGCCTGCGCAATTGCCGCCTCGATTGAAGACGTCAAAGCCAGATCATCTGAAGCGCCGATGTGACAGCACTGCGTGATGAGGCTGCGAAGATGCGACAAAAAAAATATAAGTTGGCTTCAGCGCCTTCTTCTGGAGAGGGCAACCCTGCGGCTAGTAGCGGTAGCGCGCTGAGCGCTGTTCGAACTAGAAGCACGTTGTGGAATGGTTCAGCAGCGTGTGTATCTAGTTCAGCGGTCAACAGCTGAAACAATGTCTCTAGCTCATTACTAGACTGGTCTTCTTTATGCATTCAATCAGCCTTGACCAAACCCCGATTCCAAATCATATCCCCTTGCATGACAGAGCTCTCAAAGATCCGCAATTTCTCCATCGTCGCCCATATCGACCATGGCAAATCCACCCTCGCTGACCGGCTCATCCAGGAGACCGGCACGGTGAAGGACCGCGATATGAAGGAACAGCTGCTCGACTCGATGGATATCGAGCGCGAGCGCGGGATCACCATCAAGGCCAATACCGTCCGCATCGACTACAAGGCCGATGACGGCGAGACATATGTGCTGAACCTGATCGACACCCCCGGCCACGTCGATTTCGCCTATGAGGTCTCCCGCTCCATGCGTGCGGTCGAAGGCTCGCTGCTGGTGGTCGACAGCTCGCAAGGGGTCGAGGCGCAGACCCTGGCCAATGTCTATCACGCGATGGAGGCCGACCACGAGATCGTGCCGGTGCTGAACAAGATCGACCTGCCGGCCTCTGACTGTGATCGCGTCGCTGAACAGATCGAGGATGTGATCGGCATCGACGCCTCGGGCGCCATCCGGGTTTCGGCCAAAACAGGCCAGGGCATCCGCGAAACGCTGGAAGCCATCGTGCAGCATTTGCCCGCCCCCAAAGGCACCCGCGACGCGCCGCTGAAGGCGATGCTGGTGGATTCGTGGTACGACGCCTATCTTGGCGTCATCGTGCTGGTACGGGTGATGGATGGCACCCTGAAAAAGGGCATGCGGGTCAAATTCATGTCCAACGACACCCTGCACCACGTGGACCGCATCGGCGTGTTCCGCCCCGAGATGCAGATGATCGAGTCTCTGGGCCCCGGCGAGATCGGCTTCCTCACCGCTTCGATCAAACAGGTGCGCGACACCCGCGTCGGCGATACCATCACCAACGACCGCAACGGCACCGAGGTCGCGCTGCCGGGCTTCAAACCGGCCCAGCCGGTGGTGTTCTGCGGCCTCTTCCCGGTCGATTCCGCCGAGTTTGAAGACCTGCGTGATGCCATCGACAAGCTGGCCCTGAACGACGCGTCTTTCAGTTTCGAGATGGAAACCTCCGCAGCACTTGGCTTTGGCTTCCGCTGCGGCTTCCTGGGTCTGTTGCACCTCGAAGTGATCCGCGACCGGATTGAACGCGAATACAATATTGAGCTGATCACCACCGCGCCCAGCGTGATCTACCACGTCTACATGAAAGACGGCGAGAAGACCGACCTGCACAACCCCGCCGACATGCCCGACATGTCCAAGGTCGACCACATCCAGGAGCCGCGCATCAAGGCGACGATCCTGGTGCCCGATGACTATCTGGGCGACGTGCTGAAACTGTGCCAGGAGCGCCGCGGCATTCAGGAGGACCTGACCTACGCCGGCTCCCGCGCCATGGTGGTCTATGACCTGCCGCTGAACGAGGTGGTGTTCGACTTCTACGACCGGCTGAAATCGGTGACCAAGGGCTATGCCTCCTTTGACTACCAGATGACCGGCTACCGCGAGGATGCGCTGGTCAAGATGTCGGTGCTGGTCAACGACGAGCCGGTGGATGCGCTGTCGATGATGGTGCACCGCGACCGGGCTGAGATGCGCGGACGTGCGATGTGCGAAAAGCTGAAAGAACTGATCCCGCGCCACATGTTCAAGATCCCGATCCAGGCGGCCATCGGCGGCAAGGTCATCGCGCGCGAGACCCTGTCCGCCCTGCGCAAGGACGTGACCGCCAAATGCTATGGCGGCGACGCCACCCGGAAGCGGAAACTGCTGGATAAGCAGAAAGCCGGCAAGAAGAAGATGCGCCAGTTCGGCAAGGTGGATATCCCGCAGGAAGCGTTTATTTCCGCCCTCAAAATGGACAGCTAAGGCTGTCCCTTTTCGAGGGCGCGCGGGCGAAAGCGGTTGGCGCAGCCTATTGCGTGCCCGCACCTCAGTGTTCTGCGGTGACAACGCTACATTTCTAAACAAAGCAACACGGGGCCACGGCCCCGTTTTTCGTATCCACGACCCCCAAGAGCCCCGCCCAGCCGAAAGGCCGGGCAACGCCCGACCCTCCCGTCAAACCACAGGTTTGCCTCTGGCAAAACGGGGAGGGCGCTTCGCACCCACCCAGGGCCGGGCGCTGCCCTCCGCGTTCAGATCGAATCTTACCGAATTCGGGTATTCGGCCGGCCAGTACTGACTGCACCAGCTTGACCGCCCCGGCCAAAACCCGCCCAGCCCCATGCGCCAACCTCCGCCGGTTCCACCCTCTCATCACCCCCGCGGCTGAAAGTCCGCCGCAATACTGCTATCCTCCCATCAGCCAAACTTTCGGAGGATGGCCCCATGACCACCAAAACAGTGAAACTCACCACCCTGGCCGCGGCGCTGTGCCTGTTGGCGGCGCCGGCGTTTTCCGGCCAGTGCCCGGCGGATATCGCCAAGATCGACGCGGCGATTGCGGCGGGAACCGCCCTCAGCGAGGATGACCTGGCCGATGTTCAGGACATGCGCGACGAGGGGCAAAGCCTGCATGACGGCGGCGATCATGCGGCCTCGGTCGCCATTCTGGCCGAAGCCAAGGCGCTGCTGGGGATCGAATAGCCCTGCAATAAAAAACGCCCGGCCTGGGGCCGGGCGGTCCTGTCTCAAATCCGACGGGCTTACAGCGCGTCTTGCACATCCTGCGCGGCGCCGCTGATCGCCTGGCCGGCTTTGGAGATGTCGCGTCCCGCGCCCTTGGTGGTCTCGCAGGCGGCCAGCCCCAGCAGCATCAGCACACACGCAAAAATCCTGATCATCGTCTAAGGCTCCTTATCTCTGCCCGGTTCTTTGCGTGGATATCTAGCAAGCCGCCCCGGCGCAGGCCAGCGGTATTGCCGGGGGCAGGTCGGTGCCTGCAACGCAGTTTACCAAAAATTGCAACTTATAAGGTAGTGCAATCCCCGAAAATCGCGAGTAGCTTGACCTGGATCAAGGCTGTAGCTTTGACCCCGCGGCAAGTTATGCGAAATTTGAGCTGGAGGGCATGTACTATGGACTTTTCCACCAGAAAACAAACGCTTGAGGTGCGCCGGATGCAGCTGGCAGGCACCCTGGCAAATGCCGGTCTTGCACCGGACGCGATGCAGATGGGGTCTGCCCGGCAAGCCGGGGCAGGCCATGCCGGCTCTATCGCGTTCCCCGCCAAGGCCGGCCTGGAAGAGCTGCGCCGCATCGATGCCGCTTTGGCCCGCCTGCGCGAAGGGTCTTACGGCTATTGCCGGATTTGCGGTGACAATATTGCCGATGACTGGCTGGACCTGCGCCCGGCCTCGCCCTTTTGCAAAAGCTGCGCGCTCTGACAGCCCGTGCGCGGCTGAACCATGGGGGCGGCTGCTGTGCGGCAATCCATAGACAGATCCGGGATCTGCATCAGCCAGGGGGCAGCCGCCCCGCTGGCTGAAACCGGTTCTGAACCGCAGCCGTTGTCCTGCTGCAGCGCTGCACTACTTTAGGGCTTGGCGCAAAAGGCCCCGTTGCCGTGCCGGCCGGGATATGTCACAACCTGCCTGACCGACTGAACAAATGAGTTTAGCAGATGCCAGATTTCACTGAGCGCCGCCGCATGATGGTGGACACCCAGATCCGTCCGTCGGATGTCACCAAATACCCGATCATCGAGGCGATGCTAGAAGTCCCGCGGGAACAGTTTGTCCCGGACTCGCAGCGCGAGGCGGCTTATGCGGATCAGAACGTGAAACTGGGCGGCACCCGGGTGCTGATGGAACCGCGCACCCTGGCCAAGATGCTGGATGCGGTGGATCTGCAGAACGACGAACTGGTGCTCGATGTGGCCTGCGGGCTGGGCTACTCCACTGCTGTGGCAGCCCGTGTGGCGCAGATGGTGATCGGCGTCGAAGAAGACGCGGACATGGCCGCTGACGCGCAGGAGCTTTTGTCGGAAACCGGCGCGGACAATGCGATCGTGCATACCGGCCCGCTGGCCGGGGGCGCGGCAGAGCACGGCCCCTATGACGTGATCCTGGTTGAGGGCGGCGCCGAGGAGCTGCCTGCGGGTTTGCTGGACCAGCTTAAGGACGGCGGCCGGATCGCGGCTCTGATGATGACCGGCGCGCTTGGCGAGGTGAAGATCGGCTACAAAAGCGGCGCCCGGATTTCCTGGCGGTTTGCCTTCAATGCCAGCGCCCCGGTGCTTCCGGGGTTTGCGGCGGCGCGTGAATTCGCGCTCTGACCCGCAGGGCGCGGCATTGCGTCCCAAGGGCCGCTGCCGTTAGACTGAACAAGAGGCCGGGCGCCGTGCAAAGGAGCGCCCGGAGTGCAGATAAAAACCACCGCGGCTGGCGGCGCGGCAAAAGATAAGGCAACCGATGCGAATGAAATTTCCGGCGAGTGTGTTTAAGGCTTTTGTATTTGCCGGCGGCGTGACAGCCACGGCGCTGCTGCCGCTGAAGGCCGCGGCGGACAACCTGTCCGACGCGATGATTGGCGCCTATAAGACCAGCGGCCTGCTGGAACAGAACCGGGCGCTGCTGCGGGCTGCGGATGAGGACGTGGCCATTGCCGTGTCCCGGCTGCGCCCGCTGATCCAATGGACACTCACCGCCAGCCATACCTATTCCCGCAGCGTCAACCAGTTCGGCAACTTCAACGAGTTCACCAACAACGATCTCGGCACCCAGATCCAGCTGACCCAGCTTCTGTATGACGGCGGCGAAACACGGTTGCGCAAACAGGCAGCCCAGGAACTGGTGCTCGCTACGCGCCAGCAGCTGCTGAGTGTTGAGCAATCGGTGCTGATATCTGCCGTTCAGGCCTATGTGGGGGTCCTGCAGGGGCAGGAAAATGTCGCCCTGCGCCGCAACAACCTGCGTCTGCTGCTGGAAGAGCTGAAGGCGGCGCAAGACAGGTTTGAAGTGGGCGAAGTGACCCGCACCGACGTCGCCTTGGCTGAAAGCCAGGTGGCCGCGGCCCGCGCCAACCTGACGGGTGCCGAGGGAAACCTGCTGACGGCCCGCGCCACCTATCTGCAAATTGTCGGCCACGCGCCGGGCGCGATTGCCGGCCAGCCCCGGCTGCCGTCGCGGGCTGTGTCCATCGAACGGGCGCAGTCCATTGCGGGGCGCAACCAGCCGGACCTGCTGGCACAGCAGCATTCGGTCAAATCCGCCGACATTCTGGTCCGGGCCGCAACGAAAGCCTTGGGTCCAAGCGTCAGCTTCAGGGCCACTGCGGGCCTTAGCGAAGACTTGAATGACAGCACCGGCACCGACTCGGATGCTTCGGCTTCGGTGACGCTGACACAAGATCTCTATGCCGGCGGCCGCAACGCGGCGACCCGGCGGCGAGCCATTGCGGGGGCCGACGCTGAACGCGGTGCCCTGATCAATACCCAGCGCGCGGTGCGCCAGAATGTCAGCTCGGCGTTTTTCAATGTGGAAACGGCGCGGGCGACCCTGGTGTCCTCAAATGAACGGGTGCGCGCGTCCAAGGTTGCTTTTGACGGCATCCGCGAAGAGGCCACCCTTGGGGCACGGACGACGCTGGACGTGCTGCAGGCTGAGCAAGAATATCTCGATGCTCAGACAGGCGAAGTGAATGCGCGCGCCGACCAGGCAATCGCGGCTTATCAGCTGTTGCAGGCGCAGGGGCTGCTCACCGCCGAGCATCTGGGGCTGGCTGTTGAGATTTACGACCCGACGCTCTACTACAATCTGGTCAAGGGCGCGCCTGCGCAATACAGCAAGCGCGGCAAGGATCTGGACCGGGTGCTCAAGGCCTTGGGACGTAACTGACAATTCATCCTATCGGTTGTGCGGTGACGGGAAGGCCGCTACACTCTGTTTCAAGAGGCAAGAGTGGTTTATAAAATGTCCGACCCAGTTACCCATGCTGAGATCGAAGATGTATTGTCCTCAATCCGCCGCTTGGTGAGTGATGACAGCCGCAGCGGGCCTGCGGCCCCGGAACCTGCAGCCCGGCTGGTCCTGACGCCCGCGCTGCGGGTGCAGGAGGACGGTCCTGACTGCCCCCCGGTAACTGATCCGGCAACGGCAGAACCTAAGGCTGTTGTGTCCGGGGACCCGGAGCAGGTCGGGGGCACCGCGCCGGATCTGGAAGCGGAAGCACCGATAGCCTTCCGGCACCGCAACAGCGTAGCTGAAATCGCATCGCCCTTGGATGACTGGCAGGCAGAAGCGGAGCAGGACACTGGTTTGCAGGCCGTCCAGCCTGAACCGGGCCAATTGGACACGGGATGCTTGGAGGCAGACCGCTTGGATGCGGATCACCTGAATTCAGACCCGGATGCAGGATCGGAACACCAGAAACCGCAAGACACGCCGGGTGCCGTGACAGATGCCCCCTGGGGGGACCCCAATGCCACGCTGTTTGCCGCCGCCGCAGATGCGGAGCAGCCGGCGGACGCCACCGGCAATCTTGATGCCGAAACTCCAGCGGACAGTCAGGCCCCGGAAGACAGTCAAGCCCTGCAAGACAGTCAAGTCATTGAAACTGCCGGGGCCCGTGCGGCGTCAGTTGTGCGCAAAATTGCCGAGCTTGAGGCCCGCAGTGCGCGCGGGCAGGCGCAGGAACCGCAGCAATGGGAGCCGGACAGCCAGACGGAGGCTCCGTTTGCCAGTACTGTCACCGACACCATCGAATGGCGTGACGAACCGCTTTCCGCCCGCCGTGCCGCACCGCAAGACGAGGACGGTGCATCCGCCGCTGCTGATACGCCCCGGGACGCGGGAGCGGAAGTTTTGCCGGGACCTGGCGTCAACGACGGCAGCGCGGTCGCGAAAGCAGAAACGCTGGCCGAAGCTGCTATGGCCGGGGCTGCGCTGGAAACTCTGGCCGAGGCTGGTGACGGCTATCTGGACGAGGACAGCCTGCGCGATCTGGTGGCCAGTATCGTGCGCGAGGAGCTGCAGGGTCCGCTGGGCGAACGCATCACCCGCAATGTGCGCAAACTGGTCCGCCGCGAAATCCACCGCGCGCTTGCCGCGCATGATCTGCTCTAAACCCGGCGGCGGCCCGCGGAAGGGATGAAGGTTTGAAAGGCGCGCTCTGCTGCGCCTTTTTCATTGGCGGCTGTTGAGCAACCCTAGGGCAGCCCGCCCCGGGTGCCGCCCTGCACCTGATTAAGGGGATTGCTTCCGCCCGGCGTCTGGCTTTTGGCAAAGCCCTCCGCCCGTTGGGCCCGGCGCCGCGCCACGCGCGGCGCCGGGCCCAAGACCGCAGACGGGTCTGGCCGTGGCCAGGGCTGGCTGCGGACGCGGGAGGGCTTGCCCTGCCCGCAGGAGTCTTAGAACGTCACCGGCCGGGACAGCTTCAGCAGCTGGTCCAGATCCATATGGCGTTCCAGATGGTCCGCCAGCGCATCCAGCGTCTCCTCGACACCGTCTTCATACCCCGTCTGGCTTTCATGCCCGAGCCCCGCCAGCACGCTGGCGCGGAAGGCATCCGAGGAAAACAGCCCGTGCAAATAGGACCCCTTCACCCGCCCGTCAGCCGAGGCTGCGCCTTCGGCCCGGCCATCAATGCTGAGCCAGGCCCTTGCGCAATCCGAGCCGGTTGTGCGGCCCATGTGGATCTCGTATCCGCTCACCGGAAGATTGCCGTCGCGGGTCACAGCCTCGGTCAGGGTGACACGCTTTTCGCCCGCCATCACCGTATGCACATCCAAGAGGCCCAGCCCCTCGACCTTGCCGGGGCGTCCGTCGACACCCTCGGGGTCGTCGATGGTCTTGCCCAGCATCTGATAGCCGCCGCACAAGCCCAGCACATGGCCGCCGCGGCGGTAATGCGCCTGGATGTCGATGTCCCAGCCCTGGCGGCGCAGATAGGCCAGATCGCCAATGGTCGACTTGCTGCCGGGCAGGATCACCAGATCCGCATCGCCGGGCAGGGCGCGGCCCGGCGGCACGATCTCCACCGTCACCTCCGGCTCCGCTGCCAGCGGGTCCAGATCGTCGAAATTCGCCATCCGCTCCAGCTGCGGCACCACCACCTTGCAGGCGCCGCCCTGGCGCGAGGCGATGTCCATCATGTCTTCGGCCGGCAGTTTCCAGGCGTCCCAGAACCACGGCACCACTCCCAAGGACGGCCAGCCGGTGCGCGCGGCAATATCGTCACGGCCTGCATCAAACAGGCTGAGGTCGCCGCGGAACCGGTTCACCATGAAGCCCACGACCCGCTCCAGGTCCTGCGGCTCCAGCACCGCTTGGGTGCCGACGATCTGCGCAATCACCCCGCCGCGGTGAATGTCGCCTGCAATCACCACCGGCACCTCTGCAGCACAGGCAAAGCCCATATTGGCAATGTCATTCTTGCGCAGGTTGGTCTCGGCAGGCGATCCCGCGCCCTCGATCAGCACCAGATCGGCGTCCTTCGCCAGCCGACGGTAGCTCTCCAGGGCAGCTTCCAGCAGGCCCGATTTGTCGCGCATGAAGGACCCGGCCCCTTGGGTGCCGCGGCGCTTGCCCTGCACGATCACTTGCGCGCCGGTGTCGGTTTCCGGCTTCAGCAGCACCGGGTTCATGTCGGTATGGGGGCTGCGTTTGGCGGCGCGCGCCTGCAGTGCCTGCGCCCGGCCGATCTCGCCGCCCTCGGGCGTCACCGCGGCGTTGTTGGACATGTTCTGCGGCTTGAACGGTGCCACCTTCAGCCCGCGCCGCACATAGGCGCGCGCCAGCCCCGCCACGATAAGCGACTTGCCGACATTGCTGCCGGTGCCCTGGATCATGATCGAACGCGCCCGTGTCATTTTCGCTGCCATCTCCCTGCTTGCGCCCCTGTGTCAGGGGTCTGCATAACAGCTTAGGCAGCGCCGTCTATGGGCGCTGTGCCGCAAGCGTCCCGCGGCAGCTGCCACGCGACAGGTTGACCCTGCGGAAACCTTGGTGCGCAAAAGAAAAACGCGCCCCCAAAGGGCGCGCTTTTCGGCAATGCGGGGCAGAGGCCTTTTAGGCGGCTTCTGCCTGCGCAGCGTTGCGGCGTTCGCTTTCTTCACGCGATAGTGCAACCGAGGTCCGCACACCGCGGCCCACGAAGTCCATCAGGCCTTCCACAACCCGTTCGTTCGGGTCGATACCGGCGCAGGACAGCACTTCGCGGCCATCGCGCGAGCGTGCCCAGCGGGCGATCTGTTCCGGACCATTGCCGTATTTCTTGTCGTCGGCGATGGCATCATCCAGTGCGGCCAGGACAACGGCTGCAAACAGTTTGCGGGCGCGGTTGCCTTGCTCGTTATTATAAGCGGTGCCGTCTACGAAATCTCGCATCTCGTATCCCTTGTTGTTCTTGCTATTGCAATTTTCGGCGTAGCGCTGCTTATGGCGGAATTGTGACGATTCGGATAGAGCGCAGATGCATAGCTTTCATGCAAATTGCGCATACCTTATTCACACAGTCTCCATACCATATCCTTGTCTTGCCAGCGATCAGCCTGCCAGATATAGGGTCTTGCAAGTTTTCAACAACCATCCGAAAGGCATTTTCCCATGCCCAAGATCAACGGTAACGAAATCCGTCCCGGAAACGTCCTGGAACATAATGGCGGTTTGTGGGCAGCGGTGAAGGTCGATCACGTCAAGCCCGGCAAGGGCGGCGCCTTTGCCCAGGTCGAAATGCGCAACCTGCGCAACGGCTCCAAGCTGAACGAGCGCTTCCGCTCGGCGGACAAGGTCGAGAAAGTCCGTCTGGAACAGAAGGACCAGCAGTTCCTTTATGAAAGCGACGGCATGCTGGTGTTCATGGACACCGAAACTTATGAGCAGATCGAACTGCCGGCAGAGCTCTTGGGCGACCGCCGCCCGTTCCTGCAGGACGGCATGACCATTGTGGTGGAGTTCCACGAAGCCGAAGCGCTGAACGCCACCGTGCCGCAGAAAGTGACCTGCCAGATCGTCGAGACCGAGCCGGTTGTCAAAGGCCAGACCGCGGCGAACTCCTTCAAGCCGGCGATCCTGGACAATGGCGTCAAGGTCATGGTGCCGCCCTTTGTCGGCCAGGACGAGATGATCGTGGTCAACACCGAGACCATGGAATACTCCGAACGCGCCTGATCCAGGCCGCGTCCCGGAAAAGCGAAGGCTGCCCTCCCTCGGGGGCGGCTTTTTCAGGTCTTCGGGCGGATCCCAAGACTTTTGCAAAAGTCTTGGCAAAAGTTTTCGAAAACTTTTGCGCCGCCAGTCGGTGGGACGGGTGGATCACTCAACAGGCAGCGACAGGTTGAAGCCGCATTCATCCATCATCCTGCCATAGGCCGCGGTAAATCCGCTCAACGACGCCTCATAGAACATGTCGTTCCCGGCCCAGATCTCTACCCAGCTTCCCTGTTTCATCGCTTGCAGCATCGGCAGGTGATCCGGGAACTGCAGCGCGCTTTCAGCTTCGGCCAGGCCTTCTTCGTTGATCCAGGAATTGATCCCGGCAGATACTGAGAAGCTGCGGTCAAAGTCAAAGATGAAATCCACAGTGCCGCCCCGCTGCATCAGCGTCGGGTAATGGCGCGGCGCATATTCCTGCACCTTGGCCATCGGGTAAAAATCCGGCGGGCCGCCGTCGCCGGAAAACACCTCCAACGCCAGGATCGGGTCGCCATCGCCGCCGGTCCAGGCGCGGCAGGTCAGGTAGCTGTCTTGCTCGGTCTCATTCGGTTCAGTGGCGGCATGCCAGTCCTTGTAATTCCAGTAGTCCGCCCAGGCGGGGGAGGCCGCCAGCGCAGCCAGGCAAGCACCAAGGATCAGTCGCATCAAATACCCTTTCAGCAATCCTGACGGCGACCCTAACCCAATCAGGTGAACAGAGGCTTGTCAGACCCTCAGCGCGTCCAGCCGCGTCTCCACCATGCTGCGGTAACTGGCACCGAACAGCCGCAGATGCACCAGCGCAGGCCACAGTTGAAAGATGGCCCGGCGCACCTCATGCCCCGGCTCCGGCGCGCCATAGCTTTCGTGAAACGCTTCAGGGCGTGCACCGAACAGATGCAGCATCGCCAGATCCACCTCTCCATCCCCTTAGTAACACGCAGGGTCGATCAGATAGGCGGAGCTGCCGCGGAACAATACGATGGCGGCCCACAGATTGCCATTCAGCAGAGAGATTGGCGGGCAGCAGGCAGCGGATCCGGCAGCCTGTCGCAAAGGGTCTTAAACCGCGATCGCAGATCCTGGGGCAGGGCGTCGGGAGCGGCCAGCAGGCGGCACTGACGCCCAGAACCTCCGGGGCAGGCGCGCCAGCGGCGCAAATGGCCTGAAGCATAGCCTCTTCCGCGGCAACCAGCGGCCCGGTCTTGGCCACCACCCGGCGGCTACCCGTCAGCTCCAGCAGCTGCACCTCGGACAAATTACCGCCATGCAGCGGGCGGGCGCGTGCGACTTCAGCGCCCAATAGGGAATGAAACGTTTCCTCCAGCCCGCTCACACCTGCCAGATAACACGGGCCTCTCCGGCCAGCATCCGCTCCTTGGCGCGGTCGAACCGCAGATAGGCAATGCCTTTGCCGCCGGACTGGGTGAACAGCGTGCCCACGGGTTTACCGCCCGAGGTGATCTCAGTGCCAACCGGTGCCGTGCCCTCAACCTCCACCGTGCGGAACCCCTTGCGCAGCTCGGTCTTGTGTTTCATCCGCGCGGTGACCTCCTGGCCCACATAGCAGCCCTTGCGGAAATCCACCCCGTTCAGCGCTTCGAACCCGGCTTCCAGAATATAACTTTCCGTTCCCAGCTCGACGCTGGTCTCAGGGATGCAATGGGCGACCCGGACCGCGTCCCAATCACTGCCGTCATCGCCGCCTTCAGCGCCATAGAGCCGCCAGCCCATCGCCGCATGGCGCGGATCACTTAGGGCGCCCTCAGGCGCTGGACCTGTACCGCGTTTCACTTGCAGATCCGTCAGTTCCACCTGCACGTCAGCGCGCAGCCGGTACATGTTCAGCCGCTTCAGCAGGCCCTCGGCCAGTGACGCCTCCACATCCAAGAGCACCGCATCGCCATCAGCGGCCAGAAAGAAATCCGCCAGATACTTGCCCTGCGGCGTCAATAGCGCTGCATAGACCAGCCCATCGTCCAGCCGGTCGACATTGTTGGTCACCAGTCCCTGCAGAAAACTGCGGGCGTCGGCACCACTCAGGCGCAGGATGCGGCGGTCGTTCATTTCATGTCTCCGGTGTTTCTCAGAGGACGTTTCATAGTTCCGCCCAGTGATATAGGAAGCAGGGCGGAAGAAAACAGGAAAACCACCCATGCCCGCGCCGGTCAGCATCGTGATCCCCGCCTTGAACGCAAGCGAAGAGCTGCCCGCCACGCTCGAACATCTGATGGAGGGGCTGGCAGCAGGTCTGATCCGCGAACTGGTGATCACTGATGGCGGCTCCGCCGACGCCACCCGCGCCATCGCTGAGGGTGCCGGCGCAGAATGGATCAGCGGTGCGCCGTCGCGCGGCGGCCAGCTGCGCCGTGGCTGTGCGGCTGCCAAGGGGGACTGGCTGCTGATACTGCACGCCGACACCCGTCTGGAACCGGGCTGGGCCAAAGCCGTGGCGCAGCATCTGCAGACGGGGCAGGGCAGCCCCGCCTGTTTTCACCTGCGCTTCCGGGCGCGCGGGTTGATGCCGGCCTGGGTCGCGGGCTGGGCCAACCTGCGCACACGGCTGTTCGGGCTGCCCTATGGCGATCAGGGCCTGCTGATCCAGCGCGCGGCGTATGAGGCCGCAGGCGGTTATCCCGACCAGCCGCTGATGGAGGACGTGGCCCTGGTGCGCCGCCTGCAGGGCATGACGATTCTGCCAAGCGCGGCGCTGACCAGCGCCGCGCGCTACCAGCGCGCGGGCTGGCTCAGGCGAGGGGCACGCAACCTATGGACGCTGATGCAGTATTTTCTGGGGCGGGATACGAGAAAGCTGGCTGCTTCTTACCGGAAATAGAAGAGAGGGCAGGGTTCCTCCGTGGGCGGAAGCAAAGCGCCCGCCCATGGGGGCGGACGGGCGAAACATTCAAAGATACTCAGCCGAACACCTTGCGCGAGAACCGGCGGAACCAGCGTTCCTTGCCGCTTGCAGCGCCACCCGGCACCTGTTCCGCCTGGGCGGCAATGCCGGCAGTATCCACCACCGTCTTGCCGTCCTGAAATTGCAGCCGGTAAAGGTCGGCATAGGTGCCGCCGCGCGCCAGCAGCTCTTCGTGGGTGCCCTGATCCAGCACCCGGCCGCGGTCCATTACCACGATCTTGTCGGCGTTGCGGATGGTCGACAGCCGGTGCGCGATCACCAGCGTGGTGCGCCCGCCCGACAACTTATCCAGCGCCTGCTGCACCACCTTCTCGGATTGCGCATCCAAGGCCGAGGTGGCCTCGTCCAGCAGCAGCACCGGCGTATTGCGCAGCAAGGCGCGGGCAATCACCACCCGCTGGCGCTGGCCGCCCGACAGGGCTGATCCGCGCGGCCCGACACGTGTCTCCAGCCCATGCTCCAGCTTGGGCAGGAAATCCGCCACATGCGAGGCCTCAAGCGCGGCTTGCAGCTCTGCGTCGGGTACATCGGTGCGGCCTAGCACGATATTTTCAAGCAGGGTCTCGTCAAACAGCATCGCATCCTGCGTCACCACCGAAAACAGGCTGCGCAGATCGGCGGTATTCAGATTGGTGACCTCAACCCCGCCCACGGTCACGGATCCCGCCTGCGGATCCACCATCCGGGTCAGCAGGTTGAAGATCGTCGATTTGCCAGCCCCCGAGGCCCCCACCAGCGCGGTGGTCTTGCCGGCTTCGGCCTCAAGTGTCAGCCCGTGCAGGATCTGTGCGTCGCCGTAATTCAGCTCAACTCCGCTCAGGTTGATGGCGGGAAGGCCCTGCGGCGCGGCCTGCGGATGTTCTGGCTCGCTCAGCAGGATCGGCGCATCCAGCAGCTCCTTGATCCGCTCCAGCGCTGCCGCCGCGCCCTGCCAAACACCGGAGATATTCGCCAGCCGCCGCATCGGTTCGAAACTCAGCCCGATTGAGGTGAAAAAACTCATGAACTGGCCCACGGATTTTTCGCCGGCGATGATCTCGTTGCCGCCATAAAGCAGCACCGCCATGAAACCGACACCGGCCATGATGTCGGTCATGCCCGAAATCGACGAAGTGCCAAAGGCTGCCTTCACTTCCGAGCGGACAAAGTCATCGGTGCGTTCGGAAAACCTGTGGACCTGATATTCTTCCAGACGGTTCAGCTTGACCGGCACGATGCCGTGGAAAATCTCGTCCAGCCGGGTTGCCAGATCGGCGCCCAGATCCCGCGCCCGCGACGCCTTTTTGCGCACATAGCGCTGGATGGTCGAGATCGGCAGCAAGAGAACCGGCACCCCGACCAGCAGGATCAGCGTCCAGCGCCAATCGATGCTGAAGGCAACACCCAGCACCGCCACCAGCGCCACCAGGTCGCGCCCGGCGCCGGTGATCACCGCCTGCCAGACCGCGTTGATGGCATAGACATCCGACTGGATCCGCTGAATCAGCAGCCCCGGAGGGTGCTGCTGGTGAAACGCCGGGTCCTGGCGGATCAGCCGCGCCAGCATGTCCTTGCGCAGATGTGCGGCCGAGGTCTGCGAAACCTTGCTCAGCAGCACCTTCTGGGTGACGCTGGACACGCCGCGCAATGTGAAGATCGCCAGAAACGCCAGGCTGACCCAGACCAGTGCGTTTGAATTGCCCGCAACAAACACCAGATCGAACATCGGCTGCATCATATAGCCAAGCGCGCCCATGGTGGCGCCTTCCAGCAGCATAAAGATCGCGGCAATGCCCAATAGGCCGATGTAATGGCGCAGGTAACCGCGCCACAGCCAGCCAAACAGCTCGCGCGAGGATTTGTGAGGCTGGCTCATACGGGGAGGGTCCGGCAGGGAGTTCGGGTCATTTCGCGCCTTTTCTGACATGCCGCAACCATTTAAGCAGCTCGGCTGCAGGGCGCAAGCAATTCGCCGTGACGCTGCGGACTGTGGAATTGACCCTGCGGGATCGCCGGCTACTGTGCCGCAAAGGATCAACCGCGGCGCGCGATGGCGTCTGCGCTGCAAGGAACATTGCCCATGAGCGGATCAGTGAACATATCGGCAGGCCGGTCTTACCTGGCCATTCCGGGCCCATCGGTGGTGCCGGACCAGGTGCTGCAGGCGATGCACCGGGCCTCTCCCAACATTTATGCCGGTGATCTGGTTGAAATGACCGCCACCCTGATCCCGGACCTGCAGCGGATCGCCCGCACCCGGCATCAGGTTGCGATCTATATCTCCAACGGCCACGGCGCCTGGGAGGCGGCACTGCAGAACACGCTGCAGCCGGGCGACCTGGTGCTGGTGCCTTCCTCGGGCCGTTTTGCGATCGGCTGGTCGGAAATGGCCGAAGGGCTGGGTATCGAGGCTGAGGTTCTCGATTTCGGCAATCACGCGCCCTGGGACCTGGACCGGATTGCCGAACGGATCGCCGCGGACAGGGACCACCGCATCAAGGCGGTGCTGGGCGTGCATGTGGATACATCCAGTTCGATCCGCAACGATGTGGCCGCCCTGCGCGGCATTCTGGATGCGGCGGGCCATCCGGCATTGCTGATGGCCGATTGCATCGCCTCATTGGGCTGTGAGCGGTTCGAGATGGATGCCTGGGGCGTCGATGTGATGGTCTCCGCCTGCCAGAAGGGGCTAATGGTGCCGCCGGGCCTTGGCTTTGTCTTCTTCAATGACCGGGCCGCCGCTGCCCGCAAAGCCCTGCCGCGGATCAGCCGCTACTGGGACTGGGTGCCGCGCGCCAACCCGGCTGAGTTCTATCAGTATTTCGGCGGCACCGCGCCCACCCATCACCTTTATGGTCTGCGCGCCGCGCTGGACATGATCCACGCCGAGGGGATCGAAAATGTCTGGAACCGCCACGCCCGACTGGCCCGCACCATTTGGGCCGCCTGCGAGGCCTGGAGCAGCGCAGGCCCGCTGCGCATGAACGTGCCGGACCGGACCTTGCGCTCAAATGCGGTCACGGCGCTGCATATCGGGTCGCCGCTGGGCACCGAACTGCGCATGTGGCTGGAACAGCACCTGGGCCTGACGCTGGGCATCGGCCTTGGCATGGCGGCGCCAAACAGCCCGGACTGGCACGGGTTTTTCCGGCTGGGCCATATGGGTCATGTGAACGGCCATATGGCGATGGGCCTGCTGGGCGGCATCGACACCGGTTTCAAGGCGCTGGGCATTCCGCACGGGCCGGGCGCGCTGGACGCGGCTGCAACAGCCCTGGCCGCACGCTAGCAGCCGTTCAGAAACAGGCAGAAGGCGGGGTTACGCCTTCCGTGCATTCAGGCGGATATCCAGCCTGGTGATTAGATGGTTGATCAGCACCGCCAGCACCAGAACAGGCACCATTCCGTACATCACCCAGACCACAAAGAAGATCCACATCAGGTTGATTCCGGCAAAGGTGATTGCGGCAGTGAAGAAATCCGGCATGTTGGCCGGCAGTTCAGGGTCACGCATGACAATTCTCCCGGTTCTACTCCAAAATGGTAGTCCAGGAGTGGTGAATGTCCGGTAAAACTGCCGCGATCCGGCGGCGGTTGGCAAAATTCAGCCACCCCGTGCCGATGCTAAAGCCCGCGGCAGGGCCGCGGCAAAGCCATCCAGCTCCGCTTCCGGCCCGCAGCTCACCCGGATGCAGCGGTTTTGCGGCGCGGCAAAGGGCATCCGCACAAAGATCCCGTGATCCACCAGACCATCCAGAACCGCCTTGGCAAACACCCCGTCCTTGCCGCAATCAATCGCCACAAAATTGGTGGCCGAGGGCAGGGCGCTCAGCCCGTTTCCCACCGCAATCTTCGCAATCCGGCGCCGTGCGCCCGCGATCTGCCCCAGCACCTGCGCCAGCCAGTCCTGATCCTGCAAGGCCGCCAATGCGCCGGCCTGTGCCGCCCGGTTCATGCCGAAATGATTGCGCACCTTGTTGAAGGCAGAGATCAGCTCCGGATGCGCCATCGCATAACCCGCCCGTGCACCGGCCATGCCATAGGCCTTCGAGAACGTCCGCATCCGGATCACCCGCATATCATCCGCACTGATGGGGGCCGCGGTGCCCACGGGCGCGCATTCCACATAAGCCTCGTCCAGCAGCAGCAGGCAGCCCTCCGGAAGGTGGTCCAGCGCTGCGGCAATATCGGCGCCCCGGTGCCAGCTGCCCATCGGATTGTCCGGATTGGCCAGATAGACGATCTTGGCATCCACCTCCGCCGCCCTGTTAAACAATGCCTCAAAATCCTCGCGGTCATTCTTGTAGGGCACCGTGTGCAGCACCCCGCCAAACCCCGCGACATGGTAATTGAACGTCGGATAGGCCCCCAGCGAGGTCACAACCGCATCGCCCGGCCCGATCAGCAGCCGCACCAGATAGCCGAGCAACCCGTCGATACCTTCACCGACAATGATATGCTCAGGGTTCACCCCATGATGTGCCGATAGCGCCTGACGCAGATCATGGCTTTGCGCATCGCCGTATTTCCAGATCTCCGCCGCCGCTTTGGCCATTGCCTCAACTGCTTTGGGCGAGGGGCCGAATATGTTCTCATTCGCCCCCAGCCGCGCCGCAAAAGGCGCGCCGCGCTCACGCTCCTGCGTTTCGGGGCCGACAAACGGCACGGCGGCGGGCAGGGAAAGCGAAAGCGGGGTGTAGCGGGGACCAGTCATGGCCGCAGATAACCCCAAGCCCGCAAACGGGGCAAGGCTTGCGTCACCGTTCCCTGCCGCGCAGATTACACCCGGATTTCCAGAGGATTCTTTCATGCGCATTGTTCTGGCCGTGCTGGCCGCCGCCCTGGGCTACCTGCTGTTCTGGCCTGTCCCGGTGGACCCGGTCGCCTATGACCTGCCCGCAGCGCCGGGCTTTACCGGTGCCTACGCTGAAAACCGCGCCCTGGATGCGGCAGAGCTGATCACACTGCCCGATGGCGAAGCAGGCCCCGAAGACCTGGCCGAACTCCCGGACGGTGCGGTCTACACCACCAGCCTGTCCGGAAATCTCTACCGGATTGACGGGGCAGAACCTGTGCTGGCCGACCGCTTGGGCGGCCGCCCGCTGGGGCTGAAGGCCGGGCCGGACGGCGCGCTCTACATCGCTGACAGCTTCCGCGGCATCCTGCGCTGGTCTGGGCCCGGCACCCTGGAAGTGCTGGCAGACAGCGTGGGCGGCGCCCCCATCATCTATGCCAACCAGCTTGATGTGGCACGGGACGGCACCGTCTATTTCTCTAACTCTTCCGACCGCTTCGACCCGGAAACCATGGGCGGCACCAAACCCACCTCGATCCTCACTATCTGGGAACATTCGGACAGCGGCTATGTCGCCCGCTTGGCGCCTGACGGCAGCGTAGAAAAGCTCGCCGCAGGCTTTGTCTACACCAATGGTATCGCCCTGTCCCCGGACGAAGACTTCCTCTTGATCAACGAAACCGGCCGCGCCCGTATCCACCGGCTTTGGCTCAAGGGGGACAGGGCGGGCCAGCAAGAGGTCTTTCTTGATAATCTCCCCGGCTATCCCGACAACCTTGAAGGCCAGGGCGACGGTACCTATTGGCTCGCCTTTGCCAGCCCGCGCCTGCCGTCGGAAAAGCTGATGCCATACCCGGCATTGCGCAAACTGATCTGGCGGCTGGGACCGATGGTGCGCCCGGCGCCGGTGCATCGCGGCATGCTGATGCAGTTCGACGGGCAGGGGAAGACCTTGCGCACGCTGCAGGACCCGGACGGGCGCCTTGGCGTCACCACCGGCGGCAAGCTGGCAGGCGGGCAGCTTTACGTGATGACACTCGATTCGCCCTGGTTCGCCCGAATGCCATTGCAGCCCTGACCTTTCCCCCACGTTGGGCTGGCATCCCGTCCGTTGCCGGGGCAGGCTGGCGGCAGATCAGCAGCGGGGAACAAACCATGGCACGCGTCACCACCGGCTACAAGGACCACATCGCCTATGTCACGCTTGCCCGCCCGGACAAGCACAACGCCCTGGACGAGGAGATGATCGAGGCAATCATCACCGCCGGCCAGGAGGTGGCGGAATCGGACGCCCGCGCTGTGGTGCTGGCAGGCAGC
This sequence comes from Leisingera sp. M658, assembly GCF_025144145.1. Classification (NCBI taxonomy): domain Bacteria; kingdom Pseudomonadati; phylum Pseudomonadota; class Alphaproteobacteria; order Rhodobacterales; family Roseobacteraceae; genus Leisingera; species Leisingera sp. M658. The sequence continues at coordinate 1,273,725 of NZ_CP083546.1, forward strand.
GGCAACAGCTTCTGCGCCGGTCTCGACATGGCCGCTCTGGCCGGCTTTGCGCAGCGCGACCTCAGCACCCTGATTATGGAGCGCACCCACCACGACGCCAACGCGTTCCAGGAGGTGGCGATGGTCTGGCGCCGGATGCCGGTGCCGGTGATCGCCGCCATTCACGGCGCCTGTTTCGGCGGCGGGCTGCAGATCGCGCTGGGCGCCGACATCCGCATTGCCCACCCCGAGGCGCAGCTGTCGGTGATGGAGATGAAATGGGGGCTGATCCCGGATATGGGCGGCATGGCGCTGCTGCCGCGGCTGCTGCGCTCGGACGTTTTGCGCCGGCTCACTTACACGGCTGAAAAAATCGCCGCCCCGCAGGCGATGGACTGGGGGCTGGTGAGCGAACTGGCAGACAGTCCGCTTGCCCGCGCCCAGGAACTGGCCACCGTGATCGCAGCAAAAAGCCCCTCCGCCATCCGGGCCGCCAAACGTATGATCGCTTTTGCCGAAAGCGGTGCCGCCCAGGCCGATGTGCTGCTGGCCGAAAGCGCCGGACAGCTGGACCTGATCGGAAAGCCGGATCAGATGGAGGCCGTCGCGGCGCAGTTGCAAAAACGCCCGCCGGATTTCGGCTGAGCCCTGCCAGGGAGGATTCTTCTCCGCCACGTGCCGCCGTCCGCGTGGTGCTGAACCGGAATTCCAAAAGCTTCTTCTGGCGGTAAATATCCCCGCCGGAGGCAGCGCCCGGAACGGGCGCTTCGCTGCCGGCGGGCCTTCAGAAACCGCAACAGCGGTTTTTCGCCAATTTTTCCGAAAATCCGCCGATGCCAGCGGGAATCCGCTGCCCGCCGGCAGAATAACGCCGCGTAAAATCAACAGAAACACCTGTTAACCTTTTGGCAATATTTGCGGGCGAATTCTGCCTTCAGCAGGGCGCAAAACAGGCCAATCCAGCATTTGGAAATCTGCTGCCGGGCGGCCCGCACGGGCACCGGATGGCTGTTTGCACCCTGATGAAATGCAGTAGAACCGGCTGGCGCAGGAAATGCTCCATAGCCGGGCTTCAGAAAGGAGTGAGGCTGATGCAACTGGTGCGTAAGAAGTGGTTTATTCTGTTCGAAAGCGGCGCCCTGCTGTCCCGGACCGGCGACCGGATCACCTATTTTTATGACGAGGCCCTGTGCTTCGGGGACCGCGAGGAGGCGCAGCGCTACTTGGCGGCCAATGAAAACAAGGTCAGCTGCACCGGCCTGCACCCGTCGCTGACCGAGGCAGCGTGAGCGGATGGCTCGCCGCCAGCCGCAGGCCCCCAGCAGCGGAGGGTGCGATGCCTAGCTCTGCCCGCTGGCTGCTCGCCTTCAGCGGGGTGATGATCTCGGCCTCGGCGCTGGTGTTCTGGGCCTGGCTCGGCGGCGCAGGCCAGCCGGCCGAGGATCAGCCCGGCTGGTTCACCCTGGCGGCATTGCGGTTTTTCTGGCTGCCCTTCCTCAGCGGCGCCGGGCTGGTGCTGGCGGTCTGCTGCGCCGGGCGCACCGGTCTCTGATCCGGGTCCTTGATCCGGGTCGTTGATCTTGCCCTCTGATCCGGCCTCTGACCCTCCGTCCATGAAAAAAGCCGCGCCCGGTGCTGGCGCGGCTTTCCATTCAACAGATCTGCGGCGGGCTTACAGCGACGCGTCGTAGATCTTGGAGATATTCGCACCCAGAGCGGCGTCATAGTCCGCGTCAGACATAGCAACGTTCAGGCCCTCGGTCAGCGCGCGGCTGAAGGAGGCGATCATCTTGGCATTCTGCGACAGGCGCGCGCAGGCGTCATCGGTGGTATAGCCGCCCGACAGCGCCACAACGCGAACAACATTGGCGTGGTCGGCCAGATCATCGTACAGGCCAGCCTGGCTCGGGATGGTCAGTTTCAGCGCTACTTTGGTGCCTTCGGGCAGGGCGTCCAGCTGGGCCTTGATCTCTGCCTTCAGGATGTCTTCGGCTTCGGCCTTGGTGGCAGAGTTGATGTCCACTTCCGGCTCGATGATCGGCACCAGACCGGCTGCAACGATCTGCTGGCCGACTTCGAACTGCTGCGCGACAACCGCCTTGATGCCCGCGGCATTGGCGTCTTTGACCACCGACCGCATCTTGGTGCCGAAGATACCCTTGGTGTTGGCCCGCGCCAGCAACGCGTCCAGCTCCGGCATCGGCTTCATCATCTGCACGCCGTCCGCTTCATCCGCCAGGCCCTTGTCGACCTTCAGGAACGGCACCACACCGCAGCTGTTCCAGAGGAAGTCCGCAGTGGGGGTGCCGTCGATCTCGCCATCCATCGTCTTCTCAAACAGGATCGCACCCAGGATACGCTCCTTGCCAAAGCTCGGCGAGGTGATGATGCGGGTGCGCATCTTGTGGATCTCGGCGAACATCTCGTCGTCGTTTGAAAAGGCGTCCCCGGTCACGCCATACAGCGCCAGCGCCTTCGGGGTCGAGCCGCCGGATTGGTCCAGCGCCGCAATGAAGCCTTTGCCGGCTGCGATACGGTCGAGTTGTGCCTGCTGTACGGAAGCGTCTTTTGCCATAATGCGTCACTCTTCTTGGGAATGGTCTGTCTTGGCGCTGTCTATACCGCGAATCCGGCAGGAAACAACGGGGTGTTGCGCTAACGGAAGAAGGATTTCCGCGCATCCCGCGCCATATTATAGCGCATTTCCAGATCCGAGATCCGCGCCATCGCCGCCTTGCGTGCCGCCGCATCCGTCAGAGCCGCATAATCCTTGCGGGCCGCGGCCAGTTGTTCTTTCAATGTGAATTCCTCAGGCACCACGCCGGCCTGCGCCATGATCCGCATTCCTGCCGCCAGCCCCGCATCCACATGCGCCTCGCCGCTGCGGCCGGGCAGCGGCTTGCCTTCGCCCGCCAGTCCCTGCAGCTGCCCTTCGGCCTGGGCCTTGGCCAGCTGCCGTTCAATCAGATTGCGGAAGGCGCGGATCATCGGGGCCTCTTGGGTTGCCGCGCCAGCGTACCACCCGCGGGTCAGCCCAGCCAGTCCTTGCGGGTGACTGCGTCATTCAGCGCTATCAGATCCTCGTGCAATTCGCCCATTGCAATGGGGCCGCCCAGGCAGACCCTAACCGCTTCCTCCGGCAGGCCGGTCACGGTGAAAGCATCGCTTGGCATGATGCCGATCTGGCGGCCTGCCATGCGGCCCATTACCTCGGCCCGGCTGGTGCCGCGGGGCAGGGTCAGCCACAGGTTGAAGGCCAGCGGATCCGCAACGGTAAAGCACTCCTGCAGCACCTCAGCCGCCAGCGCCTGCCGCATCGCTGCGGCCTTGCGGACAAAACCCTGGATTTCTGCCGCGGTGCCATCCTCGATCCAGCGGCCCAGCAGCGCCAGGTTCAGCGGCGAAACCATCACATGCATCGACCGCATCGCTTGTGAGAACTGCCCCATCAGGCCGCGCTTGGGCACCGTGGTATAAGCCAGCCGCAACCCGGCGCCGAAACATTTGGACAGGCCCGCGATATGCCAGCTCAGATCCGGGATCAGGCTGCTGATGGCGGCAGGCGCATCCTCGGCAACAAAGCAATAAGCGTCGTCTTCGATCAGCGGCAGATCATGTTTTTGCAGCACTGCCGCCACCTCCTGACGCCGGTGGCTGGGCATGGTGCGGGTGGTCGGGTTCTGCAGCGTCGGGTTCAGGTACAGCGCTGCCGGCCAGTGGTCGGTGACCGCTTTTTCCAGCGCCTCCGGCAGGATGCCGTCACGGTCGCCGGCCAGTCCGATCAGCCGGATCCCCAGCCGCGCCGCAATCGAGCGCAGCCCGGGATAGGTCACATCTTCGCACAACACGGTTGAACCCGGCTCGCACAGCACCGTCAGAATTGCATAAAGACTGGCATGAGAACCCGGCGTGACCGCCAGCCGCTCCGGTGCGCAGGGCAGGCCGTTTGCCTGCATCCAATCCGCCGCAATGGCCCGGTCTTGCGGGCTGCCGGTGACCGATTGATAGCGCAACAGCGGCAGCAGATTGGCCGAGACATGCTCCAGCCCCTTTTGCATCCGCGCCAGCAAGGCCGGGTCATCCGGCTCCGGCGGCATGTTCATCATCGGGTCTTCTTCCAGCGCCCGGCGCGGATCGGGGCGTGCCGGCAGCGCGTCCGGCGCCTTCACAAAAGTGCCGCGGCCGACAAAGCTTTCGATATAGCCGCGCCGCACCGCCTCGGCATAGCCGCGCGATACGGTTGAGAAATCCACCCCCAGATCCTGCGCCACCCGCCGCTGCGGCGGCAGCCGGTCGCCGGGCGCCAGCACGCCGGTGTCGATGTCGGATTTGATCGCCTCGGCCAGCTCCAGATAGCGGGGCTTTGCATTGGCCAGACGGGCCGGGGTCCACTGCTTCATCGGCGGAAACTCCTGGGGTGATTGTTCCATCATTGATTGGTTCAATGATGGAGTGCGTCAATAAATGCAATGTCAATGTTTGCAAATTGATTGCAATCAATCCCGGAATCGCAGTATCAGGCCGCAAACCCCAAGGAGACGTGCGATGACCGGGATGGATGTTTTGCAACAGGACCAGCGGGAGATGAAACCCGCCTTGCTGAAGGGGCTGCGGCTGCGCTGCCCGAACTGCGGCGAGGGCAAGCTCTTGCACAGCTATCTCAAGGTAAACGACAGCTGCAGCGAATGCGGCCAGGAGCTGCACCACCAGCGCGCTGATGACGGGCCGGCCTATCTGACTATTCTGGTGGTGGGCCACATTCTCGGCTTTGCGCTGCACATTGTTTACACTCAGCTGCGCCCGGATCCCTGGACCTTGGCGATCATCATGTCGGTGATTACGGTAGGGGCCTCGCTGTTGATGCTGCCGCGGATGAAGGGGCTGGTGGTGGCTTATCAATGGGCCAAGCGGATGCACGGGTTCTGAATCCGGCCGGAAACCAACCTGAAACCAACCAGTTAAAATGCAAAAGGCGGGCCGATGGCCCGCCTTTTTCCGGTTTCGCCCTGCGCCGCGCAGCGGCGCCGGGCCCAACTGGTGTGGCTCATTTGTCATGAGCCAAGCAACAGGCGGGAGAACACCCGCCTGCCGCGCTACAGCTCAGACCAGACGCGAGGTGTCTTTGGCTGCGCGGACGAAATCGTCAAACAGCGGGTGCGGCGCAAAAGGTTTGGATTTCAGCTCCGGGTGGAATTGCACGCCGATAAACCACGGATGGTCTTTCCATTCCACGATCTCCGGCAGGCGGCCGTCGGGCGACATGCCCGAGAAGTTCAGACCGCATTCTTCCAGCTTCTCGCGGTATTTGATGTCCACCTCGTAGCGGTGGCGGTGGCGCTCCTCGATGTGGGTGCTGCCATAGGCGGCGGCGACCTTGGAGCCTTCGGTCAGTGCCGCGTCATAGGCGCCCAGGCGCATGGTGCCGCCCTTGTCGTCATCCGCCTTGCGGCTGATCTTGTGGTTGCCCTGCACCCATTCCTTCAGGTGATAGACCACCGGCTCGAACCGTTTCTTGCCGGCTTCATGGTCGAATTCTTCCGAACCAGCCTCGGTAATGCCCGCCACATTGCGCGCGGCTTCGATCACTGCCATCTGCATGCCCAGGCAGATGCCCAGGTAGGGGACGTCGTTTTCGCGGGCATATTGCGCCGCTTTGATCTTGCCCTCGGTGCCGCGCTCGCCAAAACCGCCGGGGACCAGGATCGCGTGGTAGCCCTGCAGATACGGGGCGGCGTCTTCCTTGTCGAACAGCTCGGCGTCGACCCATTCGATCTTGACCTTGACCCGGTTCGACATGCCGCCATGGGTCAGCGCCTCGGCGATGGATTTATAGGCGTCTTCCAGCTGGGTGTATTTGCCGACAATGGCCACCTTCACTTCGCCTTCGGGGTTGTAGATGCGGTCGGCCACATCTTCCCAGCGGGCCAGGTTCGGCTTGGGGGCAGGGGAGATGCCGAACGCATCCAGAACCGCCTGATCCATGCCTTCGCGGTGATAGGCCAGCGGTGCCTCGTAGATTGATTTCAGATCCTGCGCGGCGATCACCGAATCCGGGCGCACGTTGCAGAACAGCGCCAGCTTTTCGCGCTCTTTCTTCGGAATCGGGCCTTCGGAACGGCAGACCAGAATGTCAGGCGCCAGACCGATAGAGCGCAGTTCCTTGACCGAGTGCTGGGTCGGTTTGGTTTTCAGCTCGCCGGACGCCTTGATATAGGGCAGCAGGGTCAGGTGCATGAACAGGCACTGGCCGCGCGGCTTGTCCTGGGCGAACTGGCGGATCGCTTCAAAGAAGGGCAGGCCTTCGATGTCGCCGACGGTGCCGCCGATTTCACAGAGCATGAAGTCGACCTCATCCTCGCCGATCGAGATGAAATCCTTGATTTCGTTGGTGACGTGGGGAATGACCTGGATGGTCTTGCCCAGATAGTCGCCGCGGCGCTCTTTTTCCAGCACGTTGGTGTAGATCCGCCCCGACGAAATCGAGTCGGTCTTGCGCGCCGGCACCCCGGTGAACCGTTCGTAATGGCCGAGATCCAGATCGGTCTCGGCGCCATCGTCCGTAACAAAGACCTCGCCGTGTTCAAACGGGCTCATCGTGCCCGGATCGACGTTCAGATAGGGGTCCAGCTTGCGCAGGCGGACCGAGTAGCCCCGCGCCTGCAGAAGGGCGCCAAGCGCGGCCGAAGCCAGGCCTTTGCCCAAGGATGAAACAACACCGCCGGTGATGAAGATAAAACGCGCCATATGTATTCGGCTGCCCCCGTGAGAAGTCAGATTTCAGCTGCCCGGCGGTGATTGGAATCACCCCAAAAACCGCAGCATCACGGGACTTCATATATAAAGGATTCGCGCAAACAACGCAAGGGAACCGCAAGATGCTGTTGCGGTTCCTAAAACCCTCTCAAGGTGTAGTGTGTCAGTCTGCGCTGGGAACCAGCGGAGCGTTGTCGCCCTCAGAAGGCGGCAGAAGATCGCTGCCCAGCGGGGCTGCCGGAGCGTCGCCCTGCTCTTCGGCCTGCGGCACTGCCAGACGGTCGGTGACCGAGGCGCCTGCGGATTTCTGCGCGGCCATGATGGTCAGGGTGATCGAAGTGCATATAAAGGCAATGGCCAGGATCCAGGTCAGCCGGCTAAGCGCAGTGGCTGCCGCGCGGCCGGAGACAGCACCGCCGCCGCCGCCGCCCATGCCAAGGCCGCCGCCTTCGGAGCGCTGCAGCAGAACAACTGCAATCAGGCCGAGAGCCAAAAGAAGATGGATGATGAGAACAACGTTTTCCATGGGCCCCTGCGGCGGTTGGCTGAGTATCGGGCGGTAAATAGGCAAGATTGACCGGGGGGGCAAGGGCGGAGTTGCAGCCCCTGCCGTGAACCGTCCCGGACGTCACGCTACGTGAATGTTTGCATCATGAAACATGACTGGACAGGCCCCCTGCAGCGGCGCAGCATGGGGTATGCCTCATGATCACCCCGACCACCCGCATGCCCTTTTGCCGCCTGACCCTGCTTTGCGGGTCAAGGCGCTGGAAACGATTCTCACTCAGAAGGGGCTGATTGATCCCGCCGCACTGGAGGAGATCATTGATACCTATCAAAACAGGATCGGCCCGCAGAACGGCGCCCGGGTGGTGGCGCGCGCCTGGAGCGATCCGGAGTTCAAGGCAGCGCTGCTGGCAGATGCTGATCCGGTGCTGGCGGACCTTGGGTTTTGTGGCCGCCAAGGCGAGCATATGGTGGTGGTGGAGAATACGGCCCTGCAGCACAATATGGTCGTCTGTACGCTGTGCAGCTGTTACCCGTGGCCTTTGCTGGGTATTCCGCCGGGCTGGTATAAGTCCGACGCCTATCGCGCCCGCGCGGTGCGCGAGCCGCGGAAAGTTCTGGCGGATTTCGGCGTGACCTTGCCTGAGGGCACGGCTGTGCGGGTCAGGGATTCGACGGCTGAGGTCCGCTATCTGGTGCTGCCGATGCAGCCCGAAGGCACGGACGGGCTGAATGAAGATGATCTGGCCGCGCTGGTGACCCGCGACAGCATGATCGGCACCGGCCTGGCGCGGCAGCCGGGGGAGGTGCCGGCATGACCCGTGTGCATGACATGGGCGGGCGATTCGGTGACGGGCCGGTGGTGCCGGAGGCGGAGGACGCGCCGGTTTTTGCCGAGGACTGGCATGCCCGCGCCCTGGCAGTGACGCTGGCCTGCGGAGCCTTGGGGCAGTGGAATATCGACACCTCGCGCCACGCGCGGGAGAAGCTGTCGCCGCAGGATTACACGCGGTTTTCCTATTACGAGAAATGGATCTCGGCGCTGGCGGATCTGCTGGTGGAGAAAGGCGTGCTGACGCACGAAGACCTGCAAGGGCAGGGGGCTGCGGGGCTGCACGGGCTGGCGGAGCGGGCGTTGAAGGCGGACGCGGTGGCTGCTGCGCTGGCCAGGGGAGGGCCGGCAAACCGGGAGGGCGGGCCGAAGCCGCGGTTTCATCCGGGGCAGGCGGTGCGGGTGCGAATCCCTGCTGACAGTGTGCTGGTGGAGGGCGGCCACACCCGGCTGCCGCAATATGCCGCCGGGGCGCATGGCTATGTCCTGCGGCTGCATGGCACCCATGTGCTGCCTGACAGCAACGCGCATGGATTGGGCGAGGCACCGGAGCCGCTGTATGCGGTGCGGTTTTCGGCGCGCGCCTTGTGGGCACATCCCGAACACCCCGAGGACGAGGTGGTGCTGGACCTGTGGCAAAGCTATCTGGAGGCACTATGAGCGGGTGTCCTGAGGTGGCCGCGCCGGAGCCGGTCTTTGCCGAGCCATGGCATGCGCAGGTCTTTGCATTGACGGTGCATTTGAACGAAGCCGGGCGGTTTACCTGGGGCGCATGGGTCGAACGGTTCTCGGCCACTTTGCAGCGCCATGGCGTCAGCCGCGATCTGGACGGCGGCGAGGATTATTTTCGCGCCTGGCTGGAAACGCTGGAGCTGTTTCTGGCCGAAGAGGGCGCGGCATCGCGCGCGGAGGCCGAGGTGATGCGCAGCCGCTGGGAGGCGGCCTATCTGTCGACCCCGCACGGGGAGTCGGTCCGGCTAAGCGATTGACCGCGCAGCAGGTTCGGCCACCGGGACCATCCAGGCGGGCGGTTTCAGGTTTCTTCTTTCGTCGGTCTGAGCGCTGATCCGGTTAAGGATGGCGGCACCACCGGGTGGAATAGGACAGACCCTGCGGGGGCCTGTTCGGGCAGGGTTTCCTGAACGACCCCTTTTTATCGGGGCTGGTCTTCGGGGGCTACGCAGACAGCGCCATAGATGCCAGCGCCTTGTATCATGGCCCGTGCGCGGGGCCATGGCAGGTGATCCCGATCACATGGCAGTCGGGCACCGCGGCGTGAGGATTGCGTCAAGGCGGCGTACGGCGGGTGCGCAACACCCTGTGGCTGGGCGCAATCCCGCCTGGAGAATCCGCCCGGAGTAAAGGTGCGCAACACCGCCGGGCAGAGCCTGTCCGCCCCATCGGGCGGGCTCTTTTGACAGGTAAGCCCACCAACTGAATTCTTGCAGATCCGGCACGATAAGCTGCCTTGCAGGTCTGTTTCGCCGCCAGCCCGCGGACGGGTTTTGCCCGGCTGAGAGCAGGTTTCGCGGCGAAGATGGTACCGCGCGCCGTGAATTAGCGTCTGACTACGGCGAATTTGCGGTTCCCCTGCCGGCGCAGCATCGCTATACGAGCGTGGGTTTGAACCAAGACTGTAAAGGACCGGATATGGCCAATGTCGTCGTAGTCGGCGCCCAGTGGGGCGACGAAGGGAAAGGCAAGATCGTGGATTGGCTGAGCGAGCGTGCAGACGTGATCGCCCGCTTCCAGGGCGGCCATAACGCCGGCCATACGCTGGTCATTGACGGCAAGGTCTACAAGCTGCACGCGCTGCCCTCGGGCGTGGTGCGCGGCGGCAAGCTGAGCGTCATCGGCAACGGTGTGGTGCTGGATCCCTGGCACCTGATGAAAGAAATCGCCACGGTCCAGGCGCAGGGTGTTGAGATCACCCCGGATACGCTGATGGTAGCGGAAAACACGCCGCTGATCCTGCCGCTGCATGGTGAATTGGACCGGGCGCGCGAAGAGGCGGCCAGTAAAGGCACCAAGATCGGCACCACCGGCCGCGGCATTGGCCCGTGTTACGAGGACAAAGTGGGCCGCCGGGCGATCCGCGTGGCCGATCTGGCCGATGAGGCGACGCTGATTGCCCGCGTTGACCGGGCGCTGCAGCATCATGATCCGCTGCGCAAGGGGCTGGGCGTTGACGCGGTTGACCGCGACGCGCTGATTGAACAGCTGAAAGAGATCGCACCGAAGATCCTGCCCTATGCGGCGCCGGTCTGGAAAGTGCTGAACGAGAAACGCAAGGCGGGCAAGCGGATCCTGTTTGAAGGGGCGCAAGGCGCGTTGCTGGACATTGATTTCGGCACCTATCCGTTTGTGACCTCGTCGAATGTGATTGCAGGCCAGGCGGCAACTGGTGTGGGCATCGGCCCCGGCTCGATCGATTATGTGCTGGGCATTGTGAAGGCCTATACCACACGGGTTGGCGAAGGCCCGTTCCCGACTGAGCTGTTGCAGGCCGATGGCACGCCGGATGCGGACGGCCAGCGTCTGGGTGAGCGCGGCCATGAGTTCGGCACCACCACCGGACGCCAGCGCCGTTGCGGCTGGTTTGATGCCTGTCTGGTGCGCCAGACCTGCGCCACCTCCGGCATCAACGGTATTTCGCTGACCAAGCTGGATGTGCTGGACGGGTTCGAGACCCTGAAGATCTGTGTGGGCTATGATCTGGACGGCGAGCGCCTGGATTACCTGCCGACGGCTGCCGACAGCCAGGCCCGTTGCACCCCGATCTACGAGGAAATGCCGGGCTGGAGCGAAAGCACCGAAGGCGCGCGCAGCTGGAACGACCTGCCGGCCAATGCGATCAAATACGTGAAACGCGTGGAAGAGCTGATTGATTGCCCGGTGGCATTGCTGTCCACCAGCCCGGAGCGGGACGACACCATTCTGGTGACCGATCCCTTTGCCGACTGATGGCTGAGGAAACAGGCCTGAGCTATAAGGCCCGGCGGCGCTGGGCACTGGTTATCCTGCTGGTCGGGATGCCGGTTTACATCGTGGCTGCGGTGACGGTGATGAATATGCTGGACCGGCCGCCGTTGTGGCTGGAGCTGCTGATTTATGTAGCGCTGGGGGTTGTCTGGGTGCTGCCGTTCAAATTTGTGTTCCGCGGTGTCGGCAAGGAAGATCCGGGCGCGGAACAGGAATAAGGTGAGGGGCGCTGCCCCTTTTGGCCTCCGGCCAATTCACCCCGGAGTATTTCGGCAAAGATGAAGCAGGATCCGGTTCGGAAACTGAAAAGGCGGCCCGCAATGGCCGCCTTTTTTGGTCTGTTTGCCGGGGCGTTCAGCCTGCGGCGCGTTTGCCGGGCTTGAAGCCGATGTCGCCGGAGGCGGTGAACTGGCCGTTGCCGGAGCGTTCGATCTTGCCGTCGCGCAACAGCTGGCCGAAAGAACGCAGCCCGTCTTCGCGGTTGAAGTCGCTGCTGCCGGCGCTGCGCACCTTGTTCATCAGCTGCGGGCGCGAGAAGTGGTCGCGGCCTTCGACAAAGCTCATGTAGGCGGCGGCCGCTTCCAGCAGCTCATGCAGCTCGGCGGCGCCGCGTTCGGCGGCGTAGGAGGCAAAACCGCTGTTGCCTTCGGTCTCGTCGCCCAGAACCGCAGCCGAGACCCGGCGCGGGCGCACCGGCTGCTGCGGAGTGCTGCCTTCGTCAATGCGCTGTTCAGCCACCAGTTTCAGCGGGGCCGGGCGGGAGGCCGGGCCGGCCGGACGTTCCGAGGCGTTCGGGCGGGACTCCGGGCGGCGCGGGCGGACCACGCTGGCCAGGTCTTCGCGGTAAGGCTTGGCGCCATCGCTGCCTGTGGTGCCGGCGGCAGAGCCTTCGGCCTTGGTGGCGGCGACAGCGCCGCGCAACTGGCTGTAAGCCTCGCGGGAAGAGGCGGTGTCAGGGTCTTCGAGTTTTTCGTCGGCGGCGGCCATCAGCCGGGAGACATCGCTGTCCGCCAGGCTGGCTGCTGCGGACTGGTCCGTGGGCTGGGCTGGGGACTGGACGGGGGAATCCCCGGCGTCCTGATCTTCGGAAGCGGCCAGGATCTCGGCCTCCACCACAGCCAGTTCGCGCATCAGGTCGGCTTCGTCTTCCTGCGACAGCGGCGGCTGCCCGGGTGCGGGGTCTTCGCTGGCTTTGGCTTCTTCCAGCCGGCCGGACGCGACCGCCTTGTCAAAGTCGGCGCGCTTCACCTTGGTGATGCGTACCCGCGCCGGGCGGGCGGGGGCAGGTTTGGCAGCGGCGGCTTCGTCTTCGGCGTTGCCGGCCAGGAGGTTTTCGGCGCCGCGGCTGTCTGTGGTTTCGCTGGCGTCCGCTGCAGCCGGCGCATTGTCTTTATCCTGCAGGCCGGCAAACAGGCTGTCGCTGTCTTGTGCCGGGTCATCGCTTGCAGAGGCGGCCCCGGTGTCCAGGTCCAGGCGGTCCAGTGCCTTGGCGATTGCATCGTTGTCTTCATCATCGAAGCCCTGTGCGCCGTCGACGTCATCCTCCAGCAGCGCGTTTGAGATGTCCTCGGCGGCGCTTTCCAGCACGTCGTCGGCATGTTCGTCTTCGGTGAAGTCTTCGTCCGGGGTCTGTGCCACCACGGCACGGATGCGCTGCAGTTTGGCGGCGATGCTGTCTGCGGCCGGCACGGTGTCTTCGCCGGTGTCCTTTCCGGCGCGCGGAGCGGCTTCGGCCTTTGCTTCCCTGGGGGCGTTAACCTCAGCGGCAGCGGCTTCATTGACTTCGAGCAGTTCGACTTCGGGGGCACTGTCTTCGACGGCCTGCACATCTTCGCTTGCGGTTCCCAGCACAGCGGCGATGGTTTCTTCGGCTTCGGCTTCGGCTTCGGCTTCGGCTTCGGCTTCGGCTTCGGCTTCGGCTTCGGCTTCGGCTTCGGCTTCGGCTTCGGCTTCGGCTTCCTCAATCTCTGCTGCTTCGGATTGGGCTTCCTCTGCAACGGCCTCGGCGGCAGAATCGGAGGCTTCGGCAGCAATCGTGTCTGCTGCTGTGCTTTCTTCTGCGGCGGCCTCGGTCACGGCAGTTTCTGCAGGTTCCTCTGCCGGGGCGGGTTGTTCTGCAACCGGTTCCGCAGCAGGTGCCGGTGCGGGGACAGTCTGTGCCGGAGCTGCCTTAGACGGAACAGCCTGTGCCGGGGCAGCCTGTGCCGGAGCAGGGGGTTCAACTGCAGCGGTGCCAAGCGCCGGGGTGGCGGCGCGCAGGTGGATACCGCCGTCGCTGGTGCGGGCCTCGACCTGGCGGGCAATCTCGCGTTGGGCGATGCGGGCCAGCATGTCGGCGTCGGGCTGGGGCGGCTCGGCCCCGAAATACCTGTCGTCCGACGCAAGGTCGCGGAAATACTCGGCAATCGCCTTCATGGTGCCGAAGGAATCCTCAAACCCTTCCAAAGTGCAGGAAAAGGTTCCATAGGATACGGTCAAGACTTTGTTGTTATGTACCATCAGCTCGCTCGTCTTCGTCACATTTGTTGCCATTCACCATATTGGCAGAAGGGACCAATTTTGCTCGAATCCGTGCAATTGATCGTATCATTTTGTGTTCAGAATGTGACCTGTTTCCAAAACTGCCAGGAATGCGCCCCATGAACCGTCTGATTGTTGAGGAATTGGAACCAATCACCCTGGTTGGCGGCGGTGCGCTTGGGGCTGATGATCTGGCGGCGGCGCTGGCGCTGGCACCGGTGCTGGTGGCGGCCGATGGCGGGGCTGCTGCGGTGCTGGCGGCGGGCTGTGTGCCAAGTGCGGTGATCGGCGATTTTGACTCGCTGCCGCAGGATGTGCGGGATCGTCTGCCGCCGGAGTGCCTGCATCCGGTGGCCGAGCAGGACAGCACCGATTTTGACAAGGCGCTGCGGGGGATTGCGGCGCCGGTGGTGCTGGCGGTGGGGTTTCTGGGTGCGCGGGTGGATCACCAGCTGGCGGCGTTCAATACGCTGGTGCAGGGGCATCAGACCCCTTGTGTGCTGATTGGTGAGACCGAAGTGATTTTTCACCTGATCCATGCGGTGGACCTGCCGGCGGCGGCGGGGGAGGTTATTTCGCTGTTTCCGATGCAAGCGGTGCAGGGGCGGTCCGAGGGGCTGGAGTGGCCCATTGATGGCTTGCAGATGTCGCCGATGGGGCGGATCGGCACGTCGAACCGGGCCACCGGGCCGCTGCGGCTGGTGCCGGAGGGGCCGGGGCTCTTGGTGATCGTGCCGCGGCGGCTGCTGGCTGCGGTGGCGGCGGCGGTCAGGCGGGATTGATCCGTTCTGCGATCTCGGCGGCTTTGCGTTCGCGCAGCACTGCATAGAGACCGGCACTGATGGTCAGCAGGATGCCAAAGGCCGCGAGGGTGTTCGGGAGTTCATAGAAGAACAGCCAGCCGAAGAACACGGCCACCGGGATCTCCAAGTATTGCATTGAGGCGAGGGTGGAGGTCGGGGCAAACCGCAGGCTCCAGGTCATCATCAGATGCGCGACGGTGCCCAGGGCGCCGGCGGCGGCCAGCAGCGCCCAGGTGTCCTGCGGCGGCGCGGTGATGGAGAGGGCGGCCAGGCCGGCGGCATCACCGATCAGGAACACTGGCGCCAGCAGCACCGTGCCCATGGCACCGGACACGGCCTGAAGGGAAATGGGATCGGTCTCCTTGGCGATCTTGCGGGTGACCAGCATGAACAGGGCAAAGATCACCGCCACCAGCAGCGGCCAAAGCGCGTTCCAGCCGACCGCGGCAAAGCTGGGCTGGATCACCAGAAGCGTGCCGGCAAAGCCCACCACGCAGGCGCCGAGGCGGCGCAGGCCGACCTGTTCGTGCAGCACGTATTTGCCAAGGAGCAGCATCAGGAACGGCATCACAAAGGCAATTGCCACCGCATCAGCCAAGGGCAGGTAGCGAAAGGCGGTGAACATGGCGGCGATGCCGCCCATCTGCAGCAGGGTGCGCAAAAGCAGCAGCGGTGCCACCCTGCGCGACAGGCTGAGCGGCAGCCGCATCGCCAGTGCCAGCGGCAGCAGGAGCGCGGCCTGGGCAGCAAAGCGGAAAAAGACGATCTGGGCGACCGGCACCCGGTTGGTCAGCAGTTTTGCGATGGCATCCCCCAGCGGGATAACCATGCAAAAGCCCAGCATCAGGGCGATGCCGAGGAGGGGGCGGTCCTGTGTCATGGCGCCACGCTAGGCCTGCACGGTGTACGGCGCAAGCTGGAGTTGCGGGGAAAGGAGGGGCGTGGCCCCCTTTGGGACGTGGCGCGCAGCGATATGGCCCGCGCCTGACCTTACCCCCGGTCAGGCGCGGGCCTTGTGGTTCGCTAGCCTTGCAGGAAACGCCGTTGCCTCAGCAGTTGGGCACGTTCACGGCGAGGCCGCCGAGCGAGGTTTCCTTATACTTGTCGTGCATGTCGGCGCCGGTCTGGCGCATGGTCTCGATGCAGGCGTCCAGCGGTACGAAATGCTGGCCGTCGCCACGCAGGGCAAGGGATGCGGCAGAGACCGCTTTGATTGCCGCCAGCCCGTTGCGTTCGATACAGGGGACCTGCACCAGGCCCTTCACGGGGTCGCAGGTCATGCCCAGGTGATGCTCCAGCGCGATTTCAGCGGCGTTTTCCACCTGTTCCGGCGTGCCGCCCATGACGGCGCAGAGGCCCGCGGCGGACATCGCGGCGGCCGAGCCGACCTCAGCCTGGCAGCCTGCCTCGGCGCCGGAAATCGACGCGTTGAATTTCACCAGGCCGGCAATGGCGGCGGCGGTCAGCAGGAAGTCCTCAATGTGGGTCTCAGACGCGCCAGGCACATGGTCTAGGTAATAGCGGATCACCGCGGGCAGGGTGCCGGCAGCGCCATTGGTCGGCGCAGTCACAACCTGGCCGCCGGCCGCGTTTTCCTCGTTCACCGCCATCGCATAGACGCTCATCCAGTCGTTGATGGTGTGCGGCGCAGTCAGGTTCATGCCGCGTTCGGCCATCAGCGCGTCATAGATGCCCTTGGCGCGGCGGCGGACTTTCAATCCGCCGGGCAGGATGCCGTCACGCTCCAGACCGCGGTTGATGCAGTCGTTCATCACCTGCCAGATGCGGGCGGTGCCTTTGGCGAGGCTGACTTCGCAGCCGCGGGCGATTTCATTGGCGCGTTTCATGCCGGCAATGGATTTGCCGCTGGATTTCGCCATCTCCAGCATCTCAGCCGCGGATTTGAACGGGAAGGGGACGGGATCGCCTTCGTCGGTCGCCTTGCCCTGGGCGTGTTCCTCCTCGGTGACGACAAAGCCGCCGCCGATCGAATAGTAGACCTGCTTCAGGATCACGTCGCCTTGGGCGTCGGTGGCCATCAGGATCATGCCGTTGGAATGGCCCGGCAGCGCGTGATCGTAGTCAAAGATCATGTCGGCCTTGGGATCAAAGTGCAGCTCCCCAAGGCCTTCGGGCTGCATGGTGTGC
Source organism: Leisingera sp. M658 (assembly GCF_025144145.1). Classification (NCBI taxonomy): domain Bacteria; kingdom Pseudomonadati; phylum Pseudomonadota; class Alphaproteobacteria; order Rhodobacterales; family Roseobacteraceae; genus Leisingera; species Leisingera sp. M658. The sequence goes on from NZ_CP083546.1 coordinate 1,290,249, forward strand.
GTCTTGTCCAGCTCCGCCAGGAAGGCCGTGGCCTTGGCGTCATCATAGTCATGGGCGACAAAGCCGCCAAGCCCGAGGATGGTGGCGCGGTCGGTGGCGTGGCCGACGCCGGTAAAGGCGAGCGAGCCATGCAGCGAGGCGCGCAGCCCGTGGAATTCAAACGGCGAGGCGCGCATCAAATCGAGGAAGCGCGCGGCGGCGACCATCGGCCCCATGGTGTGCGAGGAGGACGGGCCGATGCCCACTTTGAACATGTCGAAAACGGAGAGGAACATCAGGTGGCTGATCCTTCTGGGGGATTGGCATAGGCAGGGGATATGAAGGGGGTGGCGCCGAGGCCCTCGGCCTCGCGCGCGATGGTAACGGCGGAGCGGTGCTCCAGCCCGGCGCAAAGGCGCTGCAGGCTGGGGTATGCGGCGATGCGGAACCAGGATCTGTCCGCATCGGCAGGATACAGCCCCATCCAGCGCATCTGGCAGGCCAGGTAATAGTCCAGAACCGAGGGCTGGGGGGCTGCCAGCCAGGCAGGCCGTTCTGCGGCGGCGCGGTCAAGGCTGGTCAGATGCTGATGCAGCCGCTGGCGGATGACGGACTGCAGCTGCGCCTGCTGGGCAGGGTCATCGCCGATGTATTTTTGCGGATAGAACAGCATCCGCAGATCAGCATGCAGGGTGTTGGAGGCAAAGAACAGCCATTTCAGGAACGGTGCGTAGTCCGCAGTGCCTGCCGCCGGGGCCATCGCCCCGTGCCGTCCGGCCAGCCACAGCAGGATGGCGGCGGTTTCAAACAGCGCACCATCGGGCGTTTCCAGCACCGGGATCAGCCCGCCGGGATTGAGCGCCAGATACTCCGCGCTGCGCTGCGCCTTTGCCTTGCGGTCGACGAGGACGGCGTCAAACGGCAGGCCAAGCTCCTCCAGCACCAGCCGGATGACCAGTGAAGCATTGTCGGGGGCGTAGTGCAGGCGGTATTCGGGTTTCATGACGCAATATTATGACGCAGACGCCCGGAATATGTGTCCGTTTCCGGCGTTTCCAATAGGAAACCCGCCTTTGTGATGCAGGTTTTGCTGCCGGGGCGCCGGGTGGCGGTTTCCTGCCTGCGATTCAGGCGGCTATTGCCGACGGGCGGTGCAGACAAAATGGGTGAGCGACATGAAGAATCTGCCCTCGGCGGCCAGTTCCTGCTGTTCCTGCGCCCAGGCGGCGGCGTCATCGTGGTCGGTGGCGCCGATATCCACCGCAAAGGCGCGGATCAGCTGGATCATCATTGCCGCCAGCCCGTCCGGGCGCAAGGTGGTGTCGCAGACTGCAAGCGGCTGCATCCGCTGCATTTCAAATCCGCAGCTGCGCAGTTCGGAGGGCAGTTTTGCAGGCAGGTCGCGCACCGCCATGTGGCGGCTCCAGGCCTCCAGCATCCGGTTCATGCGGGTGGTATTGTCGCTGTGCCAGGCCAGGGTGTCCCAATGCATGTCGCCAACCACCAGCAGCCCGCCGGGCTTCAGCACCTTGTGCAAGGCGCGCAGGGCAAGGCGGCGGTCGGTCAAATATTCGAACACTTGCAGCGAAACGGCTTTGTCAAAGCTTTCCGTCTGAAACGGCAGCGGAGCCGCATCGCCCTCGGCCAGGGTGGTATTGGCGCGCGCCTCCAGCCGGTTGCGGGCGGCGGCCAGCATGTCGGGGCTGGTGTCCAAGCCAGTCACGTGGCCGGTGGGGCCGACAGCGCGGGCCAGTTCCAGTGTCAGCAGCCCGTTGCCGCAGCCCAGATCCAGAATGCGGTCGCCCGGTTCGGGCGTCAGCGCGTCGAAACTGGCCCGCCGCCGCTGCGACACATCGGCGCCCTGATAGGCGTCTTCCAGCACGCGGGCGGTTTCCTCGTCGAATTGCAACATGGTTTTGATCCCCCAAGTTGAAAATCAATAGCCCGGCTGCGGTGCATTTCCAGCCGCGGTGCCGGAATCCGCTGCAAGCCCCCTCGCACAGAGGCGGCAAACCGCCTATAACCGCGGCAAATGCGTATTCATGGAGTCACCTGATGACCGGAGAGCTGTCGCCCATCGACAAGGCGAAATTCGTTGCTGCCAAACGAGCGGCTGAAATGGTTGAGGATGGCATGCGTGTCGGCCTTGGCACCGGTTCCACCGCGGCCTGGCTGGTGCGTTGCCTGGGCGAGATGGTGAGCCGCGACGGGCTGAAGATCACTGCAGTGCCGACCTCCAGCCGCACCGCTGCGCTGGCGCGGGATGTGGGCATCAACGTGGTGTCGCTGGACGAGGCCAAATGGCTGGATATGACCATTGACGGCGCCGATGAGTTCGACGCCGATCTGAACCTGATCAAGGGCGGCGGCGGTGCGCATCTGCAGGAAAAGATCGTGGCCACCGCCTCGGACCAGATGGTGGTGATTGCCGATGCCAGCAAGTCGGTTGAGACCCTGGGCGCCTTCCCGCTGCCGGTTGAAGTGCTGCCGTTCGGCTGGCAGAGCAGCCAGGCGCTGATTGAGGAAACCCTGGTATCGATGGATGTGATGGGCCGCACCACGACGCTGCGGATGAACGGCGATGCGCCGTTTGTGACCGATGAGGGCAATTACATCCTGGATCTGCATCTGAAGCGCATCGGCAATGCCCGCCAGCTGGCGCTGGTGATGAACCAGATCCCCGGTGTGATCGAGAACGGGCTGTTCATCGACATCTGCGACACCGTGGTGATCGGTTTCGGCGACGGAAGGGTCGAGGTGCGCGACATCAACGAAGGCACGGTTGAGAAGGACAAGCTGGACTTTGTCGAGAACGACAACCTGTTCACCGATCTGCAGGATTGAGTTGCACCCGGCCGGCAGGCCGGGCGCTGCCCTGCGCTTTCTGTGTGGGGCCTTTCGCCTCACAACCCTGTGCAAATTCAATGCAAAAGGTTGAATGCGCCGCAGGAACGCCCACTTGGGCATATGGCGTTTGGTGGTCCGTTATGGGATACACCTGATCAAGAAATGCAAAGGGCGGGATTTCATGAGCTTTGATTACGATCTGTTTGTCATCGGCGGCGGCTCGGGCGGGGTGCGGGCGGCGCGTGTTGCGGCGCAGGAAGGCGCCAAGGTGGCGCTGGCCGAGGAAGACCGCTATGGCGGCACCTGTGTGATCCGCGGCTGTGTGCCGAAGAAGCTGATGGTTTTTGCCTCTGAGTATTCCGGGATGGTCGAGGATGCCCAGGCCTATGGGTGGGACGTCAAAGCAGGTGATTTCAGCTGGGATGCCTTCAAGGGCAAGCTGCATGCGGAACTGGACCGGCTGGAAGGCATCTACCGCAACATCCTGAAAAACAACGGTGTCGAGAGCTTTGATCAGCGTGCCAAGCTGGCGGATGCCCACACCGTTGAGCTGGCTGACGGCACCCGCAAGACGGCCAAGCACATTCTGGTGGCAACCGGCGGCTGGCCGACCGTGCCGGAATTTCCGGGCGCGGAGCTGGCGATCACGTCGAACGAGATTTTCCACCTGGATAAGCTGCCCGAAAGCCTGCTGATTGTCGGCGGCGGTTACATCGCGTCTGAATTTGCCGGCATCATGAACGGGCTGGGCGTCAAGACGACGCAATTCTACCGCGGCCCGCAGATCCTGCGCGGCTTTGACGAGGAAGCGCGCGGCGTGATTGCCGAGGGCATGGCCGAAGCGGGCATCGACCTGCAATTGAACACCAATGTCACCGAAATGCAGGCCGAGGGCGATAAGATCCGGGTGACCGATACCCATGGCAACACCCATCTGTTCGACAAGGTGATGTACGCCACAGGCCGCGCCCCCAATGCGGACAATCTGGGGCTTGAGGAAATCGGTGTTGAACGCGGCAAGGGCGGCGCCATTGTGGTCGATGCCTACAGCCAGACCGGCGTGCCGTCGGTCTTTGCCGTTGGCGATGTGACCGACCGGGTGAACCTGACACCGGTGGCGATCCGCGAAGGCATGGCCTTTGTCGAGACCGTGTTCAAAGGCAACCCGACCAGCCCCGACCACGAGCTGATCCCGACGGCGATCTTCACCCAGCCGGAAATGGGCACCGTGGGTCTGAGCGAAGAAGACGCGGCCAAGCAGGAAGCGATCGAGGTTTACTCGACCTCCTTCAAACCGATGCAGCAGGCCTTTGCAGGGCGGGCCCAGAAAGTGCTGATGAAACTGGTGGTGTCCAAGGCCACGCGCAAGGTGCTGGGCTGCCATATCGTGGCGCCCGGTGCCGGAGAGATGATCCAGCTGGCCGGAATTGCCGTAAAGATGGGTGCAACCAAGGAAGATTTCGACCGTACGGTTGCGGTCCACCCGACAATGTCGGAAGAGTTGGTAACGCTGAAGACTCCGGTACGCTCGACCTGATCGGGCAGACCGGCAATAATTTAGACCTCATGCCGGCCAGTGTGAAAAATCATCGGCGGCAGCATACGGATAGGAGACAAATGGCGGGCAATAGCGGTGGCCCATGGGGGGGCGGTGGCTCCTCTGGCGGCGGAGGAGGCAACCGGGGCAATAACGGCGGCAACAATGGCGGCGGCGGCGGCCGCAAGCCGGAGGACCCCCAGATCCCCGAGATTGACGAGCTGGTCAAGAAAGGCCAGGAGCAGCTGCGCGTCCTGATGGGCGGGCGCGGCGGGTCCGGCGGACGGGGCGGCCGCGGCGGCGGTTCCGGCGGCGGCGGACCGCTTTTCACCAAGGGCACGCTGGGGCTGGCCGTTGTTGCTGCAGCCGTGCTGTGGGGCTTTGCCAGCTTCTATACCGTAAAGCCGGAAGAACAGTCGGTTGAGCTGTTCCTGGGGGAATACTCCTCGACCGGACAGCCGGGCCTGAATTTTGCGCCTTGGCCGCTGGTGACCAAGGAAATCCTGCCGGTCACCCGTGAACAGACCGAAGACATCGGTGTTGGCGGCGGCCGCAGCTCGGAAGCGGGGCTGATGCTGACCGGCGACGAAAACATCGTCGATATTGACTTTCAGGTGGTCTGGAACATCAACGATCCGGCGAAGTTCCTGTTCAACCTGCGCGATGCCCGCACCACCATCCGCGCTGTATCGGAATCGGCGATGCGCGAGATTATCGCCCAGTCCGAACTGGCGCCGATCCTGAACCGCGACCGTGGCTCGATCGCCTCGCGGCTGCAGGAGCTGATCCAGTTCACGCTGGATGATTATGACAGCGGCATCAACATCATCCGCGTCAACTTTGACAAGGCGGATCCGCCTGCGTCGGTGATTGCCGCCTTCCGCGATGTTCAGGCTGCTGAACAGGAACGCGACAGGCGCCAGAACGAAGCCGACGCCTATGCCAACAATGCGCTGGCTGAGGCCCGAGGTCAGGCGGCTGAGCTGCTGGAACGGGCCGAAGGCTACCGTGCGCGCGTTGTCAACGAAGCCCAGGGTGAGGCGAGCCGCTTTAGCGCGGTTCTGACCGAATACCAGAAGGCGCCTGAGGTGACACGCAAGCGGCTGTATATTGAAACCATGGAAAAGGTGCTGAGCCGGGTCGACAAGATCATCCTCGATGAGCAATCCGGCGAAGGCCAGGGCGTCGTGCCTTACCTGCCGCTGAATGAACTGCGCCGCGGAGGAAGCAACTGATGCGTAAGACAACTCTTTTGCTGCCGGTGCTGGTGATCGCTGCGATTGCCGCGCTGTCGTCGGTGTTCATTGTGGACGAGCGCGAAAAAGCTCTGGTGCTGCAGTTCGGCCGGGTGGTCTCGGTCAAGGAAGATCCGGGCCTGGCGTTCAAGATCCCGGTGATCCAGGAGGTGGTGCGCTATGACGACCGCATCCTGAGCCGCGACATTGACCCGCTGGAAATCACCCCGTCGGACGACCGCCGCCTGGTGGTTGACGCCTTTGCACGCTACCGGATTGTGGACGTGAACCGCTTCCGTCAGGCGGTTGGTGCCGGCGGTATCGCCACTGCGGAAAACCGACTGGATTCGATCCTGCGGGCGCAAACCCGCGAGATCCTCGGCTCGGTCAGCTCCAACGACATCCTGTCGTCGGACCGTGCCGCGCTGATGCTGCGGATCCGCAATGGCGCCATCGCCGATGCGCGCGCTTTGGGCATTGCCATCATCGACGTGCGTCTGAAGCGCACTGACCTGCCGTCGGAAAACCTGGATGCGACGTTTGAGCGGATGCGGGCCGAGCGTGTGCGCGAAGCCACCGACGAGCGCGCCCGCGGCAACGAAGCCGCACAGCGGATCCGGGCGCAGGCCGACCGGACCGTGGTTGAGCTGGTGTCGGAAGCGCAGCGCGAGGCGGAGATCATCCGCGGTGAATCGGATGCCGAACGCAACGCGATCTTTGCCCAGGCTTATGGTGCGGACCCGGAATTCTTTGAATTCTACCGCAGCCTGAACGCCTATGCGAATTCGCTGTTGGCGGGGAATTCGACCATGGTGCTGTCGCCGGACAACGAGTTTTTCAACTACTTGAAATCCTCGGACGGCAAGCGGCCGGCAGGGCAGTAATGGGGTTCATCCTCCTGGCCCTGGGGCTGGTACTGATTGCAGAGGGGCTGGTGTACGCACTGGCCCCTTCGCTTGTGGAGCGCCTGCTGGAGATGCTGCGCGAGCTCTCTGAAGATCAACGCCGCAATGCCGGGCTGGCGGCGTTGGCGCTGGGGCTGATCCTGGTCTGGCTGGCGTTCTGGTTCGGGGTTTGAAGACGCCGTTTTCCCCCTAGATTTTCAGCGAAAATGCAGACTTTCCCTGCTAGAATAACCTGCAGCAGGACGCGCGCGTGCCGTTGCGGGCTGAAAACCCGGTCACAGCGGCTTTATTCCTTGCAACATTTGTTGCGGGGCGGGCGGAAGTTCCTACATTGGAGCCATAAGACTCTGCCCGGCTATCCTGGTGTTTACGCCGGTCCGTGGCGGACAAGAAGAATTAGAAGTGACAAGGAGTAGATCCGTGCAGCCACAGGCAATTGCAATTTCCGGCCGGGCAGGCGGCAGCAGCGCGATGATGCGCATGATCTGGCTTGCGGTGCTGGCCATGGCGGTCCTGCTGATGCAGGCGGTATCCGCGATGGCGCGCCCCGAAAGCCTGGCGCCGCTGGCCGATCAGGTCAGTCCGGCAGTGGTCAACATCACCACCACAACCGTGGTCGAGGGCCGCACCGGCCCGCAAGGCATTGTCCCCGAAGGCTCGCCGTTTGAGGATTTCTTCCGTGAATTCCAGGACCGCAACGGCAATGGCAATGGCAACCGTCCGCGCCGGTCCTCGGCGCTGGGGTCAGGGTTTGTGATTTCCGAGGACGGTTACATCGTCACCAACAACCATGTGATTGAAGGTGCGGATGAGATCGAGATCGAGTTTTTCCCCGGCGACGGCCAGCCCAAGGAGCTGCTGCCGGCCAAGGTGATCGGCACCGATCCCAACACAGATATCGCGCTGCTCAAGGTGCAGGCGCCCGCACCGCTGAAATTCGTCAAATTCGGCGACAGCGACACCGCCCGCGTAGGTGACTGGGTGGTCGCCATGGGCAACCCTCTGGGGCAGGGGTTCTCAGTCTCCGCCGGCATCGTGTCAGCGCGCAACCGCGAGCTGTCGGGGTCTTATGACGATTACATCCAGACCGATGCGGCGATCAACCGGGGCAATTCGGGCGGGCCGCTGTTCAACATGGATGGCGATGTGGTCGGTGTGAACACTGCGATCCTGTCGCCCAATGGCGGCTCCATCGGCATTGGCTTTTCGATGGCCTCCAATGTGGTGGTCAAAGTTGTCGACCAGCTGAAGAAATTCGGCGAGACCCGCCGCGGCTGGCTGGGTGTGAAGATCCAGGATGTGGATGCGGATCTGGCTGAGGCGATCGGCCTGGACAAGGCCCGCGGCGCGCTGGTGACGGACGTGCCCGAAGGCCCCGCCAAAGAGGCCGGTGTGCTGGCCGGCGACGTGATTGTCAGCTTTGACGGCGGCGATGTGAAGGACACCCGCGGGTTGGTGCGCCAGGTCGGCAATGCCGAGGTCGGCAAGACCGTGCGGCTGGTGGTGTACCGCGAGGGCAAGACAGAAACGCTGCGGGTGACTCTGGGCCGCCGCGAAGATGCCGAGCGCAGCCCCACCGGTCAGCAGAACGGTGACGGTGAACCCGGGCAGACCGAAAAGGAGCTGCTGGGCCTGTCGGTCGGAGTTCTGACGGACCAGATGCGCGGTGAGCTGAATGTGGGCGAAGATGTCGAAGGGCTGGCCATTCTGTCCGTGGATGAGACATCGGAGGCTTGGGAAAAGGGCCTGCGCGCCGGCGATGTGATCACCGAGGCAGGCCAGCAGAAGGTCACCTCGATCAGCGAGCTGGAAAGCCGCGTAGCCGAAGCCAAGGAGGCGGGCCGCAAGTCGCTGCTTCTGCTGGTGCGCCGCGGCGGCGAGCCGCGTTTTGTGGCGCTGAACCTGGCGAAGTAACCGCCTGAAGACAAGTCTTGTCCAAATCGTCAAAGGCCGGGCTCTCTGCCCGGCCTTTGATCATTGCGGCAAGGGGTTATGCCCGTTTCATGAGCAACAGGCCGCGGCTGTCCTGTTCGGTGCGCCATCCCTTTGGGTCGGCAGCAAAAATCCGGCGGAAATCTTCAAGGTTGGGTTTTTCGTCGGATATCAGCACCCAGCCGCCCGGCCGCAGATGCGGCAGGCAGCGGGTCAGGACCGCCCGCCGGTCCGGCGCGGCCAGCATGTGCAGGGTCCGGTCGAACAGCAGGATGTCGTAGTCCTCCTTTGGCGCCCAGTCCGTGAGGTCGGCGGCAGCGCCGGTAATGTCCAGGTCTTCCTTTGCCGCAGCATCCAGCATATCCCGGATGCCATGCGGCGACAGGTCGACGCCTGTGACCCGGTGGCCCAGGCGGGCTATGAACAGCGCGTCCCGCCCCTGGCCGCAGCCGGCATCCAGAACATGCAGGCCTTGCGCCTTAAGCCCTGTGAAAAAGGCAGTGATTTCCGGAGAGGGAGCGCCGAGGGCGTCCGGGGTTTCGCGGTAGAGTTTGTCATAATTGTAAGCCATGCGCGGCACCGTAGCGGCCCGGTTGCGGAATGGCTAAGTGAAATATTCCGTGAGCGGAAGGCGGGCCCGGCGCAAGACTTTTCTGAAAAGTCTTGGCAAAAGTTTTTGGAAAACTTTTACGCCCCGTCGCTGACGGGCCGCGGCTGCCAACGAGCGCGCGGAGTGGGGAAGAGCCATGCGCTGGCGGGCGCATGGCTCTTTTGGGACAGGCAGCCATTGGGATGGAACGGATAATGGCTGTCTGTATCCGGTTATTGCCGGATGCAGCCCAGCGTTCTGTAACCGGGATTACAGAGCAGGGTTTTCTTGCGGTTTTTCCGGAAAAATACTGCCGCTGGTGCTGTCAGATCGAGTCCGGTTCGGCCAGCACCGCCAGTTCTGTGCGGTCAAGGATCTGCACGCCGCCGCGGCTGATGCTGACCAGGCCGGTGCGCTTCCAGGCGGCCAGGGTTTTTGAAACCGCTTCGCGGGTGGCACCGACAAATTCCGCCAGCTCGGCTTGCGACAGGGCGATGCGGCCGTCGCTGTTTTCAGGTGCCAGATACAGCAGTTTGCGCGCCAGCCGCACCGGCATTGGCAGGAACACCTGCTCGTTCAGCTGGGTGTTCATCCAGCGCATCCGCTGCCCGGCCAGCCGCAGCAGGTCGGCGGCCAGGTCCGGATACTGGCGGATCTGATCCAGCACGTCGCCGCTGCGCAGGCGCAGCACCCGGCTTGGCTCGGCGGCGATGGCGGTGGCGGTGCGCTCGCCCGGGTCGAACAGGGTGATCTCGCCGAACACCGCGCCGGGGCGCATCATGTCCAGCGACAGCTTGCGGCCCGAAGCAGACAGCACCGAAAATTCCAGCGCGCCCTCGGCAATTGCATAAAGCGCATCGCCCTGATCGCCCTGTTCAAACAGTACTTCGCCCTGGCGCAGGCGCACTTCAGCCGCCTGGCTTTCGAGCATCCGCCTAAGCGGGCCGGAGGCGGCCGAGAGAAAGCCGGTATCGGGCAGGCGGGTTGTCAGCATGGCCAAATCTCTTTGCGTCAGGTGCCCAGTCCGGCGGACCTTAGCAGAGGCGTGGACACCGGGGAACCGGGGAACTGAACCGGTTGGTTCAGCCCGCCACGGCGACCAGTCCCAGCTTGCGGGCGGAGGTGAGTGTCAGGGTGCCGCTGTCCAGTCCCAGTGGTGCCTGATAGCGTTGCACAGCCTTGCGGGTGGCGGCGTCCATCTGTCCGTGAACGGGCCCGCGGTAGACCCCGCGGACGGCCAGGGCGCGCTGGATTGACCGGATAAAGCCGGGCGTCATCATCGCGGGGCAGGGGATTTCTATCCAGCGCTTCTGCCGCGGCTGCACGATCTGCTGGCGGGTCTCGGTGCGGAAGATGGCGGGGCGGATGACCTGGCCGCTGCTGTTGGTTTGCGCCGGTTGTGCTAGCACCTGGCTGGTGATGGTCTCAACGACGGCGGGCGAGGTGTGCGTGCTCCAGCAGGTATCGGGCGGAGCGCCGGGCGGGGCATAGCGGCCGGCGCGGGAGACATCGCCGCCGGGCGGCGGCTGGACGCAGGCCGCCAGCAGCGCCAGCAGCAGCCCGGGCCAGAACCGGCGGCTGGTTTCGATTATGCTCGGCGTCATGCCCGGATGCCTTTGTCACTGTGCCTCTGCCGGCGCCCCTGTCAGTTCCGGGCGCCGGTGCTTTGACGGCAGGTTAGCCCAGTTCCGGCCCTTGCGCAAAGGCGGGATCATTCCGGCGGCTTTGTTCCGCCAGCAACAGGTCAAGCATCGGCGAAATATCCTCAACCGTTTCGGCAATCACATGGGTGACGGAATGCGCCCGCTGCAGCCGCCCGGTGATGCGCAAGAGCCGGCCTGAGATCACCGCACGGCGGAAAGCCTCGTAGATCTTGCGCCAGATGATCACGTTGACGATGCCGGTCTCGTCCTCAAGCGTGACAAAGATTACGCCCTTGGCGGTGCCGGGGCGCTGGCGCAGGATCACCAGCCCGGCGACGGTGATGCAGGCGTTCTGAGGCGGTTCCTGCAGCCGGGCCGCAGGCAGGCAGTGCGGCGGGTGCGGCCAGGGCTGGGATCCGTGCCCGCCTGCTGCGCAGGCTGCGGCAGGGGGGAGAACTGAGGCAGGGGTTGATGCGGGGGGTGAGGCGGGGGCTGGCATGAGGAAAACGGCCTTGCGGTTGAAAAATATCCGACGTGAACAAACATAGAACATTGACGCGAAAAGTCCAGCTGCGGCAGGGCGGGGTCGCAATTGGGGGTGGCACCGGCGCAGGGGCTTGGCTACACAGTCGCGCAAGTACCGGAAAAGGGAAGAGAGCTGACAATGGCAAAGATCACTTACATCGAGCACAACGGCACCAGCCATGTGGTGGACGTCGCCAACGGGCTGACCGTGATGGAAGGCGCGCGCGACAACAATATTCCGGGTATCGAGGCCGATTGCGGCGGCGCCTGCGCCTGCTCGACCTGCCACGTGTACATTGCGCCGGACTGGGTTGAGAAGCTGCCCGCCAAGGACGACATGGAAGAGGACATGCTGGATTTCGCCTATGAGCCCGATCCGGCCCGCTCGCGCTTGACCTGCCAGATCAAGGTGAGCGATGCGATGGACGGGCTGGTGGTGCATATGCCCGAAAAACAGATCTGATGAGCGCAGGGGCAGCGGCGCGGCGTTTTCCGTTGCGCGTGCGGCCCCGTTCCGTCCGCCGCGTTTGGCGGGCGATGTGTTTGGGGCTGGCATTGGCCGGCCCGTCTGTTCTGGCGGCTGAGGGCAGGGTGGTCTCGGCGCGTTACGGCGAGCCCACCACACGCTATGGCCATGCAGTGCTGGGCGATGATGCGGAATACGGCGCGCTGGTACTGAAGGTGGAAAACACCGGCTCCGGCGGGTTGTCCGCCAAGGCAGTCTACCAGAAGTCCGAAATCCTGATCCGCCTGCCGCTGGATCATGTGTTCGAGGACATCGCACCGCGGCTGGCGGATATCGATGGCGATGGCCGCCCCGAGGTGCTGGTGGTCGAGACCGATGTGGCAGAGGGCGCCCAGCTGGCCATCTATGATGCCCGCGGCGAAAAGATTGCCGCCACCCCGCATATCGGCACCCGCAACCGCTGGCTGGCACCCATTGGCGCGGCGGATCTGGATGGCGACGGGCATGTGGAAATTGCCTATATCGACCGGCCGCATCTGGCCAAAACTCTGCGTATCTGGCGGTTCAGGAACGGTGCGCTGACTGAAGCCGCCAGCACGCCCGGGCTGACCAATCACCAGATCGGCCATGACTTCATCACCTCCGGCATTCGCGATTGCGGGCAAGGACCGGAACTGGTGACCGCCAGTGGCGATTGGCGCAGGATCATTGCATCCCGTCTGCAGAACGGCAAAATCACCAGCCGGGACATCGGCGGGTTCCGGCAGGGCACGGGACTGCAGGCCGCAATGGCCTGCCGCTAAGCGCTGCCTGCGACGCGCACTGCGCGGCGCCGCGCCCAACTGGGAAGGGCATCCGCAAGGATGGGCTGGAACAGGCGGGAGTGCTTGCCGCCGCTGCCGCCCGGAAAGACAGGCCTGTTGCGCCGCGTCCAACCCGGTTTTTGCACGGTGTTTCATATTTATTCATCACCTTTGGTTACCTTGCCCCTGACGAGCGGCGCCAGGCGGCTACCTGTCTGGGCCGGTTTTACAGGAGACAGGCGCGTGAGCTTTACACCCTATGTGTTGGGCACCGGCATCAGCGGGTGGACCTTCCTGCAGCGGACCCGCGACCAGCAGCAGGAAATTTATGAGAAGTCGCCGGTCATCGACCGGACGGTGCAGGACTTCAATGAAAAAATCACCGGCATTCAGACGTCGGACCAGTTGCTGGATGACTACAACCTGCTGACCGTCACGCTCGGTGCCTTTGGCCTGGACGAGGATATCGGCAACAGGGCGTTCATCAAAAAGGTGCTTGAGTCCGATGTCAGCGACTCGGGGTCATTTGTGAACCGGCTCAACGACGTCCGGTATCAGGCGCTGGCGGAAACCTTTGGCTTCAACAGTCCGGATGGTCCAACGCTTCCCACCGCCAAGGCGGGCGCTGAATTTGCCAGTGTCGCCTCGCCGGATGATTTGCTGGCAAACGGCACCCTGCTGCGCAAGGCGCTCGGCAATGTTGGCCTTGAAGGCCTCGAAAATAACCAGTTCTTTCTGCAGAAAGTTCTGGAATCCGACTTGGAAGACCCGGACTCCTTTGTCAACAAGCTGAGCAATCCCAAATATACCGAGTTTGCCCAGCAGTTCAGTTTCAACAAGCCGCCGGTGTATGAAAACAGCATTCAGGCGTTGGTTGGGGAATTCAACGAGCACACCGAAGGCCTGCAAAGTGCGGATGATCTGCTGGAGGATAAGCATCTTCTGCAAGCCGTCATCGAGGCCTTTGGCCTGGAAAGTTCCAATCCCGTTTTTCTGCGGCGCGTTCTGGAATCGGATACCACCGACCCTGACTCCTTTGTGAACCAGCTGGAAGATAAAAGATATCTTGCCGCGTCCGAAGCATTTGGATTCGGCTGGCCCGATATCAATGAGTTCACCGATCCAGACCAGCTTCTGTCCAATCCGCCGCTGCTGGAAAGCGCGCTGGACACATTCGGGCTTTTTGGCAGGGACGAAGCCGAGCTGCGCCAGATTCTGGAATCCGATCTGTCAGACCCGAACTCCTATGTGAACCAGCCGGAAAATGCTGCTTACTATGACTTTGCTGATGCGTTCCAGAACGGCTGGCCGGATCATGTCAGCAAGATGCAGGTGTTTTCTGATGACATCACGGACAAGCTGGGCACCTTCTCCGATCCAAGGCAGCTGGTCTTTGATATAAGCTTGTTTAATGCGACGCTGGATATCTTTGGCCAGAGCAAGCGGAGCCTGGATTTTGACACCGTGATCCGCGCCTTTGAATCTGACCTGTCGTCCAGCACGTCATATGCAAACTTGCATTACGACACCGGCCTGAAGGCCATGGCTCATGCCTTTTCCTTCAATGGGGGGGAAACTGACCGGGAGTATCCCGAAGGCTTTGCCGAGCAAATTTCTGAGCTTTACACCACCCGCCAGTTTGAAATTGAGATCGGTGAGAGCGATCAGAACATGCGCTTGGCGCTGGCCTTTGAGCGCGAGCTGCAAACCGTTGCTGATGCAGGCGGCAGCGAAAACGCCCATTGGTACGGCATTATCGGTTCGCCGCCGCTGAAAACGATTTTTGAAAGCGCGCTGGCGCTGCCATCAAGTTTTGGCCAGCTGGATGTGGACAGGCAGGTGGAGGAAATGAAGGAGCGCTCGTTTGCTGCATTTGGGACCACCCATCCTGCGGATTTCCTCGAAGCCGGAAAACTGGATGAATTCCGCAATAGGTTCCTGATGCTGGCAGATCTCAACGCACCTTTTAACACTGGCGTCAGCGATCCGATTTTGTCGCTGTTCTGACCCGCCGGGTGCGCTTTGGCCTGTGGAGCAGCAGTTGTTTCGCCCGGCTCAGAAAACTGGCGCTATAGCGTCACGCGCATGGTGATGCCGGTCACCCTGCTGCAGCCGGGATAAGCGCCTTCTGCGGTCTTGATACATCCCAGCCGGGCGAACCTGCGGTGGTTTTCCACAAGTTCGACCCTCGTCTGCAACTCAAGCGCCGGCAGGCCAAGATCCCTGGCTCGCTCTGCCGCCAGGTCCACCCTCTGCCTTGCCTGGCCCGATCCGCGTTGGGCCGGATCGATTGCCAGTTTGCCCAGATACAGGCAGTCCGTCTGTGATGTCAGGAATATGCAAGCCGCAGGCAGGCTGCCGGCGGCCCGGATCTTGCTGCCGGCCAGATAGCGATCCTTCATTCGATCCACCGTCAGCCGGTGCATGGAAGACGGCGGATCATTGCGCCCGTTGATATAGGCAAAGCTGCGCCGGATCAGGGCCTGCACGCCGCGGATCGTCAGCATTGACCCGGCGGGGCTGTTTCACAGCTGGGCCACTCAGCGGGCGGGCCGGAAATACTTCCGGCTGGCCAATGGCAGAAGGCAAGCGGTGTAGACGGCATGAGAAGCCGCAGAGAGGGAATGGCACGGCATGCTGCTTTCTCCTGCAGATACTGGCCTTTGCCGCCTTGGACAGTTCTCATTGCTTCGCTGCATCCCGCTTTTGGCTGAAGTCCAGAGTACCGCAATGCTCCGGTCAGGAAGACTGCCTGCTGGTGGAACAATACCGCCGCACCGGGCGCATTTGCGCCCGGCCACGCCCAACTGAGACTGTCAATCTGCGATTGACTGGAAACAGGCGGGAGAGCCGCTGCCGGGACAGATGCTCAACCCAGCGCGCGCCAGCCGATGTCGCGGCGGAAAAACCCCAGCGGCCAATCAACCCCGTCAACCATCGCATAGGCGCGGTCGCGGGCCTCCTTCAGGGTTTCACCGCGGGCGGTCACGTTCAAAACCCGGCCGCCGGCTGCCAGCACCTTGCCGTTTTCAGCCTTGGTACCGGCGTGAAAGACCATGTTGCTGCTGTCCTCGGGCAAGGCCTTCAGCCCCTTGATTTCCGACCCTTTTTGGTAAGACCCGGGATAGCCCTCAGCCGCCATCACCACCGTGATCGCATGATCGTCGCCCCAGTTCACCTGCGCCTCGGCCAGGCGGCCCTCAGCCGCAGCGTGCATCAGGTCCAGCGCCTGCGCGCCCAGCCGCATCATCAGCACCTGGCATTCCGGATCGCCAAAGCGGACGTTGTATTCCACCAGCCGCGGTTGCCCGTCCTTGATCATCAGACCGGCATAAAGCACGCCCTGATATGGCATGCCGCGCTCAGCCATCACCCGCATTGTGGGCTTGACGATCTCGTCCATCGCGCGGGCTTCGATCTCGGCGGTCAGCACCGGTGCCGGGGAATAGGCCCCCATGCCGCCGGTGTTGGGGCCGGTGTCGCCTTCACCCACGCGCTTGTGGTCCTGGGCAGAGCCGATCGCCAGCACGTCCTCACCGTCCACCAGCACAAACAAGGACGCCTCTTCGCCTTCCATGAACTCCTCGATCACCACCTCGGCGCCGGCCCCGCCAAAGGCGCCGCCGAACATGTCGTCGATGGCGGCGATGGCTTCTTCTTCGTTCATGGCGATGATCACGCCTTTGCCGGCGGCCAGCCCGTCGGCCTTGACCACAGTGGGCGCGCCGTGTTTGCGCACATGCGCCTTGGCGGCTTCTGCATCAGTGAAATGGCCATAGCCAGCGGTGGGCGCATTGGCTGCATCGCAAACTTCCTTGGTGAAGCTTTTGGAGGCTTCCAGCCTGGCCGCCGCTTCCGAGGGGCCAAAGACCAGCAATCCCGCCTCGCGCAGACGGTCGGCCACCCCTGCGGCCAGCGGCGCCTCCGGGCCGATGATCACGAAATCGATGGCGTTCTCTTCGGCGAAACCGGCGACCGCGCCGCCATCCTCGATGTCGAACGACGCGCAATCGGCGATTTGCGCGATCCCTGCATTGCCCGGCGCCACGATCAGCTTGTCGCATTTGGGGTTTTGCATCACTGCCCAGGCCAATGCGTGTTCGCGCCCGCCGCTGCCAAGGATAAGGATGTTCATCTGCGTCTACTCCGATCTGACTGAGCCGAGAGGCGCCCCGGTCCTGTCCGGGGCTTGCCTTGCCTGCGGCGGGTTCTATGCTGCGCGCGAATTCAAAACAAGACCAGCCGCAAGCCGCAGGAGAGCAGCCCCGCAATGTCCGACCTGTTTGATGATCCAAAACCGGGGCAGAACGCGCCCGAATTCACCGTTTCGGAACTCTCCGGCGAGGTGAAGCGCACGCTGGAGGGCACCTTCGGCCGCATCCGGGTCAAGGGTGAGGTAGGGCGGGTGTTCAAGGCGCGCTCCGGGCATTTGTACTACGACATCAAGGACGACCGCTCGGTGCTGGCCTGCACCACCTGGAAAGGGCAGGTTTCCAGCCTGTCGGTGGTGCCCGAGGAGGGGCTGGAGGTGGTCGTCACCGGCCGGCTGACCGCATTCGGCGCCCAGTCCAAATACAACATGAATGTGGACGAGGTTGCGGTTGCGGGCCAGGGCGCGCTGATGGCGCTGCTGGAAAAGCGCAAAAAACAGCTGGAGGCAGAGGGGCTGTTTGCCCCGGAACGCAAGACGCCGTTGCCTTACCTTCCGCAGATCATCGGCGTGGTGACTTCGCCGTCGGGCGCGGTGATCCGCGATATCCTGCACCGGCTGCGCGACCGTTTCCCGCGCAAGGTGCTGGTCTGGCCGGTGGCTGTGCAGGGGCAGAATTGCGCGCCCGAGGTGGCCCGCGCCATCGAAGGATTCAACCGCCTGACGCCCGGCGGCGCGCTGCCGCGGCCCGATCTGATCATCGTCGCCCGCGGCGGCGGCTCGATCGAGGATCTGTGGGGATTCAACGAGGAGATCGTGGCCCGCGCCGCCGCCGCCTCGCAGATCCCGCTGATCTCTGCTGTCGGGCATGAGACGGACACGACGCTGATTGATTTTGTCTCGGATCGGCGGGCGCCGACCCCGACTGCGGCGGCGGAACTGGCGGTGCCGGTGCGGTTGGAACTGATGGCCTGGGCCGAGACCCAGGGCGCGCGGCTGACCCGCGCCGCAGGCCAGGCGGTGCAGCAGCGGCGCCAGCGGCTGAATGATCTGGCCCGTGCGTTGCCCAAGCCCGACACGCTGCTGGAAACCCCGCGCCAGCGGCTTGACCGGATTTCCGACCGGCTGCCGGGCGCGCTGATCTCCGGTGTGCAGCGCCGCCGGGTGCATCTCAGCGAAACTGCCGCCTCCCTGCGCCCCTCCACCCTGCGCCAACTGGTGCAAGGACGCCGCGACCGATTGCAGAACCTGTCCTCGCGCCTGACCCTGCGCCCGATCCAGCGCGAGATCACAGCCCGCAAGGACGCGCTGGGCCGACTGGCGCAGCGGCTGGATGCGGCGCAGTCGCTGCGTCTTGACCGCCAGCGCCAAAACCTAACCGCCGCTGGCCGCCAGCTGGAGATCCTCAGCTACAAGGCCACGCTGGAGCGCGGCTATGCGGTGGTGCGTTCGGGCGCCGAGATCCTCACAACCAGGGCCGCCGCGGCCAAGGCCGGCCCGTTGCAGATCGAATTTGCCGACGGCATGCTGGACCTAGAGGAGGGCATCGCGGATCCTGGTTCCCAGACCGTTGCTGCGAAACCGTCCGGCGGCGGTCAGGGCTCGCTGTTCTAGCTTCTTTCTGGTCTGAAATACCCAGCCCGCCTCAGACGCCAACGTCCGGGCCGTAGCACAGCATGTCCTCGCCGATGTCTTCGGCCTCGTACAATTCCGTCGAGGCCGGGTCATCCTCAAACCGGGCGGTCAGCCCGCCGGGGGTGAGCTCAAAGCTCCAGCACTGCGGATCGCCCCGGTTTTCATAGACAAAACAGATCCGGCCTGCGTCCTCGTACCAGCTGCCCTCCTGGCATCTGCCGTCCAGAAAGGACCAGATCACCCGGCGTCCGGGCAAATAGCGTTCCACCCCGTACATGCTGCCGCCAAAGCCGTAAAACAGAGTGCGGCCCTGGGTGTAGCGGTCGAATTGCTCGGCGTTCAGCGGCTCGGCAGCACGCAGCGGCCCATTGAGGGCGGCAACCAGGGGAATCAGCATCGGACAGCGCATGGGTTCACTGTGCCAGAGTGTCCGGGTCCGGGCCAAGGGAAACACGCAGGCTGCAAAAACGGGCAGCAAACGGGCCGTAAAGCGGAGCGGCGCTGCCAGGCTCCCGCTTGGTCACCTTTGACCCGGCGCCTGTCTTGCAGCCAACTGGTGCAAACGGGCAGGGAGGTAGGGCTTTGATGATGCAATTGACGGCGGCAGGGGCAGCGCTCTGCGCCGCCGGGTATTTGGGCCTGACCTCCCAGCCGCCCGGTATTCTGCGCAGTCTGGCAAAAACTGCAGCGGTTGCGCTGCTGGCGCTTGGCGCCGGGCTGGCGGGGATGCCGCTGCTGCTGGTACTGGCACTTGGCCTTTGCGCGCTGGGTGACCTGTTCCTGTCGCGCGGCGGCGAACGCGCCTTTATGGCGGGCGTGGGGGCTTTCGCCGCTGGGCATCTGGCTTATGCGGCGTTGTTCCTGACCCGGCCGGACAGCGATCCTGCCCGGCTCATGCACATGCCGTCTGCGGGGATTGCTGCCGGGCTGCTGGTTTCGGGCCTGATCATGGCGCGCGTTCTGGCGCCGCGGGCGGGCGCGCTGAAGGGGCCGGTGCTGGCCTATATCCCGGTCATCCTGGGCATGGGTGCCGCGGCGCTGACCCTACCGTTTGGCACCTGGGTCTTTGCCGCGGCTTGTGCCTTCATGCTGTCGGACATGATCCTGGCGGCGGAAACCTTTGTCCTGAGCGCAGAGCACCCGCTGCGGCGGATCACGCCATATGCGGTCTGGGTGCTGTATTGGGGGGCGCAAGCCGGGTTTCTGGCTGCATTTTCCTGAACCTGGCGGTGCCTTGCGCTTTGCACTCCGGGTAAATCCGCATTAGGTGGGGGGCAGACCCTTTTGCGGAGACCAAGATGGCGTTTTTCTCAAAGCTCAAGGAGCGGCTGTTCAAATCCTCCTCCAAGCTCGAGCAGGGGCTCGATGCGATTGTCGAGGAGGGGGCGGACAGCAGCGCGGAGGAGGCCGGGGAGGCCCAAGTTGAGGCCCTGGCGGTAACGCCGGAGCAGCCTGCACCCGCACCGGTTCCGCAACCGGACCCTGTGGCCGAGCCGGAACCTGCGCCCGAAGCCGCACCTGAACCCGCGCCTGCACCGAAGCCGGTTGCTGCTTCTAAACCTGCCCCCGCGCCGCAGCCGGCATCGGAGCCTGAGAAAAAATCCCCGGGCCTCTTGGGCCGCCTGATGGGCCGCACCGTTGCTGCTGAACCGCGCCGGGCGCTGGATGACGGCATGCTGGAGCAGCTGGAAGAGCTGCTGATCGCTGCTGACATGGGGGTGGATACGGCACTCCGCGTGACCGCTAACCTGGCCGAGGGGCGGATGGGCAAGAAGGTTTCCAGCCGCGAGATCAAGGAGCTGCTGGCGCAGGAAGTCGCCCGCATCATGGAGCCGGTGGCCAAACCGCTGCCGATCTACGCCAAACGGCCGCAGGTGGTGCTGGTGGTGGGGGTCAATGGCTCTGGCAAGACCACCACCATCGGCAAGCTGGCCAGCCAGTTCAAAGGTGCCGGCAAGAAGGTGGTGATTGCCGCAGGCGACACATTCCGCGCCGCGGCTGTCGAACAGTTGCAGGTCTGGGGCGACCGTGCGGGCGTGCCGGTGCTGACAGCACCCGAAGGCTCCGACCCGGCCTCGCTGGCGTTTGATGCGATGACCAAGGCGCAGGAAGACGGCGCAGACCTCCTGATGATCGACACCGCGGGCCGGCTGCAGAACCGCGCCGATCTGATGGAAGAGCTGTCGAAAATTGTCCGGGTGATCCGCAAGAAGGACGAAACAGCACCGCATAACACTCTGCTGGTGCTCGATGCGACAACTGGCCAGAACGCGCTGAGCCAAGTGGGCACATTCCAGAAGCTGGCGGATGTCTCAGGCCTGGTGATGACCAAGCTGGACGGCACCGCCAAGGGTGGCGTGCTGGTGGCGCTGGCGGACAAGTTCGGCCTGCCGATCCACGCCATTGGCGTGGGCGAGCAGATTGACGATCTCGCTCCTTTCGATCCGGAGGAATTTGCCGCAGCGCTAACGGGCTTGGAGAAATCCTGATCCGCCCTTCATCTGGCTAGAAGTATCCCCGGGGGTCCGGGGGCAGGCAGCCCCCGGCACTCCCGTTCCGCGCAAAGGCATTTGATTTGAGCGATTGGCTGATTTCCCTGGAAGGCACCGAGGCCGGGCATCAGACGGCACTGTTTCTGGCTATCTGGGCCGCGTTCCTGCATGCGGTCTTCGGCGCGCTGCAGAAGGGGCGGCATGACCCCTGGCTGTCGCGCGGGGCGATTGATTTTTCCTACTGTGTGATGGCGGCGCCCTTTGCGCTGTTCGTGGTGCCTTGGCCGGAGCCGCATATGTGGCTGATCTTTGCCGTCGCCTGGGGGATCCACGTCTTTTACAAGCTGTTCCAGGCGCTGGCCTATACCAAGGGCAGCTATACTGTGGTCTACCCGGTGGTGCGAGGGACCGGGCCGCTGTTCACGGTGATCGGCTCCTTTTTCCTGTTCGGCGAAGTGTTCACCCCGGTGCAGTGGCTGGGTGTGGCGGTGCTGCTGGCCGGAATCTTCGGCCTGGCGGGGTACAACTACCGCTACCTGACGGTGAACCGCGACACGCTGGTGCCGGCGCTGGTGCTGGCGGTGATCACCGGGTTGTTTGTGGCGGGCTACACCACATATGACGCCTATGGCATCCGGGCGACCGCTGATCCGTTCACCTTTCTGGCGTGGTTCTTTATGATCGACGGGCTGGTGTTTCCGGTGATTGCCTTGACCCGCTTGCGCAGAATGCCCGCGCCGCCAGCACCTGGGCCGCTGATGGTCCGTGGTTTCTTTGGCGGGCTGGTCGCCTTTGCGTCCTTTGGTGCGATCATGCTGGCCACAAGGCTGGACAAGGTCGGAGAGGCGGCGGTGCTGCGCGAGACCTCCACCGTGTTTGCCGCCCTCATCGGCTGGCTGGTGCTGAAAGAAACCGTGGGGCCGCGGCGGATTGCCTTGATGGCTTTGATCGCGCTGGGCGCCGTGATAGTGGAAATTGGCGGCTGAGACCGCGCGCAGAACTGACAGGAGGCCCCATGGCCGCAAAGAAGATCAACCCGACCCTGAAGATGCTATTGGAATTGGGCCCGATTGTTCTCTTTTTCATTGGCTATCTGAAGCTGAAGGATGAGGTGTTTCTGATCGGCGGCCATGAGTACAAGGGCTTCATCGTGATCACCGCTGCGTTTATCCCGCTGATGGTGGCGTCCACGCTCGCCCTGTGGAAGCTGACCGGGCATCTGTCGAAGATGCAGTTTGCGACCCTGGTGCTGGTGGTGCTGTTCGGCGGCATGTCGGTGTGGTTCAACGACGACCGGTTCATCAAGATGAAGCCGACGATGCTGTATCTTCTGTTCGGCGGGTTGCTGGGCATCGGGCTTATGCGCGGGCAAAGCTGGCTGAAGGTGGTGATGGAGGAAGTCATGCCGCTGCAGCAGGAGGGCTGGATGATCCTGACCCGGCGGCTGTGCGTTTTTTTCTTTGGCCTGGCGGTGGCAAACGAGCTGATCTGGCGGACCCAAAGCACCGACACCTGGGTTTATTTCAAGACCTTCGGCCTGCCGGTGGCGATGTTTGCCTTCTTCATGATGCAAGGGCAGCTGTTGCAGAAATTCGGGATCGAGGAAGAGGCCGGACCGGCGGAGTAATCTGCGGCTGACAGGGGGGCTCCCGCACCTTTGCCCCTCATCCAAGATGAGGCACAAAGCCTTGGGCCGGGCAGCGCACCTGCGGTGCGCTGCGGCATCGCTTCTTTCTGGTCTTAAATACCCGCGCCGCAGGCGTCCTTTTTTGCATCAATTGCCAAACAACACCTGCTGCGCCTTGGTGTCCGAGCGGTCGCCGCGCAGCTCCGCATGCAGCGCCCGGCCCGCAACCACACCAGGGCGGGACCACATCAGCTCCAGCCAGCGGGCGAGATGCGGTTTGTCCTCCACTACCTGCTGCTGGCCTTCCCACAGCGAGGCCCAGGGCCAGATCGCCATATCAGAAATTGTGCAGTCCGGTCCTGTCACATACTCATTCTCCGCCAGCTGCCGGTCCAGAACGCCGTAAAGACGGGCCACCTCGTTCCGGTAGCGGTCTTTGGCATAGGGCAGATCCTCGGGCGCGTATTTCAGAAAATGATGCGCCTGGCCCGCCATTGGCCCGACTCCGCCCATCTGCCACATCAGCCATTGATCCACTACCAGCCGGGCGCGTTCATCCGCGCCATAGAACTGCCCGGTCTTGCGGGCGAGATACTGCAGGATGGCGCCGCTTTCGAACAGGGAAACAGGCGTGCCGCCGGGGCCGCCCGGGTCGATGATTGCGGGCATCCGGTTGTTGGGGGAGATGTTCAGGAACTCCGGCGCGAACTGATCGCCATTTGTGATGTCGACCAGAGAGACATCATAGGGCAGGCCCATCTCCTCCAGTGCAATGGAGATCTTCCAGCCGTTCGGTGTGGGCCAGTAAAAAAGCTGGATCGGCTCCCGCATGGTCGTCCTCCGTCAGAATGCCCGGCCACAGGAGCACGGGCTGCGGCGGTAAGGCAAGAGGCGGCGCCGCTCACATCCGTGTGACTGGCGAAGACGCTGCCGCTTGACCGAATCCCGCAATATGCGTAAAGCCCGGACATCACATCGTGGCGATTTGTTACCGGATTGCGGGCCACGTTAAACACTCCCGCTAAAGAGGTCAGGACGTGAAGGACCCCCTTTCGCTTGGCCGATTGGGGTTTTTTTATGCGCGACAGGCGCGAGGAGACAGAAGATGAGCGACAACTGGAACAGCCGCACCAAGCTGGTTCACGCAGGCACCCGCCGCAGCCAGTACAACGAGGTGAGCGAAGCGATCTTCCTGACCCAGGGCTTTGTCTACGAGAGTGCCGAACAGGCCGAGGCGCGGTTCATCGAGACCGGCCCGGATGAGTTCATCTATGCCCGTTACGGCAATCCGACCGTCGACATGTTCGAAAAGCGCATCGCGGCGCTGGAAGGGGCGGAGGATGCCTTCGCCACCGCCTCCGGCATGGCGGCTGTCAACGGCGCGCTGACCGCGCTGGTGAAAGCGGGCGATCACATCGTGTCGGCCAAGGCGTTGTTTGGATCCTGCAACTACATCCTGGCGGATGTGCTTGGCCGCTTCGGGGTCGAGGTAACCTTTATTGACGGCACCGATCTGGATGCCTGGCGGCAGGCCGTGCGCCCGGACACCAAGGCGGTGTTTTTTGAGTCCATGTCGAACCCGACGCTGGAGGTGATCGACATTGCCGCGGTTGCAAAGATCGCCCACACAGCGGGCGCCACGGTGGTGGTGGACAACGTGTTCTCGACCCCGGTGTTTTCCCGCGCGATCGAACAGGGCGCCGATGTGGTGATCTATTCCGCAACCAAGCATATCGACGGCCAGGGCCGGGCGCTGGGCGGGGTGGTGCTGGGCACCAAAGATTTTATCCGCGGCACGCTGGAACCCTATATGAAGCACACCGGCGGCAGTCTCAGCCCGTTTAATGCCTGGGTGATGCTGAAGGGGCTGGAAACCATCGACCTGCGGGTCAACGCCCAGGCGGACAGCGCCCTGAAAATCGCCGAAGCGCTGGACGGCCATGCAGCGCTGGAGCGTACCATCTATCCGGGTCTGAAATGTCACGCGCAGAACGCATTGGTGCAGGCTCAGCTGGGCGGCAAGGGCGGCACCGTGCTGTCGCTGGACCTGAAGGGCGGCAAGGACGCGGCGTTCAAGTTCCTGAACGCAATGACCATCCCGGTGATCTCCAACAATCTGGGCGATGCCAAATCCATCGCCACCCACCCGGCCACCACCACCCACCAGCGCCTCAGCGATGAGCTGAAGGCGGAACTGGGCATCACGCCCGGCCTGGTGCGCTTTTCGGTCGGGCTGGAGGACGCAGACGACCTGATCGCCGACCTGAAAGCGGCGCTGGAGGCGGCGCAGGGCTGAGGCCCGCACCGGCCGTCTGTTTCTTTCTGGTGGGAAAAATCTACCGTGTTGCTTTGGTCGATACTTAGCCTCCACGTTAGCATGGGCAAAGAGCGTAGGGACGTCAAATACCGGAACGCTCTTTAGCCCATGCGATTTTCAGCAGAGCAGAAGTTCGTCTTTCGCGCAGCGGAATCAACGAGAGAGCCCTCACCAGTCGTTGCCATTTTGTGCTGCATGCGCTCGCAGCTAAGATATTTTTGCACGCGCGCAAATTCTCATGTTGCGGTGCAGCGGCCATTCCGGCCGTTCGCGCACCACGCAGCATTCTTTATGGTGGGAATTTACAGGTCGCCGGACCTTCCAGTCATTCGCCGCGTGCGCAACATCGTTTCATTAGAGCGTCAGCTTTGAGCACGAAGGCAACCATTGCAAACTCGCATTCACCGTTCCGGGTTAAATGGCTCGACCTGTCCGACACCGACCGGCGACCGAAATGACGCGTCACAATGCAGCTTCCCCGAAAGGCAGGCCTTCACCGAACTACGTGAACTAAACACCGTGCCTGGCGCACGACGCGTGCGGCTGTGGAACCAAGGAAAAGATCCTGCATTCCTGGCCGATGGCTGGCCAGGACGATGCAATCCTTCGCGTTCTCCTCGGCGTAATCGAGGAGAACGCGGGCGCTGTGGCCTTCCACCACCACGATCTCCGCATCCGGCAGGTCTCTTGCGAGGGGGGTAAGTTTTCCAGTGACGGTCGAGCGCGCGATTTCCATGTGGTCCGCCGGAAGCTGGTCGCTGGCATACTGCGGCAGCTGTTCCAGCACGTGCAGCACGGTGATCCGCCCGCCGCTGGCGCGGATGGCGTCGGCAATTTCCAAGGCCTGGGCGGCATTACAGTCGGCTTCAAAGGAAACCGGGACTAGGATGTTGTTGTATTTTGGCATTGTATCTTTCTCCGGCAAAAAAGGCGGCAGGCGCTCCACGGGGCGGAGGCGCCTTCCCAGGGAGAGGAGGGTCAGGACGCGAACATGTCCTTGTAAGTGTCGCGCAGGATGTTTTTCTGGACCTTGCCCATGGTGTTGCGGGGCAGCTCATCCAGCAGGATCAGCTGGCGCGGGTGCTTGAAGCGGGCGAGGGCCTGGCGCACCGCCTCCATCATGGCGTCCAGATCGGGGGACTGGCTGGGTTCAGCGATGACAACACCCAGCACGGTCTCGCCAAAGTCCGGGTGCGGCACACCGATGACTGCGCTTTCCAGAACCCCGGGCTGGTCGTCCAGCACCAGCTCAATCTCCTTCGGATAGATGTTGTAGCCGCCCGAGATGATCAGATCCTTGTTGCGGCCGACGATATGGACATATCCGTCTTCGTCGATCTTGCCGAGGTCGCCGGTAATGAAGAACCCGTCTTCGCGCAGTTCGGCAGCGGTTTTCTCCGGCATCTGCCAATAGCCTTTGAACACATTGGGGCCGCGCACCTCGATCTGGCCGACCTCGCCCTGCGGCAGGGGTTCGCCGCTGGCCGGGTCGGTGATTTTCAGCTCCACCCCCGGCAGCGGGAAGCCGACAGTGCCGGCGCGGCGGTCGCCTTCAAACGGGTTGGAGGTGTTCATGTTGGTTTCGGTCATGCCGTAGCGTTCGAGGATGCGGTGGCCGGTGCGCTCTTCGAACTGGACATGGGTTTCTGCCAGCAGCGGCGCCGAACCGGAGACGAACAGCCGCACATGGCCGGTCAGCTCGTGGGTGAAGCGATCGTCGCTCAAAAGCCGTGTGTAGAAGGTCGGCACGCCCATCAGGCTGGTGGCCTGCGGCATGTGCTTCAGCACCGCGTCGAGATCGAATTTCGGCATGAAGATCAGGCTGCCGCCCGCCGCCAGGGTCACGTTGGTGGCCACGAACAACCCGTGGGTGTGGAAGATCGGCAGAGCGTGCAGCAGCACGTCGTCCGCCGTAAAGCGCCACTCCTGCGCCAGGGTCTCGGCGTTTGACAGCAGATTGCTCTGGGTCAGCATCGCCCCCTTGGAACGGCCGGTGGTGCCGGAGGTGTAGAGGAAGGCGGCGAGGTCATCGCCGTCGCGCTCAACCGTGGCAAAGGAGACCGGCATGGCGGCGGCCTGGTCCATCAGGGTGCCGGAGCCGTCGGCGTTCAGCGTCTCGATTCCAGCGCCAAGCTGTTTGGCAATCGAGGCCAAGGTGGCCTCGCTGCGGGCATCGCAGATCACCACCGAGGCGCCACTGTTTTCGATGAAATAGGTGAGCTCTTCCGCCGTGTAGGCGGTGTTCAGCGGCAGGAAGATCAGCCCGGCCTGGGCGCAGGCTGCATAAAGCGCCAGAGCTTCCGGGGATTTTTCCACTTGCGCCGCCACCCGGTCGCCTGGTTTCAGCCCGGTCTGGGCCAGCACATTGGCGATCTGCGCGGCGGTGCAGAGGAAGTCCTGATGGGTGATCACCTCGCCGTTCAGCAGATGCAGGAAGGGAGTGGCCTTACCGGCGTGGATGCCGAAAAGGCGGTCAAACAATGGATTTGCCATGGGGTTTTGCCTTTCTTAAGCCTGTGGGCTGGCGGATGCCGCACGGGATTGCACCTCGGCGGAGGCCACAACCTGTTGGGTGGCGGCGAAGTGCTCGTGGTTTTGGGCGGTTTTCGTGAGGTCGTAGAGGTAGTTGACCATGGCGCCGCCGGACTGGGCGCGACCTTTGTCCGAGGTATCCGCGTCGGCGTGGACCGCATGCACGATGGCGCCGTTGCCCAGGTGGAAGCGGGCGACCGGGTCATAGGGCAGCCCGCCCTTGCCCTTGGCCGTCAGCAGGTAGCGGGCGGCGGTGGCGCGCATCTCCTCGGGGTTTTCCTCATCCCAAGCGAGGCCCTTCTGTTTCAGCCATTTGGTCAGTCCGGGGATGGGCGAGAGGGTGACGAAAGTATCAAGCCCCGACAGCTCGGCCGCCAGATCGCTGGCCACCTGCTTGATCAGCGAGTTGCCGAAAGAGATGCTGGCCAGCCCGGCCTGGCAGTTGGAAATCGAATAGAACACAGCGGTGGTGGCGTCTTCCGCGGGCATCGCCTCACGATCTTCGGCCAATAGGGCCTGGACCGAGCCGGGAATACCCTTGGTCAGGGCCACCTCGACAAAGATCAGCGGCTCGTCCGGCATTGATGGGTGGAAGAAGGCAAAGCAGCGCCGGTCGGTGGGCTCCAGCCTGCGGCGCAGGTCATCCCAGCTGCCGATGGCATGCACCGCCTCGTAGGCGATGATTTTTTCCAGGATATGCGCCGGGCTCTCCCAGCTGATCGGGCGCAGCACTAGGAAACCACGGTTGAACCAGCTAGCAAACAGGTGGCGGAAGTCGAGATCCAGCGCCTCCAGCTCCGGCTCGCCCCGGCCCAGTCGCAGCAGGTCCGCCCGCATCCGCACCAGTGCGCCGGTGGCATTGGGCACCCGGTTCAGACGGCGGATTAGCTCCTGCCGGCGCGGCTCGGAAGCCTCCATGAAGGCGCGGTAGGTGGCCTTGGATGGGTTCTTCTCGTAGGCCTCCAGCGTCTTGCGGACGGTTTCGGGGTCGATGTTCATGCCAGTGGCGAGCTGGCGGAAAAAGGTGCGTTCGCCTTCGTCCTCCAGCGTTGCAAAGCGGGTCAGGATCTCTTCGGCCAAGGCGAGGCCGGAGGTTTCCCCGGTGGAGCCGACCAGCGCGCTGGCCAGCTCCTCCAGCGGGCGGCCGTCCGGCTCCGCGGCGGCCTCGCGGCGCTGGCGCCGCTCGAACACCGTGGACAGGAGCTCAGCCAAGAGGCTCATAGCGCCGCTCCCATCACCAGGTCGGGCAGCCACGTGGCCAGACCCGGGAACAGGCACAGGAGGACAATCGCCACCACCATGCAGGCCACGAAGGGCAGCGAGCCGGTGAGGATGGTCTTCAGCGAGATGTCCGGAGCAATGCCGTTGATCACATAGAGGTTGAGGCCAACCGGCGGCGAGATCAGGCCGATTTCCATGTTGATGGTCAGCACCACGGCAAACCAGATCGGATCAAAGCCGGCGGTGGTGATGATCGGCAAGAGGATCGGCGCCGCCATCAGGATCACCGCAACCGGCGGCAGGAAGAAACCGGCGATCAGCAGGAACACATTGACCGCCCCCATCAGCACCCAGCGGTTCACATCCAGCGTGCCGATCCACTCGGCAATCGCCTGGGTGATGAACAGCGATGACAGCATGTAGGAGAACACACCGGCGGCGGCGATGATGAAGAGAATCATCACGCTTTCCTTGGTGCTGTCGCGCAGCACCACCCACAGATCGCGCGGGTTCCACAGCTTGTAGATGATCATCGCGATCATCAGGCAGAGGAGTGCGCCGACTGCAGCGGTCTCGGACGGCGTGGCGATACCGCCGTACATGGCGTAGAGCACGCCGAGGATGATCGCCAGGAAGGGCAGAACGCGGGGCAGGATCTCAAACCGTTGGCTCCAGGTGTAGCTGCCCGAGCCAAGGCGGGTGGCATCGCCCGAACGCCAGGTCGAGTAGAGCGACCAGGCCATGAACAGGCCCACCAGCATCAAGCCCGGGATCACACCGGCCAGGAACAGGCGGCCGATCGAGGTCTCAGTCGCGATGCCGTAGACGATCATGGTGACCGAGGGCGGGATCAGGATGCCGAGCGTGCCGCCTGCAGCGATGGAGCCTGCGGCGACGCCATCAGGATAACCGCGCTTGCGCATCTCGGGGATGCCCATCTTGCCAATGGCTGCACATGTTGCGGGCGAGGAGCCGGACATGGCGGCAAACAAAGCGCAGGCGCCGAGGTTGGAAACCACCAGCCCGCCGGGAATGCGGGTCAGCCAGCGTTCCAGCACCTCATAGAGATCGGCGCCGGCCCGGGTGGAGGCAATCGATGCCCCCATGATGATGAACATCGGGATCGACAGCAGGGCAAAGTTGTCGAGCTTGCCGAACAGGATTTCCGGCATCAGCTCCAGCGAACGGGGGCCGTCAAAGATGATCAGGAAACCGGCGGAGACAATCAGCAGGCCAATGGCCACGGAGACGCCGGAGAACAGTACGAGAATGGTGGCCAGCGCCACGATTCCGCCAAGCAGAAGCGGGTCCATCGGCTTTACTCCAGTCCAAAGGGTTTATCGATGCCGGTCAGCACGGCCACCAGATCTGCAACCAGTTGCAGTAGCAGCAGGCCGAAGCCGACGGGGATCGCAAGGTAGGGGATCCACAGGCGCACGCCCCAGACGGTGTCCGACCGCCAGCCGCGCTCCCAGGCGAAATGCCAGTATTCAAAGCCGTACCAGAGCATGATCGCGACGATGACGATCGACAGCCCCGCGGTCAGCACCGCCAGGGCAAAACGCCCGCGGGGCGCCAGCGATAGCGGGATCAAGTCGACATTCACATGGCCGCGCAGGTGCTGCACATAAGGCAGCCCCACCAGGGTGGCTGCGATGATCAAATAGATTACGGCCTCTGTCTGCCAGATGGTGGAGCCGTTCAGCACAAAACGCACCACGATCATCTGGCAAGTGATTGCGACCGCCGAGACGATCATGCCGGCCGAGCACCAGCCCGCAAGGGTCGAAAGCGCTGCGGCCAGGCGGAGAAAGGGATTGTTACCGGCGTGGGCTACAGCAGCATTGCTATGGCTGGCCATCATCGCCTCCCGTTGTTGAAGAAGTTGAGGGGGAGCGGAGCGGCACAAGGGCCGCTCAGGTGGCAGTCAGGCGAGGGGGTCACTCAACTGCCAGCGCCAGGTCGAGCAGTGTCTGCCCGTCCGGAACCTCATCGACGAACTTCTGATAAGAGGTCTCCACCGCCAGCTTGCGCCAGGCTTCGAAATCCTCCGCCGTCATCTCGGCGATCTCGACACCGGCATCGGCAAAAATCTTGGCCGAGGCGGCGTCCTGCTTCTTGGCTTCCTCCAGATAGAAGGCCTGCGCCTTTTCCGAGGCCGTCAGCAGGGTGTTCTGCTGCTCTTCGCTGAGGCCGTCAAAGGTGCGCTTGTTCATCAAGAGCGGCTGATACATGAACCACAGCGCCACATCGCCCGCGGGGGTGTAGCAGCTGACCTGCTCGAAGATTCGGTAGGAAACAAACGACGAGGAGGATGTATTCGCGGCCTGCAGGACGCCGGTCTGCATGGCGTTGTAGATCTCAGACGAGGCCATTGAAGCAATCGATGCGTTTGCACCGGCCAGCATCTGTTCAAACGACTTGCCGGCGGCCCGGGTTTGCAACCCTTTCACGTCCTCGGGCTTGGT
Source organism: Leisingera sp. M658 (assembly GCF_025144145.1). Classification (NCBI taxonomy): domain Bacteria; kingdom Pseudomonadati; phylum Pseudomonadota; class Alphaproteobacteria; order Rhodobacterales; family Roseobacteraceae; genus Leisingera; species Leisingera sp. M658. The sequence goes on from NZ_CP083546.1 coordinate 1,321,152, forward strand.
GATGCACTTGTCCTTGCCGGCAAAACCGCCGGCAAGGTAGCCATGCACCAGCACCATCACATCATCCTCGGCCATCTTGGCCTCCAGCGCCTCCATGAAGGGCGAGTCGCTCAGGCGCGCGGCGTGGTCGTGGTTCTTCACCAGCCCCGGCATCAGGGTGAGGTTATAGGCGGGCTGCTGGCCGCCTGCATAAGAGAGCGGCAGCACCGTCATATCCAGCTGGCCGCGGCTCAGCGGCTTATACTGCTCGCGCGGCTTGAATAGCGATTTCGAGCCGAAGATCTTGATGTTCAGATCCACATCCGCAGCAGCCACCTCATCGGCGACGATCTGGGCAACCTGATGACGGATGTCCTTGTTGGACCATTGATGCGACAGGCGCAGCTCAGTTGCGTTTGCCAGGCTGCCCGCAGCAGCCAGCGCCAGTCCCGCCACGGCGGCCTTCAAAACAGATTTCATTTTTTCCTCCCTTAATATTCTCCTGGCGGACCAGGGGATGGCAAAAGGGTAAGCGTTTTTTGTTTTTCAAATCAACATTTTTGTATACAAAAATACCATGCTTGAATTTCAATTACACCGAAAGTAAACCTAGAGGCATGGAACAACGCCGCGCCGACAACATCGCCGAGCAGCTGGAGGAGCTGATTTTCAACGGGACTTTTCCCGATGGCGAACGGCTGGACGAAGTCCGGCTAGCAGAGCAGTTCGGCGTCTCGCGCACGCCGCTTCGCGAAGCCTTTCAACGGCTTGCCCTGTCTGGCCTGGTCGAACTGATCCCGCGCCGCGGCGCCTTTGTGCGCCAGCCCGGACCGGTGGAGCTAATGGAGATGTTCGAGGTGATGGCAGAGCTGGAGGCGGTTTGCGGCCGACTGGCTGCTCTACGGATCTCGGAAGCGGCGCTAGAGGAGCTGAGGGAGGCCAATTCGAACTGCCAAGCCGCAGTCGATGCTCGTGACTCAGATGCCTATTATGCCGAGAACGAGCGGTTTCACAGAATCATCTACCAGCAGTCGGGCAACGGTTTCTTGACCCAGGAAGCTACTAAACTGCACAAACGGCTGAAACCGTTCCGTCGCCAGCAGCTGCGTTTCCGCGGCCGGATGGCACAGTCAATGGCCGAACATGAACATATCGTTCGGGCGCTGGAAATGGGTACGTCAGACCTTGCTGCCAATACACTGCGGGAGCACGTGGCCGTCCAAGGTGAGAAGTTCCATCAGCTGATGGCCACTTTAAAGAATGCCGCTGAATAGATTGCCACCAAAGTTCCTCCCGAGGTCAATGTCTGCTTGACGCTGTTGAAGAGGTGCTACATTTGCAAAGCTTCGCGCTGAAACCAATGACTGCTGAGGGCTCACTGCCGCCGAATGCCAACGCAGCAAGATCCTTGTTGTGCGTGGACAGGAACCGGCCATCGACAGCTCTGGCCAAGAGATTGATCCTGCGGCGTTTCCGATGATGTGCTGCCATCCGTGTCCCAAAATCCAAGGCTCGGCCTGGTGGCGGCGAAATCTTGGTGAGAGCCCGAAACTACGAAATGCTGCACTAGACAGTAACGGGAAGGAAGCGCGTAAAGCCGCCATTGGCCAAAGCAAGTTCGGAGCAAAGGAAACGCCCACCGATCGTAGAAAAAGCCGATTCGCCTCCCCTTAAACCGGTCGTTCGAAGATGATGCAGTAGTTTAGGAAATGAATGTATGGATCAGACCGAATTCTCACGTCATCTGTACTAGTGGCGTCCCTCTCAGAGATAGGCGGCCGACATATCTCAAGTGCCAATTATTGGACTGTGTGGCTTACATTTTCGTACACACAGCCCGATAAGGTTAGCCATTTTCGTCAAAAAGCAGCTTTACTTCAAATGAGTACCTGTGTGACCATTAACCACTTTGCCTGGGTTCATGACACTTAGAGGGTCAAAGGCATTCTTCAATGCGTTCATGAATTGCCGTTTGATCGGGTCTCCATAGATTTGATCAAGTGGCAGCTTGTCCTGCCCAAGTCCGTATTCAGCGCTGAATGAGCCGTCGAGTTTTGCGACGAGGTCATAAATGCAGGGGGAAACCTTTGCACTCACTTCATCGAGGTAGGCTGGAGACTCGGCACCTTCCGGGGCAAGCACGTTGAAGTGTACATTGCCATCCCCAACATGGCCGTAAACAGAAAGGCGGGCTCCCTGCCCGTACCGATGGACGAGATCGGAGCCAAGTTCAATGAACCTGGCCATATCAGAGATACGAACAGAAACATCATGCTTCACTGAGCCGCCGTTGAGCACTTCACCTTCGGGGATGTGTTCACGCAGGTTCCAAAAGTCCTGTCTTTGCTGTTCGCTTGTTGCAATGACACCGTCCACGATTGTTTCGCCGGACATTCCATCCTCAAAAAACGCTTCGATGGCCTGGTCGAGGCCCAGAATCGGGGAGGACGATGCGGCCTCGATCAGCACAAAATGTTCGGAAGGAGTTTGAATGGGGCGGCGCAATTCAGGTTTGCCGGCAAAGAGAAGGTCGAGAGATGCACCAGAGATGTATTCGAACGACGTGACCGCCTCACCTGTATACCGCTGAGCTTTTGCCAAGAGCGGCATCAAATCACTGATCTCATTGATCGCCAGAAAGGCAGTGACGCGACTCGCCGCGGGCAAAAACAGACGCAAAGAGGCTCCTGTAACGATACCGAGCGAGCCTTCAGCGCCAATCAGAAGCTGGTGCAACGCATACCCTCGATTGTCCTTCCGCAGCGGGGACAGGTTGCTGAGCACTTGGCCATCCGGCAGCACGACCTCGAGGCCCAGAACCAGGTCCCGGGTAATCCCGTAGCGAACTGCCGAAACCCCTCCGGCATTTGTCGAAATGTTCCCGCCAATTTGGCACGATTGCTGAGAGCCAAGCGACAAGGGGAACATCAAGTTCTCCTGTTCCGCCGCTTCATGGATCTCAGAGAGAATGCATCCCGCATCAACAGTGATCGAGAGGTTGTCGGCATCCACCTCCCGGATCTTGTTCATGCGCTGCAAGCTGATCAGCAGTTGCTGGCCGCTTACGTCCGGGGTCGCGCCGCCGCAATATCCTGTGTTGCCGCCGACCGGGACAAGGGCGACGCTGTGCAGATTGCAAAGTTTGACAATTGAGGCCACTTCCTCTGTCGAACGGGGTCGCAGCAGTGCGGGGCTTTCGCCGGTATACTTCTTCCGGAAGTCAGTTGTGTAACCGTTGATTATGTCTTTGTCGTTCACCACGATCTCTGCCGGCAGCTCCGCCAGCACTTGTTCATATGGAGTCATCACGCACCCTCTTGTGTTTGATCGGCATGGTAATGGGCGCTCGCTTCATGAAATTTTGTTTTCCTGTCCGGAAAAGGCATTCTGTGCCGCCTTGGCAGAAGTTTGGGCCATCAAACTGTTTGCCGTCTCATAGATCGCTGAACGAACGCCCCGCCAAGATCACGAGATGCAGGCACCAAGCCGCAACCCGCCAAAGGCAGGCCGTAAGTAAAAAATGAGCGTTAGAATCGACAAACTGACGGCACGCGGCGCAGCGCAAAAGATGGCACTGAAGGACCTGATTAAGCCCACAGATTCTGCCGTTTCACTGCAGCCTTCAGCATAATCAGGATTTGCCGTGCTCCTACTCTGATTGAACCAAAGAGGAGGAGGGGAACCTTTGGTGATGCCGGAAACACCACAGTTTTTTGACCCTGCGGACACAGGCGATTGGCTGGCGGTGGTCTCGGCAGGCTCGCCCGCAAAACGCTGCAGACCTTGTTCGCTCTGCTGACGCTCTCACAGCAGAGCACGACGAGGACGCGCGCGGGAACACCCTCGACCACGAAAACCTTCGGTCATGAGGAGAGATACTGAAGATGAAAACATTCCTGAAATATCTGGCAGCTGGATCTGTTGCATTGCAGCTTGCCGCGCCCGCATTTGCCGCCGATATGCGGCTGAAGTTCGCCGGGGTTTTCCCGGTAGATCACCAGGGTTCCAAAATGATGGAACAGGTCAAAGCAGACATTGAGGCCGCTAACGTGGGCCTGAAAATCTCCGTTTTCCCGGCCAACCAGCTCGGATCCGGCGAAGCCCTGCTCGAAGATGTCGCGCGCGGGAACATCGATTTTGCCGCTGCATTTCTGTATGCAGACACCGACCCGCGTCTTGAAATCCTGTCCATGCCGTTTCTTGTGAGCGATTGGGACGAGATGAACTCGGTTATGCGCGACCTGGATTCCGAGTTCAACACCATCATTCAAGAAACCCTTTCTGACCATGGTGTGCGCCTGCTCGGTCAAAACCCGGAAGGTTTTGTCGGCATCGTGGCCACTGAAGAACCGGCCAACTGGAACAACTTCGACGCCAAAAACATGAACATTCGTGTTTGGTCCTCAAATGTCGTGAAGTCGATGGTCGAGACCCTGGGCTACCAAGCGACAACCATGTCTTGGGGCGACATCTTCCCTGCAATCCAGTCTGGCATTGTTGATGGCGCAATCTGCTGCACGAAGACAGCAACTTACTCGATCTTTGCAAAGAGCGACGTGGGTTCGCATTTCGTCCAGTACAATTCGATCCCCGAGAACACCTCCTACTACGTTTCGGAAAAGACCTGGGAAGAGCTGAACGAAGCGCAGCGTGATGTCGTGCAAACGGCCTTCACCAAGGCTTCGGATGACTTCTTCGCTTACAACCGTGAAAACGATGCGGTCTTCGAGCAGAAGCTGGTCGAAAGCGGCTACACCATTCTGAAGTTGTCCCCGGAAGAGCAGGAGGCCATGGCCAGCAAGGTACGCACCGAAATCTGGCCCATGCTTGAAGACAGCGTCGGTAAGGATAACATCGATCGCCTTCTGTCCAGCCTGAACTAAAACACTGAAAACACAAGAAGGGCCGGCCGTCACAGGTCGGCCCAAGTGTATGCATACAGGGGGAAATCTATGGCGCATATAGCCGAGATATTACCAAAGGGTATCGCAACGCCTCTTCAGGGCTCCCTGAGGATGATGCGCTGGATCGTGATCCTCAGCGGATTTCTGATGTCAGTCACGTTTTTTCTGGTCGTGATCATCAGATATGGTTTCAACGGTGATCTGTTCGCCTATGAGGAATGGCTGCTGACAGCCTGTTTCTGGGGGTTCTTTGCTGGATCAGCTTTGGCCTCCGAACGCGGACACCACATCAATGCAGACATCCTCGGGATCATTATCACAAACCCCAGGCTGCGATGGTGGCGCCGACTGATCGTGCTGACCATTGAATTGGTGGTGACCGCAGCCATTCTCTACTGGGGGTATCTGATGCTGGCCGAGGAACTGGCCAAATACCCGATCTGGAAAACCACCCCGGCCCTGAAGATCCCATACTTCGCTTGGCGGGTCTCAATCTTCCTTGGCTTCTTCTTCATGACGATTTTTGCCGCGGCGTATCTCTACGCGCACATCAGAGGCATCGAAATTGACTACGGGGACGACACGGACGCCGAAGACATGAACAAGAAAGAGGAGGCTGATCAATGATCATTGCAGGCAGTCTGGTCATTATCTGCGGCATGCTGCTGCTGGGTGTTAGCGTTTATGTGGCATTTGGTGCGGTTCTTCTTTTCCTTGCGGCCATGGGAGGGCACGAAGTTTCGGGCTACCTGCCGTCGGGTTCGACGAAACTGCGATCCCTGGTTCTGCTGGCGATCCCTCTCTTTATGATTGCCGGGACAATCATGGAGCGCGGCAAAATCGCGGCTCCGCTTGTCAGCCTTGCCGAACTGTTCATCGGCCACCTGAAAGGCGGGTTGAGCGCAGCAACCGTTCTGGCATGCGGGATCTTCGGATCCATTTCCGGTGCCGCCAATGCGACGCTGACCTGTATCGGCAGCATCATGATGCCGCATCTTCGCCGCGCGAATTACCCCGAAGGGCAATCGGCCGCGCTGATCGTATGCGCAAGCCCCTTGGGCCTTCTGATCCCGCCCAGCGGAAACCATATTCTCTATGGCTGGGTGGCGCAGCAATCGGTGCTCAAGTGCTTTCTGTCGACAGTCGTCCCTGCGCTTATTCTGATAACTCTGCTTATCGCTGTGAACCAGTTCATGCTGCGCAAATATGATGATATCGAATTGCTGGAGCGCCCGCAGGAATTTGGCATGGCATTCCGGCAAAAGGCGACTCTGGCCTTTCCAGCTTTGCTGATGCCGCTCATTATTCTGGGGGGCATCTACGGCGGTATCATGACACCGACAGAAGCCGCCGGCGTTGCGGTCGTCTACGCTATTCCTGTGGCAATCTATGTCTACCGCGGCCTGACTTGGCGGGCTCTGGTTGAAGCGTTGACGGATTCAGGTGTGATCATCGGCGTCGTCATGGTGATGATCTTCATGGTGCTGATTGTCAGCAAGTTCCTGATCTTTGAGGATATCCCGAACATCGCAAAGGATCTGGTCTACTCTGTGTCAGACAACCCGATTGTGATCCTGCTGATGGTCAACCTGGTCATGATCCTGATCGGTATGCTGATGGACGACATTTCTGGCCTGCTGCTGTCGACACCGATCCTGCTGCCGATTGTGCAGGGAGTTGGAATGGACCCGATCCATTTTGCCGCTGTGCTGGGGGTCAACCTTGGAATGGCGAACATTACGCCGCCTACTGCCCCCTTGCTGTACCTCGGCGCGAAAATCACCAAGACACCAGTTTCCAGCATGCTGCTGCCGACGCTGATTTTCATCATCTTCGCGTGGCTTCCAACCCTGGCTCTGACGACATTTGTTCCGGAGATCGCTCTTTGGTTGCCCGAGCTGCTTTTGGGGTGATCCCAAAATCCGGTTCTTCAGCAGCTGGAACTGAGTTTTGAAGAAAGAACAGGCCGCACCTTCGCAGGTGCGGCCTGTGTGTCTTCTCCGCCTTAAGCCTCTGCCATTGACGGCAGCGATTCCCGGAAACGCTTTTTTGAGTTCAGGAGTGCTTCAAATCGCCCCTGACGGAGAGCTGCAGCAGAATTTGCTTCCTGCCAACGCCGCAGCAGCACAAAATTCCGCCAAAGGAGAGTGGTGCGAAATTCACTCTCTCAAGGCATGCGCAGCTGGCATACCGGGGATGATGACTTGGTGGTTTATTGAGTAAAAGCAGTGTCTTAAAAGTTATCTCAAGCTCAACAACAGAGCTTGCCAACATCATTCACAGGAGACGAAAATGACCAAAGACCTCAAGAACACCGCCGAGCTTTTCGGGTTTGTTGCAACTGGCCTCGCCGTCATCGGAGCAATGGTTGTCGCTTCGCTGGCATGAGTTCTTCCGCGGAGTGTACCAGCACTGAAATTCCAAGACATACCTTTTGAAAGCCGGCCTAACCGTCGGCTTTCATCGTTTTGGAGGAACAAGTTTTGGCACGAACGAGCTAAACTCACACTTAAGCCTTAGACTAAGGCAGAGTTCGGTCACGAGCTGCCAATTTCTCCGCCCGCCGGGGTGAAAACAGATTATGCTGGCAGCCGCCGCCCCCAAAGCATCCTATGCTGAATCCCGGCCGAGAAGAGCAGAAAACGCCGGGCAGAACAGGCCTCAATAAAGAAACAGTCAGTCCTGATTGTTAGTTGAGGAAGACCATGCTCGAACACCAAACCCGCTTCTCCGCTCTCGAAGAGAAAATCAAGAAGGCAGGCCTGGACGCCTTTCTGATTTCGACGAAAGACAGCATCTTTTACTTCACTGGTTTCCGCTACGAACCCTTTGAACGGCCTTTCTTCATTGTCGTCCGTCCGGGTAACCAACCGGTCTTTCTGACACCCCGGATCGAAGCCGAGAACATGGCGACCATCGCTGTGCCGCATCTGATCGTCGAATACATCGACTACCCCGCACCGGCCGGGGGCAGCTATATCGAAGCGCTGCAAACGGTGCTGTCCGCTGATGCAAACATTGGCGTCGAGATGTCGATCACCGGTGAGTTGATGGTCGCGCTGTCCAGCTGGTCGCCTCAGGTCCTGCCTTATGTCGAACAGCTCCGCATGGTCAAAAGCCCTTACGAGGTTGCTGCCATCCGTAAGGCGGCGAAGTATTCAGACCGTGGCCTGAAGCTAGCGATGGATTTGGCCCGCCACGGTGGCCGTATCGCGGACACCGACAAGGCGAACAGTCTGTTGCGAGAGGAAATCGCGCAACAAGAAGGGTATCTTGACCCTTATATTTCAAACATCTGGCAGGGCATTTGGTCCGCACCCTTCAGTGCCCAGCCGCACCGCTTTCCAGAGCCCTCGGACACCCTGATAGAAGGGCCGAATGTCGGTCTCTCTTTCCTGCGTGTGAATGGGTATTCCGCGGAAACTGAACGCACCTTCTTTGTGACCTCTCCCCGCAAAGAAGATGCCGAAGTTTTCAACACCATGGTCGAAGCCGGAAAGATTGGCTTCGCAGCTTTGCGCCCAGGCGTCAGCTGCCACGATGTCGACCACAAGGTGATGGAGTTTCTTCGCGCCGAGGGCTTTGGGAACAATCTCCTGCATCGCACTGGCCATGGGATCGGCATGGGAGGTCACGAAGGCCCCTGGGTTGCCGAAGGCAGTGACGACGTCCTGCAGGAGAACATGGTGATCAGCATCGAGCCAGGCATCTACTGGCGCGGCCAGGGCGGGTTCCGCCACTCGGACACCGTTCTGATCACCAATGACGGCTACGAGATGCTGACCGACATGCCCCATGACATTGCCTCAATGACACTGGGCAGCTGACGTCCAAATCCAAACCAAACCAACAAGGAGAACCCAAAATGAAACACATGCTTCTCGCAAGCGTGGCGGCACTTTCGTTCGCTGTCACCGGCGCCGTAGTAAATGCGGCTGATGTCACCCTGAACCTTTCCAACGAGTATTCGGCCACTTCCATCCATGGGGTTGGCGATGCGCGCTTTGCCTCATTGGTCGCCGAAAAGACCGGCGGGTCCGTCGAGGTCGTGGTCCATTACGGCGGTGCCTTGGGCTACAAGTCGGCTGATCACTTTGACGCCGTCGGCGAGGGAGCCCTGGAAATCGCCGACACCTACGGCGGCGCGCTTGGCGGCATTGATCCGCTGTTCCTGATCTCTTCGCTGCCTTTCTTCGTGACCACAGTGGAAGAGGCCGAATTGCTCTACAAGGTGGCTGAACCCGAGTTCAAAAGGGTCTTTGAAGAAAACGACCAGATCCTGCTCTACGCCTCTCCCTGGCCGCCGTCAGGCATCTGGGCCACTGATGCGAAGAACTCGACCGATGCATTGGCGGGACTGAAAATCCGCACCTATGACAAAAACGGCACCACCGCTCTGAACGAACTGGGCGCAGCCGCGGTTCGCTTGTCCTGGGCCGACGTTGTTCCTTCTATCTCGACCGGCGCAATTGATGCGGTCCTGACATCTGCCGAGGGCGGAGTTTCAGGCAGCTTCTGGGAACACTTCACCACGTTCACCGAGATCTACAACTATGCGATCCCTCTGAATTTCGTCCACATCTCGAAAAGCACTTTCGATGGTCTCAGCGCAGAGCAGCAGGCTGCTGTCCTCGAAGCCGCCGCCGAAACCCGCGATCAGAACTGGGCTGCGATCCCGGATCGTCTTGCCGCAACCTACGGTCAGCTGGCTGAAAACAAAGTGTCTGTGGTCACATCGGACAACGACACCTACCGGGCCGCCCTGCAAGCCGCCGGCAAAGCTGCACTGAACGACTGGCTGGAGACCACCGGCGCCCGGGGGCAAGCCCTGATCGACGCCTTCAATGCAGCGAAAGCTCAATAACACCCCACAAGTCGGTGGCGTCTCCTGAAGCCACCGACGATCCCGGAGAATACCATGCGACTTCTTCTGCGTGCGATTGATGCTGTGTCCTATTGCGCCCTGATTTGCGCGGCTGCCATTCTCATCTACGCCGTTTCACACATCCTGCTGGAAACCGTCATGAGGACTTTGTTCGATACCTCGACCCATGTCCTGGATGAGTTCATTGGCTTTGCGGTTCTGTCGATCACCTTCCTATCGCTGTCCTGGACACTGCGGGACGGAGGCATGATCCAGGTAAACTTGCTTACACTCAGGCTCCCGCGCAGAATTAAGCAAGCGGTCGAATTCATCGTGGCTGCCTGCGCAACTGGTCTGGGGGCCTACTTCTGCACATTCCTGTGGCGCAACTTGATCAAGAACTGGAAGCGCGGCGCAGTCAGCGAAAGCGTGGCCGAAGTCCCATTGTGGATACCGGATGCCATTGTCTTTGCCGGCGCTTGCCTGCTGGTGCTGCAACTATCGGCCCTTGCCATCCGCCCATTTATTCCAAAGACACAGGAGGGCTAATCATGGACCCCGTTACAACAGCACTCGCCGTTTTCATTCTGATGCTCGCTGTTTTGGCGACTGGTATGTGGGTATTTCTTGCTCTCGCCACCGCTGCGGCAGTTTCGCTGTTCGCCTTCATGGGTTTCCCGCCTGACAAGATCGGAGCAATTGCCAGCCGGATCATTGTGCGAAGCGCCTCCTCCTGGGAACTTGCCGCTGTTCCAATGTTCATCTGGATGGGAGAAATCATGTTCCGGACGGATATTTCCGAACGGCTCTACAAAGGTCTCTCTCCGCTCGTATCAAAAATTCCTGGAGGGTTGCTGCATACCAATGTTTTGGGATCAGCTCTCTTTGCCGCCGTTTCCGGGTCCAGCGCGGCGACAACTGCCACTGTCGGCCGGATCACCACGAGTGAGTTGAACCAACGCGGGTATTCCCAAAGCCTTGCGCTTGGCTCCCTTGCCGGAGCCGGCAGTCTTGGGCTTCTCATTCCGCCATCCATTGTCCTGATCATCTACGGGGTTCTGGCCGAGGTTTCAATTGCAAAGCTTTTCATCGCTGGTGTGGTTCCCGGCCTCATGATCGCAGCATTTTATGCGGCCTATCTGGCCGCAAGATGCGCAATTACACCAGCACTTGCACCCAAGGACGCAATCAGCAAGGAAGACGCCCGGCCAAGTGCTATTCTGGGCAACCTTGCTCCGGTTTTTGGCCTTATCCTTGTGGTTATTGGGTCAATCTACACCGGATGGGCCACGCCGTCCGAAGCAGCAGCTATCGGTGTCTTTGCCGCACTCTGTTTCGCGGCATTCAGCCGGCAATTGTCGCGCGCCATGCTGGCGGAGTCGCTGATCAATGCGCTCAAAACCTCCTGCATGGTCTGTTCAATCCTGATGTGCGCAGCCTTTCTGTCGTCCGCCATCGGCTACATGCACATCCCGCGCAACATCGCCGTAGCGATCGATGCTCTCGACCTGTCCCCTTATGTGCTGATTGCTTCTCTGGCGATCTTCTACATTCTGCTCGGGTTTTTCCTGGATGGCATTTCGATCATCGTGATGAGCCTGCCGATCACTTTGCCTGTCGTCGTCGCCGCTGGGTTCGACCCGATCTGGTACGGTATTTTTCTGGTGATAATGATCGAGCTGGGCCAGATGACACCGCCTGTTGGATTTAATCTGTTTGTCATTCAGGGCTTCTCCGGTGTGCCGATCCACAAGGTGGCGGTCTATGCGATACCTTTCTTCCTTTTGATGTGTTTCGCCGTACTGCTGATGGTCGTCTTTCCGCAAATTGCGCTTTGGCTTCCAGCCTATCTGGCAGGCTAAGACATGACGGCATCCAGCAAGCCACGGCGCACACAGGCCGAAAGATCCGCGGCGACCCAGGCCCGGATATTGGAAGCAGCACAGTTCCTGATCGTTGATCGGGGACTGGCGCATACGTCGACACAAGACATCGCACGCCAAGCCAACGTGTCGCGGGGAGCGATGCTGCACCATTTCCCGTCACGCAAGGACCTCATTCAGGCGGCCTATGCTGAGATGCTTTGCCGCGAGGCGGATCTGCTGCGCAGTTTCACCCGGACACTGCAACCAGGCCAGAACCGCCTGAAAGCCCTGACCGAATACATCTGGGAAAGATATCAAAGCGGAATCTTTCAGGTGTCCATGGATTACCTGTCCGAAGCCCGCGTGAATGAGACAGAACTGGTCTATGTCGCTGCAGAATCCCAAAAATTCAACGAGGCGCTCAATGACGTCTGGCACGTCGAACTCGCGGCGTTCGGCTGTAGCGCAGACATACGGCAAGCCATGATGAATGAATTCATGTGCCTCGTTCGCGGCATGGCATTCCAAAGCCAATGGCGCGATGATCCGCCATACTTTCAGAATATGCTGCAAAACTGGCTTCTCAGAGCACGATCCACTTTAATTCCGGCAAAGTCAGTCAGGTAGATGCAGCATAAAATGCTGTCAAAGGAAAAACGACGGCCGAAAATGCCGTTCCCGGCTGTAAAACGCACTTTCCTTCCGGCAGTTTCCCTTACCCTCGATTGAAAGCTCATACGGGAAAGAAACCGATGCGATCCAACTCTCTTATCGAAAAAGACCGGGCCCACTATTTCCATCCTGTGGTTCCAATCCGCGCCCACGAAAAACGGGGTGTAACTGTTATGCAATCGGGGCAGGGTGTCTTCCTGACTGACTCCGAGGGCAATGAACTGCTCGACGGCTTTGCAGGTCTGTGGTGCGTCAACGCAGGATACGGCCACGAGAATGTTGTTGCCGCCGCCACTGAGCAAATGCAGCGCTTGCCCTATGCAACCGGGTATTTCCACTTTGGCAGCGAGCCGGCAATTGAATTGGCGGCCAAGCTCGCCGAGTTGTCTCCTGGCGATCTGGACCACGTGTTCTTCACCCTGGGCGGTTCGGATGCGGTGGATACCGTGATCCGCATGGTTCGCTACTACTTCAACGCCCGCGGCGAAAGCTCCAAGAAGCACTTCATCGCGCTGGAAAAGGGCTACCATGGCTCCAGCTCAAACGGTGCCGGGCTGACCGCGCTGCCGGTGTTTCACGACAAGTTCGATCTGCCGATGCAATGGCAGCACCACATTGCATCGCCCTATCCGTATCGCAACGAAGCAATCTCAGATGAGGAAATCATCGCGCAGGGCGTCGCCAACCTGAAAGCCAAAGTTGCAGAGCTTGGTGCTGAAAACACTGCTGCGTTCATCATGGAACTGGTCCAGGGCTCAGGTGGTGTGATCGTACCGCCGGAGGGTTATGCCAAGGCTATGCAGGACACCTGCCGCGAACTGGGCATCCTCTTCATTGTGGATGAAGTCATCACGGGCTTTGGCCGGACCGGGCCGATGTTTGGCTGCGAGCATGAAGGGCTGACGCCTGATTTCCTGACAACCGCCAAAGGCCTGACCTCGGGCTATGCGCCTATGGGTGCGGTGTTTGTGTCGGACGGTGTCTATCAGACCATTGCCGATGCCGCGCCGGAAGGCGTGCCGTTTGGGCATGGTTTCACCTATTCGGGGCATCCTGTCAGCGCAGCTGTCGCTCTCGAGGTCATCAAGCTCTACGAGGGCGGTATGATCGAAAATTCGAAGACGGTTGGCGCCTACTTCGAGGCACAGCTGAAAACCCTGCTGGATCATCCGCTGGTCGGTGATGTCCGGGCCAAGGGACTGCTGGCAGCTGTGGAAATCGTCACTGACAAATCCACCAAGGCGAAACCAGCCAAGGAAATGAACGTTGCCGCCCGCCTTGCCAAAGCCGGGTACGAGAACGGCGTCATTTTCCGCGCATTTGCGGATGACGTGATCGGCCTTGCCCCGCCCATCTGCATCACTGAGACTGAGGTGGATCTGTTGATTACCCGTCTCCGTGCGACCCTGAACACCCTTCTGGATCTGAAAGGATAAGACATGAAACTGAGCGATTTCAAAGCACTGACCTTTGACGTCTATGGCACCTTGCTCGACTGGGAAACCGGCATGGTCACCGGGTTGAAACCCCTGACAGACCGGGTGAGCCGCAGCCTGTCGCGCGACGACATTCTTGAAGCCCACGCCTTCTACGAAAGCACAACGCAGCGCTATACGCCGTCGAAGAAATACTACGAACTGCTGCCCGTAGTGTACCGCCGACTGGCTGAGGAATGGAACGTTGAGGTCACCTGGGAGGAATGCGAAGCCTATGGCCGTTCCGCACGTCACTGGCCCGCGTTCGACGACACAATCGAGGCTCTGACCTACCTGAAGAAACACTTCAAACTGGTGGTTCTGACCAACACCGATAACCTCACCTTCTCGGGCGCCAACACCCGCCTGGGTGTGCATTTCGACGGTGTCTACACCGCCGAGGACGTTGGCAGCTATAAGCCGTTCGACCGTAACTTCGACTACATGATCGAAATGATGGCGCGTCAGGGCATTCAGAAGCATGAAATTCTGCACACCGCTGAAAGCATGTTCCACGACCACGCACCGGCCAACAAATACGGGCTGTCCAATTGCTGGATCTACCGCCGCCACGACAAGTCGGGCTTTGGCGCCACCATGAACCCTGGCGAAATGCCGAAATATGACTTCCAATTCAACAGCATGATGGACATGGCAAAGGCCCATCAGGCAGAGTTGGCGAGCTAAGCAACGGGAGGAAAGAATATGGTGGGGACGCCGAAACTCGACCGGATCGACATCAATATTCTTTCCACCCTGCAGACGCAGGGCAACATAACCAACGTGAATTTGGCAGAGGCTGTGGGCTTATCCCCCAGCCCCTGCCTGCAAAGGGTGAAGAGGCTTGAGAAAGCCGGTTACATCCAGAATTACCGGGCCGTTATCAACCTCAAGAAACTGGCTGAACACGTAACGGTTTTCACCGAAGTCACACTTGCGGACCACCGCCGCAAGGACTTCGTTCGGTTCGAGAATGAAATCCGCAAGCATGACAATGTGGTGGATTGCTACTTGTTGAGCGGGGGGTACGACTACCTGTTGAAGTTTGTCGCGCGCGGTGTGTCCCAGTATCAGGAGATCATGGAGGATCTTCTGGAGCGGAACCTCGGCATCGATAAGTACTTCTCATACATCGTGATTAAGCCGGTTGTAGAAAAGCACAGCGTGCCGATCCAGGATCTGGTCGACCGCGACTAAGCTGCGGCACAAAATGTTGAAGCCGGGCCAATTGCGGCACAGGATGCTACCGGACTGGCAAATTCAAGATTTCCCCTCGCGCAAACCCGATAGGATTTTCCTAACTGCTGGAGTTGGAAATTATGAACCTTCAAGATACCTCTCTGTTTCGTCAGCAAAACCTGGTCGCGGGCGAATGGATCAACGCCGACAACCGCGCGACGATCGAAGTTGACAACCCCTCAACACTTTCTGTTGTCGGCACTGTGCCGAACTGCGGTTCCGACGAAACGGATCGCGCAATTGCTGCCGCCGAGGCTTGCTTTGCGACCTTCCGCAAAACCACTGCAGCTCATCGTGGCGCGCTGCTGGAGAAGTGGTTCAACCTGATCATGGAAGCTCAGGATGACCTGGCTACGCTCATGACCCTGGAGCAGGGCAAACCTTTCGCGGAAGCCAAAGGCGAAATCGCCTATGCCGCGTCTTTCGTGAAATGGTTCGCCGAGGAGGGTAAGCGCGTCTATGGCGAAACTATCCCCAGCCCGGTTCAGGACCGCCGCATCATTGTGCAGAAACAACCCGTCGGCGTCTGCGCCATCATCACGCCCTGGAATTTCCCGGCGGCGATGATTACCCGGAAAATCGCTCCGGCGCTGGCCGCAGGCTGCCCGGTCGTCATCAAACCTTCGGAGTTCACGCCATTCACTGCCCTCGCACTCGGCGTGCTGGCGGAACGCGCGGGCTTTCCGTCCGGGGCGGTCAACATTGTCACAGGGGACCCTGCTGGTGTCGGTGGAGCACTGACCGGCAGTCCTGCGGTGCGCAAGCTGTCTTTCACCGGCTCCACCCGTGTGGGCAAACTGCTGATGGAGCAATGCGCGGGCACCATGAAACGCCTCAGCCTGGAGCTGGGCGGCAACGCTCCTTTCATTATCTTCGACGATGCCGATCTGGATCTTGCTGTCGAAGGTGTCATGGCCTCGAAGTTCCGCAATGCGGGGCAAACTTGCGTCTGTGCTAACCGCATCTTTGTTCAGGCCGGTGTTTACGACGCCTTCGCTGAGAAGCTGGCAGCCGTTGTTGGAAACATGAAGTTGGGCGACGGGTTTGAGGACGGTGTGGAAATTGGTCCTATGATCAACGACGCTGCCATTGCTAAGATCAAGTCACATCTGGACGATGCCACTGCCAAGGGTGGAACCGTCATTGTTGGCGGCACCCAGGATGACAGCAGCAAGCGCTTCATCAGCCCGGCGGTTGTCACAGGTGTGACCACCGATATGATCGTGGCGGACGAAGAGACCTTTGGCCCCGTCGCGCCGCTCTTCAAGTTCGACACCGAGGAAGAAGCGCTGGCCGCAGCCAATGCCACGCCTTACGGGCTGGCAGCCTATTTCTACACCAACGATCTGACCCGCACATTCCGTGTCAGCGAAGAGCTGGAAACCGGCATGATCGGTATCAATGTGGGCGGCTTCGCCACTGAAGTCGCGCCCTTCGGCGGCATCAAGGAAAGCGGTCTGGGCCGTGAAGGTGCGCGTCAGGGTATCGATGAATACCTGGAAGTCAAAACCCTGCATATCGGCGGCATCGCGTAAGGAATCCCGGCTATGACAAAAACATATCGTATCGCAGCCATCCCCGGAGACGGGATCGGCAAAGAGGTTCTGCCGGTCGGTCAGCGCGTCATTGACCTTGTGGCGCAAAAGCACAACTTCACTGTGGACTGGACCGAATTTGACTGGTCCTGCGAACGCTATCACGACACGGGCAGGATGATGCCCGAAGATGGCATCGAGCAGATGAAGGCGTTTGACAGCATCTATCTGGGGGCTGTCGGCTTCCCCGGTGTTCCGGATCACGTGTCGCTTTGGGGGCTGCTGATCCCGCTGCGCCGCGAATTGGATCAATATGCCAATGTCCGTCCCGTGCGCCTGTTGAAGGGCATTAACTCGCCCCTGGCAGGACGTGGTGCGGATGACATCGACATGATCATCGTGCGCGAAAACGTCGAGGGGGAATACTCCGAGATCGGCGGGCGCGTCTATCAGGGCACGGAACACGAGGCCGCCATTCAGGAAAGCATCCTGACCCGGCGCGGCACGGACCGGATCATGGACTATGCGTTCAACGTAGCCAAAACCCGCAAGCGCAAACATGTGTCTTCGGCCACCAAATCCAACGGCATCATTCACACCATGCCGTTCTGGGACGAACGATTTGCCGCCGCCGCAGAGCGTCATCCGGGTATCGGTACGGCCCAGTTCCATATCGACATCATGACCGCGAATTTTGTCCTGCATCCGGATTGGTTTGACGTGGTTGTGGCCTCGAACCTCTTTGGCGACATCCTGTCCGACCTGGGTCCGGCTGTCGCTGGCTCAATCGGTATCGCGCCCTCGGCCAACATCAACCCGGAGGGCAAGTACCCCTCAATGTTTGAACCGGTCCATGGCTCGGCGCCTGATATCGCAGGCAAAGGCGTCGCCAACCCGGTTGCTGCTGTCTGGACCGCTGCCATGATGCTGGAGCATCTGGGCGAGCCCGGGGCTGCCGCAGAAATCGAACGCGCAATCGAAACCTCGCTGGAGCGCGCCGACACTAAAACCCGCGACCTCGGCGGCACTGCCGATACTGCAGGGTCGGAAGCCGCCATTCTGGCCGGACTGTCGTAAGGAACAATGACATGAACAAAGCAGAGATCGTCTATGACGACTTCGCCAAGGTGGAAATGCGCCTTGGCAAGATCGTCGAGGTCAAGGATTTCACCCGCGCGCGCAACCCCTCCTATAAGGTCTGCGTTGATTTTGGTGACCTAGGCCAGCGCTGGTCCAGCGCCCAGATCAAGAACTATTCCGAAGAAGAGCTGCTTGGACGGCCCGTCGTTTGCGTGGTGAATATGCCGCCTCGCAACATTGCCGGTTTCAAATCTGAAGTCCTGGTCATGGGAGTCCCGAACGAGGCTGGCGAGACTATCCTGCTGCAACCCTCGCATGATGCGGTTCTGGGAAGCGAAGTCTTCTGATGTCATCCCGGCACACAGGATTGGGCGCTTTGGCCATTCTGTCCTGGGGCACATTGGGGGTTCTTGGAGCCTTTTCAGCCTCCCTGCCGCCCTATCTGGTCCTGACGTTCTGCTTTGCGATCGCGGCGGGCATGGGGCTTGCAATTTGTGCCGCAACAGGCCGGAAGCCAGTGCCTCTGCTGGACCGGCGCACCATCCTGTTTGCCGGGCTTTTGACAGCTTACCACTTGTCATATCTGGAAGCCTTCCATCATGCAGATCCCATCTCAGTGTCGCTGATCAACTACCTCTGGCCTGCTTGCCTGATCATTCTTGGCAACTTGTTCTTCCAGCTGCGCAGCGGGTTCCCGGGTTACCTTGGAGCCGCGCTTGGTTTTGCCGGAGTGTTAATCCTGATCGGCAAAGATGGGTTTGCGCTCCAGCTATCTGAGACATTCGGCTACGGTCTTGCCTTTGTTGGAGCACTCCTATGGGCGCTGTTCTCAAACCTGCGCCGCCATGATCCGTCAGACGCTATCTCTGCCATGACGACAATCTGCTTTGCGTCGTCTCTGATTTGCGGGCTTTGGTGGATGACAAAGGGTGCGAACCTGCCGGCGCTGACCGCCTCGGATGTTTGGGTCATCGCCGCGCTGGGTTTGGGCCCTGCCGGAGGTGCGTTCTTTCTCTGGGATCTGGGAATGCGCCAAGGTCACGTTGCTCTGCTTGGTGTCTTGGGATACTCAGCCCCCGTTTTCTCCACCATGCTCATGCTTGTACTTGGCTTAGGCCAACCAGGCTGGGAAGTCTTCGCCGCGATAGCCTTTATCACTTTGGGTGGTATCGTCGTTCACTCCGGATCAAAAGGCCCGACGAAGTGCGTGGCTAATGCTGAAACAAGGTAGAAGGAAAATGGAACGACGTCCGCTGTTGCCTCTGAACAAGCCGCTCGTCTCACGCAGATCGAAAATGCTGCTTTTTTGGAGCTTTTGCGTTTTCGTTCTGATTTCTGTGGGCACCGCAGTTGTGCTTATCTGAGATTACCCACTGACTGCCGCTCGGATTTCTGCGGTTTGCTGAAAGCTAACAACGCTGCAGCGCGGTTAGTCGAAGCTGCCGTTACTGCTCAATGCAGCGAACATCCGTTTCCTGCTCTTCTAGTGGGTTGCCGTAGACAAAAGTGCAGTTTCCCGTCATCGAGGCAGTTTGCAGCGAAAATTCACTTTGTCCCGCCCCTCGCTAGTCGGTCCTGACTGCAGCGAAAGAGCGGTCTGAATCTCACGCCTCAGACTGGCTTTCAATGACTACTTTGGCGACATCGGCTGCAACGCAGCGATCAGTGTGCCGCGCCTGCGAGCGGATGCTGCGTCTGCAACCGCCCGGAAGGGCGAAGGTCGGCTACGTCCCGCTCTTCGTTAGCAGGTCCTGGCTGCAGCGAAAGAACGGTCTGAATTCCGCGTCTCAGAGTGGCTTTGAATGGTCGGTCTCGCGACATCGGCTGCAACGCAGCGATGAGCGTGCCGCACCTGCAACCGAATGCTGCGTCAGCAAACACCTGTAGCGACAATGTCCGCAGAGTCCCGCACATTGCCAATTCCGACACCTTGCCGTGAAAGGCAGCAGTCACGACTTTGCGGCACCGTAGCGAATTGACACCTGCCCTTCCTTCAGCCCCGCATTCATGATGACGATGAGCTTGCGCATGAGTGCCGTGATCGCGACCTTTGCGGGCTTGCCACGTTCACGTAAGCGTCGCGCGCATGATTGCATCATGGGATCGTATCGCTGCGTTGACAGAGCGGCCATGTAGAGCGTGGATCTGACGTCGCGCCTGCCCCCGGAAATGCGGCGGTGGCCTTTCAACGTCCCTGAATCTTGGGCCTGCGGCGCAAGTCCAACGATGGCGGCTGCTTTACCCTTGGCCAGTGAGCCAAGCTCAGGCACATATGCTAAGCACGCCGCAGCCGTTTCGGGGCCAACACCGACCACGGATTTCAGCAAGTCCGACTTGCTCCGAAATCCGGGTGTCGATGATATCAACTTGCCGGTTTGTTCATCCAGCTCGTTCATATCTTTCGTCAGGGCGCGGATATGGCGTTTCAAGGAGCGCTCAACGGCCCTGATTTGTGGATGTTCCAGCCGGTTCTGTTCCTTGCGGATCATCTGGGCAAGGCCATCGCGACGCCGCCGTAGCCCACGTAGCTCGGCTGTTTCCGTGCCAGGCGGCTGCCAAAGGCGCAGATCCTCTGATTTTGCGGCAAAGAGTGCGAGCATTCTTGCGTCCACCTGGTCTGTCTTGGCTGACAATCCGGGATACTTCGCAAAGTTCCGTGTCCGTGTGCCATGTGCGCGATGGACAGGCAGCTCCAGATCGACACAGGACTGAAGAACGTGCCGTTCATAGCCTCCAGATGCCTCGCAAACGACAAATGGGATGCCGCCTTTCCTCTTGTCTTGAGAAACCGTTTGATGGCCGTGACGCTGTTGGGACTTGTCACCTGCCGATCATCGGGCAACCTATGCACCGTCAGACTGGCCTTCGAGACTTCGAATGCAATGACGTTGGTGCGGTCTGCCTCGCTGAAGTTACTGCTCCTGTCGTTATCCTTGATTAGGCTCGGCCGCGAAGGCCCTTCTTCCGTTCGGATGGCCGGACAGATGTGACGGGCGGCAAGATATTTTGCGACCGTTGAGCAGGTCTTCCTCGGGTTGGCCTGCCCGCCACCAGCTTCCCGAAAAGCCATCCGGGAAACCGACCGGCTTCATCTTCTCAGAAGAGAAAATAGAGGCAATGTCTTACGCATAACCCTGGGGTGAGGCCGGAAGGCCAAGAGGGCAGCGCCCCTGCGTCTGCACTATCTGCTTGACGCCGCGCGCCGATGTTCCTAGGCATCCGGCGCGCAGAAGGCTGGACGGCCGCGTGGGGTTCAAGCCCCGCGAGGAAAGTCCGGACTCCATGAAGCAACGGTGCCGGGTAACGCCCGGGCGGGGAAACCCGACGGAAAGCGCCACAGAAAACAGACCGCCCGCCGGACCAGAGGTTCGCCAACGGAGCATTCGGCGGGTAAGGGTGAAACGGTGGGGTAAGAGCCCACCGCGCCGCTGGCAACAGGGGCGGCACGGCAAGCCCCACCGGGAGCAATGCCAAATAGGGCCCCCGCGCAGGCAGGTCCCGGAAACGGGAAACCGCTGCTAGGCACGCTTCAGCCGAGAGGGGCCGGGTTGGCAGCTAGAGGCACGCAGCAATGCGCGCCCCAGATGAATGGCCGTCGAGCCCGGGATTACGGTCCCGGGGGGACAGGATCCGGCTTACAGGCCTTCTGCGCATAATTACCCCCGAATCCTATTGACTTGGGGGCTGGGGCAGGTAAAAGCCGGACTTCAGATAGGAATTTACCGAGAGGCCCCTGCCTTTTCGGACGCAGGAGAAGCACCATGGCGAAGCCGACCACAATCAAGATCCGCCTGAACTCGAGCGCGGGCACCGGCCACTTCTATGTGACCAAGAAAAACGCTCGCACCATGACCGAAAAAATGGTTGTGCGGAAGTACGACCCGGTTGTGCGCAAGCATGTCGAGTACAAAGAAGGCAAAATCAAGTAAGCCTTTCCTTTGGAAGGATTTCCGGAAACGGGTCGCGCCTGGCGCGGCCCGTTTTCTTTTGGGCTGGCCTGACACTTCGGTTAGCCTGACACTTCGGCTGGTCTGACACCTCGCGCGGCTGCTTCAAATTCTTGGAAAATGCCGGGCTGATTCCGCCGCATGGCCACCTGCCGCGGCACGTTTGTGCCCCAATTCCCGCCTAGCCTTAAATCCGTAGGTTAATGAACAAACGGGTGGATGTGCTGTGAGGGTTTACATGATTGCGGCTGCACTGGCAGCGAGTGGGGCGCCGGTCTCCAGTTCTTTTGATGCTGGGATGGCGGTGCCGCCGCCGCCTGCAGTCGAGGCACGGCATTTGCAGGCAGCGTCGCCGGCCCCTTCCGGCGGACAGCGGGCTGTGGTGGACAAAATCGTGCACCTGCAGGGGCGCAGGCTGGCATTGTGCCTGGTCCGCTCAGGCAGTGCTGGAATGGCGGTTCTAAGTGTCCCGGAGGACAGTGCGGTGCCCAGCCTGCCAGAGATCCCAGCGGCTGAGTTCCTTGGTTTGGTCACAGAAGCTTCCGGCTGCCGCCCGGACGGAGAAGTGCGCAAAGTGTCGAGCCGCCGGGGTACAATCGCCGTCTCCACCGGGCTGGACTGCGCCGGTCCAGGATCCTGACGCCACAGATCTGAACTAGGCGCGCCACTCGGCCATAGTCAGCACCGGATCCATTCCCATCCCCTGCATCAGCGCGGCTGAGGCGGTGTTGAAGGGGGCATAAGTGGCTGCAACCACTGTGGCGCCCGCCGCCAGTGCCTGTGCCCTCATCGCCTCGACCAGCGCCTTGCCAACCCCCATCCGGCGCCAGGCTTCGGTCACCGAAATATGGTGCAGCATGGCGCGGGTCTCAGCCGCGCGGATCGGCAGCGCTGGCCGGTTCTGCAGCTCATAGATCAGATAGCCCAGCAGCGCCCCTTGCGGGCTTTCTGCGGCCAGCGCAAAGATGGTCTCTTCCCGCAGCCACTCCTGCAGCCATGCGGCCAGACCTGTGCTGTCAGGGGCTGGCGTGTGGTGCGCTGCGTGAAGCGCATGCAAGTCCTGCAACAGCGGCAGCAGACGGTCTGCCTCCACTGCGGGAATCTCGATAATCTTCATGGGGTCATCCCTCTTGTTATTTTTGAAATGAAAAGGGGCGGATCATTGTGACCCGCCCCTCGCTGACTTTGGAATGTGTTGTACGCTTATTCGCGGTTTCCAAGCAGCTGGAGCAGCATCATGAACATGTTGATGAAGTCCAGATAAAGGCTGAGCGCGCCCATGATGGCGGACTTTGCCAGCCATTCCTGGTCGCCCGAATGAGCCATCTGCAGGTAGTCGTTCTTGATCCGCTGAGTGTCATAGGCGGTGAGGCCTGCAAAGATCAGCACGCCGATCACCGAGATCGCAAAGGCCATTGCCGACGACGCCAGGAAGATATTGACGATCGAGGCCACGATCAGGCCGATCAGGCCCATGATCAGGAAAGCGCCCATGCCGGACAGGTCTTTCTTGGTGGTGTAACCAACCAGCGACAGGCCCGCAAAGGCGACGGAGGTGATCAGGAACACCTGCACGATGCTCTCGCCGGTGAACACCAGGAAGATCGAGCTGATCGACAGGCCCATCACGGTGGCGAAGACATAGAACAGCAGCTGAACGCCGGCTGCAGACATGCGGTTTGCGGCAGCGCCGATGCCAAAGACAAAGGCCAGCGGTGCAAACATGATGACCCATTTCAGCGGCGAAGCATAAAGCGCATGGCCGATATTGGTCAGGTATTTATCCGCGCTCAGCTGCGCCACGGCATTGGCCGGGTCCGCAGTGACGGCCAGGCCGGAAATGGCCCAGGCTGCAAGGAAAGTGATGAACGTGCCTGCGGCCATGGTGCCGTAGACCTTGTTCATATGGGCGCGCAGGCCCTCATCAATCTGCGCGGCGCGGGCGCCGGCGGCAGACCGGATGGTGTCGAATTGTGCCATCTTGGGTGGTCTCCGTAAATTACTCCCTTGCTGCCGGCGCACGAACCGGGCCGCGGCCGGCAGCATTCCCGCTAAATATCGGGGGAAGTGCGTTCCGGTTCAAGTATTTCAGGGCAATAAATACATGAAAAACGAGGAAACGGGCCGCCGGCTGGCGGCCCGTCTCAAATGCGGGCGTCAAATCGGGCTGCAGAGGCTCAGCGGGACCAGTGATCCGGCGCGCTCCAGAACCCGCGCCGGGCCTCGGCGTCTGCTTCGGCGCGGGTCACGCCGATGTCGTCCAATGCGCGGGCGTCCAGCTTGGCCAGCTGGCGGCGCTGCGTCCAGACCTTCAGGTGCAAGCGCAGGCGGGCAGCCAGCGAAAGCTGCGGCTTTGCGGCAGGGCGGGGTGTGCAGCGGGAGGAGGTTGCAGGGGTCATAGCGCGGATCCTTCAGTTACGTTTGTGATGCGTCCCTTTTGGGTGATCAATTGTGTTGATGAATATGGCGTCTTGTGGCACATTTTAAAAACGAATGTTTTTGATCTAATACATCAGGTGCTGTGATGATAAGAAATCTCGATATCACCACGCTCCGCTCTTTTGTGGCGGTGGCGGACAATGGCGGCGTGACCCGGGCGGCCGGTTTTCTGCATCTCACCCAATCGGCGGTGTCGATGCAGATGAAGCGGCTGGAGGAGCTTTTGGGTTTAAGCCTTCTGGACCGCTCCGGGCGCACTATTGCGCTGACAGCGGAAGGCGAGCAGATGCTTGGCTATGCCCGCAGGATGGTGGCGCTGAATGACGAGGTGATCGGCAGGCTGACAGACCAGGCCTTTGAGGGCGAGGTGCTGCTGGGGGTGCCGCATGACGTGGTGCATCCGGTCATTCCGCAGGTGCTGAAGCGGTTCAATCTCAGCTACCCGCGGGTGAATGTGAACCTTTGCACATCCAACACCCGCGACTTGAAAACCGAATTCTCGCGCGGTGCGTTCGACCTGATCCTGACCACGGAAAACGGATCAGGCGAGGGCGGTGAGACGATCCACAGCATGCCGTTGCGCTGGGTCGGCGCGCCCGACGGATCGGTCTGGCGGCAGCGTCCCCTGCGGCTCGGCTTCTGCCGCAACTGCAGTTTCCGCCCCGTGGCCACCGCGGCGCTGGATAAGGCGGGTATCGAATGGGAGATGGCGCTCGACAGCGATTCCGACCGCACCGTCGAGGCAACGGTCAGTGCCGACCTGGCCATCGGCGTGCTGCTGGAGGGCACCCAGCCAGGCTATCAGGAGCTGGTTGAACAGGGCTGCGGTCTGCCGGACCTTCCGATGCAGCACATCAACCTCTATGGGGCCGAGCGCGTGCGTGCGCCCTATGTCGAGGAGCTGGCCGAGTTTATCCGTCAGGCCTTTCAAGGGCTGTGGTCCGCGCCGTTGCGCGCTGCCAGTTGACGCCCTGATGCTCCGGCACCGGGCGGGAAGGGCCCGGACGCGCTATCTGGTCAGCGGTTGCCGCCCATGGTGATCACCACCTTGCCGGTGGACTTGCGGCTGCGCAGCAGGTCCAGCCCCTCGGCCGCGCGGTCCAGCGGCAGGGCGTGGCTGATATGCGGCTTGATGCGGCCTTGGCCGTGCCAGGCAAACAGCGTCTCAAAGGACCGGCGTACTGCTTCGGGCCGGAATTTCATGTAGCCGCCCAGGTAAAACCCGATCACCGTCAGGTTTTTCACCAGCAAGTGGTTGGCCGGGATTTGCGGCACCTCGCCGCCGGCAAACCCCACCGGCAGCAGCCGAGCGCCGGGATTGGCAGAGCGGAAAGCGGCTTTCCACACATCTCCGCCCACAGCGTCATAAACCACATCTGCGCCGCCCAGTGCTTTCACAGTGCTGCGCAGGTCTTCACCGGCATCGATCAGGTGATCGGCTCCGGCAGCGGCAGCCACTTCCAGCTTCTCCAGCCCGCGGGCCTGGGCAATGACTGTCGCGCCCATCAGCTTGCCGATTTCAACAGCCGTCAGCCCGACGCCGCCGGCGGCGCCTGTTACCAGCAGTGTCTCGCCCGGCTGCAGGCGGGCGCAATGATCCAGTGCCATGTGGCTGGTGCCATAGGCGATCTGCATCGCCGCGGCGTGCTCGAAACTCATCGCATCCGGGATCCGGATCAGCTGGGCTGCGTCAAAAACCCCGGCTTCAGCCAGCCCGCCGGAGCCGCCGAACACCGCGACCCGGTCGCCCGGAGCAAACCCCTTTGTGCCATCGCCCAGTTCCGTCACCACGCCTGCCGCTTCCAGTCCCAGGGTAAAGGGGGGCTCGGGCGTGTCCTGATAGCTGCCCTTCATCATCAGCAGATCGGCAAAGTTCAAACCGCAGGCCCGCAGCGCAACGGCTGCTTGGCCGGGGCCCGGGGGCGGGACGTCTGTTTCCGTCAGCGACGCCGGACGGTCAAAGGCCGGAACTTGGAAAGCTTGCATGTTTTTTCCTCACCTTCTGCGGGAATCTGTGTGATTCGCCACCTCACACTGGCGAGGTGCTGCGCCTGCCTGCACCTCGCTATTTCTGGGGAGGTACGTGATCGGCAGCCGCTTGGCAACAAAACCTTTAGAAAAATGATACATGAAATCATGCGCTTGAACGTGCGGTCCGCGCACGGGGCGACGGCAGCCTTGCAATCAATCGCAAGGGTTGTACACTTTTGCTCAGAGGTTGAGCGTAGATCGCTCTGATGGGGAACCGTGTTCGGGCAAAGAATTGAAGCCGCCAGAACAGGTTATAGGAACGCAGCGGTCCGGGTTGCAGCCGGATTTTTGAACTTAGGAGAAACGCATGGCTCATCCAGTTGACGTGCATGTGGGAAAGCGCATCCGCCACCGCCGGTGGCTGATCGGCATGACACAGCAGCAACTCGCCGAGCAGGTCGGCATTAAATTTCAGCAAATTCAGAAATACGAGACCGGTGCCAACCGGGTCAGCGCCTCCCGGCTCTGGGATATCTCCGACGCCCTTGAGGTGCCGGTAAGCTTCTTCTTCGAAGGTCTTCAGGAAGAAGGCAAATCCTCGGCGGATAAAGCCTCCGTTCCGGAAGACCTGATGGGCGACAAGGAAGCCCTGGACCTGGTGCGCTCCTACTACGCGATCCCGGAAAACCAGCGCCGCCGCCTGTTTGAACTGGCGCGCGTGCTGAGCGACGTCGCCTGAAATCCAGACGGCGAATGAAGGATAATTGCAAGCGCAAAACCTGCGATGACAGGGTTTGCGCTTGCAATAATGCCGGGTGAGTGGCACCCGTATTGGTATGACACAGGCCGCTTTTCCCGATCTTGACGTTGCACACAGGATGGCAGACGCAGCCCGCGCTGCCATCCTGCCGCATTTCCGCACATCTTCGCTGACCGCTGAGAACAAACTCGACGGCGGGTTTGATCCGGTCACGGTTGCGGACCGCGCCGCCGAGCGGGCGATGCGGGCAGTCCTGGCGGAGTTGCGCCCCGATGACGGAATTCTGGGCGAAGAGTTCGGCACCAAGCCAGGCACCACGGGCCGCACCTGGGTGCTGGATCCGATTGACGGCACCCGCGGGTTCATCAGCGGTACGCCAACCTGGGGCGTGCTGATTGCGCTGTCGGATGAAAACGGCCCGTTCCTGGGGGTGATCGACCAGCCCTATACCGGCGAGCGTTTCTGCGGCGGGCCGGAAATTGCTTCCATGACCGGCCCGTTAGGCGAAAGACCTTTGCAGACCCGCGCCACTGCGGCGCTGGAAGACGCCATCCTGTTCACCACTTTTCCGGAAGTCGGTACGCCAGAGGACCGCGCTGCGTTCGAACGGGTCTCGGCCCGCGCCAAGCTGACCCGCTATGGCACCGACTGTTATGCCTATGCGCTGGTGGCAGCGGGGCAAGTGGATCTGGTGATCGAGGCCGGTCTCAACGCTTATGACATTCAGGCGCCGATTGCGCTGATCCAGGCGGCAGGCGGTATGGTCACTGACTGGCAGGGCAACCCGGCCCACAACGGCGGCCGTGCCCTGGCCGCGGCCAACGCGGAAATCCACGCGGCTGCGCTGGAACTGTTGCAACAGACGTAAACGGGTTGATAATGGCGCCCCCGGCCTGTAGTTTTCCCGGCAGGCCGGTTCTTCGCCCGTTTTCCATCGGCTAATCACACATTCCTCTGAAGCGGGCTGTCTTTTGGAGTGTGTGTAAATGACAGAGATCCTGATACAAAATGCCGATACCATCCTGACCATGGATGACACGCGCCGTGTGCTGCACGGCGCCGATGTGCTGATCCGCGGCGGTAAGATTGCCGCCGTGGGGCAGGGGCTGCAAACCAGCGGAGACATTGTCTCCGGCCGCGGATGCGTGGTGACCCCGGGGCTGGTCAACACCCATCACCACCTCTACCAGAACCTGACCCGCGCGGTGCCGGGCGCGCAGGACGCGCTGCTGTTCGGCTGGCTGCAGCGGCTCTATCCCATTTGGGCGCAGTTCACCCCGGACGAGATGTTCGTCTCTGCGCAGCTGGGCCTGGCAGAGCTGGCGTTGTCCGGCTGCACCCTCAGTTCCGACCATCTGTATCTCTATCCCAATGGCTCGCGGCTGGAGGACACCATCCACGCCGCCCGCGAGGTGGGCCTGCGCTTTCACCCGACCCGCGGCGCGATGAGCATCGGCGAAAGCGACGGTGGATTGCCGCCTGACAGCCTGGTCGAGAAAGAGCAGGCCATTCTCGACGACATGATCCGCGTTGTTGATGGCTTCCACGATGCAGGTGAAGGGTCCATGTGCCGCGTCGGCCTGGCGCCATGCTCGCCGTTTTCGGTCAGCCGCGAGCTGATGCGCGATGCCGCCCTGTTGGCCCGTGACAAAGGCGTGATGCTGCACACCCATCTGGCCGAAAACGACGAGGACATCGCCTATTCCGAGGCCAAATTCGGCTGCCGCCCCGGCCAGTATGCCGAAGAACTGGGATGGACTGGCGACGACGTCTGGCATGCCCACTGCGTTAAGCTCGACGTGCAAGAGATTGACCTTTTTGCCAGAACCCGCACCGGGGTTGCCCATTGCCCCTGTTCCAACTGCCGTCTGGGCAGCGGCATAGCGCCTGTGCGCGCAATGCGGGACGCCGGGGTTCCTGTGGGGCTGGGCGTGGACGGCTCCGCCAGCAACGACATGGCCAGCCTGGCGTCAGAGGCGCGGCAGGCCATGCTGCTGCAGCGGGTTGCCAATGGCGCCGACGCGATGAGCGCTTATGAAACGCTGGAGATCGCCACCCGTGGCGGCGCCGATGTGCTGGGCCGCCCGGATTGCGGCCGTCTGGCACCGGGCAAGCGCGCCGACATCGCGGTTTGGGACACCAAAGGCATTGCCTCCAGCGGCAGCTGGGATGCCGCAGCCCTGCTGCTGGCCGGTCCGACCCAGGTGAAACACCTGTTTGTCGAAGGCAAGCAGGTCATCCGCAGCGGCGGGATCACAACGCTCGACCTGCCGCAGCTGATCGAACGCCACGGGAAACTGGCGCGGGCGCTGGCTTCATCTTTCTGAAAATACTCAAGGCCGAGGCGCGTCAGCGCCTCTGCTCAACCGGTCGCCCGCCAATCCAGACCTCGGAAATGGCGCGGTCGTCGCCCATCATGATGGTGGGGAACACCGCCTCCCACAGATCCCCGGCGCGCGCTGACCGCTGCGCGATCGCCGGGGCCGAGGCCAGATCCAGCACCACTAGATCCGCCTCCATGCCGCGGGCGATGTTGCCGATCTTTGCCTCCATCCGCAGCGCCGTGGCGGATCCTTGGGTCGCCAGCCACAACAGCTGCGCTGCATGCAGCGGCGTGCCGCGCAGCTGGCCGATCTCATAGGCCGCCGCCATGGTGCGCAGCATAGAAAAGCTGGACCCGCCGCCGGTGTCAGTGGCAAGCCCGATCCGGTGCCCCTCAGCCATCAGACCGGCCATGTCAAAGAGGCCGGAGCCGATAAATGTGTTCGACGTCGGGCAATGGATCAACGCCGCGCCATAGTCCCGCAGCCGGTGCCGTTCACGCTCCTCCAGATGGATCGCATGACCGTAAAGCCCCCGGGCGCCCAGCAGTCCGAACTCCTCGTAGGTGTCCAGATAATCGCGCGCCTGCGGGAACAGCGATTTCACCCACTCGATTTCATCCGTCTGCTCGCTCAGATGCGTCTGCATCAAGCATTCCGGGTGCTTGGCCCAAAGCGCCCCCATCGCCTCCAGCTGTTCCGGCGTCGATGTGGGGGAAAACCGCGGGGTAATGGCATATTCCAGCCGGTCCGCGCCGTGCCAGCGTTCAATCAGCGCGTCTGAATCGTCATAAGCCGACTGCGCGGTATCCCGCAGCTCCTCCGGCGCGTTGCGGTCCATGCAGGTCTTGCCAGCAACCACCCGCTGCCCGCGCGATTGCGCGGCCGTGAAAAACGCATCCACGCTTTCGGGATGAATTGTGCAATAGCTGCAGACCGTGGTGGTGCCATGCGCGGCAGTCAGGTCCAGATACCTGTTGGCAATCCCGTCTGCATAGGCGCGGTCGCCGAACCGCATCTCCTCCGGGAAGGTATAGCTGTTCAGCCAGTCGATCAGCCGCTTGCCCCAGCTGGCGATAATCGCGGTCTGCGGATAATGCACATGGGCGTCCACAAATCCGGCCATGATCAGCTTGCCGCTGTGATCCACGGTTTCCGCCGCAGGCAGCAGCGCCTGCATTTCTGCCAGCGGCCCTGCACCCGCGACCTTGCCGTTCTGCACCGCCACCGCGTCCAGCAGACGGGCCGCGTCTTCGGGCTGCTCCGCGGCAAAAGGAGAGCCGGTAAAAGACAGTACGTGCCCTTTCAGGATGTAATCGGTGCCCATTCTTCCAACCCTTTCCTTGCAAAATGGCTCTTGGCAGGATACCCGCCGCATCAGCTCCGGTAAATTATGCCGATGTCATTGTTTTCCGGTAGCCGCTTCTTCTATTTTGCAGGCAGACACTCATAAAATACCCGGGGGCATCACATGAGCAGCGGCGACAACATCACCGGCGATCTGTCTCAGGACGACTCCTATGACCTGGACCGCAAATTGGTTGCCCGGATTCTGGGTGCGGTGGAGCAGGGCGATCAGCAGGCGCTGACGGATCTGCTGGAAGACCTGCACGCAGCCGACATCGCCGACCTTCTGGAACAGATCGATGCCAGCGACCGGGCACGGCTGATCCGGCTTTACGACCGTGAGTTCGACGGCGAGATCCTGTCCGAACTGGACGAGTCGATCCGCGAAGAAGTCATCGAGACGCTGAACCCGCTGGTTCTGGCCGACGCGGTCCGGGAGATGGAAAGCGACGACGTCGTCGACCTTCTCGAAGACCTTGAGGTGCCGCAGCAGGAAGCCATCCTTGAGGCGCTTGAAGATGCCGACCGGGTCGCGGTTGAGCAGTCGCTGAGCTATCCGGAAAACTCGGCCGGCCGCTTGATGCAGCGCGAAGTGGTGATGGCGCCTGAGCATTGGAATGTCGGGCAGGCCATTGATTTCATGCGCAATTCGGATGATCTGCCAGAGCAGTTCTATCACGTGGTCCTGGTTGATCCGCGTCTGCATCCGATTGGCAATGTCACCCTTGGCCGGATCATGGCCACCAAACGCGAAGTGCCGCTGACCGAACTGGTCGAGGACACCTTTCAGGTGATCCCCGCCGATCAGGACGAGGAAGACGTGGCCTATGCCTTCAACCAGTACCACCTGATCTCGGCGCCCGTGACTGACGCTGAGGGGCGTCTGGTCGGTGTGATCACCATCGACGACGCGATGATTGTGCAGGACGAGGAGCACGAGGAAGATATCCTGCGTCTGGCGGGTGTGGGCGAGGAAAGCTCGCTGGCGGACCGGGTGATCGAAACAACCAAACGCCGGTTCCCCTGGCTGGCCGTGAACCTGGTCACCGCGATACTGGCCTCGCTGGTGATTGCGCAGTTTGAAGCAACCATTACGCAGTTCGTGGCCCTTGCGGTGCTGATGCCGATTGTCGCCTCGATGGGCGGCAATGCCGGCACCCAGTCGCTGACGGTTGCGGTGCGCGCGATTGCGACCCGCGACCTGACCGGCTCCAACGTCTGGCGGGTGATCCGGCGGGAAGTGCTGGTGGGGCTGGTCAACGGGGTGATCTTTGCCATTGTGATGGGTCTGGTGGGCCTCGCTTGGTTCGGCTCGCCGATGCTGGGGGTCGTGATTGCCGTCGCTATGGTGATCAATCTGGTCGTGGCGGGGCTGGCGGGCACGGTGATCCCGGTTCTATTGGAGAAAGCCGGAATTGACCCGGCGCTGGCCTCAGGCGCATTTGTGACCACTGTGACCGATGTGGTCGGGTTCTTTGCCTTCCTCGGGCTTGCCGCCACCGTTTTGCTGTAGGAGACCGCGATGACGGATCTGACTGAAATCAAAGCCGCCGCACGCAAGGCGGCTTTTGCCCGCCGCAAAGACGCGCACGCCCGCAACATCCCCGGTGCCGCAGGCCATCTGTCCGAGGTGCTGGCCGGTTACCGCGGTGTGCCGCTGTCGGGTTTTCTGCCGATCCGCACCGAGATCGACCCGGTGCCCGCAATGGCCGAAGCGGCAGCGCACGGGCCTGTCGGCGTGCCGGTTATCATGGGGGCGGGCCAGCCGCTGAGATTCAGCCGCTGGCAGCCCGAAGGCCCGCTGCGCGACGGCCCCTTTGGCGCCATGGTTCCTGAAACCGACGACTTTTTTGAACCTGAGATCCTGGTGGTGCCGCTTGTTGCCTTTGATGCAAAGGGGGGGCGTCTGGGGTATGGCGGCGGCTTTTATGACCGCACGCTAGAATTGCTGCGCGGCAAGCGGGCGACGCTGGCGATCGGCTTTGCCTTTGACGCGCAAGAGGCCGAGGACCTGCCGCTGGAACCCACAGATCAACCGCTGGACATGCTGATTACCGAAAGCCGGATCCTGCAATTCAGCCGCTGACGCTGGCCGCGCGACCAAGATTTTTCGAAAAATCTTGGCAAAACTTTTCAGAAAAGTTTTACGCGCTTGCTGCAGGCCTTGTTCTGCCGTCCGCATGCGCGTACCACGCCCGCATGCGAATTCTGTTTCTAGGCGATGTGATGGGCCGCGCGGGGCGCAGTGCCATTACCGAAAATCTGCGGCGGCTGCGCCAGGACTGGCGGCTCGATTTTGTTGTGGTGAACGGCGAAAACGCCTCCAACGGCATGGGGCTGAGCGGCGAGCACGCCAAGCTGCTGCTGGAGGCCGGCGTTGATTGCCTGACCCTGGGCGACCATGCCTTTGATCAAAAGGACATGCTGCAGTTCATTGAGAAGGAACAGCGCATTATCCGGCCGCTGAACTTTGCCAAAGGTGCGCCGGGCCGCGGCTTCCGGCTGTTCCAGGCTCCGGGCGGACGTAAGGTGCTGGTGGTGCAGGTGCTGGGCCAAGTGTTCATGAAGCGCGCTTTCGATGATCCCTTCGGCGCGGTTGAGGCGGTGCTGAAATCGCACCCCCGGGGCGGGCTGGCACAGGCCATCATTGTGGATGTGCATTGCGAAGCCACCTCCGAGAAGATGGCGATGGGCCATTTCTGCAACGGGCGTGCCTCGCTGGTGGTCGGGACCCATACCCATGTTCCAACGGCTGACGCGCAGATCCTGTCCGAAGGCACCGGCTATCTGACCGATGCCGGCATGTGCGGCGATTACAATTCGGTCATCGGCATGGACAAGGCCGAGCCG
This sequence comes from Leisingera sp. M658, assembly GCF_025144145.1. Taxonomy (NCBI): domain Bacteria; kingdom Pseudomonadati; phylum Pseudomonadota; class Alphaproteobacteria; order Rhodobacterales; family Roseobacteraceae; genus Leisingera; species Leisingera sp. M658. The sequence continues at coordinate 1,354,400 of NZ_CP083546.1, forward strand.
ATGCGCCGCTTCCTGACCGGAATGCCGAAGGCGCGCTTTACCCCTGCAAACGGCGCGGCCACCCTGTCCGGCGTGTTTGTCGAGACAGACGACCGCACAGGGGCTGCCAAGCAGATTCGCATGGTGCGCAACGGCGGCCTGCTGCAGGAGGCGGCCCCCTAACGGAGTGCTTTTCCGCCACGCGGTGCAGCTTGTGGCGGGATGAATTGCCGGTGCGGCCGCGATTTTCCGCATAAATTCCCGAATCCAGGCCTCCGCAGCGGGGCGGGCGCGGAAATTCTTGCTCAGGCCAAGGGTTTCAGGGAAACTGCGCGATGGCGGAGCGTGCAGCAGCGCGCTAAACCCGCCTGAAACAATAAGGCATCGTCACGGTATATGCAGTTTTTCCAACTAGGTGATTCCGGCAGCGCGGTCCTGGCACTAGCCATTGTCCTGGCCATGTTCGTGGCTTTTCTGCGCGAAACCTATCCCACCGAAGTTGTGGCGCTGACCGGCGTTGCAGCAATGCTGGCCACCGGCGTTTTGCCCTACAATGAGGCGCTGCCGGTGCTGTCCAACCCGGCGCCTTGGACCATTGCGGCGATGTTCATCATCATGGGTGCCCTGGTGCGGACCGGTGCGCTGGATGCCTTCACTCAAATCGCCAAAAAGCAGGCCGAGGTGAGCCCCAAGCTTGCGGTTGCCTTGCTGATGGCCTTTGTGGTTGCAGCCTCAGCCGTGGTGTCAAACACGCCGGTGGTGGTGGTGATGATCCCGGTGTTCATCCAGATCTCCCGCACCCTGAAGGTTTCCGCATCCAAGATGCTGATTCCGCTCAGCTATGCGGCGATCCTGGGCGGCACGCTGACACTGATCGGCACCTCGACCAACCTGCTGGTGGATGGTGTTGCGCGGGCGCAGGGCCTGCAGCCTTTCACTATTTTTGAGGTCACGCCGCTGGGCGTGATCCTGGTCATCTATGGCATGATCTACCTGCGCTTTGTCGCACCGCGGCTGCTGCCGGACCGTGACAGCATGGCCATGCTGCTGAGCGACAAATCCAAGATGAAGTTCTTCACCGAAGCGGTGATCCCGCCCGAAAGCAACCTGATCGGTCGCGAAGTCACCGGTGTGCAGCTGTTCAAACGTCCTGGCGTGCGGCTGATCGACGTGATCCGCGGCGATGACTCTTTGCGCCGCAACCTCATGGGGGTGGAGCTGCAGGTCGGCGACCGGGTGGTGCTGCGCACCCGAATGACCGAGCTGTTAAGCCTGCAAACCAACAAAGAGCTCAAGCGGGTGGATCAGGTTTCCGCCGTCGAGACTGAAACCGTCGAAGTGCTGATCACCCCGGGTTGCCGCATGGTCGGCCGCAGCCTTGGCGCCATGCGCCTGCGCCGCCGCTACGGCGTCTATACCCTGGCGGTGCACCGCCGGAACCAGAACATCGGCGTGCAGCTGGATGACCTCGTGGTGCGGATCGGCGACACCCTGCTGCTGGAGGGGGCGCCCGCCGATATCCAGCGTCTGGCTTCCGATATGGATCTGGCCGATGTCTCGCAGCCGACCCAGCGCGCCTACCGCCGCAGTCACGCGCCGATTGCTGTTGTTGCCCTTCTGGGGATCGTTCTGCTGGCGGCCTTTGGCGTGGCGCCAATCCTGATGCTGTCTCTGCTGATGGTGTCGCTGGTGTTCGTGACCCGCTGCATTGACGCGGATGAGGCGTTCTCCTTTGTGGACGGGCGGCTCTTGGCGTTGATTTTTTCGATGCTGGCCATCGGGGCCGCGCTGGAAAGCTCTGGGGCGGTTGCCCTGATTGTCAATGCCATCGCCCCCGGCCTGTCGATGCTGCCGCCGTTCCTGCTGGTCTGGGCGGTCTATTTGCTGACCTCTGTGTTGACCGAGCTGGTCTCAAACAACGCTGTGGCTGTTGTCGTCACCCCGATTGCCATTGGCCTGGCTCAGGCCATGGGGGTGGATCCGCGCCCCTTGGTGGTGGCTGTCATGGTAGCTGCCTCGGCCTCATTTGCCACCCCGATCGGCTACCAGACCAACACGCTGGTTTACGGTCCTGGCGGTTACAAGTTCACCGATTTTCTGCGTGTCGGCATCCCGCTGAACCTGACGGTCGGCATGGTTGCGTCCTTGATTATTCCGTTTTTCTGGCCGCTCTGACATCACCGGATGCCCTTGATGATGGCGGTTTTCCGCTTCGCCAGCATTTGTTTACGTGAAATTGTTAAAGCCGGGCCCATATGAAACAGAGAGTATTTCATGGGGTGGCAAAGTGGATTTCAAAAAACTGTTCCTGATCGCGGTCCTGGGCGGATCAACAGCCATTGTGCTGATGTCGCAGGCCTGGGCGGACCGGCACCCACAGTCTTTAAAAGTCTCCGCGCAGGCCGCAAAATCCTTGTGAAAGGATTTTGGCAAAACTTTTTCTCAAAAGTTTTGGTCCCCGCTACAATGGCCAAAACACCAGGATTGCCGGAATAGAGACTGCAATGACCAGAACCTCAAGCGGCAATCCCATCCGCCAGTAATCGCCAAAGCGGTATCCGCCGGGACCCAGCACAAGCGTGTTGTTCTTATGTCCGATCGGCGTCAGGAACGCCGCCGAGGCGGCAACTGCCACCGCCATCAGGAACGGGTCCGGAGATACCCCGAGGGACTCCGCCATCTGAATGCCCACAGGTGCCGCGACAATGGCTGTGGCGGTATTGTTCAGCACATCAGACAACGTCATGGTCACCACCATCAGCACCGTCAGCACTACCCAGGCGGGCAGGCCTTCGGTCAGGCCTGTCAGCGCATTGGCAATCAATGCGGTGCCGCCTGAACTGTCCAGTGCCGCCCCCAACGGGATCATCGACCCCAGCAGCACCACAACCGGCCATTCCACATGATCATAGATCTCCGCCACAGGCAGGATCTTGAAAAGAACATAACCGATTGCCACCAGTCCCAGAGCCACCGGCAGGTAGATCAGCCCGACGGAGGCCGCCAGAACGGCGGCGGCAAACAGACCGATGGCGGCCCAGGTCTTGTCATTTGCCGTTACCGCCAGCCCGCGCTGCGCCAGCGGCAGACAGCCCAGCCAGTCGGTCACATCGGCACTGCGCCCGCGCGGGCAAAGCAGCAGCAGAATGTCCCCTGCCTCGATCTCTGCCTGCCGGATATGTTTGGTGATCCGCCGGCCTTGACGGGAAATCCCCAGCAGCACCGCGCTTTGCCGCCAGGCCAGGCCGATGGACTGGGCGCTGCGCCCGTGCACGCGGGCCGCTTCCGGCACCACGACCTCAACCAGCTCCAGCCCGTCGCCTGCAGCGGTCAGCTTTTCCTGCCGGGCGGCGTCGGCAAAATCCAGTTTCAGGGCGCTGCGGAACTCATCCAATGCCTCCGGTTCGGCCTCGATCACCAGCGTATCCCCGTCCCGCAGCATCGCAGCGCTGGCGCGGCCATAGCGGCGCTTGCCGTCCCGGATCAACCCAATGATCGCCACATCCGCCTTTTCGGCCTCTTCGTCCAATTCGCCCAGCCGCTTGCCGGTCAGCTCTGACCCTTCGCCTACAGTCAGCTCAGCAATATAGGGCGCCAGCTGCGCCTCGGACGCTCCCGCTGCATTCTCCCGCGCCGGGATCAGCCGCCAGCCGACCAGTGCCACAAAGGTAAGCCCCGCCAGCGCCGCCACGCCGCCCACCGGGGCAAAATCGAACATCCGGAACGGCTCTCCCAGCCGCTCCTCCCGGATCGCCGCAATGATGATGTTGGGCGGCGTGCCGATAAGGGTCGCCATGCCGCCCAGAATAGTGGCAAAGGACAGCGGCATCAGGCTCAACCCCGGCGCCCGGCCTGCCTTGCGCGCGGTCTGGATGTCCACCGGCATCAGCAGCGCCAGCGCCGCCACATTGTTCATGAACGCCGACAAGACGGCGCCAACCCCGCCCATCAGCGCAATATGGCCGCCAAGGCCGCGCGCGGAATCCACCAATGTGCGGGTGATCAGAAACACCGCGCCTGAGCGCACCAGCCCGGCAGAAACGATCAGCACCAGCGCCACCACCAGCGTTGCCGGATGGCCAAACCCGCCAAAGGCATCGCCAGCAGGCACCACCCCCAGCACGACCCCCGCCATCAGCGCCGCAAAGGCCACCAGATCATAGCGGTAACGCCCCCATAACAGCAGGGCAAAAACGGCAGCAAATAACGCAAATAAAACAGCTTGATCATATGTCATCGGGCCAGCTTAACCGCGAAACCCCGCGGAGCAAGGGCCAAGCCGGGGCAGGGTGCTTGAAACCCGGTGCCGGCACGGGCTATATGGGCGCCAATTCAGATATTCAGCAGCAAGGATGCACCATGGCAGGCCATTCAAAATGGGCAAACATTCAGCACCGCAAAGGCCGTCAGGACGCGGCGCGGTCGAAACTGTTTTCCAAGCTGGCCAAGGAGATCACCGTGGCCGCCAAAATGGGCGACCCTGATCCCGACAAGAACCCGCGCCTGCGCCTGGCGGTCAAGGAAGCCAAAAGCCAGTCCGTCCCCAAGGACGTGATCGACCGCGCGATCAAAAAGGCCGTGGGCGGCGACGCTGAAAACTACGATGAAATCCGTTATGAAGGGTATGGACCCAGTGGCGTGGCTGTCATCGTCGAGGCAATGACCGACAACAAGAACCGCACCGCCTCCAATGTACGCTCCACCTTCTCCAAGAACGGCGGCAACCTGGGAGAGACCGGGTCAGTCGGTTTCATGTTCGAACGCAAGGGCGAAGTCACCTATCCGGCCTCTGTTGGCGATGCCGACACTGTGATGATGGCAGCAATCGAAGCCGGCGCCGAAGATGTCGAAAGCTCGGAGGATGGCCATATTATCTACTGCGCCGACACCGACCTCAACGACGTGTCGAACGCATTGGAAGCTGAACTAGGCGAGTCCGAGAGCACTAAGCTGGTCTGGAAACCGGGCACCACCACCGAGCTGGATCTCGAAGGCATGCAAAAGCTGATGAAGCTGGTTGATGCGCTGGAGGATGACGACGACGTACAGCGTGTCACCACCAACTTCGAAGCGTCCGACGAGGTCATGGCGCAGCTCTAAGCTGCAGCAATCGCGCAACGTTGAAAGCCCGCCGCGCCACCGGCGGGCTTTTCTTTTGGCGCACAGACCACCTGTATGGGGGCCACCCGTATGAGGCCACCCATATGGCTCCGGGCTGCTGCTTCTTTCTGGTCGAAAGTACCCCGGGGGTAAGGCCGCAAGGCCGAGGGGGCAGCGCCCCTCCGTGCCGCCGCGAATGGTACAGGGCTCAGAGGATGTGCAATAGGTGTAACCGCCGCTGGCAAAAGCCTTGCCCGATACATTTGCCTGGCAATAATTTTGGCTTTTCTTTAAATCGCCGCCGACCGGCGTTTTGCACGCTTAGACCGGCATGTTCCACCAGCCTTCCGAGACCCAATCCCCGCCGCCAAAATAGCCGATGACCAGGCTCAGGCTTTGCCCGCCATTGTTGCAGATCTCCAGCCCGGCAATGGCAGGCGGCGCTGCCAGCCCCAGGCCCGCAGCAAGTAGAATATGCTTCATGCAAAACTCCCTCCGGCTGATCTCTGAAACGTTAGGGGGGATGGTGGAGGCGGCAAGAAAACCCGGTTGCACGGCGGCTGGCCGGTCATTCGGTCACGACACCGCCAATTCGCAGGGCCGTGGCATCCGGTATCCATATCTCCCGGTGGGGGATGGCGAAGACCCTGTTTGCAAACTCGGCGCTCACCCCTTGCTGCAACAGAAAGGCGCGGTCCTTTTCCTGCTCCTTTTCCAGGTTTATCTGCGGCAGGCCGCTTTCGAACTGCAAAGCATAGCTGTGAAAGCCAAGCTGCCCGTTTCCGCCGAGGCTGCGCCGGAGGCCGGCTGCGAACATCAATGTGCAGGCTGAAGCACACAATCCCTCTGCACGGGTGGAAAATCCCTGTTCGCGGATCAGTCTGGCGGCGCCACGGGCTTCGGCAATCAGACCGCCGGGACTGGTCAGGGTAATTCGCTGCAGCCCAGGGTGCTGGAGGATCATCTGCTCAATCCGCCGTGTCAGGCCAAAGGTGATTTCACCTGCAAAGATCAGCGCGCGGCCGTCATTGGAAACTGTCAGCCTGTAAAGCGCTTCGCGCGCCTGCCGCCGCTGTTCGGCATAGACGGGTTCTTCCTTCGCCCTGGCAATCAACTGGGCATCCCACCACAGGGTGACCGCCGCAAAACCCGCAAACAGCAGCACCAGATAACCGCCCCAGACCGGCGCCATCGCACCGGTGCTGCGTACATGCGCGTCGGCACTGTGCTGAAAAATGCGGGCCTGCCACAGCAGAAACAGCCCGTCCGCCGCCATCAGAACAAAGACCAGCGGTACTGGCAGGCTGACCCATTGGTTCAGCGCCAGCCAGATCACCACAACCCCCGCGCGCGGCAGCAGCACCTGCAGGCCCAGGCTGCGGCGCAAGGAGGCGGGCGCCGGCATCAACCGTACCGCCGGCCGCAGGCGGCACAATTTTCTTGCAAGAAAATTGGCCGGAAAATTCGAATTTTCCGGGTGCCGGCCGCGAGGGCTATTCTACAAATGCTGCAATCTCCTCCAGCGGTTTTTTCAGCTTGGCAACGGAGGGCACCATGGCGTTCTCTGCGGGATGGCCCACGGCGATGATCATCGTCGGTTTTTCCGATGCCGGGCGGCCCAGGGCGCCATTCAGGAACTTCATCGGGTTCGGCGTGTGGGTGAGAGTGCACAGGCCCGCCGTATGCAAAGCTGTCAGCAATACGCCGGTGGCAATGTTCACGCTTTCCGGCACGTAATAGTTTTTGTAGCGGCTGCCGTCCTCAAAAGCGCCCCAGCGCTGGGCAAAAACCACAATCAGCCAGGGCGCGGTGGTCAGATGCGGCTTGTCCGCATTGGTGCCGATCGGCTCCAGCGCCGTGATCCATTCATCGCCCGCACCCCCGGCATAGAACTTCTTTTCCTCTTCTTCAGCCTCGGCGCGGATCTGCGCCTTCAGCTCCGGATTGGAGATCGCAGCAAAGAACCAGGGCTGGTGGTTGGCCCCCGAGGGTGCCGTCCCGGCTGCACGGATACAGGTCTCGATCACCTGCCGCGGTACCGGCTGGCCGGTAAAGTCCCGCACCGTGTGCCGCCGCCTCATATGGGCCAGGAACTCTGCTGCTTTCTCCTGCATTTCAGCGTCGGAGTACTCGGCTCGGTCCGGCAAGGGCAGGGGATCATAGCTGAGGGTGTCTTTTGAAAACATCGGCGGGCTTTCCTGTTTAGCTTTGGGTCAAATACTGCCTAGCAGATTTCTGCACGGCGCGGGTCACCTCCGCAAGGGCAGGGGCCATCACCCGCGCCACCTGCCAGGTCAAGGGCACCGGCAGCGTGGTCTCAGGGATCAGCGGCACCAGCCGCCCACTGCGGATATCGCCGGCGACCATTGCCAACGGATTCATGCCCCAGCCCAGGCCGACCGCGGCGGCATCAATGAAGGCCTGGGTCGAGGGCAGGTAATGGGCAGGCGGCGCCAGCTGCGGCGCCACATTCCGCTCCAGCCACAGCCGCTGCAGATTGTCCTTGGCATTGAAGATCAGGCAGGGCGCGCGGGCGGCAGCCTCCGGCGTCACCCCTACCGGAAACCAGCGCGCCATGAAATCCGGGCTGGTGGTTGCGACATAGTCCAGCGTACCCAGCGGATGGGCGTCAAACCCGGTGACCGGCTTGGCGCTGGCCGTCACCGCAGCAGAAACCTCGCCGCGCTTCAGCCATTCCGCGCTGTGGTCCTGATCATCCACCAGCAGATCGAACAGCACCCCATCCACCTCTGCCATTGCGTCAATGAACCAGCTGGCCAGGCTGTCGGCATTGACCGCAATCCGCAGCCGCACCGGGCCATGATCCGCTGTCAGAGCCAGTTCCCGCGCCAGCTGCGCTTCCAGCAGGCCGATGTCCTCGGCATGTTTGGCAATCCTCAGACCCGCCGCCGTCCCGGTGCAGGGCGTGCCGCGCAGCACCAGCGCGGTGCCGATGCGGTCTTCCAGCGCCTTGATCCGCTGCGAAACCGCCGATGGCGTCACCCGCAAGGAATGCGCCGCGGCCTCAAATGTGCCAAGACGCAGCACCGCGCTCAACGCCGCCATCTGGCTGGGATCCATCTGCATTAGCAACTCTAATCTGACATAAGTCTCTTTAACTGGATTAATGGCGCGGCAGTCTCTAGTCAAACCCCAGCACAACGATGGAGACCACAATGCCCCCCAGCCTGCTTGCCGGATTTGCCCTTGGCCTTAGCCTGATTGCGGCGATTGGCGCCCAAAACGCCTTTGTTCTGCGCCAGGGGCTGCGGCGCCAGCATGTGTTCTGGATCTGCTTCACCTGTGCGGGATCCGATGCGGTGCTGATCACTGCGGGTGTTTTCGGCTTCGGCTCGCTTGCGCTGGCAGTTCCGTGGTTTGAACAGGCGATGCGGCTTGGCGGCGCGGCTTTTCTGATCTGGTACGGCGCCCGCGCTCTGCGCAGCGCCTGGCGCGGCGGCGAATCCCTGGACACGGCGGGCGAAGGTGCAGGCGCTGCCCTGGCGCCGTTGCTGGCCACGGTTCTGGCACTGACCTGGCTGAACCCGCATGTCTACCTCGATACAGTGGTTCTCCTTGGTTCGATCTCGGCCCAATACCCCGAGCCGCTGGTGTTTGCGGCCGGCGCTGCCATTGCCAGCTTCACCTTCTTCTTCACGCTCGGCTATGGCGCCAGCCTGCTGGCTCCGGTCTTTGCCCGCCCGCGCGCCTGGCAAGTGCTGGATGCCATTGTCGGCCTCACCATGTGGGCGATTGCGCTTAAGCTGCTGATGATGTGACGAACAGCATCTGTGCGCAGGCCGCCCTAACGCCTGCGCTGAAATGCGCTACCTTCCTCCTGAAGCCGCCAACAGGAGGGAAGGATGAGCTGGAACCCGGCACTGGAACCGCAATGCCCCGAAGCGGGCAGCCTTGATGCAATTGAAACGGTGATCATCCCGCGCGCCCGCGACCTCGGCGGCTTTGAGGTCCGCCGCGCCTTGCCCGCACCGCGCCGCCAGATGGTCGGCCCGTTCATCTTCTTCGATCAGGCCGGGCCGGCTGAATTCCTGACCGGGCAGGGCATCGACGTGCGCCCGCATCCGCATATCGGCCTTGGCACCGTGACCTACCTCTATCAGGGCGAATTCGAACATCGCGATTCCTTAGGCACTCACCAGATGATCTATCCGGGCGAGGTGAACTGGATGGTGGCAGGCCAGGGCGTCACCCATTCCGAACGCACCTCGGCCACGACCCGCGCAGGTCCAAGCAGCCTGTTCGGCATCCAGACCTGGATCGCTCTGCCCGACAGCCACGAGGACATGCCCGCCGCCTTTGAACACCACGGCAAGGACGCACTGCCGCTGCTGGAGGGCGAGGGCAAGGCCGTGCGGCTGATCCTCGGCACTGCCTGGGGTGAGAAAGCCCCTGCAACGCTTTATTCTGAAACCTTTTATGCCGATGCAGTATTGCAAGCCGGCGCCAAGCTGCCGCTGCCTTTGGATCACGAGGACCGCGGGCTGTATGTCACGCAAGGGTCGGTGGAAATCGCCGGCGAAACATTTGAGGCCGGCCGCATGATGGTGTTCCGCCCAGGGGATGAGATCACCGTGACCGCAGGCGCCCAGGGCGCACGGCTGATGGCGCTGGGCGGTGCGACGCTGAGCGGGCCGCGCTATATCTGGTGGAACTTCGTCGCCTCCTCCCGCGACCGGATCGAGGACGCCAAGTCCGCCTGGGCCGCTGGCGACTGGCAGCAGGGCCGCTTCCAGCTGCCGCCTGGCGATGAGGAGGAATTCACCCCGCTGCCGGAGAAGCGGAAATAATTCACATGTGAAGCCTTGCGCCGCCGCCCGAACGGGTGTTCTGTCCGGCCATGTCCCAAACCGTCAAATCCGCCCAAACCGCGCAAAACCCTCTTCGGGGCGTGTTCTGGATGGTTGTCACCGGCCTCTGTTTTGTGGCGGTCACAGCGCTGGTCAAGCACCTCGGCACCCGCATCCCGCCCGCCGAAAGCGCCTTTTTGCGGTACTTGCTGGGGCTGGTGTTTCTGATCCCGATGGCCGGGGCCTTGCGCCGGGCGCAACTGACCCCGCGGCTTTGGGCATTGTTTGCAGGCCGCGGCGTGGTGCATTCTGCCGGCGTGATCCTGTGGTTCTATGCCATGACCCAGATCCCCCTGGCCGAGGTTACGGCAATGAACTACCTGTCGCCGGTCTATGTCACCTTGGGGGCCGCGCTGTTTCTGGGAGAGAAGCTGGCGGTGCGCCGGATATCGGCGATTGCTGTCGCTTTGATCGGCGCGATGATCATCCTGCGGCCGGGCTTCCGCGAGGTCTCGCCCGGCCATATCGCCATGTTGTTCACCGCCGTGTCCTTCGGCGCCTCTTACCTGATCGCCAAGTTTACTGTCGGCAGCAACAGCCCGGCGGTTGTGGTCGGCATGCTGTCGATCTTTGTCACCCTGGGCCTGGCCCCCTTTGCCCTGGCAGTCTGGGTGACGCCCACGCTGGCCGAGCTTGCAATTCTGTTCGGTGTCGCCTGCTTTGCCACCGCAGGCCACTACACCATGACGCTGGCCTTTGCCGCAGCACCCGTGGCGGTGACCCAGCCGGTCACGTTCCTGCAGCTGGTCTGGGCTACCCTGCTGGGCGCGCTGGCGTTTGGTGAACCGGCTGACATCTGGGTAATGTCCGGCGGCGGGCTGATCCTGGCTGCGGTCAGTTTTATCTCATGGCGTGAAGCCAGGGTTAAAAAGAAGGCTCTTACACCTTCCGGTAATGCGACTGGTGTTTGATCGCCTTATGGATGTTACAAACCCGAAGTAATCTTCCGCTCTTACCGATGCAGGCGGAGACCGCGCATGGCAAACTGGCTTTGGCCCACGGCGTTGCTGTTGGCGGCCCTTTTTGATCTGCCGGCCGCCCAGGCCGGGCCCAGTATCTGCAACGATACGGAGGCCTTGCATCATTTGGCCATCAGCTTGCGGATTGACGGCCGCTGGGTGGTGCAGGGCTGGCAGCCGCTCATGCCGGGAGATTGCACCGAACCGGTGCCGGCCGGCTATCAGGGCCGGTTTCTCTACTTCCGCGCCAAAAGCCCCGGATACCGTTTTCGCGATGACAGCGTCCGGTTTTGCACCGCCCAGGGCCGGTTCCGGATTGAGCATGACAGCGGTTGCACCGCACAAGGCTATGCAATGCAGGGGTTTGCCAAAACCCTTACGGCACCAACAGGACCGCAGGTTCTGCTCAGTTCCCGGTCACAGTCCGAACGCCGGCAGGCTGCGGTTGCCGCCGCTGAAGACGGGCATGACGCGACAGAAGACCAATTGCATTACGCGGCGGAGGTGGTCTTTCAAGGCTGCAAGCAGCAGAAAAGCACGGGCGCGGTCACCTGCAGTTTTGTTGGCGGCGGCATGGAGTTCGGTGCTGTGGGCAAGGTCCGGATCTCCGATCCGGTCTTCACATTCCTGCTGGGGCTGGTGCGCGGCACCCCGCTGGCAATTGATGGTGAGATAGTCACCCGTTTCGGCTCTTTTGCAGAGCTGGAGCTGCACAGCGTCACGCCGCGCGTGCCGAACCGGTTCGACAAGATGCTGCAGAACATGCAGGGAGAGTGGCAGTCCGTGCAAAACCCAAAAGACCAGTTTGCCATTTCCGGTGCCGTGCGCCAAGTCCGTTACGGCGGCAGGCAAATGACCCCGGAGTTTGTCACGATCCAGCAAAGCTGCCGCGGCATAGGGTTTACGGCTGACTTCCTGATGGCCTGGGACAGCCAGAGCGGCACCAGACTGTGTTATCAGATCAATTCTCTGACCCGCGACGGAATGACCCTTATTTATTTGCCGCGCGGAACCCGGCTGGACTACGAACGGCTGCCTGGCGGCTAGGCCTTATGGGATGACAAGATCCACAACCAGATGCGCCGCAGCTCGCGCGGCATTGGGATTCAGCGGATCTTCCGACTGCGCGGCCTGCAGCCAGACCCCGTCCATATAGCATTGCAGCGCCTGGCGCGCGGTTTCCAACTGTCCGCCTGGCAGCAGCGCCCGCAGCTCGGCCAGGACATGGCTGCGCACCCGGGCACGGTTGATTCGGTGCAGGCGGCTGAGGCGCGGCGAATAGGGGGCATTTGCCCAGAACTGCATCCAGATACTGCACTGGGGAACGGTGAACAGGTCGTCGGCAAAGTTCGCGTCCATCACCGCATACAGCCGTTCGCGCGGGGTGCGCGCTGTGGCATAGCCATCCGCCATGGCCCGCCGCAGCTTGCCCAGAAGATGCAGCATAGTGGCTTCCATCAGCCCTTCCTTGGAGCCGAAATAGTAGTTTATCGAGGCCGCCGAAGCACCGGCCTCCTTGGCGATTTCCGCCATGGTTACAACACCGTAACCGCGCTCATGCACCGCAACGATGGTGGCTTCGATCAGCTCTTCGTTGCGGATATCCCGGATGCGTTTCCTGCTCATGAATAAGTTGTGCGGCAATTGGGCCGGCGTTTCAACTGTTGTTCGAGGGAATTCAAATCTTGAATGACCATTCAAAAAACTATTTGGCCGATCAGCCTGCTGTGTTATGTACCCGACCCATGTCTTAGGGCGGGAACCGCCTGGAAATGGGAGGGACATATGACTTCAATCATTTCATTCGGGATTCTGCTGGCCTTTGCGCTGGTGGTGTTCTGCGTGATCAAGTGGTGGAACGTCCGCAACGTCGGCGTGACTCCGGTCCACTTGTTCACCTTCATCGCAATTCTCTTCACCTCGGGCCTGGACGTCGGCCTGATCATGTTCCCGCTGGCCTGGGACTTTCCGCTTTATGCCGACACCGCGGCAGAGCCCGCCTATGGGTTCACCAACCCGCTGGCGCTGGAATTCGGCTTCTGGGGCTTCCTGATCTGGGGCTTCTACTTCCTGACCACCTTCTACTTCTGCGTGGTTGAGCCGCGGGTGAAGTTCTTTGAGATCCCGCTGGTGAAATGGCTCAACAACATTGTGATCATCGGCACCTGCGCCTTTACCGGCGCCTTGTTCCTGATCTACCTGCCGTATTATGCCACCTTCATGGGCGACGGCGAGAGCGTGATCCCGGCCTTCTATGTCATTACCTTCCTGGTGATCCTGTTTGCCGCCTTCTCCTCGACCGACATCAAATACGTGCGCATCCTGTCGGTCGGCTCCACCGTGTTGTTCCTGTCGCTGATCCTCGGCATGTGGGCTTATTCCGGTATGGGGCTGAGCGCCTTCGGCGATACCGCCTCCAACATCGGCGGCTATTTTGCCAACATCCACAAATTCGTGCTGCCGCTGACCGACTATCACGAATTCTACCTGTTCTGGTGGTTCGCATGGTCGATCATGATCGGCCAGTTCACCTCGCGCTTTGTCGGCGGGCTGCGCACCTGGCAGGTTCTGGCAGCGCTGCTGATCTTCCCGTCGATCCCGCTGGGTGTGTGGTTCTCGGTGCTGTACTATTACCACCTCAACAGCATCGAGACGACGCTGCTGATCAACGTCTCCATGGTCGCGGTGGGCATCATCTTTGTGGTCAACTCCTTTGACTCGCTGATCCGCCTTTACACCGACAACCTGAACCTGACGGCCAAGCGTTTCGGCACCATTCCTTATGTGCTGGGCAACGCGGTTGTGCTTTTCGCCCTGACCCTGGCCTTCCAAAGCCAGTGGCTGCAGATCCAGTGGATCGGCACCGCGGTGATCGGCATCTATGTCGCCTGCCTGGCCTATATCGTGCTGTTCAAACGCAGCGAAGTGATGAGCATCACTGCTTCGCCCGAGGAAAACACGCTCGACTTCGACAAGATCAAGACAGCCCATTAAGGGCGGTCTCCCGGCTGGCCCCCAAGTTTCCCCGAATGACGGGACCAGCCACCAAACTGCCTGGCAGCGCCTTTGGGCCTGCCAGGCGCCTTTCGAAGAAACATCGCCTTATCTGGGAGGTCCGCGATGAGTGCCCCGAATATTCTGATCCTGATGGTTGACCAATTGAATGGGACACTTTTCCCGGACGGCCCCGCCGACTGGCTGCATGCTCCGAACCTGAAGAAACTGGCGGAACGCTCGACCCGTTTCGCCAACGCCTATACTGCGTCGCCCTTGTGCGCGCCGGGCCGCGCCTCCTTCATGTCCGGCCAGCTGCCGTCGCGCTCCGGCGTCTATGACAACGCGGCTGAGTTCCGCAGCGACATTCCGACCTACGCCCACCACCTGCGCCGCGCGGGCTACTACACCTGCCTTTCAGGCAAGATGCATTTTGTCGGCCCCGACCAGATGCACGGGTTCGAGGACCGCCTGACCACCGACATTTACCCGGCTGATTTCGGCTGGACCCCGGACTACCGCAAACCCGGTGAACGCATTGACTGGTGGTATCACAACATGGGGAGCGTCACCGGGGCAGGGGTGGCGGAAACCTCCAACCAGATGGAATACGACGACGAGGTCGCCTATAATGCCACTGCCAAGCTTTATGAGCTGTCGCGCGGGCTGGACGACCGTCCCTGGGCGCTGACCGTCAGCTTCACCCACCCGCATGACCCCTATGTGGCGCGCAAGAAATACTGGGATCTGTATGAGGACTGCGAGCATCTGCTGCCGCAGGTCCCGGCAATGGATTACGACGACCACGACCCGCACGCCCAGCGGATCTTTGACGCCAACGACTGGCGCAGCTTCGACATCTCTGAGGAAGACATCAAACGCTCCCGCCGTGCCTATTTCGCCAATATCTCCTATCTGGATGACAAGATCGGCGAGATCCTGAATGTGCTGGAAACCACAAGGCAAGAGGCGATCATCCTGTTTGTCTCCGACCACGGCGACATGCTGGGCGAGCGGGGCCTTTGGTTCAAGATGAGCTTCTATGACGGCTCCTCCCGCGTGCCGCTGATGATCTCGGCACCGGATCTGCCCGCGGGATTGATCGAAACCCCGGTTTCCACACTGGATGTGACCCCGACGCTGGGCGCGCTGGCCGGTGTCGACATGGCTGAAATCGAACCCTGGACCGACGGCCAGAACCTGGTGCCGCTGGCCACCGGCACGGAACGGACCGAACCGGTTGCCATCGAATATGCTGCCGAAGCCTCATATGCGCCGCTGGTGTCGCTCCGCTATGGCAAGTGGAAGTACAACCGCTGCGCGCTGGACCCCGATCAGCTGTTCGATCTGGAGGCCGACCCGCACGAGCTGACCAACCTGGCTGCCGACCCGGCCCATGCCGGAACACTGGAAACCTTGCGCGCCAAATCAGACGCCCGCTGGAACCTGGAGGTCTTCGACGCAGAAGTGCGCGCCAGCCAGGCCCGCCGCTGGGTTGTCTACGAGGCCCTGCGCCAGGGCGGCTACTATCCCTGGGATTACCAGCCGCTGCAAAAGGCCTCCGAGCGTTACATGCGCAACCACATGGATCTCAACACCCTCGAGGAAAACAAACGTTTTCCCCGCGGCGAATAACCCGAAATCAGCACCCCGCCAGTTCATCTGGCTCCAAATATCCCCGCCGGAGGCATAAACTCATGACTCATCCCGCTCAACCCAAAGCCAGCCACTTCATCAACGGCGAATACGTCGAAGATACCGCAGGCACCCCGATCCCGGTGATCTATGCCGCGACCGGCGAACAGATCGCCACCGTCCACGCCGCCACCCCGGCGATTGTCGAACAGGCGCTGTCCACCGCCAAAGAAGCCCAAAAGGAATGGGCGAAAATGACTGGCACCGAGCGTGGCCGCGTGCTGCGCCGCGCCGCCGATATCATGCGCGAACGCAACCACGACCTCAGCGTTCTGGAAACCTATGACACCGGCAAGCCGCTGCAGGAAACCCTGGTCGCCGACGCCACCTCCGGCGCCGACGCGCTGGAGTATTTCGGCGGCCTCGCGGCCTCGCTGACCGGCGAGCACATCCCGCTGGGCGAGGATTGGGTCTATACCAAACGCGAGGCTCTTGGCCTGTGTGTCGGCATCGGTGCGTGGAACTACCCCACGCAGATCGCCTGCTGGAAAGGCGCGCCTGCCTTGGCCTGCGGCAACTCGATGGTGTTCAAACCGTCGGAAACCACCCCGCTCTGCGCCCTGAAAGTGGCCGAAATCCTGATTGAGGCCGGCGCGCCGGCGGGCGTCTTCAACGTCGTCCAGGGCATGGGCGAGGTCGGCGGCGCGCTGGTCACCGACCCGCGCGTTGACAAGGTTTCGCTGACCGGATCGGTGCCGACTGGCAAGAAGGTCTATGCCGCCGCCGCCGCAGGCATGAAACACGTCACCATGGAACTGGGCGGCAAGTCGCCCTTGATCATCTTTGACGACGCAGATGTGGACAACGCCGTCGGCGGCGCCATCAACGGCAACTTCTACTCCTCCGGCCAGGTCTGCTCGAACGGCACCCGCGTGTTTGTGCAGAAAGGCATCAAGGAAAAATTCCTCGCCCGTCTCGCCGAACGCACCGGCAATGCCATTATCGGCGACCCGATGGATGAGGCCACCAGCTTTGGCCCGATGGTGACCGAAAACCAGATGAACATCGTCTTGGGCTATATCGAGAAGGGCAAGGCCGAGGGTGCCCGCCTGATCTGCGGCGGCACCCGCGCCGACAAGGACGGCTACTTTATCGAGCCGACCGTCTTTGCCGATGTGACCGACGATATGACCATCGCCCGCGAAGAAATCTTTGGCCCGGTCATGTCCGTCCTGGACTTCGACACCGAAGAAGAAGTCGTGGCCCGCGCCAATGATACCGAATTCGGCCTGTCGGCAGGAGTGTTCACCAAGGACTTCACCCGCGCCCACCGGGTGATCGGCAATCTTGAGGCCGGCAGCTGCTTCATCAACTCTTACAACGACGCGCCGGTCGAGGCGCCGTTCGGCGGTGTGAAGGCATCCGGCGTTGGTCGCGAGAACTCGAAAGAGGCGATCAAGCACTTCAGCCAGGTGAAATCCGTCTACGTCCGCATGGGTGACGTCGAAGCGGCATTCTGATTGCCCTTTTGGGCAACGCCCACCCACCCGCCCCGTTGCCCAAAAGGGCAAGAGGGAAGGGGTTGCTGAGAGGTCGCTGAGGGCGCTTTGCGTCCTCAGCAGACCAGAACAATGATGAGGCAGATTCGGGATGCCTCAAGGACAAGCCGCGCCAAGGCGCGGTGCCAAAGGCATCCTTGACCCAACCCGGATCCGCAATGGAGAGAAGAAATGAACGCGGATTATGTGATTGTCGGGGCCGGGTCTGCCGGTTGTGCAATAGCCTACCGGCTGTCTGAGGCCGGCAAAAAGGTTCTGGTGATCGAACACGGCGGTACCGATGCCGGGCCGTTCATCCAGATGCCGGGCGCGCTCAGCTACCCGATGAACATGCCGCTTTACGATTGGGGCTACAAATCCCAGCCCGAGCCGCATCTGGGCGGCCGCGAACTGGTCTGCCCGCGCGGCAAAGTGATCGGCGGCTCTTCCTCGATCAACGGTATGGTCTATGTGCGCGGCCACGCCGGCGACTACAACCACTGGGCCGAGACGGGTGCGGCGGGCTGGTCCTACGCCGACGTGCTGCCGTACTTCAAACGTATGGAAACCTGGAACGACCGCGGCCATGGCGGCGATCCGGACTGGCGCGGCACCGACGGCCCGCTGCATGTGACCCGCGGCCCCCGCGACAACCCGCTGCACGACGCCTTTGTCAACGCAGGCGCGCAGGCGGGCTACCCGGTCACATCCGACTACAACGGCGAGCAGCAGGAAGGCTTCGGCCCGATGGAGATGACGGTCTACAAGGGCCGCCGCTGGTCCGCCGCCAACGCCTATCTGAAGCCCGCGCTCAAGCGTGACAACTGCAATCTGATCCGTGCCTTCGCCCGCAAGGTGGTGATCGAGGACGGCCGCGCTGTCGGGGTCGAAGTTGAACGCGGCGGCAAGGTCGAAGTGATCCGCGCCAATACCGAAGTGATCCTGGCCGCCTCCTCGCTGAATTCCCCCAAGATGCTGATGCTGTCCGGTATCGGCCCGGCGAAACATCTGGCGGAACACGGCATCGACGTGGTCGCCGACCGTCCCGGCGTGGGCCAGAACCTGCAGGACCACCTGGAATTCTACTTCCAGTTCGCCTGTAAACAGCCGATCACCCTGTTCAAATACTGGAACCTGTTCGGCAAGGCGCTGGTGGGGGCGCAGTGGCTGTTCACCAAGACCGGCCTTGGCGCCTCGAACCAGTTCGAAAGCGCCGCCTTTGTCCGCTCCGGCAAGGGGGTGGACTACCCGGATATCATGTATCACTTCCTGCCGATTGCAGTCCGCTATGACGGTCAGGCCGCGGCTGAGGGCCATGGTTTCCAGGCCCATGTCGGCCCCATGCGCTCCGGCTCGCGCGGCGAGGTCACGCTGAACTCTGCCGATCCGAAAGACGCGCCAAACATCCTGTTCAACTACATGTCGACCGAACAGGACTGGGAGGATTTCCGCAAATGCATCCGTCTGACCCGCGAGATCTTCGGCCAGGAGGCAATGAAACCCTTCCTCAAGCATGAGATCCAGCCCGGCGATGCGCTGCAATCGGACGAGGAACTGAACGGTTTCATCCGCGAGCACGTGGAAAGCGCCTATCATCCCTGCGGCACCTGCAAGATGGGCGCAGTTGATGACCCGATGTCGGTAGTCGATCCGGAATGCCGGGTGATTGGCGTCGAGGGTCTGCGGGTTGCCGACAGCTCGATCTTCCCGCGCATCACCAACGGCAACCTCAACGGCCCCTCGATCATGACCGGCGAGAAGGCCTCGGACCACATCCTGGGACGCCGCCTGCCGTCCTCGAACGCTGAACCGTGGTTCAACCCGGACTGGCGCCAGGCGCAACGCTGATCCTGTTGCGCTGCCAGCAAGCCGCCCGCCACCTCCCCGTTGTGCGGGCGGCTTATTTTCTGAAATCCCGGCCTGGAACCGGGCCTGGGACCGGGCCTGAAATCAGACCGAAAATCAGCGTGTTTGCCGCATCTTTTGATCCGCGTCAAAGCGGGCGCGCAGCGCTGCGGATAACCTGCAACCGACCCTAGAAAAAAGGAGCGGGCAGATGTCCAATACCCCCCATGAACTGGCCGAAGAATTCCCCGAAAAGGCCGCGCAGATCAGTCAGCTGAAACAGGCGGATGCCCATTTCGCCAAGCTGTCGGACGAATACCACGAAGTGAATCGCGCTGTGCACCGGGCGGAAACCAACGTGGAACCGGTGAGTGCTGAGGCCGAAACCGGCCTGCGCAAACAACGCGCCGCGCTGAAGGACGAGATCTGGGGGATCCTGTCCAAGGCGTGAGGGAAAAGCGTGTTGAAGGCAGAACGGGGTATCACTGAAGCCCCGTTCTGTTTTTTGAACCTGTTCGGCCCTGACTGGCGTACACCCGTTTCAGGGCCGGTCTGCGTTGCGGGTGCCCAAGCCCATCAAGACCGGCATGGATTGCCCGCCGGTGTCCAGCGCAAAGACCTGCTTCACCCGAATGGAGCCAAGCCCCGCAGCCTCGAGTGCTGCGCGCATCTGCTGTTCTGTCAGCCCGAACTCGCCGCTGTCCTGGCCTTGCCAATCCCATTGCACAAACTGGCCGCCCCGCTGAAGCAAGCCTGACAGTAGCTTCACTGCAGCTGCATAGTCCGGCAGGAAGCCGCAAACGGAAGATGCGCAGATCAGATCGAAACCGGAAAGCCGGTCTTTGTCGCCCGCAGCTGCACCGCCTAGGATGTCCGCGTGGACGGGCGTCACGTTGGGCAGATTCTTGTCCTTCAGGACCGCAATCATCCTGTCCGAGGTGTCAACGGCAATCACCTCTTTAACATGCGGTGCAATCAGTTCCGTCAGCAGCCCGGTTCCGCATCCAAAGTCAAGAACACGTTTCGATTGCCAGGCCTCACCGCTTACTCCGGCATGCGAGTAGAGCGCGGAAAACGCTTTGGCCGCAAAAAGCCTGACATCGCTGTTGCCGTCCCAGCCGTCCGCATAGTCATTCCAGTCGTCTGTCATTTTGCGTGCATTCCCTCAGTATTGGCTACGGCGCCGGTCCGCTGAAAATGCGATCGTGCATACCGCGGAAACACCCGACATTGGCTGGGCCGGGCGCGGCAGTCAATAAGGCAGACAATACGGGGGGCAGGTCTTGTTTTCAGACGTGCTGGGTCTCAATCCCCGGTGTCAGGGATCACCCCTGCCGCTCTTTCCCGCAGGAACGTTTCCCCAGCCGCCAGGCCTGCGTCCCAGGTCGCCTGGATCTTCTCTGGATCGGTGAAGTCGATCTTATCCGCGGGCACCTCTTCCTCTGGCCAGACGTACAACCGCCCGGCGACCTCCGGCAGGCGCTTGTACGGGCGCGTCAGCAGTACCAGCGTGCGCCCCTTGTTGGGGTCCGGCATCGGCGCCTGATCGGCCATGCCGCCGTCTATCACTGCCTGCCCGTTCCAGCGGGGCGGGTCGAACACCGGCGGGATGGTGGCCGCAAACCGCACCAGATCGGCCAGCTTCCCCTCCTGCGCTGCGGCGCGGGCGTCCACCAGGCTGGAGCCGACACCCAGCCGCTCTGCCCAGTTGAAATGCGGCGAGCCGACCATGTACAGCTCTGCCTCATAGGCCAGCGTCAGGGCGCCGCCAGAAACCCCGGTTACGCGGGCGGGGCGCAGAGGCAGTTCATCCTAAACCACGTGCAGAAAACCGCCTTGCCAGAAGCAGCGGCAGCCGCCGCCGGACAGGACCAATTGTTCAAAAGCTGCCATGAATCCTACCCTAAAGCGCGCCGGGTACGCAGGCCAACCGGTGCATCAGCTCACCTCATACGGCAGCACGCCGCGCTGATCGGTGTTGATGGTCAGCCGCCGTTCCAGCGGCGGGACCGAACGCTGGTGGCAGTCCTTGCGCTCGCAAATGCGGCAGGAAATGCCGATCGGCTCATAGGCGCTGTCCTGGTTCACATCCATCCCGTCTGCATAGACCAGCGCCTCCGCGTGGCGCACCTCGCAGCCCAGCGCAATGGCATAGCGCCGCACCGGGGATCCGAATGAGCCGCCCGGTTTCGACACATCCCGCGCGAGCGAGATGTAGCGCACCCCGTCCGGCGTCTCTGCCAGCTGGCGCAGGAACCGGCCCGGGGTCTCAAACGCCCGGTGCACGTTCCACAGCGGGCAGGCGCCGCCGAACCGGGCAAACTGCAGCCGTGTCGCCGAATGCCGCTTGGTGATCGTGCCTGCCTGATCCACCCGCACAAAGAAAAACGGCACTCCCTTGGCGCCGGGACGCTGCATGGTCGACAGCCGGTGCGATATTTGCTCGATCGAGGCGCCAAATCGGATCGACAGCAGCTCCAGATCATGGCGGCAGGCTTGCGCCGCCTCCAAAAACCTTGTGTAGGGCATCAGGGCGGCACCAGCGAAATAGTTGGCAAGGCCGATCTTGGCGATGGCGCGGGCCTCCTCGCTTTGGAACTTTGCAAAATCCAGCGTCGCTTCCAGCAGCGCGTTCTGCCGCAAAAGCGCCACCTGCAGCAGCATCTGAAACAGCTGTGTTTGCGGCGCCGAGCGGTTGGACAGATGCAGCACGCCTGTCTCCGCATCAAAACTGCGCAAGCCTTCCATTTCGGACTGGCGCACGGTCACGCCGCCGCGCTCCAGCGCGGCCACGGCTGCTGCGCGGATGTCATTGGCGGCGGCAAAATGCTCGGCTGCATGGTCCACTGCATCGATGTAGTTGTCGCAGTAGTGGAAGAAATCGCGCACCTCTTCCCAGGGGGAGGCCTGAATGCGCGCGTCCTCGCGCCCCAGTGCCTCGTCCAGCGAGGCCAGCCGTTCATGCGTCTGCCTATACGCCCGGTGCAGCGACAGAAACGCCCGCGCCAGAGCCGGGGCGTTCGATGCGGTCAGCCGCAGATCCGCCAAGGGCGGCGGGTCATCAGCAAACACCGGATCCGCCATCGCCTCGCGCATGTCGCTGACCAGCCGTTCGCTGTCCCCTGCAGACAGTTCGGTCACATCCATGCCGAATTCCTGCGCCAGCGCCAGCACCACCGTGGTCGATACCGGGCGGTTGTTGTTCTCCATCTGGTTCAGATAGGGCAGGGACACCCCCAGCTTGGCGGCGAAATCCTTCTGCGTAAGCTCCAGCCGCTGCCGCATTTCACGCAGCTTGGCGCCGGCGTAAAGTTTCTGGGTGGCCATAGGGCGTGCCTTTGCAAATCCAATTCTTGCGAATGGTATAATTGCAAATCCAGACCTGCAAGCCGACCGCAGGCGTTATGCGCCGATCTGCCGCTCCCGCCGGACCACCAGCAGGATCGCAACCAGCCCGCACATTGCGGTGCCGAACATGATCGCCAGCAGGGGCACCGCCGTGGATCCCGGTACCAGCAGCATTCCGGCAAAGGCGCTGAGTGCTGCCCCCGCGCCGATCATGATCGCACCGCTAAGACCGGACGCGGTGCCGGCCAGATGCGGGCGGACAGAGATG
Source organism: Leisingera sp. M658 (assembly GCF_025144145.1). Taxonomy (NCBI): domain Bacteria; kingdom Pseudomonadati; phylum Pseudomonadota; class Alphaproteobacteria; order Rhodobacterales; family Roseobacteraceae; genus Leisingera; species Leisingera sp. M658. The sequence goes on from NZ_CP083546.1 coordinate 1,376,934, forward strand.
GCGCCCGCAGTGGCGTTGGGGATCGCCATGCCGTTGCCCAGGCCCACGAAACACATCAGCCCGAAGAAGGTGAACACGCTGTCAGCGCCCGCCATCGCGATCAGCAGCGACAGCAGCACCCCGCCGCCGTTGATAACACAGCCCCACAGAACCATGCTGTTGACCCCGATCCGGGTGGAAAACCGCCCCGAGATGAAGTTGCCGGCAAAATACCCCACCGCCGGGGTGGAGAAATAGACCCCCAGCTCTGCCGTGCTGAGGCCATAGACCTCGGTGCCGACAAAAGGCGCGCCGCCCAAGTAAGCAAAGAAGGCGCCTGAGGCGAGGCCCGAGGACAGTGAATACCCCCAGAACCGGGGCGAGCGCAGCAGTTCCGGGTATTCGCGGAACTGCGCCATCAGCGTCTTGCCGCTTTTGTGGGCTGTTTCGCCGAAATCGGTAAAGGTGATGGCCAGCGTCGCCGCACCGACCAGGAACAACAGCCAGAAGTTGGCTTGCCAGCCCATCCACTGATCCAGGAAACCGCCGATTGCGGGGCCGATCATCGGCACGATTGCCATGCCCATGGTGACATAGCCGATCATGCTGGCGGCTTGGTTGGTGTCATACATGTCGCGTACTGCCGCCCGGCTCAGCACCATGGTGGCCGCCACCGCCGTCTGCGCCACCCGGAACAGCAGGAACGCCTCGGCCGTCGGCGCATAGATGCAGCCCAATGTCGCCAGCAGGAACAGCACAATGCTGACCAGGATCACCGGCCGCCGCCCCATCTGGTCCGAGATCGGCCCGACAAAGATCTGCACCACCGCATTGCCCGCCAGATACAGCGCCACTGACAGCTGCATCACCCGGTAATCGACCGCATAATACTCGGACATCCCCGCCAGCGACGGCAGATGCAGGTTCATGCCAAGCGCCGACAGCCCGGCAAGCAGGATCAGGGTGAAAATGCGCGGAGGTGTCCGCTGGCCGGATACGCGGGAATTATATGTGGACATACCATCCGGTTAGAGCAGTCGGCCCGTCTTGTCCATCAGCCCCGGCCTGGCAGGGCGTAAGGTTGCCGTTGCGTCAAAAGACTCTTGCGCCGAATTCAATGCCTCCCCTATGGTTGCTTAAGCATTCCATCAAATCGCGCGTTCCCCAAGGCCCGTCCTTTTAAGTTCTGTTGAGGTGACCCATGGCCAATACCCCTGATCCGCTTGCCAACAATCCGGCCATCCGGCAATGGGCCGAACGGTTTTACAAGCTCAAGGCCTGGACCATGCCGGACTTTCCCGATCCGGTGAATGAGGAGGTGGACAACAGGCGTTCGGCGGCCCTGACGGAGCTGAACAAGATCACCATTCCCGCCGAACTCAGCTCAGGCGCGCGGCGCAGCCTGGCGGGCGGGCGCAAGGCGCTGAAAAAGGAAATCCTCAGCGCGGATGAGGCCGGCGCCTTTGACAAGATCGACAGCGATATTTCCGATCTGTCCAGCCAGATCGCCGCGCAGCTGGCAGTTGCCGCCGCGCGTGACAAGGCGCAGACCGCCCTGGCCGCGGCTGAGGATAAATTCGCCTCGGTGCGCAACAGTCTGGACCAGGGCGCATTTACCTTTGTGGAGGGTCTGATCAAGGCGGCGCACAAGACCATGGCCGCCGCCGTGACCGACAAGGACTTTGAAGCGGTGGAGGCCGCGGCCAAGGATGCCTCGTCCAAGGCGGAAGACGCCAATACCTATGGTCTCTTCTTCGACAATTGGACCAGCGCCACGCTGGCGCTGATCAACCCGATGACAGGCGTTACCAAGGATACCGCCGAAGCCGCCCGCGGAACCCAGATGAAAGCCGCCGCCGTCCATTCCAAGGCCGGGGATTTCGGCGCCGCCAAGTTGGCGCTGGAGGCTTGGAAATCCAATCTGAGCGATGAGGGTGATCTGGCCGAAGGTCTTAGCTTTGCTGCGTTGATGGACGATTACATGGCAAACTCCCACAAGCGCTGCGAGCTTATCCTCGCCAGCGCTGTACCGGCCGCCAAGGATTTTCGAAATCACCTGAAAAACGCCAAGAAAAAGGGCTACAAGGAGCAAAAGTTCAATGAGGCCAAGGGGCTGCTGCAGGAGCTGATAGACTACAGCTCTAAGGACCGCGGCAAGCTCGCCCGCTATATGCGCGGCTTTGACGGCTCCCTCAGAGCGGATGAGGGGTTCCGCAACGCATTGGCGGCGGCGGATACCAAACAGAAATTCAAGGGCAACAATGATCCCGCTGGCGCGCTGGCGGATCTGAAGGTCTGGGAAAAGGCCAACCGCGCGTTGATGCGCAAAAGCCATTCCAAACAGATCGTCAAGGCGCTTGAGGCGAAATACGACACCCTGAAAAAAGTTCTGGCTGAGCCGGAACTCAGCGACCTGACCACGACCTGGGACGCGCATAAACTTCTGGCGGATGCCGACAACTTCGACAAAAAAACCGGCGCGCCGCAATATCATGTCAAGCTGAACCATCTGTTCCAGCTGGAAAAGGTTGTGGATGACCGAAGCGAAATGGCCCGGATCCTGACGCAATTCCCCGAGGCCGCCAGCTATGATTTTCACAAACCGGTTGCAGACAATATCACGGCGCAGAAATACCCGGATGCTGTCAGCGCTGTGCCCGCGGCACTGGCGCTTTTGCGTGCAATGCCGGGCTATCTGACCGCCAAAAAGGCCGCCGAAGACCTGCTCGCGGTGCTGCCCGGCGATGCGGATGTTCTGAAGAGCACGCTGGATGACGCGATCAAGGCTGCGGAGCTCACTGCCCGCGGCGGTGATCCGGGCAAGGCCGCAGGTGATCTGCAGACGGTGCTGGACAATGCCGATTACATGGATCTGGTGCTGGCCATGGCGGATTACCGCGCCAAGCTGGCCAAGGTCGAAAAGGAACACGCCCGGACCAAGAAATACCTCAAGCTGCCAGCCGCCGAGAGCAAACTGGACGAAGCCTTGGAGGCGGCCAAGGACCGGGCCGGAACGGACAAGGAATACGGCGACGCCTTCCTGATGCTGGACACCCATGAAAAACTGCTGAAGACGGTCAAACCGATGGCCACGGCCCGTTTCCAGGTGCAGGGCATTGTCGCTGCACTGAAACGGGCAAGCGTGCCTTCAGACGAGCTGGACCCCTTAGAGGTCAAAGTTGCAGCGGCTGAGGATGAAGCCAAAAAACCGGATTTCGATAAGGCCAAGACCGCCTTTGATAAGGTCCGCAATGAGCTTGAAAAACTCAGCGCCGAGGCGGCCGAAGCCTATGAGATGATGGACGGTGCCGGCAGCAACGCAGGCCATTCGCTGGACCGCCACGGCCCGGACGTCAGCGACGAGGATCTGATCACCCGGCTGAAAACCGGCAAGCCGCCCAATGCGCATGACGACGACGAACGTTCCTACACCGGTGCGTCTTCCAAGTTCCACAGCCCGCAGGACTGGCTGGCAGGCCGCGAGATTGCTGCCGAGGCCGCATTGGCCAAAGGTGTCGATATCACTGAAACCGAAATGACCTTTACCGGTGATCCGCTGACCGATCCCGATGAGAGTGCCGACTTCACCGTCGAACACGGCCGCCCGATCGACAAAGCCTATATCGGCCACAAGAAACACGTGCGCTCCGATGACAACGGCGAGCCGATTTCCGATAAGACCTATGAAAGCTTCGAGGAGGTTGAGGGGCTGACCCGCGCCTATGTGAACTTCATCTGGGAGCCGGAACTGCTGCCGGCGGAAACCACAGACAATCCCGATCCTGCAACGGACTATCCCGAGGAAAAAGCGCAGGATAACGCTGACTATGTGGCGAAATACACCACCCGGCATGGCGCCGCTCCGGCCAAAATACCGGGCCGCTGGGTGATGATGCAGCAATACCCGGTCGCTGACGGCTGGGATAACGAGACCAAGACCTACACCAATGGCAATCCGGGGAACATGATCCCATGAAAATCCGCAAGGAACTGATCGCGGGCTACACGCGGCTTCTGACCATGGGCCGGGCGGTGAACGCGCCTGATCCGATGGCCGATCTGGCCCAGTTCGACGCCGACATCCGCAGCATGCACAAACGCGCCCATAAAGAGGGCAACCTCGATTGGCTGCGGCTGGCGCTGGACTCGCTGATCGCCAGCCCGGCTGGACGCATCAGCCTGTTTGCAGGCCAGCAGTACCCGTTCGACGACGCCGAGCTGCAGGCGCTGTTTCGCCGTGCCTACGGGATGATCTGGCCCGACCAGCCGCTGTCCGAGCCGGGCGACGAGGCCGATCTCGATTTTGTGGAAATGAGCGCTGAGGACTGGAACGCCTTCACCGGCAACGCCAGCTAGGAACCAGCTTAGGAGACCTGCCATGCCTGATCAGGCTTTTGATGCGGACGCCGTCCTGAAACTTCTGAAAAAGGCCAAGGCCTCCGGCAAGGAGCTGCCTTTTGCCTTTGGCCTTGCCGGCAAGTCCGAAGACTGCGGGCTGATGATCGACCTGCGCAAACCCGGCAAGGTGCTGCGCGGCGACATGAAAAAGGCGCCGGGGATCAAGAAATCCTGTTTCGGCACCCTGCGGGTTGAGGAAAACGAGGTTCTTTTGCAGCCGGAGAAGCCGCTGAAGGGCATCGTCAAACAGTTGAAGAAAAAGTTCATGAAGGAGGGCATGGTCAAGTTCAAGCCGGTGCTTGTCGGCCCCGATGGCAGCATCATCGATGAGGACAGCCTGCCGGATGACGACGGCGAAGCTTCGGAAACCGGCCCCGAAACCCGCCTCGCCGAAGACAGCACCGCTGATGCAGGGGCTGCTGCAGCGTTGAAAACCCGCATCGCAGCCGCGGCTGAGGCGGTCAAGGCGCTGGGCAAACCGGACTTGGCAGGCAAGCTTGCCCCGGAAATCAAAGCCAGCGTGAAACTGCTGGGGCAGGGCGATCACGACGCCTGCGCGGCCCGGCTCGACCGGCTTGAAGCAGCGCTTGCCAAACTGGGCGGCCAGCCCAAGCCTGCGCCCGCGGACCCGGCCCAATCGGAACAGGCCGCAAAACTGGGCAAGCTGCTGACTGCGCAGGCGGCCAAGCTCAAATCCCTGCCGCCGGAACAGGCCGCGCCCTTGGCAGAACAGGCCCGCGCTATCGCGGCCAATCTGAAATCAGGCGCGCTGACCGAGGCCGCCGACGGGCTCAAAGCGCTGATCAAAGCGATTGAGACACCGGCAGAGACGGGCCAGCCCGCGGCGGACCCAATGGAAATCTGGCAGGCCGCCAAGGAGGATGTGGACCGCGGCGTCTCCAGCCTGCAGGACGCGCTGAAATCCCAGAACCACCCGGTGCTGGCGCAAATCGCTGATGCCGGCCTTGCCGGTGTCACGGACGGCAACCAGACAGCGCTGATGAAGGCCTTGTTCGAGATGAAATCGGCCACTGGCGACGCCCGCAAAAAAGCCGCACAGGCACTGCTGGCCCAGATCGCCGCCTATCTCAAGTTCCTTAAGGACGATCCGGCGATCGGCATGGTCGAAGACAATCCTTTCGGCGTCAAAGCCCCGGTTAAAACACCGCTGACAAACGCCTTGCGGCAAATGGCCGAAATCGCCAAGGCGGCCTGAGGCTGCCTTCCCGGCCCTGGACAGGGGCTGGAACCCGAATACAAACTTTGCTGATTTACAGCTTTGCATCCTGCGTATGCAAACGATTTGCAAATTTGCGATAATGTCCTTTGGCTTCGCTGCCGCGCAATATATGGTCCCGGTGAAATCTACAGGGGACATGTGCCATGAAAGACATCCTTTCCGAGCTGGAAGACCGCCGCCAGGACGCACGGCTGGGCGGCGGCCAGCGCCGCATTGACGCGCAGCACGGCCGCGGCAAGCTGACGGCCCGCGAACGGATCGAACTGTTGCTGGACGAGGACAGCTTTGAAGAGTTCGACATGTTCATCAGCCACCGTTGCACCGATTTTGGCATGGAAGACAACAAACCGGCAGGCGACGGCGTGGTCACCGGCTGGGGCACCATCAATGGCCGCCAGGTCTATGTCTTCTCCCAGGATTTCACCGTCCTGGGCGGTTCGGTCTCGGCGACCCATGCCCAGAAGATCTGCAAAATCATGGACATGGCGATGCAGAACGGCGCGCCAGTGATCGGCATAAACGATTCCGGCGGTGCCCGCATCCAGGAAGGCGTTGACGCCCTTGCCGGCTACGCCGAGATCTTCCAGCGCAACATCATGGCCTCCGGCGTGATCCCGCAGATTTCCGTCATCATGGGGCCTTGTGCAGGCGGCGCGGTCTATTCCCCGGCGATGACCGATTTTATCTTCATGGTCAAAGACTCGTCCTACATGTTTGTGACCGGCCCGGATGTTGTGAAAACCGTGACCAACGAGGTGGTGACAGCCGAGGAGCTGGGTGGTGCCTCCACCCACACCAAGAAATCCTCGGTTGCTGACGGCGCCTTTGAAAACGACGTCGAAGCACTGGCCGAAGTCCGCCGCCTGGTTGATTTCCTGCCGCTCAACAACCGTGAAAAACCCCCGGTGCGCCCGTTCTTTGACGAACCGGGCCGGATTGAGACCAGCCTCGATACCCTGATCCCGGAAAATCCCAACAGCCCCTACGACATGAAGGAGCTGATCGCCAAGGTCGCGGACGAGGGCGATTTCTACGAGATCCAGGAAGATTTCGCCAAGAACATCATCACCGGCTTCATCCGCCTTGAGGGCCAGACCGTGGGCATCGTCGCCAACCAGCCGATGGTGCTGGCAGGCTGCCTCGACATCGACTCCAGCCGCAAGGCCGCGCGTTTCGTACGCTTTTGCGACTGTTTCGAGATCCCGATCCTGACCTTTGTCGACGTGCCGGGCTTCCTGCCGGGCACCTCCCAGGAATATGGCGGCGTCATCAAACACGGCGCCAAGCTGCTGTTTGCTTACGGCGAAGCCACCGTGCCCAAGGTCACCGTGATCACCCGCAAGGCCTACGGCGGCGCCTATGACGTGATGGCCTCCAAGCACCTGCGCGGCGATTTCAATTATGCCTGGCCGACGGCGGAAATCGCGGTGATGGGCGCCAAGGGCGCGACCGAAATCATCCACCGCGCTGACCTGAAAGACGCGGATAAGATCGCGGCCCACGCCAAGGACTATGAGGACCGTTTCGCCAACCCCTTTGTGGCGGCAGAACGCGGCTTTATCGACGAGGTGATCATGCCCCAATCCACCCGGCGCCGCGTCTCCCGCGCGTTTGCCTCCTTGCGCGGCAAACAGCTGAAGAACCCGTGGAAAAAACACGACAACATTCCGCTGTAATTGCGGATGTTGAGCGGGGGCTGTCTGCCCCCGCACCCCCGAGGATATTTTCGACCAGAAAGAAGAGGGAGTCTTCGGATTTGTCCAGCAACCGTTGGCATATCATCCGCACGGACAGCAGCCTGACGCTGTCGCGCCGCCTGCCTGCGCAGTTCGACGTGGCGGCGGAGACCGTGCTGACGTCGGGCGACCCGCTGCGGCTGGCGCATCAGATCCGCCAGGACATGTGGCGCAAGCTGCAAGGCATGCGGGGCTTCTCTCCGGTGGTGGAAATCACCGCCACAGGGCCGGGGTCGGGGCAGGGGCTGCACATCCGGGCCGGCGGGCAGGTGATGGGCCGGGTGCCCTCCAATGCCGCCGGGCTGATTGCCGACGTTCTGGAAAATCCCGCTAACCGGGGCCGCTGGCTGCGCCATGCGGTGCGGCGCCGGGACAAGATATGCCTGGGAACAGGCTCGAATACGAATAATCCGCCCGAAATTGCGGCAAAATTTGACAAGGGAAACGAATCAGTCTCATGATCCGCCTCAGCCAGATACCAACAGCGCGCGCTTTATGCGCTGCGCCAGCAGCCCCGGCCGGAGGAGCCTGGGAAACCGGGGGCCGGGGCTGCGGATATCTGGCTGTTATCCCTTTGGCATTGTCCGTCCTGTCCGCCTCTGCCGCGGAACCGGTTGCGGTTCCGTCGGGCCAGCCCGTGACCCTGGCCGAGGTGCTGCTGGACGAAGCACCCGGACAGGCGGGCGAAACCTGGGCCCGGTTCCGCTTCCTGGCGCCGGAAATCGCCCGGGAAACCGGTTCCGTCAGCTATGAGGCGGCGGCGCCCGACATGGACCATCTCTGCGAGACCTTGGCGGTGCCCTATCTGGCCGGTCACGGGCTGACCGCAGCCCGGGTGGTGATTTCGCTCTCGGACCGAATGGTGCCTTTTGGGGCGCAGGACCCGGCGGCCACCCAGTTTTTCGAGGCCTACCGCCCCGTGGCCGCAGGCTGTATGTGGGAGGCTTTCTGATGCATCCACAACATCTTGCGGGGCAAACTTCAGACCGGCGGATTCTTGCGGCATTGCAGCCACAGCGCTGCCAATTGCCGCGATTCACATGTGACTCGGTTGCAAACCCCGCTATCCTTGGCGCGGGCAGCCCGCGGGCTGCCTTCACATTGAGGTTGAGGCAGGCGGCGGGCCAAGCCCCCGCAGGTTTCGCGTTTTTTATCAGGAGACAGAAATGTCCAAGAGCATCAAGCTTATCGCCCTGGCAGGCCTGCTGGCCGCCGTCACTGCCTGCGCCCAGCAGGAAGAAGAATTTGTCGTGGTCGAGCCCGAGCCGATCTCGCAAGAGCCGGAATTCACCGGCAAGTACAAGTAACGACCACAAGGGTCCGGCCCTGCGGCCGGCCCTTACCCGCCCGCAGGGTGCCGGACAGGAGGCACCCAAATGCTGAAACACCGCGGGTTCCCGGGCCGTATGCCCGGCACCGATTTTCAATTCACCGTCCGCCGCCCCAATCCCAAAGGGGTCACGCCGCTGACCCGGCGCGAGCGTTTTGCCGACCGCAAGAACGTCGACCGGCGCGTCGATGCCACCTTTATGCGGGCTTTGTGGGAGCAGTTCGGCGACCAGCCGTTCGAGCGTGGCAATCTGGACGCCGGCCGTCTCAGTTGGCTGTTCGGCCGCGAAGTGGTCGCCGCTGAAGATCCGTTTAATCCGGCCAGCTACGAGGCGCTGCTGGTCATTAACGTGGCCGTGGCGCAGGCGTCTTTCCCGGACGCGTTTGACTGATGGCACCGTCCCGGACGCATATCACGCAACGGGCACCGCGGATCTCTCCGCGATGCCTGCCGCTGCGTCCGGGGCGCCGCCCGTCTGCTGTTTCGTCAGAAGTTCAGCTGAACCGCCAGCTGCACCCGGTCGCCGTCAAATGTATTGCCGGAGATCGTGTCGTTGCGCTCGCCAAAGATGTATTCAGCGCTGAAGGTCAGGTTGTCGGTGGGGCTGTAGAAGGCATTCACGTGAATGGTCTCCAGCTCGGTGAAGGACAGCGTGCCGGTCGAGGTCGGCAGGTCGTAATCCTCGCGTCCGTAGGCGATGCCGACATTCCATTGGTCGGTGATGTCCTGGCGGAATTCGACGGTATAACCCTTCACATCGTTGGCCTGGCCGCCGACCACCGCATCCCCGAGGCCGATCAGCAACGGCCCCAGGGCCTCGCCGTCAACATAGGTGGCCTGGAACAACCCGCCGTCCCAGGGCGTGATGGAGCCGGATACGGTAACACCGGTCTGATCAACGTCAACGCCGCCGCTTTGGATGGTGCCGGCAAGGCCGGCAATCCGCGCGGTGAACAGATCATTGCTGTACTGGAACGCTGCCGTGGCGACCGGATCGCTGGAGGCGGCGGTGTTTTCCTCCAGCGACAGGCTGTAGTCGAAACCGTCGCCAAAGCTGTTGCTGTAGCGGACCTGCGGCACCCGGGCAAAGGCGATGCCGACCGGGCCGTTGAATTCCACACTGGCGGGGTACTGCCCCAGCGGCATGAAGTTGGTCCAGGTTTGGCCGATCAGCCAGTGATCGCCGATCTGCACATTGGCGTGGCGCAGCCGCAGCTCGGAGGTGCCGCCCGAGGCGAACAGGTCGAACTCGAGCTGGCCCTGAATGGTGCCGATGCCGGTCTCGGTGGTGGTGCGAATGCCCAGCCGCGACTGGCGCACGGTGGCGCCGAAGTCGCCGTCGGTGGCATTCACCGGCTCGCCGATATTGTTGACAAAGGCCGTGTCGCCCTGGACGAAATCGAAATCATAAAAGAAATCGGCCTTGACGTAGCCGTAGATGTCGACCGCGGTATTGCCCAGGCGGAAGTCGCCGGGCGCGCCGGTCACCTGCTGGCTTTCCGCTTCCAGCACCTCGACCCGGTTGCGCAGTTCCTGCAGCTCGGACTGTGTATCCGCGTGGGCCAGGCCAGCGCTGCCGGCAAGTGCAGCAGCAGCCAGGGCGAAGCGCCCTCTATGCACTTTGGTCATGGGGTTATCCCTCCTCCTTATGTGTCGTGCAGCCAGACTCCCACGTGCGCAAACGGGGGGGAAATGACTTCAAAGAGAGCCGCCGTGAGGATTTGCGCCAGAAAAAGTGCGAAATTTTCACGGTCTGTTCACGCTGCAGTGTTTGCGCAGGCCAAGGTGCTGGCAGGGCTGCAAATCCCGGCGCCGGTCCGGCGCTGCCGTTCACAGCGCTTTGACAACCGCTTGTCCGGCCGGCCAGCACAGCGTCAGGGTTGTAACGGCGATGTGACAGGGCTGACGCGGCCCTGCGCCACTGCCCGGCCGGTAGTGCGTGATTTCGGCGTGAAATCGCACAGCTGCCGCTTGGGTCAGCAGGAATCTGCCCAAATCCGCACCCTTGCATTTCAGGGGCTTACAGCAGCGCCGGGGCTGTGCATCGTGGGTCAAGCAGCGCAGCCACGCTGCTGTGCCGAGCATCTGTTCCGGCCCCTTCGCCTGAACGGGCAGGTACGCGCCCCCATCCGCGTCCTGCCCGTCTTTTCTCCCCTTCAGGCACCGGCGGAAGCTTGCCGTATACTCCCCCCCATGCGGCAAGCCTCCGCCCAACTGAAGGGCGGGTTCGGCACAGCGTTGCGCGCGGCTGTCCAGCCTGCAAATTCCGCAGGGACACTGACGTCCCCGGAAGAAGGAAACTGGACATGCGGGCAAAAACTTTCATCGCGGCCCTGTCGCTCTGCGGCTTTGCGGCGGCCTGCGGCGACACCACTGGCGAACGTATCGTATATGGCGCCGGCGCAGGCGCCGCAGGTGCTGCGCTGCTGGACGGCAGCCTGGTCACCGGCGCAGCCGTCGGCGTGGCCGCAAACCTGGTCTATTGCCAGCAAAATCCCCGCAAGTGCTAAGGCCGCCACCGCTGCCGCTGCACTGCTGAACATCCGGCCCGCTGCGGCCGGTGCAAAAATCGCGCAAACGCCGTGCCTGGGTCTGCCCCGGGCGCGGCGTTTTGCATTCCGGAATGCCAAGGACCAAGGGCCAGAATACAAAGGGACCACCTATGTTTGACAAGATCCTGATCGCCAACCGGGGCGAGATCGCCTGCCGGGTGATCAAAACCGCGCGGAAAATGGGCATCAAAACCGTTGCCATCTACTCTGACGCCGACAAGCAGGCCCTGCATGTGCAAATGGCCGACGAGGCTGTCCACATCGGCCCGCCGCCCGCCAACCAGTCCTATATCGTCATCGACAAGGTGATGGAGGCAGTCCGCGCAACCGGCGCCCAGGCGGTGCATCCGGGCTATGGCTTCCTGTCGGAAAACTCCAAATTCGCCGAGGCCCTGGCCGCCGAAGGCGTCGCCTTTGTCGGCCCGCCGGTGGGTGCGATTGAAAGCATGGGCGACAAGATCACCTCAAAGAAAATCGCCCAGGAGGCCGGTGTTTCCACCGTGCCCGGCTACATGGGGCTGATTGCCGACGCGGATGAGGCGGTGAAGATCTCGAACGAGGTCGGCTACCCGGTGATGATCAAGGCCTCCGCCGGCGGCGGCGGCAAGGGCATGCGCATCGCCTGGAACGACGACGAGGCCCGCGAAGGTTTCCAGTCCTCCAAGAACGAGGCCGCGAATTCTTTTGGCGATGACCGGATCTTTATCGAGAAATTCGTCACCCAGCCGCGCCACATTGAAATCCAGGTGCTCTGCGACACCCACGGCAACGGCATTTACCTGGGCGAGCGGGAATGCTCGATCCAGCGCCGCAACCAGAAAGTCGTGGAAGAGGCCCCGTCGCCCTTCCTGGACGAAGAAACCCGCAAAGCCATGGGCGAGCAGGCCGTGGCCCTGGCCAAGGCCGTCGGCTATGCCTCAGCCGGCACTGTGGAATTCATCGTTGACGGCGACAAGAACTTTTACTTCCTGGAAATGAACACCCGCCTGCAGGTGGAGCATCCGGTGACCGAGCTGATCACCGGCGTTGATCTGGTCGAACAGATGATCCGCGTCGCAGACGGCGGTGAGCTGCCGCTGCGCCAGGAAGACGTGAAACTAACCGGCTGGGCGATTGAAAACCGTCTTTATGCCGAAGATCCCTATCGCGGCTTCCTGCCCTCCATCGGCCGCCTGTCGCGCTACCGCCCGCCGGCCGAGACTGCCGCAGGCCCGATGCTGATCAATGGCAAGTGGCAGGGGGATGCGCCCGCGGGCGAGGCTGCCGTACGCAATGACACCGGCGTCTTTGAGGGCGGCGAGATCTCGATGTATTACGACCCGATGATCGCCAAGCTCTGCACCTGGGCGCCCACCCGGGCTGAGGCGATCGACGCCATGCGCATTGCCCTCGACAGCTTCGAGGTGGAGGGCATCGGCCACAACCTGCCGTTCCTGTCAGCTGTCATGGATCACCCGATCTTCATCGACGGCACCATGACCACCGCCTTTATCGAGGAACAGTATCCCGAAGGTTTTGAGGGCGTTGAGCTGCCCGAAGCCGACCTGCGCAAGATCGCCGCCTCCTGTGCGGCGATGCACCGGGTTGCCGAAATCCGCCGCACCCGAGTGTCGGGCCGGATGGACAACCATGAACGCAAAGTCGGCACCGATTGGACCGTCACCCTGCAGAGCCAGTCCTATGACGTGGTGATTGACGCCGACCGCGACGGTGCCACTGTCAAGTTCGCCGATGGCACCGCATTGCGCGTGTCCTCGGACTGGACGCCGGGCGACCAGCTGGCCACCCTGGACGTGGACGGCGACATCCTGGTGCTGAAGACCGGCAAGGTCACCCAGGGTTTCCGCATCCGCTCCCGCGGGGCGGATCTCAAGGTCCATGTGCGCACCCCGCGCCAGGCGGAACTGGCGCAGCTGATGCCGGAAAAACTGCCGCCCGACACTTCCAAGATGCTGCTCTGCCCGATGCCCGGCCTGATCGTGAAGGTCGACGTCGAAGCGGGGCAGGAGGTCCAGGAGGGCCAGGCCCTTTGCACCATCGAGGCGATGAAAATGGAAAACATCCTGCGCGCCGAGAAAAAGGGCGTGGTGTCCAAGATCAACGCATCCGCGGGCGACAGCCTGGCGGTTGATGATGTGATCATGGAATTCGAATAATGCACCACGGGGCAGGCATATGCGCGGGCGGGCAGGCGGTTTTTTCCGCCGGCCCCCGCATGCCTGCCCCGGACCGCACGGCTGCGTGCACCGAATCTTCAGGAATTTCTGCAATCCTGCCCGGGTTGAACTTCCTCAAGGTGCCCTATGTTCCGCTTAATGACCGGTTTGCTTTCGGGCATTCTCCTGCTGACGGGCTGCACGCTCGACAAGGAAGAGGAGGTGCGCGTGCTGCTGTCCGAATGGACGGAACTGGGCGAAACCTTCTTTTTCCAATCCTCGTCCACCTGCACCGCTGCGGTGTTCCACACAACGGAACAGCCGCGGATCACTTCGCTGCTGGGCAGGGCGCGATCCGTCAACACCGGCATGAAAATGCTGGCAGACGGCAAGCCGGTTGTGTTCCGGGTGGCCGGAAAATCCCCCAATGCGGTGACCGAGGCGATCATGTCGCGGGATCTGCCGCAAGGTATCGGGATCCTGAACTCGGGCCTGGCCGGGGTCAATTGCATGAACGAGACTGTGAAAGGCGTCTACTACCGCGCTATTCTCAATCCGCAGTCCAACCTTGTCTTTGTGCCGGACAGCCATGCCATGGTTGTGCTCGACAAACAGGCGATGGCGCTGATTTACGTCCGCGGCAACAGCTGACAGCAGGCGCGGCCCGGTCAGCTCAGCTGCCGCGCCGCTCTTCCACTTCGCGCAGCCGCTCGGGGAATTTGTCGATGGTGCGGGACAATTCGCGCGCTGTCCAAGGGTGCGGTTTGCGCAGCTTCACGCCGCCGTCCTTGCCGACCAGAACCAGCATGAACCCGCGCGGACGCAGCTTTTTGCGCAGCGCCGATTTTGCGGCCGGGTCGGTGTCAACCAGCACCACCACATCCCGGGTTTTCAGAACCTCGGCGCCTTGCATCAGCCGCTCCATCTGCTCGTGGAAGCGCGGGTCGTCGGGGCTGTCGGCAAACACCACCACAGGGCGCTGCTTCCACTGGAAATCCTCCAGTTCCACGTCATACCCGGGCTGTATCCAATCAGGCGCACTGCCATCTGCAGCCAGGGCCGCAAGCGGAATAAAACCTGCCAAAACAACGGTTAGGATTGCTCTCATGATCTCTCCTGTCCCGTTGAATATATGCGCCGCGGCGGCAAATGCGACCGGGAAATCCGCAACTTGGCCAAAAAACATCATCGTTAACGGGATACTGAGGGGTTGCCGGCCATGATTGTGCCATTCCCCTTGACCGGGCTGCGGCCTGCGGCCCTCCAGAAGAGGTCCCGAAGCATGATGAAAGTGATCCTTCATACAGGTGCGCACCGCTGCGCAACCACGTCGTTTCAGGAATACATGCGCCAGAACGCCGATGGGCTTGCCAAACAGCGCATTGGGTTCTGGGGGCCGTTCCGCACCAGGGGCGGGCTGTTCCACGGCATCCAGCCCGGGCCTGCACGGGTGACTGGCCGCGACCTCGCCCAGCGTGCCCGCGGGCGGCTGCAGATCCAGATTGCCGGCTGCCGCGAGCAGGGCATCCATCAGCTGCTGATCAGTGAAGAAAACATGATCGGCTCCATCCGCGGCAACCTGCGGCTTGGCGATCTTTATAATGGAGTGGGGGAACGGATGGCGCGGTTCTCCCAGGCCTTCGGCAATGCCGTGACAGACGTGGCCCTCAGCATCCGCAGCCTGGACGGCTACTGGACCTCAGCACTGGCCTATGCGGTTGCCCGCGGCCACCGGGTGCCGTCGCCTGCGCAGCTTGACCGTCTGGTGCAGGCGCCGCGCAGCTGGCGCGATGTGATCACCGATATTGCCTGTGCGGTGCCAGATGTGCGCCTGCATGTGTTGCCGTTTGAAACCTTCGGCACCCGGCCCGAGGCACAGCTGACGGCCCTCACCGGGGCCGAGGCGCCGCGCACCCACGCAAGGGTGCGGCTCAACGCCTCGCTGTGCCTGCAGGACCTGCGCGCCAGCGTGCCGTCCTCTGCGGCGGCCAAACTGCCAGGGGGCTCAGGCCGCTGGCGCCCCTTTGACGACGCGCAGACCGCACGCCTGCGCGAGGCGTATGCCGACGACATGATGTGGCTGGCTGCCGGTGCCGATGGCATCGCCGCACTGGCCCATGATCCCGATAAACTGGCGGCGGGCACGAACCCGCCCCGTATCGCACTGACAAGAGGAAGACCTGATGACAAACAAAGACGAATGGCAGGCTCTGGCTGAGAAAGAGCTGCGCGGACGGGCGGTTGACGACCTCAATTGGCAGACGCTGGAAGGCATCGAGGTCAAGCCGCTTTATACCGAAGACGACACCAAGGACCTGCCCCACATGGGCACGCTGCCCGGCGTCGGCCCATTCACTCGCGGCGTCAAGGCCACCATGTATGCCGGCCGGCCCTGGACCATCCGCCAGTACGCAGGCTTCTCCACCGCCGAAGAATCCAACGCCTTCTACCGCCGCAACCTGGCCGCGGGCCAGCAGGGTGTCTCGGTCGCCTTCGATCTTGCCACTCACCGCGGTTATGACAGCGACCACCCGCGCGTGGTCGGCGATGTCGGCAAGGCCGGCGTGGCGATTGACAGCGTCGAAGACATGAAAATCCTGTTTGACGGCATCCCGCTCGACAAGGTTTCGGTCTCGATGACCATGAACGGCGCGGTGATCCCGGTTCTGGCGTCCTTCATCGTTGCGGGCGAAGAGCAGGGCCACGATAAATCGGTCCTCGCAGGCACCATTCAGAACGACATTCTGAAGGAGTTCATGGTCCGCAACACCTATATTTATCCGCCGAAACCCTCGATGCGGATCATCTCGGACATTATCGAGTTTACCTCGAACGAGATGCCCAAATTCAACTCGATCTCGATCTCCGGCTACCACATGCAGGAGGCCGGCGCGAACCTGGTGCAGGAGCTGGCCTATACCATCGCGGACGGGCGCGAATACGTGCGCGCGGCGCTGGATGCGGGCATGGACGTGGACAAATTCGCAGGGCGTCTCTCGTTCTTCTTTGCCATCGGCATGAACTTCTTCATGGAAATTGCCAAGCTGCGCGCGGCCCGCACCCTGTGGCACCGGGTGATGACCGAATTCGGCGCCAAGTCCGAACGCTCCAAGATGCTGCGCACCCATTGCCAGACCTCCGGCGTCTCCTTGCAGGAGCAGGATCCCTACAACAACGTGATCCGCACCGCCTATGAAGCGATGTCGGCAGTCCTCGGCGGCACGCAAAGCTTGCACACCAACGCGCTGGATGAGGCCATCGCGCTGCCCACCGATTTCTCGGCCCGCATCGCCCGCAACACCCAACTGGTGCTGCAGGAGGAAACCGGTGTCACCAATGTCGTCGATCCGCTGGCCGGCTCTTACTATGTCGAAAGCCTCACCAACGACCTGATCGAACAGGCCTGGGCCTTGATCGAAGAGGTTGAGGAAATGGGCGGTATGACCAAGGCGGTTGAGAGCGGCATGCCCAAGCTGCGCATCGAAGAAAGCGCCGCCCGCCGCCAGGCGATGATCGACCGCGGCGACGAGGTGGTGGTCGGCGTCAACAAGTACCGCAAGGAAAAAGAAGACCCGATCGACATCCTGGATGTGGACAATGTGGCTGTCCGCGAGTCTCAGATCGCCCGTTTGCAGAAAATGCGGGCTGGCCGCGACGAGACCGCTTGCCAGGCCGCGCTGGATGAACTCACCCGCCGTGCCCAGGCGGGCAGCGGCAATCTTTTGGAAGCCGCAGTTGAAGCCGCCCGTGCGCGGGCCTCAGTCGGAGAAATCTCCATGGCGATGGAAAAGGAATTCGGCCGCCACCGTGCCGAGGTGAAGACTTTGGCGGGCGTCTATGGTGCCGCATACGAAGGCGATGAAGGCTTTGCGGCGATCCAGAAATCGATCGAGGATTTCGCCGAAGAAGAGGGCCGCCGCCCGCGTCTTCTGGTGGTCAAGATGGGCCAGGACGGCCACGACCGCGGCGCCAAGGTGATTGCGACGGCGTTCGCCGACATCGGTTTCGACGTTGACGTGGGCCCGCTGTTTCAGACTCCCGCCGAGGCCGCCCAGGACGCCATCGACAATGACGTGCATGTGATCGGCATCTCCAGCCAGGCGGCAGGCCACAAGACATTGGCTCCGCAGCTTGTCGAGGCGCTGAAGGCGGAAGGCGCGGGCGACATCCTGGTGATCTGCGGCGGCGTGATCCCGCAGCAGGACTATGAGTTCCTGTACTCCAAAGGCGTCAAGGCAATCTTCGGCCCCGGCACCAACATCCCGGAAGCCGCCCAGGACATCCTGCGCCTGATCCGCGAAGCGCGGGCGTAACGTAAGTAGCAGGGGGCTCCCGCACCCGCAGGTGCCAGCCCTGCGGGCAAACCCCTTGGCGGCTTTGGGCCTGGCAGTTCACCCTGCCAGGTGAACTGTCGGCATCGCGCGCCGTCAGGCGCGCGATGCCCCGCCCAACGGGAGCGGATGTGCCTTCGCACAGCCTGCGACGGGCGGGAGCGCTGACGGTTTTGAGTGTCCTCTCAGCGCCGGTGGCGGGTGCCCGCTTCACTGTCCTTGACGGCAAATCCCGCCTTGTACCCCGCCGCTGTCCGGCTAGTCTCTGGCCGCAAAAGGGGAGGCGCAAATGATACTCGATCACCTGGCCGTGGCCGGCGAAACGCTGGAAGAGGCGGTTGCCCATGCCGAAGAGGCCCTTGGCGCCGCGCTTGGCCCCGGTGGCTCCCACGCCCGCTATGGCACCCATAACCGGCTGATCGGGCTGGAGGACGGGCTGTACCTGGAGGCCATCGCCATCGACCCGGACGCCCGACCGCAGGAGCAGCCGCGCTGGTTCAACCTGGACCGGTTCTCCGGCCCTGCACGGCTCAGCAACTGGATCCTGCGCAGCGAAAACCTGGAAGCGGAGAAACCCCTGCTGCCGCCTCATGCGCAGCGCCACGTGGCAATGCAGCGCGGGGACTTGCGCTGGCTGATGACGGTGCCTGCGGACGGGCTGCTGCCGTTCGGCAACATTTTCCCCGCGGTCCTGCAGTGGCAGTCCGAGCCGCCCGCCGGCAAGCTGCCGCAGTCGCACTGCCGCCTGACCCGCCTGATCCTCAGCCACCCGGAGGCCAAAGACCTGCAAGCCGCACTGGACCGGATCCTCGGCGACCCGCGCGTTGCAGCGGAGCAGGGTAAACCTGCGATGATGGCGGAGTTCGAAACCCCGCATGGGCCAAGGGTGCTGCGATGAAAATCCGCTCTGCCCGCCCTGATGATGCCGAAGCCGTCTGCACCATTGCCAACTGGGTGATCCGCGACACGCTGGCCACCTTCAACACCATTGAAAAAACGCCTGAAGACGTCCGGGAACTGATCATGGCCGGCAACGGCGCTTATCTGGTGGCGGAACAGGGCGGCAGGATCCTCGGCCACGCGCATTGTTTCCCGTTCCGCCCCGGTCCCGGCTATCGATTTACGGCAGAGCACACCATTCATCTGCTGCCCGAAGCACAGGGGCAGGGCGCGGGCCGCAAGCTGATGCAGGCGCTGGAGGCCAAGGCGGAACAGGCGGGCATTCATGTGCTGATCGCCAGTGTCAGCAGTGCCAATCCCGCAGCAATCGCCTTCCATGCTGCTATGGGCTATGTGGAAACAGCAAGGATGCCGGAACTGGGCTGCAAGCAAGGGCGCTGGCTCGACACTGTTTTCATGCAGAAAATCCTGACGCCCGGTATTCCCGCCCCTGACAACCCTGGCAAAGACGCATAGGCTGGCACCATGTCACTTTGGACCCGCATATCCGACGCGCTGGCCGCACTTGCCGCAGGAGAAAGCCTGTCGGAAGTCTTTGACCGCTTGCGCGCGCCGCCCGAACGCACCGTGGCCTTTGCCATTGCCGTCATCGCCCTTGGCGCCAAGATGGCCAAGGCCGACGGGCAGGTCACCCGCGACGAAGTGGCCGCCTTCCGCGAGGTGTTCCAGATTGCCCGCGATGATGAAACCGGCGCCGCCCGCGTCTTTGACATGGCGCGCACCGATGTGGCCGGCTACCAGGAATACGCCCGCCGCATCCACAGCATGTTTGCCGATGACCCCACCACGCTGTGCGACCTGATGGAGGGGCTGTTCCATATCGCCATGGCCGATGGCTTCTATCACCCCGGCGAAAATGAATTCCTCGAAGAAGTAAGCCGCATTTTCGGCCAGACCCCGCAGCAGTTCCAGGCGCTGCGCGCGCGGTTTGTGCCGGATGCGCCCAAGGATCCCTATACCGTGCTGGGTGTCAGCCCAGATATGGCCATGGACGAGATCCGCAAGCATTGGCGCAAGCTGGTGCGCGACACCCACCCGGATGCGATGATCGCCCGCGGCGTGCCCGAAGAGGCGGTGCGGCTGGCGGAGAAGCGGATGATCGACATCAACCGCGCCTGGGATGAAATCAACGGATGCTGCGGCAATGCGGCTGGCAACCTATAATATCGAATGGTTCGCCAACCTGTTTGATGCAGAGGATAATCTGCTGCTCGACGGCGAACGCTCCTCCCGCCATGGGGTCGACCGGTACACCCAGGGCCAAGCCATCGCCCAGGTGCTGCGCCGCATTGATGCCGATGCGGTGATGGTGGTGGAGGCGCCCAATACCGGCCGCAGCCAGCGCACCACCCGCGCGTTGGAGCGCTTTGCGGCTGAAGCCGGCCTCAGAGCGCGCGAGGCCGTCAGCGGCTTTCCCAATGACACCCAGCAGGAAATTGCATTGCTGTTTGATCCGGATGTTCTGGACGCCCGCCACGACGCCCGTTCCTCGGCGGATGCGCCGCGGTTTGACGGGGTGTTCGGCATTGACCTGGACGTTGACGCCCAGGCCGATCAGGTGCGGTTTTCCAAACCGCCGCTGGAGCTGGCGGTGACCACCAAAGGCGGCCCGGACAAGAAGGGGGTGGAGCTGCGGATGATCGGCGCGCATCTGAAATCCAAGGCGCCGCATGGTGCCCGGACCAAGAACGAGGTTACCACCGTCTCCATCGCCAACCGGCGCAAGCAGCTGGCACAGGCGATCTGGCTGCACCGGCGGGTGGCGGAACATGCCGCGGCGGGGGAGCATGTGGTGGTTTTGGGGGATCTGAACGACGGCCCCGGCCTGGATGAATTTGAGAAATTGTTCGGCCAGTCCTCGGTTGAGATCGTCATGGGCAGCCTGCTGAACGACCCCCACGCGCAAAGCCTTTTGCGTCCGCGCACCACCGTGCTGCCCAGCACCTCGCGGTTCTACAATCCTGAAACCAAACGCTATTTCTGCGCGCTGTTGGATTATGTGATGATCTCGCACAGCCTGATGGGGCTGCAGCCCAAGTGGCGCATCTGGCACCCGTTCGAGGACGCGGAATGCTATGGTGATGCGGAATTGCGCCAGGCGCTGCTGAATGCCTCGGATCATTTCCCGGTGACGCTGGATATCGCGCTGGCGTGAACGGTCTGGTTTCATCCCGGGCCTGCACTTGCCGTCCAGCGCCCGAAGGGGTGCAGTTCTGGACTTTCCGGACAGGCGGTCAGCCGCCGCCGTCTAAGCCCTTCACATTGCCCCTTTTATAAATCCAAGGGGCGGCGCAAGGTGTGTGCAGAACATCCAACGTCTAAGCTGCCGGATCGGTCTATGAAGCTCATCACCGCAGAATACTGCCCGTTCAGTTTGCGCTGCGTGCTCGCGCTTCGGGAAAAGCGGCAGAAGTTCGAATTGCTGACGGTCAACTTGGCGGAAAAGACGCAATTCGGCGCGCTCCTTTCACCTTATGGCCGGGTGCCGGTTCTCGAACATAATGGCAATTCGATCTATGAGAGCAGCGTGATCAATGAATATTTGGAGGAGGTTTTTCCCGAACCTGCGCTACTGCCCGGGGATCCTTATAACCGTGCTGCCGCTCGTTTTTGGATCGATTTTTGCAACACGCGGTTCATGCCCGCTTATTTCAATCTGCTGAAATCAGTTCCCGGAAAAACGCGGGATGCGCTGCGTGCGGAATTGCTGGAACATTTGGCTTTCATCGAAGATCAGGGCCTTTCGCAACGGGCCGCGGATCAGCCGTTCTGGCTAAGCGGCCGTGCCGGGCTTGTCGACTTTTCGTTTTATCCTTTCTTTGAGCGCTTCGCCGACGTGGAAGTGTTTCGCAATGTCGAAATTCCGCACCGTCTCGAGAATTTGCAGAAGTGGCTGAAAACGATGCGCGGCCTGCCGTCGGTTCAATCCATCATGCGTTCAAGGGCACACTACATTGCGTATTTCCGAACGTTCTACGCTGATTGAGGTTTCGCTTTTGGCAGGTTCCAGTTTTGTTGCAAGGCCTGCAGTTCATTGACCGGGGCAATCGGCATTCATGCCAGACGGCTGCAAATCAGCCATCACCGCGGGCATGCACCCGCCCGGCGCGGTTCCGTATCAGGGCACCCCTGTTACCCCCGGCGAGACCTCCCTATATTGGCACTATGAAACAGATCCTTTTGCCAGCTGCCCTCGTTGCCCTGATGTCCGTTCCGCTTGCCGCCCAGGAAGCCGGGGAGGAGGGCGGTGCCCCCTCTCTGATGGAACGCGGGGCGGAACTGTTCTGGGAGGGGCTGCGCGAGGAAATGGCGCCGGCGCTGGAAGACCTGCAGGGCATGATGGAGGACATCGGCCCCTCGATGGGGGCTTTCCTTGCCGAAATGGGGCCTGCGCTGGCCGAAATCGCCAAGGAGGTGGAGGATTGGAGCGCCTATGAGCTGCCCGAGATCCTGCCCAATGGCGACATCATCATCCGCAAGAAACCCAAGGACAACGCGCCCGCCGAAAAAGACAAGGGCGAGGAGGAAGGCGTCACCGAAATCTGACGCACCACCCTAGGGCCTTACGCCTCAGACGGACCGGCGGGTTTGCTGAAACTCAGCTGCACCCCGGCATCCAATGCCTTGCCCAGCGATTGCAACCGGGCTTCGGCAACTTCGCCGTACAGCGGCCGTGCCGCATCCGGCAGTTCCGCGTGCAAAACCCGCTTGCGCGGCTGCCAGCGCAAGCTGCCAATGGCGCCGGTGCTGGTCAGCATCAGCATGGCGCCGAACCGCATCGCCTTGCCCAGAACCTCGGCCTCGTGCTGGCCCTTTTCATCCAGCAGCGCATAGAGATGCTCAAAGGCGCTGCCCTGCCGCTTGTTGCTGTAGCGGTGCAGCAGCGCCAGGCCCAGGAACACCCGTTCTGAATGTTTCAGCCCGCCCAGGTTGGCGCGGGTGGCGTTGTCGAAACAGACCTCGGCGCGGTAGTCGGGATGGGCGCGCCAGCTGACGTCATGCAGCAGGCAGGCCGCCTTGACCAGCCGCCGTTTGGCCAGCGGGGCACCGCTGAACAGCGGGCTGACAAATTCATACAGGGTGCCACCGAAACCGGGCACGCGGGCGTCCTTGGCCTCGGCAAAGCGCGAGGCTTCGATCAGCGGATCGCGGGCGCGCAGCCGCTGCGGCATCTGTTCATACAACAGCCCTTCGCGGATGCCATAGCTGGAGACGGCGATATCCTTGGGTTTGAAGGTCTTGACCAGCCGGGTCAGCACGTCGATCGCATAGGGCACCAGCGACATCCGGCTGGCGGAGACGCCGCAGGCATTGCGCAGCTTGTCCAGATTGGTGGTCTCGATATAGCGGGCGGTTTCGCGCACGTCCTTGGCGGACATCCGGTATTCATGCAGCACCTTCAAGGGATAGCCGCGCCGGTGCATGTCGATGCGGGCAATCGCCCGCCAGCTGCCGCCGACCAGGAACAGCCGGTCGCGCTGTGCGCCCATCGCGCCTTTCAGCTGTTCGATCACCTCCCTGATGTGGGCTTTGCGGCCCTTGCGCCCGCCTTTGATGTCGCGCAGCTTCAGCGGCCCCAGGGATGAGGTGACCCGGCGCCCGACAGAGTTTTCCTGTATTTCCGCCAGCTCCATTGACGAGCCGCCGATATCGCAGACCAGCCCATAGGCGCCGGGCCAGCCCAACAGCACACCTTGCGCCGATAACCGGGCTTCTTCGCGCCCGTCAATGACGTGGATCTTCAGGCCGGTCTCGCGCAGCACTTCGGCGCAGAAATCCGGCCCGTCCCCGGCGTCGCGCACCGCGGCGGTGGCAACGGCGGACAGCGGCGGCAGGCCCATGCCCTTGGCCAGATGCTGGAACCGGCGCAGCGCCGACAGGGCGCGGGCGCGGCCGTCGGGGTTCAGCCGGCCGCTCTCGGACAGGCCCGCGCCAAGCGCGCACATGATCTTTTCGTTATAGAAATAAGCCGGGCTGCGGGCGGCGCCGTCAAACACCACCAGCCGGACCGAGTTGGAGCCGACATCGACCACCCCCACCCGCGACAGCGCCCGGGCCCTGGGGTCATCAAAGATCGGGCGGCCGAAGGGCCCCCAATCGGCATTGGCGGCGGCGGGGTCCTGGGTGACGTTCATAAGGGCTCCGTCTGGCAATCCGCGGTCAGGATGGTCGAAGGGAGGGCAGCGGTCAACCGCTTGCGGATGCGTCATTTTCCGCGGCCTCGTGGCGGATCTCGGACAGCGCCCGCACCGCCAGGGGCCGCGACAGGCTGCGTTTTTCGGCCAGCGACAGGTGGTCCAGCCGCCCGACAATCCGCGCCGCGGCGGCAAAGGAGCGGTCCATATGCGCCACCAGATAGGGAATCACATCCGGTTTGGGGGTGATCTGGCGGTCGTTGAACAGTTTGGCCAGCACCACCGCCAGCAGCTGGTCGTCCGGCGGCTGCAGCTCGGCATGGGTGGCGGCCTGCACCCGGCTTTGCAGATCGGGCAGGGTCAGCCCCCACAGATTCGGCGCGCCGCGGCCCGTCATCACCAGCGGATACCCGTTTGCCAGCACCATATTGTGCAAATGAAACAGGGCGTTCTGCTGTTCCGCGCTGCCGGCGGTCTGCGGCACGTCCTCAACCGCGACGGGGCCTTGCGCCAGTTCCGGCACGGCTCCGGCTGTCAGCTCTGCCGCCGGCAGGATCCGCGCGCCGGTCTGGCTGGCCCAGACATGCACCAGATGGGTCTTGCCCGCACCTGCAGGCCCGGTCAGCACCAGCTTGCCGCTGGGCCAGGCAAATTGCGGATCCAGCAGCGCCACCGCCATTGCATTGGAGGGTGCCACAAAGAAATCATCCCGCCCCAGCGCCGGTTTCGCCGGGAGGTCAAAGCTCAGCTGTTGTGCCATCTGTGTTATTCCGCCCCTGCGTCCCGGTGGCTTTGCCCCTGATAGAGGCGGCTGTGCAGATACTGTTCAGTCAGGAAGCGGGCCACCACGCCCAGGGCTGCGGCCACAGGGACAGCAACCAGCATGCCGACAAAGCCAAACAGCGCGCCAAAGACTGACAGCGCCAGCAAGAGCCACACCGGGTGCAAGCCGACCGAGCTGCCGACCAGTTTCGGGGTCAGGAAATTGCCTTCAGCCACCTGGCCGATGGCAAAGATGATGCCCACCAGCCCGATCGACACCCAGTCGCCCCAGAACTGGAACAGCGCCAGGCCGATTGCCAGCGCGCCGCCGATGAGGGCGCCGAGATAGGGGATGAAGGTAACCAGCCCGGCAATAAAGCCGACCGCCAGGCCGAAGTTCAGCCCCACCAGCATCAGCGCCACGGCGTAATAGGTGCCCAGGATCAGGCAGACCGTGCCCATGCCGCGGATGAATGACGCCAGCACCGCGTCGATCTCGCCGGCAATGCGGCGGATCACTGGCTGGTGGTCGCGCGGCAGCAGCTCATCAATGCGGGCGACCATCCGGTCCCAATCGAGCAGCAGATAGACCGCAACCACGGGTACGATGACCAGCAGAACCACCACGTTCAGCAGTGAAACCGCCGATCCTGCAACCGACTGCAGCACCTCAACCGCGCGCGATTGCAGCGTCTGCAAAAAGGCGGTGAGGGCCTGGTGGATACGGCTGTTTTCCTCAAAGACAGAAGGGAACTGTTCAATTGCAAAGGCGCGGGCATCGCGCAGCAGCTGCGGCAGCACCTGTGCCAGGTCGATCATCTGCGACACCAGCGTCGGCACAACCACCACCAGCAGAAGCAGGAACACCATCAGCGCGCCGGCGGTGATGGCGGCGGTGGCAGCCGTGCGGCTCAGGCCCCAGGACTCCAGGCGGTCGGCAATCGGGTCGATCATATAGGCAATCGCCGCGCCCAGGATAAAAGGCATCAGCACGCCGCCAAGCGCCCACATCACCACGGCAAACACCACTGCGGCGATGCCCCAGTATTTGAATTGTTTCTGTGCTGGTAGCGCCATGGTCAGTCAGCCCGCCCTTTATCCGTTTGGTTCAGGATCTTGGCGCCAGTCTTCCCTGATGGGGCAGGGGCTTGCAAGGGGGGCGGGTCAATCCTCTGTGGGCAAGCCGGGGATAAGACGGAAAAGGCGGGGGGCAACCGGGGGGCAACCCGGGAAAGGCCTTCCGCCCGGGCGGAAGGCCGGGCAGCGCCCGCCCTCACGGTGTGGGCGGGCGCTCCGCCCCCTTGGGGCGGGGCGTTCCCTCAGCTGTGAATTGTGCCCAGTTCCGGCGTATCGGCGCCCGCGTCTTCATCCGGCCAGTTAGTGCGCCAGATCTCGGCCGACCAGTGGCCGCAATGCACCGCGGGGCGGTCAAACCCCGCGACCGGCGGCAGCAGCGGCGCCACCACCACGTCATGGCGCGGCACCGCGAAATAGGGGAAGGAGTAGCGTTCTTTGCCGGTTTTGTTCACTACCCGGTGCGGGGTGGAGACCAGCCGCCCGCCGGACCACAGTTCCAGCATGTCGCCGATATTGACCACAAAGCCGCCGGGCGGGCAGTCCGGGGTGATCCAGCCGCCGCCCTTGGTCTGCACTTCCAGCCCGCCCACCGGATCGGGTGCGATGATGGTCAGCGCATCGGTGTCCTTGTGGGGGTGGATGCCAAAGCCCGCGTCCTCCGGCGCCTGGGGCGGATATTGCAGCAGCGACATGTTGGTGAGCGGGGTTTCAAACGGCTCGCGAAACTGCGCCGGGTTCAGCCCCAGCCCCTCGGCCAAAGCACCCAGCAGCAGGTGGAACACGCTGTCAAGTTCCGCCCAGTAGCCTAGGATCACCTCGCGCGCTTCCGGCACTTCAGCGGGCCAGCGGTTGGGGCCGTAAAGCGGGCAGGCGGCGCGGATGGGATCATCCGCCGCCACCTCGTAATGCAGCTTATAGCCCTCGTATTTGTCCGCAGTACCTGAGCCGTCGTTCGGCGTGAAAAACCCCATCGGGATATAGCCGCGGTAATTTTCCCGCGTAATTGCCTGATCCCACTTGGATTTCTCCGGCACGGCAAAGATTGCCTGCACCGCGTTCCGCACCGCCTCTACGGTTTCCTGCGCGACGCCGGTGCCGGTGATTGAGAGGAACCCGATATCCTCCGCCGCGGCCAGAATAGCAGCGACGGTCTGCTGGTGCTGCGGGTGGCCAACCTCCCGCAGCGGTGTGATGTCGATGGTCGGAATGCTCTGCATCAATGGATCCTCACACCTTGGCGCTTCAGCTCTCCTTGCACGGCGGTAATGTCCACCGCGTCAAACTCGCAGCCCGCCTTGACCGACAGCGCCGCGGCGATGCCCGCGCCCTGTCCCGCAACGGCGCAGCAGGCCATGTTGCGGGTGGCGGCATGGGCGATTCTGTCGCCGCCAATGGCGCGGCCTGTCACCAGCAGGCCCTGAACGCCCTTGGGCAGCATCGACCGGTAGGGGATCTGCATGTAGCGCCCGGTGGTGGGCAAGATCAGCACGCCGTAGCCGTCGATGAACTCGGGATAAATGCCGATGGTGTCATCAAAACGGCCCTGATTGCGGGTCTCACCTTCGGTAATGTTGTGATGCGCGTCGATCTTGCGGGTGTCGCGGATGCCGATGGTCATCCCGAAATTGCGCAGCCGCGCGCCCTCGCAGCCCGGCGTATAGGCGCGCAGCGCGTCAATCGCGTGCATCGCCTGTTTGCGGCCCTCGATTTCGCCCTTGGTCATGCTGTTGGGATCGGTTCCGTCGATCCCGGCCAGATGCACCAGGTTCATATAGGTCATCTCGCCACTGTCATGCACCGCGCCCCAGGTGCCGCCGATAGTATTGAGATGCGCCGGAATGACCCCGTCGCGGATCGCCTGCCCGAACGGCTTGGCCAGAAAGGGCGAGAACATGCCGTCTTCCTTGCCCGAGGTCTCCACCTGCCATTCGCCGGTGGACCAGTTGGCATAGGTCTGCGGGTCGGCCCTGACGCCCTCCATGAATTTCTGCTTGTCGACGCCGGCGATGTGGAACATCACACTGGCCGCCTGCATTTCTTCGACCGGAGTCTTGAGGGTCGGCGCGCCCATCATATGGGCAATGTCAGCATCTCCCGTCGCGTCAATCACCCGTTTCGCCAGGATGGCCTCGCGGCCAGCCTTGCTTTCGACAATCACACCGGTGATCCGGCTGCCCTCGCGGATCGGCGCCACAAACACCCGGTGCAGCATCGGGTGGATGCCGGCCTCCTCGACCAGCTTGTCGGCGACCAGCTTGAAGCCCTCGCTGTCCAGCTCATAGGACAGCGACTGGCTTTCCGGCACCGCGGCGCCCATGGCCTTGGCGCGCTCCTCGAACTCCCAGCCGATGCCATGGGCCTCGACCGTCTGTTCGTGCCGGTACCAGGCAAAGCCTTCAACCCCGACGGTGGTGATATTGCCGCCGAAACAGCCGAAGCGGTCCAGCAGAGTCACCTCTACTTCCGCCCGCGCCGCAGCCAAGGCCGCCGCAAGCCCGCCGGGACCGGAGCCGACAACCAGCACCTCGGTTTCGTGAATGACCGGTATTTCGCGCGCCGGCTCAAGGATTGTTTTGGCCACGTCTGTCTCTCCCTTGTCGCTGCTGAGAGCGGTGTTTCCGGTAACAGTTTCGAATCTTGTACAGCGGCTCAAGTTCTTTTGCGCCATGATGCCGGAAAAACGACATCGGCGCGGGTGGCGGAACCGGCCCTTCTGCGCGATCTGCTGTCTGCTGCAACGGCAGGCTTGGACGCCGGATTAGGTAATTCCGGCATTTAATGCGACACTTGCGGGATAGTTAACGAGTATAAGGGGAGGCGTCATGCCAGAGACAAAGAAAATGCTCGATCCCGACCCGAGGGTTTGGGATTTCGAGACAGAACATGAGTTGGGACAGGACAACATCCGCCCGTTCGGCCTGGACATTCATAATCCGGTCTTTCTGATCTCCAGCGTTCTGATCGCGGCGTTTGTGCTGATTGCGCTGGCCAATCAGGAGGCCACAGCGGCGTTCTTCGGCTGGCTGAGGCCCTGGCTCACCAGCACCTTTGACTGGTTCCTGGTGCTGTCGGTGGATGCCATCACCCTGTTCTGTCTGGCGCTGATCGTGCTGCCGGTCGGCGCGGTCCGGATCGGTGGCAAGGACGCCACGCCGGACTATTCCTATGCCGGTTGGATCGCGATGATGTTCGCGGCCGGCATCGGCATCGGCCTGCTGTTCTTCGGCGTGCTGGAGCCTGTCTACTACAACTTTTCCGAAGGCGGGGCGGCGCGACCGTTGAACATCGACATCACCCAGCCGGGCAATGAATACATCGGCATTGTCGGCACCATCCACCATTGGGGGCTGGAGGGCTGGGCGGTCTATGCCGCAGTCGGCCTGTCGCTGGCGATCTTCTGCTACAATCTTGGCTTGCCGCTGACCCTGCGCTCGGCGTTTTATCCGATCCTGGGCGAACGTGTCTGGGGCTGGTGGGGCCATGCCATCGACACGCTGGCGGTGTTTGCCACCCTGTTCGGGCTGACCACCTCGCTGGGTCTTGGCGCGCAACAGGTTGCGGCCGGCCTTTATGAGGTCTTTGGCATTGAGCCTTCCCCGACGGTTGTTGTCCTGCTGATCATCGGCATCACCGCGATTGCGCTGGGCTCGGTGCTGATGGGTATGGATGCCGGCGTTAAACGCCTGTCCGAGATCAATATGGTAATGGCGGTGGTGCTGTTCATCTTCGTGATCCTGGTGACGGGTGTCGTCTCCGCAATCACCCGCTACTTCAGCGTGATGGCGGATTACGTGATGCTGCTGCCCCAGCTCTCAAACCCGTTCGGGCGCGAGGACACCAGTTACTTCCACGGCTGGACCACATTCTATTGGGCGTGGTGGATTGCCTGGTCGCCCTTTGTCGGCATGTTCATCGCCCGCATCTCCAAGGGCCGCACGGTGCGTGAATTTGTGCTGTGTGCGCTGATCGCCCCCACCGCGGTTTGTGCGCTATGGATGTCGACCTTTGGCGGCGGCGCCATCGACATGCTGAACGCCGGCGGCGCAGAGGGCGTCAAGGCCACGGTGATCGACGCTTACAAACCCGAAGGTGCCTTGTTCGGCTTCCTGAAGGAGCTGCCGCTGTACTCAATCGTGGCGCCGGTGTCGCTGGTGCTGATCATCATCTTCTTCGTGACCTCGTCCGACTCCGGTTCGCTGGTGATTGATACCATCACTGCGGGCGGCAAGATGGACGCACCGGTGATCCAGCGCGTGTTCTGGTGCACGCTGGAGGGGTTGGTGGCCATCGCGCTGCTGCTTGGCGGCGGATTGTCTGCATTGCAAGGCGCGGCGGTCTCCACCGGTATTCCGTTCACGCTGGTGGTGCTGATCATGTGCTACTGCCTGTGGCTGGCGCTGCGGGCCGAACGCGCGAAGATGTAGGCAACACAAAAATCTTGGGAGAAAAAGCTGCGGGCGTCCCGGCGTCCGCAGCTTTCTTTTTGGGGACGTGGCGTGCAGCGGCACGGCCCGCGCCTGACCTTCCCCCCGATCAGGCGCGGGCCTTGTGTTGCACTAGGGCCGTATCCCGAACGCTTTGGATCCTCCTCTTGCCCGCACCCCCATCACCCACTAAACCGGGCGGGACCTCGACCACACATCATTGATGGAGCCAAGATGCGCCTGTCCCGCTATTTCCTGCCGGTTCTGAAGGAAAACCCCTCGGAAGCCCAGATCGTCAGCCACCGGCTGATGCTGCGCGCCGGGATGATCAAGCAATCCTCCGCCGGGATCTACTCCTGGCTGCCGCTTGGCTTCAAAGTCTTGAAAAAGATCGAAAGCATCGTCCATGACGAGCAGATCCGCGCCGGCCACATCCCGATGCAGATGCCGACCATGCAGTCCGCCGATCTGTGGCGCGAGAGCGGCAGGTACGAGGCCTATGGCCAGGAAATGCTGCGGATGAAGGACCGGCATGACCGCGATATGCTGTTCACCCCCACCGCCGAAGAACTGATCACCGACATCTTCCGCGCCCATGTCAGCAGCTACAAGGACCTGCCGCTGACCATGTACCAGATCCAGTGGAAATTCCGCGACGAGATCCGCCCGCGTTTCGGCGTGATGCGCGGCCGCGAATTTTACATGAAGGACGGCTACAACTTCGACCTGACCAAGGAAGACGCGCTGCACGCCTACAACCGCCACCTGGTCAGCTACCTGCGCACTTACGAACGCATGGGCCTGCAGGCGATACCGATGCGAGCTGACTCGGGGCCGATCGGCGGCGATGACACCCATGAATTCCTGGTGCTGGCTGACACCGGCGAGTCGGAGGTGTTCTATGACAGCGCCGTCACCGATCTGACCTTCGGCGACCGCGAAATCGACTATGACAGCGTCGAGCAGTGCCAAGGCGTGCTGGAGGAGTTCACCTCCAAATACGCCCGCACCGACGAGACCCACGACGAAGCCCTGTTCAACCAGATCCCCGAGGAGCGCCGTCGGGTGGCGCGCGGTATCGAAGTGGGGCAGATCTTCTATTTCGGCACCAAGTATTCCGACGCGATGGGTGCCACTGTGCAAGGTCCCGATGGTAAGCCGGTGCCGGTCCATATGGGTTCGCACGGCATTGGCGTGTCGCGTCTTTTGGGCGCCATTATCGAGGCCAGCCACGACGACAAGGGCATCATCTGGCCCGAGGGCGTGACCCCGTTCCACTGCGGCATCGTCAACCTCAAGCAGGGCGATGACGAGGCAGACGCGGCCTGCAACCAGCTTTATACCGCGCTGACTGCTGCCGGGCTGGACCCGCTGTATGACGACCGCAAGGAACGTGCGGGCGGCAAATTCGCCACCATGGATCTGATCGGCCTGCCATGGCGCATCACTGTTGGCCCGCGCGGGCTGAAGAACGGCGTGGTCGAACTCACTTCGCGCCGCACTGGCGACAGCGAAGAGCTGAGCCCGGAAGAGGCAGTGAAGAAGGTGGTCGAGGTCTACAAGGCGCACCCCACGGGGCGCGGCTTCTGAGCCAGCCCGGCAATCAGAAAAAAAGCCCCGTCAGCGGAAGCTGGCGGGGTTTGTCGTTCAGCGGGGCAGGCAGACGGGATTGCGCAGTCTTTGATGCGGCCACACATGGGACTGACGCGAAGCGGCGTTTTTTGACGGTCAGGAGTATTGCGGGGTTTTCAACTTTGTCAGCACCATCGCCAAGCCTGCCGGGCCTGCCGCGCCGGAACGGCGCCGCTGCCAACGGCAGAAGGGCTGGAAAACACCTATGCTTAAGTGGCGGGCGCGGTGCGCGGGAATCCGGGCATCGCACGATGGAGAGCCGCAGCGCTCAGCTGTGTTTCATCGGATATTCGTGGCCGGCCAGCCGGTGGAACACTGCGGCAATCACCACCAGCGCCACCGCGCCGGTCAGCACCGGGAACAGCAGGAAGGACAGGCCGGGATCGGTGGCAAAGACCACCAGCGGATTGGCGCCGGCAGGCGGATGGGTGAGGCGCAAAGCCGCCATCACCGCAATCGACAGACCCACCGCCAGCGCCAGTGCCCACCAGGTTTCCGGCAGCACGGCATTAAGCCCGAGGCTGATAGCAGCGGCCAGAAGGTGGCCGCCTATTACGTTGGCAGGCTGCGACAGCGGGCTGGCGGGAACGGAGAACAGCAGCACGCAGCTGGCGCCAAAAGGCGCGATCAGCAGCAGCAGATTGGCATGGGTGGTCAGCAGCGACAGCGCTGCAATTGCCAGAAAGGCACCCAGCCCGGCGGTGATCACAGCCCGCGGTGACGGATGCGGCAGCGCGCGCTTGAAGTATCTGTCCATCGTCCTCACCCGTAAAAAAACCGTAACCAGCGCGGTACACCCTGCTTACGGCGCAGATGCAAGGCAATAGGCGTTTGCGGCAAGTCACGTTGCGGTGACGCCCGGCAGAGGAGCCTGTGACCGGCGTCCAAGAGTTTTGAGGAAAACTCTTGGCAAATCTTTTCTCAAAAGATTTGCGGCTTCGGCTGCGGCCGGCGGAAAAAGGGCCGGGCCGGCAACCACATCTTGACCCCAAGCCCCCGGCAGCACAGGTTGCAGCAAAATTTCCGGGCAGGACAGCACATGGCCACAACACCTCCGCCGTTTTCACGATTTGAATGGATCATCGCCTGGCGGTACTTGCGCGCCCGCAAGGCCGAGGGCGGGGTCAGCGTGATGACCTGGATCAGCCTCATCGGCATCACTCTGGCGGTGTTTGCGCTGATTGCCACGCTGGCGGTGCGCTCGGGCTTCCGGTCGGAATTTGTCGGAACCATTCTGGGCGCCAACGCGCATGTGACGCTGTATTCCTACGGCGAGGTGACGGAATCCGGGGTGGTGGACCGTTTGCTGAAAGACTATGACGCGCTGGCTGACAAAGTCGCCGCCGTTCCCGGTGTGACCCGTGCAGCCCCCCTGATCAAGGGGCAGGTGATGGCCAATAGGCGCCAACGCAATGCAGGGGTTGAGGTGTTCGGCATCTCAGCGGCTGATATTCAAGGCATCCCCGGTGTCGCCCAAAGCGCGG
Source organism: Leisingera sp. M658 (assembly GCF_025144145.1). Classification (NCBI taxonomy): domain Bacteria; kingdom Pseudomonadati; phylum Pseudomonadota; class Alphaproteobacteria; order Rhodobacterales; family Roseobacteraceae; genus Leisingera; species Leisingera sp. M658. The sequence goes on from NZ_CP083546.1 coordinate 1,410,130, forward strand.
AGGCGCTGGGCGATCTGGCGCGCTTTGACGATGGTATCGCTATTGGGTCCGGTGTGGCGCGGGAACTTGGCGTCTCGGTCGGGGACAAGATCAAGCTGATCTCCCCCAACGGGGTCAAGACCGCCTTTGGCACCAGCCCGCGGGTCAACGCCTATGAGGTGGTCTATGTCTTCACCGCCGGGCGCTGGGACATCGACCGTACCCGTGTTTATCTGCCGTTTGCCGAAGCGCAGGGGTTCTTCAACCGCGAAGGCACGGCGGATGAGATCGAGGTGATGGTGGAGGATCCGGAAGACGTTGATGCCATGGCGGTTGCAATTCTGGGGGCAGCTGGCGGCACCGCAGGCGTTTGGACCTGGCGCGATGCCTCGGGCGGGTTCCTGCGGGCCTTGGAGGTCGAGGACAATGTGATGTTCATCATCCTGTCGATCCTGGTGCTGATTGCAGCGATGAACATCGTCTCGGGGCTGATCATGCTGGTCAAGAACAAGGGTCGCGACATCGGCATCCTGCGCACCATCGGCCTCAGCGAAGGATCGGTGATGCGGGTGTTTTTCATCTGCGGCGCCTTTACCGGGGTGCTGGGCACGCTGTTCGGGGTGCTGCTGGGGTGCCTTTTTGCGCTGTATATCGATCCGATCTTCTCGTTTGTGAATTATCTGATGGGCGGCGGCGTCTGGGATCCGTCGATCCGCGGCATCTATGCGCTGCCGGCCGAGCTGCGGCTGGGCGATGTGCTGTCGGCGGTTGGTCTGTCGCTGGGGCTGTCGTTCTTTGTGACCATTTTCCCGGCCCGCCGCGCGGCGCGGCTGAACCCGGTGGAGGCGCTGCGCTATGAGTGAACTGACGTTGGAGCTGACAGGGATCAGCAAATCCTATCTGCAGGGCACACCCGGTCAGGTAGATGTATTGCGCGGTGCCGATCTGACCTTGCAGGCGGGGGAGGTTGTGGCGCTGGTGGCGCCCTCCGGTGCCGGTAAATCAACATTGCTGCATATCGCCGGGCTGCTGGACACGCCGGACGCGGGCGAGGTGCGGGTGGCCGGTGAGGACGTGAGCCGCAAGGGCGACCGCCGCCGCACCCGTGTGCGCCGTCAGGAGGTGGGGTTTGTCTACCAGTTCCACCACCTGCTGCCGGAGTTCACGGCGCTCGAGAACATCGTGCTGCCGCAGCTGGCCAATGGGGCCTCGCAAAAAGCCGCAGCCGCGCGGGCGGCGGATCTTTTGGCCACAGTCGGGCTGGCGGGCCGCGCCGGTCACCGCCCCGCGGCGCTGTCGGGCGGTGAGCAGCAGCGGGTCGCCTTTTGCCGCGCGCTGGCCAATGCGCCGCGGGTTCTGCTGGCGGATGAGCCGACGGGAAACCTGGATCCCGGCACTGCGGATCAGGTGTTTGCTGCATTGATGGAACTGGTGCGCGGCACCGGCCTGTCGGCGCTGATTGCCACCCACAACTTGGAGCTGGCTGCGCGGATGGACCGGCAGGTGAAGCTGCAGGAAGGGTTGCTGGTGGCCATGTGAGCAAATTGCGCCTTGGCGGCGCAATGCCTTCGGCGAGAGTATTTTCGCAAAGGTGATAGCGGGGCAGGCAGCGGCAGGCGGAACCTTGCCTGCGGTGCCGGGAGCGGGCTATGGCCGGGTGGCGGGGTTTGCTATCAGGTGTTCAAACCGGAGCTGGCAGGTTAGGCTGGCCGGGAATGCGCAGAAAGGGCTGAGACGTGGTGAATTCCGTTATCGAAAAAGATGTGACTGTTGAGGGCAATATCACCTCCAGCAAAGGCAGCGTCGAAGTCCGCGGCCGAGTGGTTGGGGATCTTTCGGCGCAGGCGGTGACAGTGCATCAGGGCGGCACGGTTGACGGCGCCCTGAGCGCGCAATCGGTGACTGTTGAGGGCACCTACAGCGGCAGAATCCAGTGCGAGGACCTGCGGCTTGCCTCCAGCTCGCAGGTGAAGGCGGATGTGTCTGCCCAAAGCATGGCCACCGAAAGCGGTGCGCAGGTGGAAGGCAACATCAAGATCACCGGCAAGGGGTAGAGGCGCGGGTGAAAAAAATCCGCCAGCCTGCTGTCACCCTGGCCAGTTAATCCGGGTGTTTTGAAGGGCGGATCGGATCAACTGAGCGCAGGTAAATAACAGCCCCTCCAGCAAGGGTTCCCAAAAGGCCGATCGTGAATATGGTCTCCAATGGGACCCCCTTGCTGACCAGCACGGCCATCGCAAGGGACCAAACCAGAAAAGCAGCATACAAGGTGAACGCGCCCAGGAACCTTGCTCGCTTCCGCGTCAATACTTTGGCGGCGAGAAATGCAGCCAAGAAGGGAAACCAGGTTTCTGCCACATGGTTCAGGAAGTGCAGGCCTGGTGTGGCTCCGCCGGGGAAGGACATTCCGGTGAACAAAGCGAGAGCCGGATACTGCCAAGGAAGAAACGGGTTCATCGCTTCCATTACTGTGAAGAAAACCCAAAATAGAAATCCTGCCAAGAATGCAGCGGCATAAGTGAGAAGGCGCTTTGTCATGTCTCGTTGCTCTTGCTGGAAGCGCTGAACTGCCGCAAGGGCAACGGTAGTCTTGTTCTTTTCCCGGTTTTTGCGGCTCACGCCATCTGGGTGATCCAGACCCCCAGCGCCATTACCGAAATTCCGGCTGTGCGGGTCAGGGTCAGGGGGCTGATCTGGGCGCCGAACAGCCCGTAGTGGTCGATGGCTGCAGCTGAAATCAACTGGCCGATCAGCACGAAGAACACCGCGTTGCCAACGCCGAAATGCGGCGCGACATGGGTGATGGACAGTACGTAGAAGGCCACCAGAACGCCTGCCAGCAGCAGGTGTTTGGGCGCGGCGGGGATTTTTGCCAAGGCTTGCGGGCCAACAATCAGGCAATAGAGGATCGTGGCAATCAGCGCGATCAGGAACAGCACCACAGCGGCTGAGGCGGGGGAGCCGATCAGCTTGCCCAGGGCCGCATTCAGGGCGGCCAGCACCGGGATGCCAAGGCCCGCGGCCAGCATGATGAGGGCGTATTGTGTCATCGGGCGGCTCCTGAAGATTGCTTGCGAGAGTAGTGGCCGGAATTCACTTGGCAAAACAAGTGCTACGTTGCGGCGCGGATTCCGGCCCTGGTAAATTTGAGGCAAATTTGATTTTCTAGGGCCGTCCAAATTGCAAGAAAACGACGGGGTCAGTCGCAGATGCCGCGCAGTTCGGCGTCCTTCCAGGGCAGGTAGACATCGCTTTCGCGGTTTTGCGGCAGGGCACTGACCGGCATCGCCGCCGCCAGCATCCCGTGCAGCCGGCGGGTGCGTGCCGCCTGCGGGGCCAGGGCGCGGCAGCAGACGTATTCTTCAATGATGGCGCCCTGCTGTTCAAATCCATAGGTGAGGAAATCCGGTTCGCCCTCGAGATCGAACAGATAGGGGTCGCGGTTCTGGCCGTGCTCTGCCGCAGCCCGCAGCGGCGAATAGCCGGTTTGCTTGCGGTTCTGCCATTGCCAGACATGGGTGACTTCATGTGCGAGCAGCATCGCCTCGACCAGGTGCAGCTTGTCCGGGTAGTCCGGAAGGTAATTTTCCGTGTACCAGACCCTGGCAAAGAAGATCCGGTTGAACAGGGCCACCGCAGCGGGGGAGGAGGTGACGACCTCTTCCGTCACCGGCGGCAGGATACGTTCGCGGCAGGTGACGCGCGGGCGCGGCATCCGGCGGAAGGTAACCGCCCCCACAGGTGCGCCGCGCACGATCCGCACCTTGCCGGCGTTCAGGCTGGACCCGTGCAGCTCGGCCAGATAAGCGCGCTCTGTGTCCGTCAGCGGGCGGCCGCAGGCGGCGAGAAACAGCAGGGCGAGGAGCAGGCAGCGGATCATGCGGACTCTGCCTCAGCAGCTCATCGCCAGCACGCGGCTGATTTCGGTGAGCGAACGGCCCGATTGATCCATCCAGCTGTTGAACGCGCCCTGCACCGCCTTCAGCGCGGATTTGGAGGTCGCAGGTTTGTCGATCACCCCTTCGGCGATCAGGCGCGCGGTGACGTCCTGTGACAGGATGAAGCTGTCGCGGCCGGCAAAGCGCATGGCGTATTGGCCGGTGTTGCCGCCGAGCCGGGCACCGCGTTTCTTGAGCATCTCCAAGAGACCGGTGTAGTCGGTGGAGGGCCAGCCGCCCAGCACCTTTCCGGCGCCGCCCTGGTCGCGCAGGTCCATCAGGAAGGCGGCGTTGTGGCGGACGGTGGCCAGCTTGGCGCCATTGCGGACCACGCGGGTGTCGCCGAGGATGCGGTCGAACTCATCCTCGCTCATGAAGGCGCAGGGGCCGGGGTCAAATCCGTGAAAGACCTCCTCAAAGCCGTCCCATTTGGCCTCGATCACTTTCCAGTTGAAGCCCGCTTGGAAGATGCATTTGGTCATCGTGGCGAGCCAGCGGTCCTCGGGCAGATCCGTGACCGTAGGGTCGGGTTTGGCGAGCTTTTCCTCCAGCGCGTCCGGCCCGCCGTGGCGGTCTGCTGAGATGGCGTGGATGTCGTCAAAGGATCGCATGGCGGCTCCGGTGTGGCGTTCCGGTGAGGTTAGCGGGGGCGGCGCAGCTCGACAATGGATTTGCCGAGGCGGAAGGGGGCGGCAAAGCTGACAAGGCACAGCGCGATGATCTGCAGCACCAGGATATGGGCATTGGCCTGCAGGTATTCCCATTCGTCTTTCAGCTTGGACACATGGGTGATCAGGTCGTCATAGGCCCGCGCGATGATCAGGTAGTCGCCTGCGATGGCGGGAACCTTGCGGCGCATGTTGTCGACGGCGGCCTGGGCAGGGGCGTCGAGCGAAGTGAAGACCAGAAACGCTTCCGGGTTAAATGCGCTGGCCTTGGCTTCCATGTGTTTCATCTCGTCCATGTCGTCCCCGCCGGTTCCGAACAGGAAGTTGAGGCCCTGCAGCGGCGCCACCTCATTTGTTACCGCGATAAACAGGGGCAGTTCGGCGTTGCCTGCGGTGGAGGCAGAGAGGAATTCGACCTTTTCGCACAAGACCGCGATGTCGGCGTCATAGGCGGGGTCGCAGAACCGAAGGCGGAAGCGGGCGGCGTCGCGGTCAAAGGCGGCTGTGGCTGCATAGGCGATGTCGATCTGGCGTTCGAGTTTGGAGCTGTCGGCGGCGTAAATGCCGGAGATCACCGCCACCAGCGCGCCAAAGCCGCCAAGCACCACCCACACGAGGTCCGCCAGTTTCCAGGCGCGGTGGCCGGCCGGTTTGCGGAACAGGAAGATGGTGCCGATAAGGCCCGTGAGGAAGAACAGCAATAGCAGGGGCAGCTGGTTGTTTGCGATGAAATTCATGCCCGGTCTCTTTGCTGTGATTGGCTTGCCTAACCATAAGAAGAGAAAGGGGTTTCAGGCAACAGGCATCACGCAAGCGTCATGCCGCGGGCGGCGCGCATGACTGTGGCCGGGCGGGAGGGGATCCCGGTCCGGGTGGAATGTTGTTCCGGGGGCCGTTTGGCCGCTATGCGCTTAAGACCGGGATGGTCTGGCCGGGTAAGAGGTGGCGGCGCCGCCAGGATGGCGGAGGGCCGGCAGGGGATCGCAAGACCCCATGTCCGCTTGAAAGCTTCCTGTTTGCGGAAAACCCCCGCACCCGATGAGAGGGGGTCCTGGGGGGGCGTATCTCCTGTTGGTGCGGGGTGTCAGTCCGCACCGGTGTCGCGACACATTGGAGTATGGCAGAGCGGGATTAAGGCGGGGGAAGCGGGGCGTGCGGTGGATTGGGGTTTGGTGCAACGCCTTGAGCGGAGCGCTTGCCGCTGATGTTGGATGCCTCCGGTAGGAGTATTGGGGAAGATGAGCTGAGGCGGGTAGTTTTCTTGGAATGTGACACGGAAGAAAGGAGGTCTGTGCTGTTCTGTCTAGTTGACAAACTCTGGCAATCAAAAGATGCACTTTGTCATGTATAGTCAACCTGAGAGGTTTTCATGATTTCTTTCGCTCAAGGGAAAACCGGAAGGCTGAATGAAGCCGAAAAAAGGATCGTCAAATATCTTCTAGGCGAAGAGTGGCGAAACCAAGATGTTTTGGCGCTTGTGAATCTAGAGCGACCCGCGACTGTAAACCCTGGGAGAGTGGCTGAAGTCAAAAAAGACTCAACCCAGTTTGCGGCTAAGGCAAGTGAGTATGAGAGTTATTATCGATTCAAGCGGTCTTTCGACCTGAAAACCGGTCTTAACCCGTTTCTTGACGAGAGGCTTATCAAGTCTCGAGAGGCAATGAAAATGGCCGTAAGTATCTTTAATAACCCAACACTGGAGTTTCGCTCAGAGACATTCTCGATGTTGTCCAACGTTGCATGGACTTACCTGGCGTTGGAATACTCGGGGCGTAATAACCATCCAATAACAAGAAAGAACGGAAAAGTTGTATCATTGGCGGATTTTTTGAAACAACCTTACTGCCCTTTCTCTGAGGGGGTGAATAATAACCTTAAGGCAATAATAAAAATCCGGGATGCTTCTGAACATACGCTCTTGGGTCCGTATGACGATTCTTGGATGGGCCTCTTTCAGGCTTGCTGCATGAACTACGAGAAGTCAATTGTAGAGCTCTTTGGTAGTCGTCTTTCTTTAGGAAGAGAGGTAAATTTCGCTCTGCAGTTTTCCGGTTTGTCGGTCGGTCAAGCGGAGGAAATGGCGAAATCAGATCTTCCTGAAGTTATCAGGTCAGTGAACTCAGAGATATACAAGGGAATGAGTGCGCAGGATAAGGATGATTTAGAATTTGAGTTTTCGGTCGTCTATACGACCGTGGCCAGTTCGAAATCCAAAGCGAAATTCAACTTTGTCTCTCCGACAACTTCAGAAGGTGTCGAAATTGCAAATGTGCTAGTGAAGCACAAGCCTTCTCAAGAGACACATCCTTATACACCAAGTGATGTCGTGGATATGGTTAAGAAACGCTCCGGGAAGAAGTTCTCTACAATGGATCACACGAAGACGTGGCAAGCACATATGGTGCGCCCTGACGGAAAGTCACTAAATCCCGGCAAAACAGATTTGGATTATTGTTATTACCACCCTGTTTTTAAAAGATATACTTACAACGATGCTTGGGTGGATCGTATTTGCCGGGAGCTGGAATGAGGGGCTCGCCCCTCAAACATCCAGCTCCTCCACGAACTTCGCATTCTCCTGAATATACTGGTAGCGAAGCTCGGGTTTTTTGCCCATCAGCTGTTCGACCAGCTCGCTGGTCTCGCCGGGTTCGTCCTCGTCAATGGTGACGCGGATCAGCTTGCGGGTGGTGGGGTCCATTGTGGTCTCTTTCAGATCCTTGGCGTCCATTTCGCCAAGACCCTTGAAGCGGCTCACGTCAATCTTGCCCTTGCCGCCCAGACCCTTTTCCAGCCATTTGTCGCGCTCCGCCTCGTCCAGGCAGTAGACGCGGCGCGCGCCTTGGGTCAGGCGGAACAGCGGCGGGCAGGCCAGATACAGGTGGCCGCCGTCAATCAAGGGCCGCATCTGGGTGAAGAAGAAGGTCATCAGCAGCGAGGCGATATGGGCGCCGTCGACGTCCGCATCGGTCATGATGATGATCTTGTCATAGCGCAGATCGTCGAGGTTGAATTTGGTGCCGGTGCCGACACCCAGCGCCTCGCAAAGGTCGCGGATTTCGGCGTTGGTGCCGATCTTGTTGGAGGCCGCCCCCAGCACGTTCAGGATCTTGCCCTTGAGCGGCAGCAGCGCCTGATTGACCCGGTTGCGCGCGCCCTTGCCGGAGCCACCGGCCGAGTCGCCCTCGACAATGAACAATTCGGTGCCGGCGCGGTCTTTTGATGTGCAGTCGGTCAGCTTGCCGGGCAGGCGCAGTTTCTTGGTGGCGGACTTGCGCTGGGTCTCTTTCTCCTGCTTGCGGCGCAGGCGTTCCTCGGCCCGCAGCACCAGGAAGTCGAGGATGGCGCCGGCTGATTTGGTGTCGGCGGCCAGCCAGTTGTCGAAATGGTCGCGGACCGAGTTTTCCACCATTTTCGAGGCGGACTCGGTCGACAGCCGGTCCTTGGTCTGGCCAACGAATGCGGGGTCGGCGATGAAGCAGGAGATCAGCGCGCAGCCGCCGGCCATCAGGTCATCGCGGGTGATGTTGCCCGCTTTCTTGTTGCCGACCAGCTCGCCGTAGGCCTTGATGCCTTTGAGGATCGCAGCCCAGAAGCCCGCCACATGCGTGCCGCCCTCCGGCGTGGGGACGGTGTTACAGTAGGACTGGGTGAAGCCGTCGCGGGACGGCGTCCAGTTGATCGCCCATTCGACATAGCCCGGCGCATTGAATTTCTCGCGGAACTCGACCTTGCCGGCAAATGGCGCGTCTGCATAGACCGAGGATTTGCCCAGGACTTCGCTCAGGTAGTCGCGCAACCCGCCGGGGAAGTGGAAGGTGGCCTCGGCCGGGGTTTCACCGTCGTCGATATGGGTTTTCCAGCGGATTTCGACGCCGGAAAACAGATAGGCCTTGGAACGCACCAGGGTCATCAGGCGCTTGGGCTTGAACCGGTGGGAGCCAAAGATCTGCTCATCCGCGTGGAAGGTCACGAAAGTGCCGCGCTTGTTGGGGGCGGCGCCGATTTTTTCCACCGGTCCCAGCGGCAGACCGCGGGAGAAGCGCTGCTCGAACAGTTCCTTGTTCTTGGCCACCTGGACCACCAGCGAATCCGACAGCGCGTTCACCACCGAGGAGCCGACGCCGTGCAGGCCGCCGGAGGTCTGATAGGCCTTGCCGGAGAATTTGCCGCCTGCGTGCAGGGTGCAGAGGATCACCTCAAGCGCGGATTTGTCCGGGAACTTGGGATGCGGGTCGATCGGGATGCCGCGGCCGTTGTCGGTGATGGTGACGGAATAATCCGCGTTCAGGGTGACTTCGATGCGGTTGGCATGGCCCGCGACGGCCTCGTCCATCGAGTTGTCGAGGATCTCGGCCACCATGTGGTGCAGCGCGCGCTCATCGGTGCCGCCGATATACATGCCGGGGCGCTGGCGGACCGGTTCGAGGCCTTCCAGCACCTCGATTGAGGAGGCGTCATAGGTGTCGGCTGCAGGCGTGCTGAGGAGGTCGTCGGCCATGTGCGGAAACTGCTCTTCCTTGGTGTTGATTGGGAGGCATTATGGCAGGTGTCGGGGCCGGGTGGAAGAGGGGCGCATGGGGCTGTGGATAAGGCGGCCGGGGCGGGCGGAGAGCGGTTGTTTTCACTGCGCCGAAGGTAAGTTCCGGTTATCCGCTTGCGTCGATATTTCCCGTGCAGGAAAACAGCCTGCGAGTTAAACCTTGGCCAACGAATGGCATGAGGAGGGCCGCCAAGTGGCTGGCAAGGGGATCAAGACGCAGGACTGGGCGGCGTTCCGGGCGGAGGCGCAGCGGATGCTGGAGGCGGCGCTGGATCAGATGGAAGAGGCTGCGGAGCACCCTTGGCAGCCGGTGCCCGAGGATATTGATGCGCGCTATGCGGTGACGGCACAGGCGCGGGGGCCGCAGGCGGCGGTGGACCGGATCATCCGCGACGTGTTGCCCTATCATGGCGGCAATACCCATCCGCGGTTCTGGGGATGGGTGCAGGGATCGGGACTGGCAACGGATCTGATCAGCTCAATGGCGGCGGCGGCGGTCAATGCCAATATGGGCGGGCGCGATCACGGTGCGAATTACATGGAGCGCGCCGTGGTGGACTGGACCCGTCAGAAGATGGGGATGCCGGACAGCGCCAGCGGGCTGCTGGTGACCGGCACCTCGCAGGCGACGGTGATTGCCTTTCAGGCGGCCCGGCTGCGGGTATTGAAGGATTTGCGCAAATCCGGCCAGGGTGACACGCGGTTGACGGCCTATGCGGGCGAGGGTGTGCATAATGCGACGCTGAAGGCGGTGGAGCTGCTGGGCATCGGCTCGGACAATCTGCGCAAAGTGCCCTTGGCTGGCGGACAGATCGACTGTGCGGCTTTGGCGGCGATGGTGACGCAAGACAAGGCTGCCGGGGCGGTGCCGTTCCTGGTGGTGGGCACAGCCGGATCGGTGGATCTGGGGCTGTATGATGATCTGAATGCGCTGGCCGATGCGGCGGCGGATCTGGGGTTGTGGCTGCATGTGGACGGGGCCTTTGGCGCCTGGACGCGGATTGCGCACGCGCCTTGGCGGTCATTGTCCGACGGGATTGGACGGGCCGACAGCATTGCGCTGGATTTCCACAAGTGGATGTATGTGGGTTATGACTGCGGCATGGCGCTGCTGCGCAACGAAGATGAGCATAGGGCTGCGTTTTCGGCGCGGCCATCCTATCTGGAGGGGGCCGAGCGCGGGCTGGCGGGCGGTGAGCCGTGGTTCTGCGACTACGGCATTGATCTGAGCCGCGGCAATAGGGCGTTAAAGGTCTGGACCGCGCTGGAGACCTATGGCGAGGCGGCGTTTTCGGAAGCCGTTACAGGGAACTGCGAGCTGGCGGCATATATGGCGGCGCAAATTGAGGCGCAGCCCGATATGGCACTGGGGGCGCCGGTGGTGTCGAATGTCTGCGTGTTCACCGCGCGCAGCGATCTGCCGCCGGAGGCGCAGTCAGAGGTGAATGCGCGGGTTGCCCAGACCCTGCAGGAAAGCGGCGAGGCGGTGTTTTCCACCACCCGTTCGCAAGGCCGCGTGATGCTGCGCGCGGCAATCACCAACCACCGCAGCCGCGAGGCGGATGTGCGGGCGGCAATCGCGGCAGTGGCGCGGGAGGCTGCCGGTTAACTCGGCGGATCGGGGGGCTATCGGCGGGCTCTTGCGGTTTTGGGTTGCAAGAAGGGGCGCTGCCCTCTTGGCCTTCCGGCCTCACCCCAGGGTTATGCGTAAGACATTGCCTCTATTTTATCTTCTGAGAAGATGAAGCCGGTCGGTTTCCCGGATGGCTTTTCGGGAAGCTGGTGGCGGGCAGGCCAACCCGAGGAAGACCTGCTCAACGGTCGCAAAATATCTTGCCGCCCGTCACATCTGTCCGGCCATCCGAACGGCAGAAGGGCCTTCGCGGCCGAGCCTAATCAAGGATAACGACATCAGCAATAACTTCAGCGAGGCAGACCGCACCAACATCATTGCATTCGAAGTCTCGAAGGCCAGTCTGACGGTGCATAGATTGCCCGATGATCGGCAGGTGACAAGTCCCAACAGCGTCACGGCCATCAAACGGTTTCTCAAGACAAGAGGAAAGGCGGCATCCCATTTGTCGTTTGCGAGGCATCTGGAGGCTATGAACGGCACGTTCTTCAGTCCTGTGTCGATCTGGAGCTGCCTGTCCATCGCGCACATGGCACACGGACACGGAACTTTGCGAAGTATCCCGGATTGTCAGCCAAGACAGACCAGGTGGACGCAAGAATGCTCGCACTCTTTGCCGCAAAATCAGAGGATCTGCGCCTTTGGCAGCCGCCTGGCACGGAAACAGCCGAGCTACGTGGGCTACGGCGGCGTCGCGATGGCCTTGCCCAGATGATCCGCAAGGAACAGAACCGGCTGGAACATCCACAAATCAGGGCCGTTGAGCGCTCCTTGAAACGCCATATCCGCGCCCTGACCAAAGATATGAACGAGCTGGATGAACAAACCGGCAAGCTGATATCATCAACACCCGGGTTTCGGAGCAAGTCGGACTTGCTGAAATCCGTGGTCGGTGTAGGCTCCGAAACGGCTGCGGCGTGCTTGGCATATGTGCCTGAGCTTGGCTCACTGGCCAAGGGTAAAGCAGCCGCCATCGTTGGACTTGCGCCGCACGCCCAAGATTCAGGGACGTTGAAAGGCCACCGCCGCATTTCCGGGGGCAGGCGCGACGTCAGATCCACGCTCTACATGGCCGCTCTGTCAACGCTGCGATACGATCCCATGATGCAATCATGCGCGCGACGCTTACGTGAACGTGGCAAGCCCGCAAAGGTCGCGACCACGGCACTCATGCGCAAGCTCATCGTCATCATGAATGCGGGGCTGAAGACCGGCGAACCTGCGCGACGGCCCGTTCCAACTGACGATTACTGACCTTCGAAACCACGGCTGCCAACTGGCAGGATGCGGACCTTCCGGACTTTTGCCCGTGCGGCTATTGCCCATGCAGAAAGCCTTCGCTCTTGCGGCAGGGTTTTGCGGCGATGCAGCGGATTTTCTGATTGCGGACGAAGTGGATGGCTCCTGCTCCACCGGCGTCGCAATGCACCATAGTGCAGTTGTCATGAACTGCTAGGAGAGGAACCACCCAATGACAGTTAAAACCATAAGTCTCGATCTGGCCAAGAATGTTCTTCAGGTTCACGGAATTACCGAGACAGGCCGCAAGATTTTCAATCGCAAGATAAAGCGCGCCAATCTACTGGTATTTTTTGAAAGCTTGCTGCCATGCATGGTCAGCATGGAGGCCTTCAGTTCTGCCCATCACTGGGAGCGCGAGTTGCGCAAACTTGGCCATGATGTCCGGCTGATGCCAGCGACTTACGTCAAACCTTATGTGAAGCGGGGAAAGACCGATGCGGTGGATGCCGAGGCGATTTGCGAAGCCGTTCGTCGCCCGAGTTTAAGCTGGTCCGCGCCAGCGGATTGAACGATCCGGGGGATCGTTCAAAGGCGCAAGACGAGATTTGTCGAGATCAAGACGGAAGACCAGCAGGCGCTGCTGGCGGTCCACCGCACCCGCGAACTCGTTGTCCGCCAGAGAACTCATGTCGCGAACATCATCCGCGGCCTGTTGCGCGAATTTGGGCGTGTCCTGCCAACCGGTGCCGAGGCCGTGACCGCCTTTTCCAAACGCCATCTCAAGGGCGTTCAACCTGACATGCCCGAGCCGGCGAATGGGGTCCTCGGTACGCTGTTTTACCAATTCCTCGGGCTCAACGCCCGCATTGATGGCTTCACCAGGTTGATCGAGAGCCACTGCCAACGAGATGCCGATGCGCGACGGCTGATGCAGGTGCCGGGGATCGGTCCGATCACGGCATCCGCAATCGTGGCGACGATCGGCGATGCCAAACAGTTCAGAACCGGACGCGATCTGGCCGCCTGGTTGGGATTAACCCCGCTCAGTAAATCCAGTGGCGGCAAGGAGAGGCTCGGACACATCACCAAGAAGGGGAACCACTACATCCGGAAACTCCTGATCGTTGGCATGCCATCCCGCGCGCTGATGACCAAACGGAATCCTGAAAAGGTCGATACCTGGACCGCTAAAATTCTGGCCGGAAAACCGGTTCGGCTTGCGACTGTTGCCATGGCGAACAAGGCGGCTCGTGCAATCTGGGCAATGCTGACGCGACTGGAAGACTACCGGCAGCCGGTCGCTTGACCGGATAACCTGCCAGAGATGCAAGACGAATGACGTGATGATGCGGAATCAAGTCAACCAAGAGCCAGGACACTCCGGGAATGGCAATTACCCCTTGAGGTTGTTTTGCTGATTGGAGCTTCGCCTGCGGAAATCATCAGGGCCAGTGGGAGATCGCCAAGCGAACAGGCCGGACAGACGACTGTACTGACCAAACCGCCGCAGAAATCGTCAAAATATGTCTTGCTATGCAGGCGCCATCCACAGAAGTCATTCATCGGCATAAATTTCGGCCAAATCCAATCCGCCCTTTCGCCGCGACCAGGATCGACCATCGAGGAGCGGGACTTGGTGCATTTGCTGCAAATGCGTCAGTGTCTGCAAAGGAGAATTTTATACAAGCGGCTACGCTGGCAATCGTTGCTTCTTGCGCCAGGCAGCAGGGGTCACTCCATAGATTCTTCGAAACTGGCGTATGAAATGGGTCGTGTCCTGCCATCCGATGTGTGGGGCAATTTGATCGACGGGAATGTCGGTATGTTGCAAGAGTTGCGCGGCCTTGGCGAGGCGGGCGGAAGTGATCCATGTGCCGACCGTAAAGCCAGTATCGGCTTTGACGACGGCCGCGACATGGGGCGCGGTTCGCCTAACTGCGGAGGCCACATCGCTGAGGGAAATTGGGGAAAGGCTATGCCGTTGAATGTAGCGCAGTGCGGCGGCGACCAGCGGCGAGCGTTGCGTATCCTCATCCGCATTTGGCATCGCCCGTGACACCTCTGAAAGAATTAGCGTAATCAAGCTGCGTTGCACGTCTGCGGTCAGCTCGTTTTGCCCTTCGGCCTCGCGCGCCAAGGTTTCAAACCAGAGCTGCAGGCGTGCCTGTGCCGCATTCTCCAGGTGGATCACCGGGGATGCCCCAAGGCGAACCTCGGCAAAGGGACGCATGACCGCCTGCTCCTCATCAAGCCCAAAGCCGCCAGCGGAAAACCCTAGCAGCCAATAATCGAGATCTTCACCTGCCAATGGCCGGTGCGGCACACCGGCGGGAACAATCGTCACGCTTCCCGCCAAGGATAGCGTTTCGTATCTTTGCTCCATTGTGAACCAACCCTCGCGGGCAAACACCAACCCATGTTCGGCATGAACGGCGACGGGCGCCGGATGTGTGCTGACGCCCGTCTCGTGAATCACATAGCAGGAGGGATGCGGCGGTTCGGGCTGCTTAAGATCTGTCATGCACAAATCCCGAATATCATAAGATCAGCCGATAATACCCGAATCCACGCTCTCAAGCAACGACGCCAGCGGGCCTATGTTGGGCCGACGAAACCATCAGCATTAACGGATCCAGACATGGCTAGCCAACACTACGACCTCATTATCATCGGTGGTGGACCCGCCGGACAATCCGCCGCTTTGATTGCTGGACGCACCCGTATGAAAACCGCATTCATCAACGCGGAAAGCCCCCGCAACTTTGTGACCACAGCCTCGCACGGGTTTTTGACCCGCGATGGTGCCCACCCAAGCGAGCTTTTGGCAGTGGCCAAAGAGCAGCTGCACAAATATCCAACCGTCAACTACATTGCCGGTAAGGTTTCTGAGGTCTCCCGCTTGGCCGGCGGATTTTCGGCGACGACAGCGCAGGGTGCAACGATGACCGCGACCCGCATGCTGATTGCGACGGGTCATCGGGACAACCTCGACCAGTTGGACTTGCCCGGTATCGAGGACGTCTACGGCAAATCGGTTTACCCATGCCCGTTCTGCGATGGGTACGAACATTCCGACGAAGCGTTGGCCATTTTCGGCCACGGCGCAATCGAACATTTTGTGCCGATGATGCGGATTTGGTCGCGCGATATGATCGTGTTCACCAACGGCAATCCATTGGACGCCAAGGTGAAAGCAGAGTTGCAGGCCAAAGGCGTGCCGGTCGAAGAAGCCGGGGTTGCGAGTTTACGGTCAAAAGGCGGCACGCTCACCCATGTCGTATTGGACGACGGCCGCGAGATTGCGCGGCAAAGCGGGTTTGTCGTCGAGGAATTCTCGTCGCCCGCGACTGACTTTGCGGTGCGTCTGGGGGTTATCGCGAACGAAGAGAACGATTGGGGTATGTCCGAGCTTGCCGGTGCGAACGGCACAACTAATATTCCAGGTCTTTACATCGTAGGGGATGCACGGATGGGATTCGCGGGCATCGCGGCAGCGGTTTCGGAAGGCGGGTTCTGCGTAGAAATGATAGCCCATGAGGTCGCGATGGAACGTTGGGCCGTCCTGCTGGAGGAACCAAAGTGAAGGAAAAGACAAAGGCGCTTTGGGAAAAGCAGGATCAGCATAAAGGCGACCGTTGGCGGCTGTTTCAAGCGGTGAGCGCGGCGGTCCCTGCGCGCCGTGTGCTCTATGCGGGCAGCTACGTCGATGTTGCGCCGTCCTTTGTTTATGACGATGTGACCTATGCGGACATGGACAAACGGGCGGCGACGTTTTTTGCTGATACTGGAGGTACGCGACAGATCATCTGCGACCATGGAGGCAATGTGAACGGGCGGGTCGCGTTCGTGCATGGCGACTACGCCGCACTTGATTTGCCGCCCGAAAGCTTCGATCTGCTGATCTCACTCTATGCGGGGCTTGTATCGGAGCCCTGCGGCCATTTGCTGCGCATCGGGGGGCATTTCCTGGTGAACTCAAGCCATGGGGATGCAGCGCTTGCGGCGCTCGATCCACGGTTCAAGTTGGTTGCGGTCGTCACCTCTGCAAGCGGTTGCTTCGAGGTCACCGATCAACACCTTGACAGCTACATGGTGCCGAAAAAGCCGCAAACGATCACCCGTGACAGCCTGATGAAATCAGGACGCGGCGTTGCTTATACCAAATCGCCATTTGCCTACTTGTTCGAAAGGGTGCTGTGACTTGCCAATCGATAAGCCGATGATGAAAGCAGCCGTTGGCCGCGCCACAGAAAATTTGCAAAGTGGGCTCTGCTCCCGCTTTTGTGGCGTTTTGCCTGAACGCTAGCTATGAAAGCGTCAATGCCGGGACATTGAATGAAGCCGAAGCGTCTCAGGTACATAGTCTGGCAGGCGCACGGCAGGTTCCAATCCGCCGTCAACCTCTTTCACGCCTCACAGGCAATGTGCTGGCCAACAAATAGGCGGGCCAATTTCCCCTGTACCAGCAGCCGCAGAATTACGGGCAGGAAGGGATCACTCTGGACCGCTCCATCCTGGCGGATTGGGCTGGCCGTTCTGCGGCGCGGCTGGAATCACTGGGCGGAGTCCTGCCGGACAGGTTAACCGTCAAAGGAGCTCATCGGTCAGGTGGCCCGGAACTGCCGATTCCCATTGCCCTTGGTCCCCGGCCATCCTTATAGCGACGCCGCTGCGCGGCTGGCCTGATCGTAGTAGCCCGATAAAGTGCGCAAGCTGCGGGCAATCTCGCGCAGATCTTTTCCTGGAAGATCGACGCCATCCAGCCCGTCCAGCAGGCATTGGCGGCGGACATCGCGATAGGCAGCACAAATCGCGGCGCCCTCAGGGGAAGTGCGGTAGAACACTTCCTTGCCGCGTTTTTCAGAATCCAGCAGCCCCGCCTTGAGCAGCTTGCGCAGCCCGTAATTCACCGTGTGGCTGTCCTCGATGTTCAAAAGGAAGCAGATGTCGGACAGGCGCTTGTCCTTGCTGCGGTGATTAACGTTGTGCAGGATCAGGATTTCCAGCGGGCTGAGGTCGGGTTGGCCGGCCGCGGACATGCAGCGGGCGGTCCAGCGCGAAAATGCATTGAAGGCGACGATCAGCCCGTATTCCAGTTCCGACAGTTCCCATCCGTCGCCCTCTGCCAGATGGCGGGAGGAGACGATTCGGCGGCCGTCCGGTTGGTTTTCAGCCATCTTTAGCTCCTTCATTATTGATAAAACCCCGGTGTTTTACCTGCTTGAAGCTATAAAAATGCAAAGTATCAGCAAGATCAAGCGAGCAGGGGCCCATTTTGGCATAACGTTGACAAATTGTCAGCGTTATGAATATAAATAGACAACAAACCGCATTGGGAGGAAAAAATGCAGATCACACGTATTCTGGGCAGTGCCGCCGTCCTTGCTGCCGGGCTGTCGGTTTCGGTGCAGGCCGCAACCTGGGACATGCCGACGCCTTATCCGGACTCCACGTTCCACACCAAGAACGTCGCTGAATTTGCCAGCGACGTGGCCGAGGCCACCGGTGGCGGGCTGGAGATCAAGGTCCATTCGGCGGGTTCCCTGTTCAAGCATCCCGAAATCAGCAAGGCGGTGCGCAGCGGCCAGGTGCCTGCGGGCGAGTTCTTCCTGTCGCTCTTGGCCAATGACAACCCGGCGTTTGGCGCCGACTCGCTGCCGTTTCTGGCGACCAGCTACGCCGAGGCCGAACGGCTGTGGGCGGCGCAGAAGGATGTGATCGACGGGCTGCTGGACGAGCAGGGGCTGATGGCGCTGTACGCAGTGCCGTGGCCGCCGCAGGGGCTGTACACCACTAAGGAAATCAACAGCGTGGACGATCTGGCCGGGCTGAAGTTCCGCACCTACAACGCCACGCTGGAGCAATTCGCCAACCTGGCGGGCGCCGCGCCGACCCAGGTTGAGGTTCCGGATATTCCGCAAGCCTTCAGCACCGGCCGGGTCGAGGCGATGATCACCTCACCCTCCACCGGCGTGAACTCCAAGGCCTGGGATTTCCTGACTCATTACACCGATATCCAGGCCTGGATCCCGAAGAACATCGTGGTGGTGAACAAGCGTGCCTTCCGCCGCCTGGATGAAGCCACTCAGACCGCCGTTCTGGAAGCCGCAGCTGCGGCCGAGGCGCGCGGCTGGGAGATGAGCCGGACCGAGACCGCCGAGCAGGTCGGGGTGCTGAAGGAAAACGGCATCACCGTGGCCGAACCCTCAGAGGAGCTGATGGAAGGCCTGCGTGCCATTGGGGCGCAGATGCTGGAAAACTGGAAGGGCGAGGCTGGGGAGGCCGGCGCCACCCTGCTGAACGCTTATCAGCAGTAACTGCAACACGGCCGGACGCCGGCAGCGGCGTCCGGTCTCCTGGGGAGGAGGAGCAGCCATGCGGCTTGTGCTTGATTTCATCTACCGTGCGGCCGGCGGGCTGGCAGCACTGTTCATCGTGGCTATTGTGGCATTGGTATTCGCGCAGGTGTGCCTGAACCTGGCCGACAAGATCGCGGCGGCACTGACCGGCAGCGGGGTCGGCCTGACCATTCCGTCTTATGCCGATTTCACCGGCTTTTTCCTGGCGGCCTCCACCTTTCTGGCACTGGCCTACGCACTGCGCGCTGGCGGCCACATCCGGGTGACGCTGCTGACCAACCGGCTGCCCGTCCGCGCCCGCCGCATGTCCGAAGCGGCCGTCACATTTCTGGCACTGGTCATGAGCGGCTATGCCACCTGGTACATGGGCTTGCTGCTGCTGGAATCGCTGGAATTCGGCGACCGCAGCGCAGGAATGGTGTCGGTGCCGCTGTGGCTGCCGCAGGCACCGGTGGCACTTGGCCTTGCGATCCTCACCCTGGCGCTGGCGGACGAGCTGATCTGCATATTGCGCGGCGCCCCGCCCTCCTGGGAGGGCAAGGGCGAAAATCTTCTGAGCGAATAGGGGTTCACCATGTCGATTGCCGCACTTTCCATCCTTCTTCTTGTCCTTCTGTTCCTGTTCCTGGGTGCAGGCCTTTGGGTGGCCTTTGCCCTGCTGGGGGTGGGCATCGCCGCGATGACGCTGTTCACCGAGGCGCCGCTGGGGCTGGTGATGGCCACCACCATGTGGGGCCACAGCAACTCCTGGGCCCTGGCGGCGCTGCCGCTGTTCATCTGGATGGGCGAGATCCTGTTCCGCTCGCGCCTGTCGGAGGACATGTTCACCGGGCTGTCGCCCTGGATGAACCGGCTGCCGGGGCAGCTGCTGCATGTGAACGTCTTTGCCTGCGGGATCTTTGCCGCCGTGTCGGGGTCGTCCGCCGCGACCGCCGCCACCATCGGCAAGCTGTCGATCCCGGAGCTGTCGCGCCGTGGCTATCCTGAAAAGCTGGTGATCGGCACCCTGGCCGGTTCTGCCACGCTGGGGCTGCTGATCCCGCCGTCGATCATCCTGATCGTCTACGGCGTGGCGACCGAGCAATCCATCGCCCGGCTGTTTGTCGCGGGCGTGCTGCCGGGCGTGCTGCTGGTCGGGCTGTTCGTCGGCTATGTGGTGGTCTGGGCACTCCTGAACCGCAGCCAGCTGCCCACCGAGGACATCGCCGCCACCTTCCGCGAGAAGCTGAAGCGCGCCCGTAGGCTGCTGCCGGTGGTGCTGCTGATCGGCGGGGTGATCGGTTCGATCTATGCAGGCATTGCCTCGCCCACCGATGCCGCCGCTGTCGGCGTGGTGCTGGCGCTGCTGTTGTCATGGCAGTCCGGGTCGTTGAACCGGCAAAGCTTTACCGAAGGGCTGATGGGGGCGACCATCACCTCCTGCATGATCGCCTTTATCCTGGCGGGGGCGTCCTTTCTGACCGTGGCGATGGGCTTCACCGGCATTCCGCGTATCCTGGCGGAGTGGATCGGGTCGCTGAACCTGTCGACCTTCACCCTGCTGGCAGCGCTGACCATCTTCTTTGTGATCATGGGCTGCTTCCTAGATGGGATTTCGGTGGTGGTGCTGACCGCCTCGGTGATCATGCCGATGGTGCTGGAAGCGGGCATTGATCCTCTGTGGTTCGGCATCTTCCTGGTGATCGTGGTCGAGATGTCGCAGATCACGCCACCAGTCGGCTTTAACCTGTTTGTGCTGCAGTCGCTGACCGGGCGGGACATTCTGACCGTGGCCAAGGCGGCGCTGCCGTTCTTCTTCCTGATGATCGTGGCACTGGTGCTGATCGTGCTGTTCCCGTCCATCGTCACCTACCTGCCGGAGCAGATGTGATGGCACAGGATACCGTTGCAACGCCCAGCTCTGAAATCCGCACGGTGGGGGTGGACGGGATGCTGGTGAGCTTTGGCAGCCGCCTGAGCGAGCCGGCCAACCGCGCCGCCCTGGCGTTCCGCGCAGCACTTGCGCAGGAAAGCTGGGACGGGATCGAGGAGGTTTCCACCTCGCTGGTGTCGGCCTATGTGCGCTTCGACCTGCGGCATCTGGGCCATGCGGCGCTGCGGGTGCGGTTGGAGGGGCTGCTGTCGCAGCGTGACTGGTACGCGGCCAAACTGCCCGGCCAGCGCCGCCTGTGGCGGATCCCGGCTGTGTTCGGCACCGATCTGGCGCCGCAGCTGCCGCAGGCGGCGGAGGCGGCAGGTATGAGCGAGGCAGAGGCAGCGGCCTCGCTGTCGGCAGCGCGGGTCAGGGTGCAGACCATTGGTTTTGCCCCCGGCCAGCCGTACTTGGGAGAGCTGCCCGAAGCCTGGGATATCCCGCGCCAGAGCCAGCTGACCACCCGCATCCCCGAAGGCGCGCTGGCGGTGGCGATCCGCCAGCTGGTGCTGTTCTCGGTGGCGACGCCCACCGGCTGGATGCACGCGGGCCAGACCGCGGTGCGGCTGTTCCGCCCGGATGCAGAGGAGCCGTTCCTGCTGCGCCCCGGCGATGAGGTGCAATTCAACGCGACAACACCGGAGGAGCTGCAGGGCTTGCGGCGCGATCCGCTGGGCGGTGCAAGGGCGGAGACACTGTCATGAGCGGCACCTTGACCATTCTGCGCGCAGGACCTGGGATGACGGTTCAGGACCTTGGCCGCCCGGGCTGGCTGGAATACGGGGTGTCGCGCGGCGGCGCTGCCGACCGGCTGGCGCTGGCCGAGGGAGCTGCGCTCTTGGGGCAGGCGGCGGATCTGGCGGCGGTCGAGATGGCCGGCCTGGGCGGCGAGTTCCAGGCGGGCAGCGATCTGCGCATCGCCCTGACCGGCGCGCCGATGCGGGCCAGCATCGACGGCACCGCCGTGGCTTGGAACGCCAGCCACCTGCTGCCCGCTGGGGCGCGGTTGACGATCGGCGCGGCCCGCAGCGGCAGTTATGGCTACTTGCATGTTAGCGGCGGTATTAAGTCGGCGGAGCATCTGGGTGCGCGGTCGGCGCATCTGGCGGCGGGCATCGGCGCGCCGCTGGCGGAGGGGGAAGTTCTGGACACCGGTCCTGACGGCAGCCAGGGCACTGGGCTGGGGCTGACGCCGGAGAACCGGTTCGAGGGCGGCACCGTGCGGGTGGTGGCGAGCCTGCAGACGGCGCTGTTCCCGCAGGCCGAGCTAGAGCGGTTCGAGCAGACGGCCTTCCACCGCGGAGCGCGCGGCAACCGGATGGGCGTGCCGCTGGAGAGCGAAGGCGAAGGCTTCCGCCCGGAGGGCGCGCGCACGGTGGTCTCCGAGGTGATCACGCCCGGCGACATCCAGGTGACCGGTGACGGCACGCCCTATGTGCTGCTGTCGGAATGCCAGACCACCGGCGGCTATCCGCGGATCGGCACGGTGGTGCCCTGCGATCTGCCCTTGCTGGCGCAGGCGGCGGCGGGGGCGGCGCTGCAATTCCGCTTCATCCCGCTGGAGGAGGCGGTCGGGCTAGAACGGTCAGAGGCGGAACGGTGCGAAGGCTTGCGCGGCCAGTGCCGTCCCTTGATCCGCGATCCGCGCACTATGTCCAACCTGCTGTCTTATCAGCTGATCAGCGGCGCGATTGCCGGTGAAGAAGATGTCTTGTGAGGAGATGACATGACCCGGACTGTCGATCTGAACGCCGATATGGGCGAAAGTTTTGGCGCCTGGTCCCTGGGCGATGATGCCGGGCTGCTGGATATCGTGACCTCGGCCAATATCGCCTGCGGTTATCACGCGGGCGACCCGGATGTGATGGCGGCGACGATGAAACACGCGGTGGCCAAGGGCACCGGCATTGGTGCGCATCCCGGTTTTCCCGATCTGCAGGGCTTTGGCCGCCGCCGGATGTCGGTGCCCTATGGGACGCTGGGCAACATGGTGCGCTATCAGCTAGGGGCGGCGCAGGCAATGGCCCGCGCGGCGGGCGGCGCAGTGCGGCATCTGAAGCTGCACGGGGCGCTGGCCAATATGGCCTCGGAAGACATTGCGGTGGCGCGGGCCTGCTATCAGGCGGCCTTGTCAGTCGATCCGGAAATCATCGTGATGGTGCTGGCGGGCACCGCGCAGCAGCAGGCGGCGCAGGAGCTGGGTTGCAAGACCGCGTGCGAGATCTTCGCCGACCGTGCCTATAACGACGATGCGACGCTGGTGAACCGCAGCCTGCCCGGCGCGGTGATCTATGATCCGGCAGAGGCCGGGCGGCGGATGGTGGAAATGGTGCGCGAAGGCGCGATTATCACCGCTGCCGGCAAGCGCATCCCGGCGCGGATCGATACCATCTGCCTGCATGGCGATACTTCCGCCGCTGTGGCCATCGCAGCGGGGGTCAAAAGCGCACTGCAGTCAAACGGCCTAAAGACGGCCATATTCGGTGGGGCCATGCTCTGATTTACCGGGACAGGCGGACGGGGTCCGTAGCATTGAAGTGCTTTGCCGAAGGATTCTGTTTGCTTAACTTCTTCGACTAAGATGCTTCGAATGAACAGTTCGAAATCCCCCCTGCTGCACGGTTTTGAGTGTTCGTTTTTGGGCAAACCGCTTCACCGCCGAAAATCTGCCGCATCGGTTACGAGAATTTTCTGCGTACGCGAAAGCTACGTTGGCAAAAGGCGGCTCTATCCGGCCTCTTTAGTGTCCAAACGCCAAGCAGTGAAGGCGCGGTTTTGATCCACCGCTCGAACCCGCCAAGCAATGACCGCTTCCGTGACAAGGACTGTAAGGTAGCGAGAAGCCCGTCGCATGTGCAAAGCGATGCTGCGTCAGCGAAGAAGAAATTGCCAAGGTCGGTTCTGTCCGGCGTCCTGGAATTTCAGATAAAGAATCTCGCTGCAGCACACACGAACGGCAGGTATTCCCGCCGCGCTGCGACGTCAGAGTTCGCGCGAGTGCAGAAAAACCCGTGCTGCGCGCACGCAGTAAGGAAATCCAATCTACAGGTTGGGCTCTCCGCCAGCTTTCGCCGTGTTTTACTCAACAGCTGCTTTGCTGAATCCGCAAGGATGTTGACCAAAGGTCCACGGTAGACATTTCCGGCCAGAAAGAAGCGGGCGGGCAGAAGCCTGCTGGTGAGGTGCGCGGCTGTTGCGGGGGGGCGGATTGGGGCGTAAAGCTGTGGCCATGAAACGTTTTGTTCCTTTGCTTTCGTTTGCGCTGCTGGTGCCGCAGGGCGCCGGATCGCATCCGCATATTTTTGTCGATACCGCGCTGAAGGTGATTGTTTCGGATAGCGGGCAGTTGCAGGCAGTGGAGATCACCTGGGCCTATGATGAGTTCTATTCACTGCTTATTTTCGAGGACCGGGGGCTGGACGGCGATTATGACGGTGCGCTGACAGCCGCGGAACTGGCCGGGCTGCAGGGGTTCGACTTGGCGTGGACCGAGGGGTTTCAGGGCGACACCTATCTGTCCCGGGATGGGGCTGCGCTGGCGCTGGGAGCGCCGGAGCATCTGTCCACCGAGGTCGCCGGGGGGCGCATCAGCACCCGCCACCGGCGCGTTCTGGCGCAGCCGCAGGCTGCGGACGGGGTGATGATCAAGGCCTATGATCCAACTTATTACACAGCCTATACCCTGACCGGCGGGCTGGAGGTTTCAGGGGGCTGCCAAGGTCATGTCACCCCGCCGGATCTGGACGCGGCGTATACCAAAGTTGAAGAGCTGCTCTATGCGATGCCCGCGGATCAGGCAGAGGCGGCGTATCCTGAGGTAGGGGCAGCTTTTGCCGATACCGTGCAGTTGAGCTGCGGGGCGTAAGGTGCGGGCTTTTCTGGCAGTTTCAGTGCTGGCTGTTGCGGTTTCCGCCGCCTGGCTGTGGGGCTTCGGCGGTGCAGGCGTTGTTGCCGCCTGGGCGGGCGAAGGCCAGCGCGAGGCGCAGACTGCGATGGCGCGGGGGCTGCGGGCCTTGCGGGCCGGTGAACCCGGAGCGCTGACGGCGCTGCTTGGTTTGT
This sequence comes from Leisingera sp. M658, assembly GCF_025144145.1. Classification (NCBI taxonomy): domain Bacteria; kingdom Pseudomonadati; phylum Pseudomonadota; class Alphaproteobacteria; order Rhodobacterales; family Roseobacteraceae; genus Leisingera; species Leisingera sp. M658. Next base: position 1,434,463 of record NZ_CP083546.1, read on the forward strand.
GTTTTGCCTACGGGTTCTTTCATGCCGCCGGGCCGGGGCATGGCAAGCTGGTGATCGGCGGCTATGGCATGGGCAAGCCGGTGCCGCTGGCGCGGCTGGCCGGGCTGGCGGTGGCGTCTTCGCTGGCGCAGGCGGCCACCGCGGTGCTGCTGGTGGCGGGCGGGCTGCTGCTGCTGGACTGGGGGCGGGAGCAGCTGACCCTTGCGGCCGAGGATGTGCTGGCGCCGCTGTCTTACGGGCTGATTGCGCTGGTGGGGCTGTGGCTGCTGCTGCGCGGGGCGCGGCGGCTGCTGGCCAGCCGGGGTGGCGGGCCGGAAGGGCATCACCCGCATGACCACCATCATGAACAGGGAGACGCTTGTGCCGCCTGCGGGCACCGGCACGGGCCCACGGCGGAGGAGGCGGCCAATGTGGCCTCGCTGCGCGACGCGTTGGCAATCATCGGCGCGGTGGCGCTGCGGCCCTGCACGGGGGCAGTGTTTTTGCTGCTTCTGACCTGGCGCATGGGGGTGCTGTGGGCCGGGATTGCCGGGGCCTTTGCCATGGGGCTTGGCACTGCAACGGTGACTGTGGCGGTGGCGGCGGCAGCGGTCACCCTGCGCAAGGGCGCGCTGGCGCAGCTGCAAGGGACGGGCGCGCTGCGGGCAGCGGCAGTGCTGGAGATCGCCGCAGGCGCAGTGGTGGCGGTGCTGGCGGTCCAGATCATGCTGCGGGCATTGTAAAGGATCACGCGGTCAGGGCGCTGTCCAGCAGGGCAAACATCGGCTCCTGAGTGAGATAGGCTGACATCAGCGCTTGCATCGGGGCGGCTTGTTCCTGCGCAGTCATCCCGTGCCAGAAGGTCAGGGATTTGCGCTGCAGCAGGTGCCCGTGCGGGTGGGCTTTGCCATAGGGGGCGGGCACGCGTTTCAGTTCCGGGTCTTTGACGGCGAAGCCCTTGAGCGCCAGGATGTCCGTCAGCGCTGCGATCTCGTCGCCATAGGCGCCGTCGATGGCCGCCCGCCAGCGCGGCAGCTGCGGCTTGCCGAAACCCATGATGCCGCCGCCTGCGGTGCAATAATCCGGGGCCAGCCCGAAAAACAGTGCACAGCCGCTGCTGTTCAGCGTCCACATCAGGTGCAGATGGGTGCTATAGGGCGTCTTGTCCTTGGAAAACCGCACGTCGCGCTGCGGGCGGAAAAACTTGCCCGTGACTTCGGCGCCGCTGCGCCGGGTTATGGCTTGGGAAACTTCGTCCAGCAGCCGCAGCGCAGGGGACTTCAGCTGGGCTTCATACCTGTCCTTATGCGCGGTGAACCAGTCCCGGCTGTTGTTCTGCGCAAGCGCTGCCAGAAAGGCGCGGGCATCGGGGATCAGCTGGGCAAAGGCGTTGGTCATCGGGAATGGCTCCTGGGCGGCAGGCGGGAAATCCTTCTGTGCAGGATATCACCATAGGCCTGTGCAGGGGCAAGGAAACTCCGCTCTTGCCGGGAATGACTGTCCCGCCTAAGGCTGGCTGTATGAGCACGTTCGCACCCAAACACACCGAGATGTCTCTGCGCGGCCATACCAGAGCGATAGCCATCCTTGGGCTGCCGCTGATTGGCGGCCATGTGGCGCAGTTTGCAATCGGCCTGACCGATACCGTGATGCTGGGCTGGTACGGGGTAGAGGCGCTGGCGGCGGTGACGCTTGGGGCGACCTATTTCTTTTCCATCTTCCTTTTGGGGTCCGGCTTTGCCTTTGCAGTGATGCCGATGGTGGCGGCGGCAGCCGGTGCCGGGGAAGAGCGGCAGATCCGGCGCAGCACCCGGATGGGGCTGTGGCTGTCGCTGCTGTATGGTGCGCTGGCGATGCCCTTGCTGTGGTGGTCGGAGCCTATACTGCTGATGCTGGGGCAGAAGGCGGATATTGCCCATGCGGCGGCTGAATACCTGCGGATTGCAGGCTGGGCGATCTTTCCGGCGCTTTTGTACATGGTGGCCAAGTCGTATCTGGCGGCGCTGGAGCGCACCCAGATCGTGCTGTGGCTGTCGGTGTTCGGGGCGGTGCTGAACGCGCTGGTGAACTATGCGCTGATCTTTGGCAACTGGGGCGCGCCGGAGCTGGGCATCACCGGGGCGGCGATTGCGTCGCTGGTGACCAACGGGGTGTCCTTTGTGCTGGTGCTGGCCTATGCGCTGAAGGTGCTGCCGGAGCATGAGCTGCTGAAGAATTTCCAGCGCCCCGACTGGGAGATGCTGGGGCAGGTGTTGCGGATGGGAACGCCGATCGGGCTGACCACCCTGGCCGAAACCAGCCTGTTTGCGGCCTCAGCCATGATGATGGGGTGGCTGGGCACGGTGCCGCTGGCTGCGCACGGGATTGCGATCTCGCTGGCGGGGCTGACGTTCATGGTGCATCTGGGACTGTCCAATGCGGCCACGATCCGCGCGGGCAATGCCTTTGGCCGGGGTGACCGGGACCACATGGCGCGCGGCGGCAAGGTTGTGACAGTGATGTCGCTGGTGGTGTCCGTGATTGGGATCACTCTGTTTCTGACCCTTCCGGATCCGCTGATGTCGCTGTTCCTGGATCCGGCGGATCCGCAGAAGACGGAGATCCTGCTGATCGGTGCCGGGCTTCTGGCGGCGGCGGCACTGTTTCAGCTGATGGATGGGATGCAGGCCATTGCGCTGGGGCTGCTGCGCGGAGTGCAGGACACTGGCGTGCCGATGGTGATTGCGGTGCTCAGCTATTGGGCCGTCGGGATTCCTGCGTCTTATGTCTTTGGTTTTATGCTGGAATGGGGCGGCGTTGGTGTCTGGGTGGGGCTGATTGCAGGGCTTACAGCCGCCGGCGTCTTCCTGATGGCCCGGTTCTGGCGGCAGTCGATCAAGCTGGTGGGCGCTGCGGCAGTCTGAGCGGCGCGGGGTTGACCCTTTGCGGGCATCTGGGCAGGCTTCCGGGACAGCTTTGTATTCATTCAGAAAGAGGCCGTTCCTGATGATGACCGACGACGACACACGCCTGCTGCGCATTGCCTATGAAGAAGCCAGGGCGGGATTTGACGAGGGCGGCTGCCCGATCGGTTCGGTACTGGCGCGCGGCGGTCAGGTGGTGGCGCAGGGGCGCAATCAGCGGGTGCAGAAGGGGGATCCGATTGCCCACGGCGAGATGGACGCGCTGCGCAAGGCGGGGCGGCAAAGATCCTATCGCGATACGGTGCTTTATACCTCTTTGTCGCCCTGCATGATGTGCAGCGGTACCATTGTCCAGTTCGGCGTCCCGCGGGTGGTAATCGGTGATGCGCAGAATTTTGGCGGCAACGAGGAGTTCTTGCGCTCGCGCGGTGTGGAGGTGGTGATTGCCGAGGACCCGGACTGCATCGCGCTGATGGAGCGGTTCATCCGGGAAAAGCCTGAATTGTGGGCGGAAGACATCGCCGAGTGACAGCGGCCTGAGGTCTGGCGAAACCATGGCATTTTGCGTCGGGTTTCGGAGGCTTGGCACCAGCCTGTTGCGGTAGGGTCTGCGCAGATTTGCAATATTTGCGCGCGCCGTTTGGACGGTGCGCGGTACCAGGAGGATCCCCCATGTCCAAACCCGTTGTTCTGATCACCTCGGCCACCGGCCGCATTGGCCGCGAGCTGGTGGCGCGTCTTGCCTCCGCAGGCGGTTTCACCGTGCGTGCCTGCTATTTCAGCGAGGCCAAGGCCGAGCAGTTGACCGCGTTGGGCGCTGATGAGGTTGTGAAGTTCGACCTGTCGGAGCCGGCCACCTGGGACGCCGCGCTGGATGGTGTTTCGGCGGTCTATTCCGCCTCGCTGGACCCGATGCTGGAGGGGCATCTGAACTTTGCTAAGGCGCTGGGCGCGCGCAGGGATCAGATCAAACACGTGGTGCGGGTCAGCTGCATGGGCGCCGATACCAACACCGCCGATTATGACGCGGATACCCATGCCTCGCGCGCAGGGGCCGGTATTCCGCTGATGCTGCAGCATTACTGGTGGGGCGAAAAGGCGCTGATTGATGCCGGGCTGAACGTGACCGCGCTGCGCAACAACTTTTTCATGAACCACCTGCTGAAGACCGATTGCGACACCATCGGCGCCGAGGGCTGGTTCTCCAACCCGCTGGGGGATATGCGCAATTCCTTTGTCGCCACCCGCGACATCGCCGAGGCGGCGGCGGTGGTGCTGGCGGAAGGCCCCGCTCGGCATGGCAACAAATTCTATGACATCACGGGCCCGGCGCCGCAGTCGATGGCGGAAATCGCTGCTGATCTGGGCCGCGCAATGGGCAAGGAAATCGCGTACCGCGCCCAGTCGATGGAGCAGTTCGAGGCCGATTTCGGCAGCACCCGCGCCGAGTTCTTTGAGTATCTGACCAACGGTTTCTACACCCGCTGCAGCCCGGATTTCTATAACATCACCGGGCACAAGCCGACCTCTTATTATGACTATCTGACCACCAAGGGCGCCTGCGGTGAAACGGGTCTTGAAGAGCTATGGCAGGGCAACCTGTGGAAGAAAGGCGTCGATGCAATGAAAGACGCCGCCGCCGCCACGGCGTCCTGAGCCGCAGAGGGCAGTTTGCCGGGCTGAAAGAAAAAAGGGCTTCGCACGGGCAGCGCGAAGCCCTTGGCTTGTCCTGCGTGGGGGGATTCGGCGGACAAGCAATCAGCGCCTTAGCGCGGCCGTTTCTAGTGGCTGATGTCCGACAGCAAATCCGGGTTCATCACCAGATTGCGAACACCGTGGGCGTGATCCTCCATAAAGACATTGTCTTCGAGCCATTTGCCGACGGAATGAATGTTCACCTTGGCGACCTTGGGGCGCACGCTCCAGGAGACCTGGAAGGGGGAGCCGTCCTCGTTATAGCCGGGGCCGGTGGTGGAGCCGGCATATTGCACCGGGGTGCCGGTATCGCTGGGAATATTACTGGCCTGATGCAGCCCGTTTGCCTTGCCCAGATGGGCCAGCGCGTTGAAGTCGAGCGCATTTTCGTCGTTCACCAGCACAAAAACCTGTGCTTCGACCCGCAGCTGCGGGTTCTTGATCGCGTCGCTGAGACAGGACCCAAGGGTCGGGCCGGGCTGCACCTGGGCGGTGGAGTGGACGTAATGCACCTCGATCGTGTCGCCGGGCTGCAGATCGCCGTGTTCGGTTGCGCCGATGGGATGGTCGAGCGGTGCCAGTTCTGCGGCGGTCAGCGTGCCGTCGTATTTGTAGCCGGTGCCATAGCCGTGGCCGTCGCCATTGCCGGCGAAAGTCGTGAAGTCACCGCCGCGGTGTTCGGCGTTCTCGTGAAAGTGGATGTTGCACAGGTTCATCTCCGCATAGTCCGGCGCCGCCTGGAAACTGCGCGTGTTGCTGCCAGCGGCGGCGTCTATGTCGCGCGGCGCCTGGGGGCCGAAACCGGCGCCCTTGGTCTTGGCCGCAAGGGCTGCGCGCTGTTCGGCAATCACACTGTCCGCAACAGCGCCTGCGCCGACAGCATAAGCTGCGGTCCCGGCAAGCAGGGTGGAAACAGTGGCAGCGGCCAGAGACAGAATGGGTTTTTGCATAGGGATTCCTGTTGTAGCTGAGAACAAAAGCGGGACGTACCGGTGCACCGCGGGTTCTGCGGGTGCGGGGCTGCTCAGGCGGCAGCAGTCCAAATGTGATACTAGGATTGTGTTAATGGAAAATTAATCAGCTAGTAGTTGCGTTGTCCGCCCCTGTATCCGCTTGGGCAGTGTGGTATGCTGGGCGGGAACACTGCCACCGGCGGCAAGGAGGCCCCTGTTATGGCAAGCTCCGTTACCTGTCCTGTTTCTCCGGCGTCTTTTGGGGGCGCTTTGCTGGCCTGCCTGGTATTGATCGCCCTGGCTGCGGGCGCCGCGGCAGAGACTGAGCGGCCCCGGAGCGGGCTGATGTGGAACAAAACCGGACTGCCGGCTGTGTTTCCGCTGCAGGTGAAAAGCCCGCCGGGGGCGGATTATTATCTGGTGCTAAGCAGCGAAGACAGCGGCGAGGAAGCGCTGGCGGCCTATTTCGAAGGCGGTGCGTTCTTCAAGGTGCTGGTGCCGCCGGGCCGCTATGCGCTGCATTTTGCCAGCGGATCAGGCTGGCAGGGCGAGGGGCGGCTGTTCGGACCCGGAACGCGGGTCTTCAAGCTGCCGGAGGTGCTGGAATTTGCCATCCGCGGCGCAGGGATCAAGGGCGGGCACAAGATCACCCTGACGCGGAGCGGCGCCTATTTGCAGGCCGCGGTCACGGAACAGTATATCTGCCAGGTTGCCAGTCTGGACGAGCCGGCGCCGGTGCCCCGCCCGCTGCAGGACAGCCGGCACCTGTTCCGCCTGGGTGGTGACCGCCATGAAAGATGGAGCCTGCATCTGCAGTGGCGGCTGGGGCTGCGCGCGCCTGAGGCCGGAACGGCAGAACAGTTGTGGCAGCGCAGAAGGTTTGTGCTGGGCAGCCAGCTGTTGCCAAGGCGCCAGGCAGGCCTGCAAGACCTGGCCCCCGGGCGGGCGGAGGCCCGGTTCCGGTCTTTTTCGGTACGGTCGCTGTTCTGCGGCTGAAGCATCCGGGAGGGAGGGAGGTCAGTCCCCGCTTCGGTCCTTCATCAGCCGGTCGGCCTTTTTGCGCACCAGCACGCCGCGCAGATCGTGCATCGCCAGCAGCAAAGCGTCGGTGACATCCTCCAGCTGCGCATCCGTAGCCCGGCTGTTGGCCCAATGGGCGGTAAGGTTCAGGTGATCGATGGCGCGGTGGATGTCGTCGGTGTCGCGGGCGGCGATGGTGGCGGCGCGGCTTTCCATCCAGGATTTGATCTCGGCGATGTCCTGTTCGGACAATGCGCGCTGGCCATGCGGTTTGATCTCGCCGTTGCGGATATTCACAACGGCGATCTGATCCATTTCGATCCGCCGCTGGCGGTTCTCGGTATCAACGCGAAAAACAAAAGCGCCGTTTTCACGGACGCGGAAGTAATAGTCCGGCAGATCGGCGCTCATGTCTTGTTCTCCCGTTACGTCAGCGCGGCGCAGAACGCCTGGATGCGGCTGCAGGCCGTTTCCAGCGCTGCGTCGGATGTAGCGTAGCTGACGCGGAAGTTGGGCGACAGCCCGAAGGCGGCACCGAACACCACGGCGACGTCGGCCTCCTCCAGCAGCGCGGTGGCGAAATCCTCGTCCGTTTCAATCAGCTTGCCTGCGGGCGTGGTCTTGCCGATCAGCCCGGCGATGGAGGGATAGACGTAAAAGGCGCCTTCGGGCACCGGGCAGGAGATGCCGTCGATTTCGTTCAGCATCCGTACCACCAGATTGCGGCGCCGGATGAAGGTCGCGTTGTTGGGCGCTAGGAAGTCCTGTGTGCCATTGAGTGCCTCCACCGCGGCCCATTGGCTGACCGAGCAGGGGTTGGAGGTGGATTGCGATTGCACCTTGCGCATGGCGGCGATCAGCTGTTCGGGGCCTGCGGCGTAGCCGATGCGCCAGCCGGTCATCGCATAGGCCTTGGAGACGCCGTTGCAGGTGAGGGTGCGACCGTACAGCGCCGGTTCGACCTGTGCGGGCGTGCAGAATTCGAACCCGTCATAGGCCAGGTGCTCATACATGTCGTCGGTCATTACCCAGACATGCGGGTGGCGCAGCAGCACATCTGTCAGTTCCTTCAACTCGTCCCGGCTGTAGCCCGCACCGGTGGGGTTCGACGGCGAATTGAAGATGAACCATTTGGTTTTCGGGGTGATCGCAGCCTCCAGCTGATCGGCGGTCAGCTTGAAATTAGTCTGGATCGAGGTCTCGGCAATCACCGGCGTGCCGCCGGCCAGCAGCACCATGTCCGGGTAGCTGACCCAATAGGGGGCAGGGATCACCACCTCGTCGCCTGCATTCAGGGTCGCCATCAGCGCATTGTACAGCGTCTGTTTGCCCCCCGTTCCGACCGACACCTGCGCGGGCGTGTAGTCCAGCCCGTGGTCGCGCTTCATCTTGGCGCAGACCGCCTGCTTCAGCTCGGGGATACCGTCGGGGGCGGTGTATTTGGTCTTGCCCGCGGCAATGGCGGCGACCGCTGCGTCCTTGATATTCTGCGGCGTGTCAAAGTCCGGCTCGCCGGCGCTGAGGCCGATGACGTCGCGTCCCGCGGTCCGCAGCTCGGCGGCTTTTGCGGTCATCGCGATGGTCGGTGACGGTTTGACGCGGGATAAGGTCTCGGACAGGAAAGACATGGGCTATGGCCTTGGTTTGTATGTTTCGCATAACTGTCATAGGGTGCGGCTAGATGGCGATCAAGCCGCGTCGAAACTGGATTTAGGAGAACTGGCAATGACGGAGCAGAACACAGACTGGTACGGTCCGGATGCAGCAACTTTCGGCGACCGCGTGGCGGCCGCACGGGAAGCTGCCGGGATGACCCAGGGCCAGCTGGCGCGCCGGCTTGGCATCAAGAAATCCACTCTCAGCGCTTGGGAGCGGGATCTGGCAGAACCGCGTGCCAACAAGCTGACCATGCTGGCGGGTGTGTTGAACGTCTCCATGTCGTGGCTGCTGACCGGCGAAGGCGAAGGCATGTCGGAACCGGCGCCGTTGGAGCTGGACGCTGGTGACTTCGCAAGTGTTCTGAGCGAATTGCGCGATCTGCGCAGCGAGATGCGCCAGAATGCAGATCGTGCGGCGCGTTTGGAGAAAAAACTGCGGACCCTGCTGCAAGTCAATGACAGCCAGGCAACTGAAGCTGCCTGAGACCGGGATGCAGGAAGACCGTGCCACCCGTCTGAAGCGGCTGCAGATGCGTTCGATGCGCCGGGGTATCAAGGAAATGGATATCCTGCTGTCGGCCTTTGCAGCCGCGAATCTTGAGCAGATGGACGAGGCGCAGCTGGATCTTTATGATCAGCTGCTGCTTGAGAATGATCAGGATCTGTATCAATGGGTCACCGGTCAGGCGGCACCGCAAGAGCGGTTCCGCGCCCTGGTTGCCGATATATCGCAAACGTACCAAAAATAATAAAATACCGGCTTAACTGATTTTTGGGGAATTGTTGGCATCTTGTCTCAAGAGCAAATTCGAGTCGGAGATGCGAATGAGTATGGAAATGCCAATCGGCCAGACGGACCGCAAAGGGTTCATGACTGGCTACCTGGAGGCGCTGGGTCTGCTTGAGCGCCTTCATCGTCTGCTGCTGGACGTCATCAAAGATGAGTTCGAACGCGTCGGCGTGCTGGAGATCAACGCAGTGCAGGCGCTGCTGCTGTTCAACATCGGCGACAATGAAGTGACCGCCGGGGAATTGAAGACCCGCGGCTACTATCAGGGCAGCAATGTCAGCTATAACCTGAAGAAGCTGGTCGAGATGGGCTATATGCACCATCAGCGCTGCGAGATCGACCGCCGGTCGGTGCGCGTCCGCCTGACCCAGCGGGGCCGGGAAATCCGCGATATCGTCTCAGCGCTGTTCTCGCGCCATGCGGAAGGCCTGGAGAACAAGGATGTGATCTCCTCCCAAGGGATCGACGATATCTCCACCGCGCTGAAGCGGATGGAGCGGTATTGGTCTGACCAGATCCGCTATATTTACTAAGCCGCCGGTTGGGGTGTGAAATCCCAGCGGGCAACGGGCCGCAAAAGCCGGGAAAACACCGGCGGGCCGCAGACAGGGCATGAGGGGAAACCGTGCTCTGGACGTATTGAAGGGCAAAGCGCCAGGATCCGCATGAAGGTCCATGGCAGACGGCTGCAGAAGCGGCCGCCCTTGTTACCGGGTTTGAGGGTTGCAGGAAATCAATAAGCGGCCGCAGAGGCCGCATGGAACGGGCAGCACCAAACCGGTGCTGCGCCGGGTTTTCTGCGTTGCGGAACGGGGTGTTACCCTACCACTTGCCGGTGTTTTCCATGCCGGCCCAGGGTTCTGCAGGTGCCAGCGGCTCACCGTTTTGCAGAAGTTCGATTGACACATTGTCGGGGGAGCGGACAAAGGCCATATGCCCGTCGCGGGGCGGGCGGTTGATGGTGACGCCATTGTCCATCAGATGCTGGCAGGCCGCATAGATATCATCGACACCATAGGCGAGATGGCCAAAATGACGGCTGTCATCAGGCAGCGCATCATCGCCGTCCCAGTTCCAGGTCAGTTCCAGCGGTGCCTCCTCCTGGCCCGGCGGGGCCATGAAGACCAGGGTGAACCGGCCCTGCTCATTCTCCCAGCGGCGCGTTTCGCGCAGACCCAGAAGCGTGTAAAAGGCCATTGATTTTTCCAGATCCTTCACCCGGACCATGGTGTGCAGATATGTAAGGGGCATGGCGGATTTTCCTGTCTATGTTTGAAGGGATTTTACCGGGGCGGTGCACAAAGGCCAGCGAAAGCGCCAAGGCGCTCTCAGAATTTTGTTTCAATGCCCAGGGAGACAGAGAATTCCGAGCTTTCAAAGCGGCTATGGTTTGAGAATTTTTTTCCGGCACGCAATCGCAGCATCGGCGCAAAACCGGCATAGTCAAAATCTTCAAAGAAGAGGTTCAAATCGGCGTAAGCGGAATGGTCCTGCCGTCCGCCAGGAATAGGAACCCAGTCTGTTCCATTGTTGAAGATGTAGATGGGGTAGTCGGCGGCCCCTAGGATCAGCCCGGTGCTGACCTTGACCGGTCCTACTTTTTGACCAAAGGTATAGCCGACCCTGAATGTTGCGGATTTCGTGGTGGAGCTGTCGCTTTCCGCTTGGGTATCACGCAGGCCAAGTGTGACGTTCAGGTTATCACCATTGGCCAGTTTCCGGGAGAGCGAGGCGCCTAAGCCAAACACATCGGCGTCCAAAGAGGCATACCGAGGATTCAGGCGGTGTTCGGCGCTTCCATCAAGAGTGAAACGCATCTGAGGTGATAGTGCCCAACTGCGTGCAGCGGTCAGCTTTGCCAGATCATAGTTCCGTTCCCCGCCATACCAGGAAGTTGCACTGGTCACGGAAATCCGGGCGCTGCCACCCTTGTTCTTGGGGCCAGCGGCAAAAGCATGGCTTAAGGTGATTTCACCATAAGTGGAGCCGAATTCGGAGTTTCGCGGCACCGTTGTACCAGTTTGCCCGGCCAATTCAGCGGCCTTTGCCTTGGCATTGGACGACAGAGCCACACGCTGAATATAAAGACGGCCGCTTAAGGACGTCAGGCTTGTTTCGTTTTGCCTCAAGCGGCGGCTGATGCCTGCGTCCAGCGTGCCGGTAACACCTGATAACGCAACGGCTCTTGGCCCAAGCCTGTTGAGATGGGAGGAGAGCCCGTCAATCTCCTGCGTGGCTGCATCCGAACCGCCGTTGACATTATTTGATGGCTTTACCCCGCCGCTTAGCCGGAAGGACCACGGATTTATGCGCCGGAGGGTCTTGTAATCCTTGGCGATCAGGGTCTCGGCCTTGTAATCGGGGGCGTACACGGCAGTGCGGCGCAGCCAGTATTGCGACAGAGTCGGGCTGCCGCTCTGAAAAGCCAGGCGGGAAGCAAGCTGCGCCATCTGGTACTTTGCAGCGCCGTCCGGTGCAAAGCGGAAGGCGCGTGCGGCGGACTTCCGGCCTTCGCCGGGTTGGCCGTTTTTGGCATGGGCTGCTGCCTGCAGGTGCCAGGCGGCATGGTTTTTGCGGTCGGCCTGCAGCAGGGCGCTGGCGATCCGCAAGGCCAGCCGGGGGTTGCCGGAGTTCAGCGCATGCGCACCTAACGCGTGCCCTTGCTGGACCGACAGATGCATCTGCGGCGCTGGTGCTTCTTGCGCATGGGGCTGGGCCGTTGCCAGGGCCAGCCCAAAGAGAGCCGCGGTGGCCTTGCGCATGGTTTAAGGGTCAGGCTGGTTGCAGACCGGGTCGGGACTGGCACCATCGCAAGAGCCGAGTACAAAGACCCCGTACTCCTCGATTGGGGGAGTATTCCCCGAAAAGGCTTCAATATGGCTTGTCGCGTGGACCGAGCCTGCCACCGCTGCGGCATCCGCACCCGAAAAGACGCCGCCGTAATCGCCCACACTTGTGCCTCCAGCATTGACAGCGCCTGTAAACGAGCCGTCTGACGTTATCGCCGTCGTCATGAGGGTCAGATCCTCGACGGCTGTTGCAGGCAGGTCAGTGATCCGACGGTTGTAGATCCGGCCTTTGACTTCACTGTCTTGTGTGAAATCGGCATTGATGAAGACATCACCGGTAACTTCCGCGGATTGGCCGGGGAGAATTGAAGGGTCGGTGCCGGGAGCCGGAGTGAGCAAGTCGCCGCCGTCGCCGTTGATGTTCAACAGGCCCACGTAGGTGCCGGCATAGCTGACGATACCGCCGACCCCCGCGTCCGTAACGGGAGCGGTAAAGCTGCCGGTGCGCCCGTAGGTCGTGCCGCCCTGGTAAGTGCCGAACTGCCCGCCTGTCACAACGACAGCAGCGTAACCGCCTTCGGTTTGACGCACATAGGCAGTCGAGTGCTCAGTCAGTGCGTTGTCCTGAACGGCATAGGCCTCGTAGCCATTGCGGTCCAAAGCAGGCTTACGGACATAAGTCGCGGTAAAGGGCGTTTCATCCAGGCCGACACCAGTAACCGTCAGTGTTTGGTTGCCTGGATCATAATCGACGCTCTCGAGGTCATTTGCCAGAGCTTCGGGGATGGTGGTGGCCGGATCATCTGTGGGGTCATCCGTCGTCGTGATGAACGGATTGCCCCCGCCGCATGCGGACAGCACGGACGCTGCCGCGAGCCCTAGCCAATAGCGCCTCATCTGTCTCTACCTCAATTTGTTTTATCGTTTTGCGCCACCTTCGGTCCAGGCTGGCCTGTTGTCAATTGAGCCGTTGGCATTTGGACGCAACCGTGGCGGATACGCTACCTGCATGTAGCTCCAATTCAAGCCAGGCTGCGCATATGTTGTATGAAAGGAACGGCGCGGAGGTGTTTTTGATCTTGGCGCTTGATGGCGCAGCCGATATGCCGGGGTGTGAATTCCGGGTGTAAATCGAGGAAAGCAGCCATGCATCTGTATCTGTATCTGGGCCGGCGCCGCGGCTTTCTGTTTCACAAAGCGTTGTGGAACGTTCTTGGGACAGAAGAATGAGCTGTCGCCTGGCACGTGTTATTCATTATGATTGAAAAGGGCTGCCACGCAGGTTTCTGTTGATGGCAAAAAAATGTGGAGACAGAGGCATGCGGCACCCGGAATACCAGTACCTGGACCTGATCGAACGAGTCCTTGAATACGGGGACGAGCGGGTTGACAGAACAGGGGTCGGCACCCGCTCGCTGTTCGGCGCCATGGTCCGCTTTGATCTGTCGGATGGCACTGCGCCTATTCTGACGACCAAGCGTGTCTATTGGAAAACCGCAATCAAGGAAATGCTTTGGTTCCTGACCGGGGGCACCAATATTCAGCCGCTGCTGCGGGAAAATGTCCGGATCTGGACAGACTGGCCGCTGGCGGCCTATCGCCGCGAAACAGGCGAGGACATCACGCAACAGGACTTTGAGCGCAGGATTACCGAGGACGACGGCTTTGCCGCCCGATGGGGTGAGCTTGGTCCTGTATACGGGAAACAGTGGCGGCGCTGGATGGGATCTGATGGCCGTGAACATGACCAGATCGGGACGCTGATCCGCTCGCTACGCGAAACCCCTGCGAGCCGGCGTCTGCTGTTTCACGGCTGGAACGTTGCAGAACTGGGAGAGATGGCGCTGCCGCCCTGCCATATGGTCTATCAGTATCACGTGACCTCTGACGGGCGCCTGAATTGCCTTCTGTTCCAGAGATCGGTCGATTTGCTGCTGGGGGCGGCCTTCAACTATGTGGGGGCTTCCGCGCTGCAGCTGATGCTGGCGCAGCAAGCGGGGCTTCGCCCCGGTGAATTGGTTTGGGTCGGCGGGGATGTGCACCTCTACCGCAATCACTTCGATCAAGCGCGCGAGCAGCTGGCACGTGAGCCCCGTCCATTGCCGAAAATTTCGCTGACGAAACGTGCTGAGAGTATCGACGACTACCGGATTGAGGACTTTGAAGTCGAAGGTTACGACCCTCATCCTCACATCAAGGCCGACGTCGCGGTGTAAGGTTGAACCTGCTGAAGAGGCTGGTTCCCCGCGGGGCAGCCACGGGCTGCCGCAGCCGGATCCAAGCCTGCCAGGAAGGGCAGGGGGATACGTCCCGGCTTTCCCGGTGGCTTTGTGTCTGCCGGCGGCCGGTCAAATCCTGACGGGCCACTGCGCCTTGGATGGTTGGCATCACATCCACCGGGACAACCGGCCAAACGCTTGTGCCATGTTGCTGGTTTCAGCACGCGCGGATTGCGGGCCTTTCGCAACCGCCCGGCCAGCCGCAGGCCGCGGGTTGAAATGGTGACGCCGGCGCCCATCCGCTGCCTGGCAGTACATTGAAAATGCACGTGAGGGGAAGAACAGCCGCGTCTCGGCCTGGGCAGCTATGGCAGGCCAAGAATGATTGAAGAGCTGAAGGAGACCGGTTTGGATGCCGGTCACCGCCGTGTGGGTAGCCGCCTCCCGGCAGATTGGGCTTTGTCAGATCACCTGCCGGGCAATGGATGCGCCACAACGGCATATCCGTGGTGCAAAGGCGGCAAGCACAAGGTCACGACGGTCAGCGGCTACAAGTTTAACATCGCGCCCAACCTGCCGGACCGGAACTTCATGGCAGACGCGCCGAAATATCAATGATGGAGTGGATGCCCCACCCGGCGGCATCGCGATGTGCCAGAATGACTGAGGTTTGAACTGTCAAGCAAGGGGAGAGTGCCCGTGGAGAATGTTAGTATAATCGGAATTGATTTGGGGAAACGAAGCTACCAGCTTCACGGTGCTGCACATGACGGCACTGTGATTCTCCGCAAGAAGCTTTCACGTCCATAGCGCCTAGCATTTCTGGCTGGACAGTCTGGGTGTATCGTTGCGATGGAAGCCTGCGCCACTTCTCATCATTGGGGCCGCGGGATTGGTCGGCTGGGCCATGAGGTGCGGCTCATTCCTCCGATCTGCGTCAAACCGTTTGTGACGCGGTAAAAGAACGACGCAAATGATGCGAAAGCAATTGCTGAAGCAGCTTCATGTCCAAAGATGCCCCATGTGTGCGCCAACCATTCAGGCCTTTGCGCCTGCGATGGAAGAGTTTGCAAACGGCGGGGAATTTGCTGCTTGGTGCGGGCTGGTGTCACGACAAAGACCGGCCGGCAGCCGGTAAATCCTTGGGCGAAGCTCGAAAACAGGTCAGTGGGACATTCGAAGACTGTTGATTACCGGTGCAATGGCGGTAATTCAGCGGGCCATCCGGAAAGGCCCGCCCGTTGGATCGTGGCTGGCCAGAATGCTCGCCCGAAAACTACGCATGCTGGCGGCTACAGTTCTGGCCAATAAATTGGCCCGGATCGTTTGGGCCCTAACAACCAAAAACGAAACTTATAGAATTCCGGCACTGGCAGCATAGTCATCAAGCCGAGTGCCGGAAGGGCCGGGGATGTGAGAAAGTCGAAGGAGAGTAAGGAACAACGGTCATATGACGGGATCGGGGAAACCAGGTGGAAGCCAGGAGCCTGGTGCCTGCATCAACGATTTGGACCCAATCCACGGTCACCATACAGGCCAGCGGCGTGTCAAAAGCTGCAATCAAAGGCCGGACACACGACTGCATCTGATCATAGGTTCCATACCCCTCTGAAAAACTTCTTGCCTCAAACCGGGCATCCACACACGGCTTCTATAATCCGCGACGCTGCCACTCAGCATTGAGCTGGAAAAGCCCAGTCGTTTTTGAACGGAAGGTGGCTAAAAACGAGCACTTGGGGAGCACAAAACCGCGACAGGTCCAATCCAGCGCGTCTATGGCACGCTGCCATTTCTCTCGCTTGGACCAAGGCTCGCGGTACAGAAGATCGATCATCTGCTGGCCGATGGTCAGACCCGGTGCCAGCGAGGTCATCGGGTCCTGCGAGATGTATGAAATCCGGGTGCCGCGCAGCGCCTGCATCCGGTCCGGCGGCTGGCGCAGCAGATCCATACCGTCGAACCAGACTTCGCCCGAATTCAGCGTGGCGGCATCCGGCAGCAGCCGGGTCAGCGCCCACAGCAAGGTGGATTTGCCGGAACCGCTTTCACCGACGATGCCCAGGGTGCGGCCCTTCTGCAGCGTGAAAGACACCCATTTCACCGCCTGAATGGGACCAAAGCGCACGGCGAGGTCGTCAACTTTCAGAAGCATATCCGCCATGGTTCAGCCCTTTCCGCCAAGTTTCGGGTCAAAGGCATCGCGCAGCGCTTCGCCCAGGAAGGTGAAACCAAGGGTCGCCAGCACCAAGGGGATCCCCCCCGCCACCACCAGCCAGGGCGTGTGGCCGACAAAATCAAACCCGTCCTGCAGCATCAAACCCCAGCTTGAGGCGGGCGGCTTTACACCCACGCCAAGGAAGCTGAGGCCCGCCTCGGCGGCGATGAAGGTGGGAATATCCATTGAGGCGACGATCAGAACCGGGCCGATCACATTGGGCAGGATGTGGCGAACCACGATACGGACGCGTCCGGCGCCCATAGCGCGCAGCGCTTCAACATATTCGGCATTGGCCTGCGCCATGACCGAAGCCCGCATGATCCGCCCGTAATAGGGCACTGATGTTGCGACCAGCAGGCCGACCAGCACAACCATACCGCCGCCAAAGATCGGCCCGATGGCCAGCGCCAGGATGATCACCGGATAGGCGCGTACAGTGTCAAACCCCAGGGTCAGCACATAGTCCAGCCAGCGCGGCCCCATCGCCGCCATCATGCCTAGAATGCCACCCAGGATGACCGACAGCGCGGTGGAAATCAGCGCCACGCTCAGCGCGATCCGCCCGCCATAGATCGCCCGGGACAGCACATCGCGGCCCAGCTGATCCGTGCCCAGCCAATGCGCCGCACTTGGCCCCTGCAGCTTGGAGGGGATGTCCATGGCATTGGGGCCGTAAGGCGCAATCCAAGGGGCCAGCAGCGCCGACAGGATCAGCAGCAGCGCCAGCAGCAGCCCCAACATACCCATCGGATCGCGGGCCAGATTGGTGAACCCGCCGGGGCGCACCGGTTTGATGACGGGTTGAATATCAGCCGCAGTCATTGCTCTTGGCCCTCCTTGAAACGGGGATCGATGATGGCGTTGAGGATGTCCGCGGCGGTGGTGGCGGCGATCAGCAGCGCGCTGGAGGCCAGCACCGCACCAAGTGTCACCGGGTAGTTGCGCAGGATCACCGCGTCATACATCAGCTTGCCGATGCCGGGCCGGGCAAAGACGATCTCGGCAAAGACCGCGCTGCCCAGCATGTAGCCGACCCCGACCCCCAGCACGGTAATGGTCGGTGCCACCGCCACCCGCAGCGCATAGCGGGAGATGATGCGCGGTTCGGTCAGGCCAAAAGAGCGGGCGTTGCGGATGTAATTTGCCGACAGCACCTCGATCATCGAGGCGCGTACCAGCCGCGCCAGGTAGCCGACCCAGCCGATGCCAACTGCGACGGCTGGCATGATCAGGTGGTGCAGCGTAGAACCAAAGCCGCCTTCGCCCGCGCCGATGGCAGGCAGCCAGCCCAGCCGGGCGGAAAACAGCAGCATGCCGTAGATTGCAATGATCACCGAAGGCACCGCGATGACGCTGACCGACAGCAATCCGATCAGCCGGTCAAACAGCCCGTTGCGGCGCACCGCCGCCAGGCAGCCCAGCGGGATGCCCAGGCCTGCTGCCAGCAGCATGGCTGCCGTGATCAGCTGCACAGTATGCGGAAGATGCGCCATCAGCACTTCGCTGACAGGGCGGCGGCTGCGCAGATCGGTGCCCAGATCGCCCTGGGCCACTGACCCCAGATACTTCACGATCTGCACTGGCATTGGCTGATCCAGCCCCAGCCGCTCGGCAAACTCGGCCTTGATGGCTGGCGTCGCCCGTGGGCCCAGCATCGCGCTGGCAGGATCGCCCCATGACAGGTGCGGCGGAGAATATAACCAAGCACGCCGGCGGCTCCTTGGAAGAAAAATCCGGGCGGGCAGGTCCGGGACAAATTACTGCATCGTGCAGATCCCGTTGGGATTGCCGGTTCAGAATTTCTGATGCAATTGCAGGTCGGCAGTGTGGATTTCATCGCTGTTCCGGAAGGTCCCCTTGTCCTGGCCGATCAGTTCGGCAATCAAGCTGGTTTCACAAAGCACTGCGTGAATGTCCTGCGCGGTGATACCCGGTTGGCGGTGTTGGCAAAATCCAGCCGGACGACCGTGCCGCCTCAAAATACCTGTCCGAAGCTTCCGCCGCGGCCTTGGGAATGATGGTGCTGGAGGTGCCGGCTAAAATTACAGACTAATACGACGGAGACGGTGCGCTCAGCTGGAGGGTCCTGGTGTTAGGCCCGGTAACCTTGGCATCTTCGAGCCGCGCAAATTCGGTGGCAATGCCCGGATCCAGCTCCGGATTCAGGTGATGGTTTTTATGCGGGATGCAGGCTGCTTGCAAAAATGAGCGCGAAACTGTGCCAGCATTCGGCCTCCCCGCCAACTTGCATCTGTTATGCAGCTGCAGCCGCCCGGCCCCGGATGCATTCCGCCGAACCGGCATCAACCGGCAGCAATCCCGCACAGGCCGCACCAGCCAATCCGCCCTCTCTCTCTCTCCAGCCGCGCTTGCTCATGCACAAACCGGCGGCTATGAAACGCAAACACGCAAAAGTCCGGTTTGATCAGATCGAGGCGGCCGGGGCGCTGGAAGGGCTGACAGACAGGGTGCGGGCTGTGGCAGGCATTCTTCAGAGGAAGAGCGGACCAGCGCAGACGCGGGATGGGGCCATGGCGGCAATCGCCAATTCGAAGGAGACCGGAAAACCGTTCAGAATATGCGTCATTTGCCGATCAAGCGGCAGGCCGGCGCATTCTTCGATTTCACCTACGGTGATTTCTGGATTCTGAATTATGATCCCGGTCCGGACGTCAAGGCACCGGTTGCACTTTGAACAGCAAGGAAGACACTTATGATTACTCTGATCGCTGCGCGGGCGCGCAACGGGGCCATTGGCAAGGACAATGATATCCCGTGGTTTGCGCCTGAGGATTTAAAAGCGTTTCAGCGCGAGACCCTGGGCGGCGCCATCATTATGGGCCGCAATACCTGGGACAGCCTACCGGTGAAACCGCTGAAGAACCGGCTCAATCTGGTGGTGTCGTCCAACCCGCAGGCGGCAGAGAATGTGCTGCCGTCGATCGGGGCGGCGGTGCAGGAGGCCTATGCGCAGGGCTACCGCCGGGTCTATGGCATTGGCGGCGAAGGTATTTACCGCGGCATGCTGGAAATGGCCGACCGGCTGCTTGTCACCGAAGTAGATCTGACCATCGAGGATGCAGATGCCTTTTTTCCGGAGTTTCAGGCAGACGAATGGGCCAAGTCCGGGGAAACGGTTCTGCGCGGCAGCGATCCGGCCTGTGTGATGGCTGAGTATCTGCGGCGGACCTGACGGGCGGTCTTTGCCTGCGCCCAGTCTGATCCCGGGCGCAGTGCAGATTAATCGGTCAAAGCTCTTTCAGCTCTGCGGCCATTTGGCGGCCATCGCGGCCTTCGGACAGCTCGTAGCCGACCTTCATATTGTCCGCGAGGCCGGCCATGCCCGACCGTTCCACCGCGGAAATGTGCACAAACACATCCTTGCCGCCTTGATCAGGTTCAATAAACCCATACCCTTTGGTGGTGTTGAACCACTTCACGGTGCCACTTGGCATTTCCCGCGTCTCCTTCTACTTTGCACGTCGCCTTGAGGCTTCCCAAGACATCCGGCCCGTCCCGTTGTCTGAAGCGAGTGAGGCAAGGCCGGACAACTTTAAGTTTTGCACGGGCTGCTCGAAAATCAAGAGAAACCGGCGCATTCTACCATAAATTGTGTGAGGTTCCCGGAGAGGATGGAGGATTTATGAAAATCTACGGGCTGAAAAACTGCGATACCTGCCGTAAGGCGTTGAAGAGTATTGAAAACTCAACTCTGATCGATATCCGCACAAGCGGCATGCCAGAAGGGCTGCTGGAGGCGGCTTATGCACAATTTGGTGCGAAACTGGTCAATACGCGGTCTGCCACGTGGCGTGGTTTGAGCGAGCAGGATCGGGCAAGCGAACCGCTGGTCTTGTTGCGGGAACATCCTGCATTGATGAAGCGGCCGTTGATCGACCGGGACGGGGAGTTATTCCTGGGCTGGGATCAGAACGTGCAGGCGGCACTTGGCGGATCTTAAACCGCTGCCTATGTCGTTACCGTCAATTTAGGGAGAGGCATTATGCGCAACGCAGCCCTGGTATTGGGGATCATCGCCGGTGTTTTCGGCATGATCGTGGGCTTTTTCGGCTATGGCTACACTGCGGCGGTGGAGCATTTCGGCGAGATCGAAGGGCTGGCTGAACAAGTCGTTAACGTGGAGCAGCTGCGGCTGGCGGTGCTGTCGCCGCTTCTGGCGATTGCGGGCGGTGCGATGGCGCGGGCGCGGGCGTTGTGGGGCGGGGTCCTGCTGCTGGGATCAGCTGCGGGAATGTATGCAGGGTTCGGCCTCAACGTCTTTACCATCTTCCCGCTTAGCTTTGCCGCGGCGGCCGGGCTGATGGCGCTGGCAGCCGGGAAGCCGGATGAACCCAAGGCGCATTTCTAACCAGCCCTGGGGCCATTGAAAAAGGCGCTGTTGCGGAAGTAGGGCGCCTTTATTGCCGAAGTGATTAAGGTGTCAGGCGGTCACAGGTCCTGCGCGGCGGCGAAGGATCGCATCAGCCGAAAGGGCGCCGCCGCCCTTGATGACCAGGATCGCCAGAACAAAGACCCAGAACACGCGTATATCTGCCAGGCCGACACTTTTGATGGCTGGATCGAATTCAGCGATGTTGTCAAACCAGTTGCCCCACTGGGAATGCTGCGCGACGTAGACATCGGTAAAGCTTTGTACCGCGACAAAGCCGATCATGCCAAGTGATGCCAAACGGGTGAACAGGCCGATCACGATCAGCAGTGGCAGAATAAGCTCGGCCCACATGCCGGCAAAGGCGAAGGCCCAGTGAAAAATGGTCAGCTGGTCAAAATCATAGCCAACGGATTCAATGAATTTGGGGAAGATCTGGATATAGGCGCCGTCCGAGGGAAACAGGAAGCCAAAGAAGCCGTCGCCGAATTTGGTCAGGGCGGATTTCCAGAAATACACCAGCAGGACAGCGGCAAAGACAAAGCGCGCGGCCAGTGGAAGCAGCCAGTCTCCGACCCTTTCGATCTGGCTGAAGATGGCGTTGTGAATGGAGACTAGTGCGTGCATGGTCTTACCCTTTGCTGTCCAGACCGGTTATCGCGCCGCCCTGCAACAGCAGGGCCAGCGTGGCACCCAGGTCGAATGTTTCGTCTTCGGCGGCGGCCTGTTCCAAGGCTTCGCCGATGCTGGCGCCCTTCGTCAGGGCGCGGATCCAGTGTGCGCCCGCGGGCGGCAGGAGCTGGGGAATGGGATCGAATTCAGGGCGGGTGATCAGCACATCCTGCGCCTGGGCTTGCGGCTTGGGCGCGCTGTCTTCGGTATTGTAAAGCCAGAGGCCATAAATGGGCCAGGGCGAGCGCAGGAGCTGCACCGCGGGGGCCAGGGCTACGCGCGTGTTCATCAGGTCCCCGGGCGTCAAGGCGCCAAGGTCCTCGGGTGGAACGGGCGCGGCATCTGCGGCGTGGTAGGCGCGGCGCAGGGCCAGTTCCAGCCGGGCCACATCACCCAGATAGCCAAGGTGCTTGAGTTGCTCCATACCCTCCAGGAAGGCGGGGAAGTGGTCGCCATAGAACATCATCAGCGGCGAAGACGGCGGATGTTGGCGCAAGTAGATACCGGCCAGCCCGGCCATGTTTTGTTTGCCCAAAAGCTTGGCAATCACCGGGAAGGCGCTGTGCATGGCTTCGGTCAGGGACACGGCCACATTGTTGCGGTAGACGCTGAAGCGGCGCCCGGCGGGCTGGTCCTGATGATCCACCAGCCCATCCGGCACCGGCTGGCCCGCATCCATCATGGCGCGGGTGAAATCTGCTTGGGATACACTCATGCCGGGATGCGCTCCAGCGCGGTTGCGGCGCGGGCGGCCTCGGCTGCCAGCACCACCCAGTCCGGCACGTCGTTGTCCCATTCGATCAGCACTGGCTTGGGG
Organism: Leisingera sp. M658; assembly: GCF_025144145.1. Classification (NCBI taxonomy): domain Bacteria; kingdom Pseudomonadati; phylum Pseudomonadota; class Alphaproteobacteria; order Rhodobacterales; family Roseobacteraceae; genus Leisingera; species Leisingera sp. M658. The sequence goes on from NZ_CP083546.1 coordinate 1,456,566, forward strand.
CCGGATTTGGCGAGGGTGTAATCCAGCAGCGCCCAGACCGGATCCACCACCGCGGCACCATGGCTGTCAATCAGCAGGGGATGGCCGTGCTCATCCTGATCTTCGTCATGGCCGCCGAGATGGATTTCACCCACCTTGCCCAGCGGAAAGGCGTCAATGTAGCCCTGCGGAGAGAAGTCGAGGTTGGTGGCCGAGACAAAGACGTTGTTCACGTCCAGCAGCAGCCCGCAGCCGGTGCGGCAGGAGATCTCAGCCAGGAACTCAGGCTCGGACCAGGTGCTTTCAGTAAAGGCGAGATAGCTGGAGGGGTTTTCCAGCAGCATCCGCCGCCCGATGGTGTCCTGCACTTGGCCGATGTGATCGCAGATCCGCTGCAGGCTGGCGTCCGTATAGGGCAGCGGCAGCAGGTCGTTGTAGAAATGGCTGTCGTGTGTGGACCAGGCCAGATGCTCGGAGAAGCTGGCGGGGTTCAGCCAGGACACCAAATGCTTGAGCCGGGCCAGATGGTCTGCGTCCAGCGGTCCTTCGCCGCCGATGGAAAGGCCCACGCCATGCACTGACATGGCAAAATCTTCGGCAAGGTGGCGCAGCTGCGCAATCGGGCGGCCGCCGTCCCCCATGTAGTTTTCCGCGTGGATTTCCAGCCATTTGACAGCGCCCGGATCCGTTATGATCTGGGCGAAATGCTGCGGCTTGTAGCCAACGCCCGGGGCGGCGGGCAGCCTGTTTTGTGCAGCGGCGTCAAGCATGGGAAGTCCTGTTTCCGGGTGCAAAAAGGGCGGGAATTCACACTCCCGCCCCCGAATTCAAGCGGCGCTTATGCCGGCAGGTCGCGTTCCAGCGGCTCCAGCGAGCCGCTGCGTGCGGTGCCGTCGGCCATGGCCGGCAGCTCAAGACCGGCGCAGGTGCCGGCGTCAACCAATGTCCAGGCGTTGCCCTGATAGTCGGTGGTCGAGGTGCCCGCGCAGGTGGTGCCGGGACCGGCGGCGCAGTCATTCTGGCCGGCCAGCGAAACGCCGTAGCACTTTTCCTTGGTGGCGGCGGCAGCGGGCATGGTCGAAGCGGCGGTCAGAGCGGCAGCAACGGCGCCTGCAACGGCCAGGGATTTTGCGGTGTTCGACATCTCGTGAATTCCTTTCGGTTTAACATGCGGTGTCGTGATGACAGGCAAACACTAACCTGAGGTTTTCAGGATTTTAAGTCACGAGGCCGTGTCTCACGCCTGCGTCAGCGTATGTGAGAGCGGAACGCCGGGTAAAGAGCTGATTTCAAGCCTTTTTGCCTGCGTTTGAAACAAAACGGCCCCCGATTGGGGGCCGCTGATGCTGTTCTGCGCGCGAAATGTTACAGAAGGTCCGGCGGGGTGGCTTCCGCCGCCAGCGCGTTTGTAACATTTTCCAGGGAGTCGACCCTGGTCTGCTTTTCGCCAAGACGGCGCACCGAGACGGTGCGCTCCTCCACTTCGCGGTGGCCGACGGCGAGAATGACCGGCACCTTGCCCACCGAATGTTCGCGGACCTTGTAGTTGATCTTCTCGTTGCGGATATCGGCCTCGGCGCGCACGCCGGCCTTTTGCAGGTTGGCAACAACCTCCTGCACATAGTCATCCGCGTCCGAAGTGATCGAGGCAACCACTACCTGACGCGGGGCCAGCCAGAACGGCAGTTTGCCCGCGTGCTCTTCGATCAGGATGCCAATGAAGCGTTCGAACGAGCCCAGCGTGGCACGGTGCAGCATAACCGGGCGGTGCTTGGCGCCGTCGGCGCCGATATAGGTGGCATCCAGACGCTCGGGCAGAACAAAGTCCACCTGATGGGTGCCGCACTGCCAGTCACGGCCGATGGCGTCAGTCAGCACAAACTCCAGCTTGGGGCCATAAAAGGCGCCTTCGCCCGGGTTCAGTTCCGGTTCGATCCCGGCGGCGCGGGTAGCGGACAGCAGGGCAGCCTCGGCCTTGTCCCAGACCTCATCCGAGCCGGAGCGCTTTTCCGGGCGGTCAGAGAATTTGACTGAGAACTTCTCGAAGCCAAGATCGGTGTAGACCTTCGACAGGAAGGTGATGAATTCCGCGGTCTCGGATTCGATCTGGTCTTCGGCGCAGAAGATATGGCCGTCATCCTGGGTAAAGCCGCGCACCCGCATGATGCCGTGCAGCGCGCCCGAGGGCTCATAGCGGTTGCAGGAGCCGAATTCGGCCATCCGCAGGGGCAAATCGCGGTAGGATTTGAGGCCCTGGTTGAAGATCTGCACGTGGCAGGGGCAGTTCATCGGCTTCAGCGCGTTCACAGCTTTTTCGCGGGCGTGCTCCTCGTCGACTTCGACGATGAACATGTTTTCCTGGTATTTTTCCCAGTGGCCCGAGGCCTCCCACAGCTTACGGTCGACGACCTGCGGGGTGTTCACCTCGACATAGCCGCCCTTTTCCTGCTGGCGGCGCATGTAATCCTGCAGCTGAGTGTAGATCTTCCAGCCGTTGGGGTGCCAGAAAATCTGGCCGGGGGCCTCTTCCTGCATGTGGAACAGGTCCATCTCGCGGCCCAGCTTGCGGTGGTCGCGCTTGGCGGCCTCTTCCAGCATGTGCAGGTGGGCCTTCAGCTTCTCCTTGCCGGTGAAGGCAACGCCGTAGATCCGCTGCAACATGGCGCGGCTGCTGTCGCCGCGCCAGTAGGCGCCAGCGATCGACATCAGCTTGAAGGCATCGCCCGGCAGCTGGCCGGTGTGCTGCAGGTGCGGGCCGCGGCACAGATCCTGCCAGCCGCCGTGCCAGTACATCCGCAGCGGCTCGTCGCCGGGGATGCTTTCGATCAGCTCGACCTTATAGGGCTCACCCAAGTCGGTGTAATGCTGGATCGCGCGGGGGCGGTCCCAGACTTCGGTGCGGACCTCATCACGCTTGTTGATGATGTCCTTCATCTTCTTCTCGATGGTGCCGAGGTCTTCGGGGGTGAAGGGCTCGGCGCGGTCGAAGTCGTAATACCAGCCGTTTTCAATAACCGGGCCGATGGTGACCTTGGTGTCGGGCCAGATCTCCTGCACCGCGCGGGCCATGACATGCGCCAGATCGTGGCGGATCAGCTCATTGGCCTGGACCTCGTCCTTAATGGTGTGGATGGCGATGGCCGCATCTGCATCAATCGGCCACTGCAGGTCCCAGTGCTGACCGTCGACGGTGGCGGAGATGGCCTTTTTGGCCAGTGAGGTGGAAATGCTGGAAGCCACCTGCGCAGGGGTTACGCCTGCGTCATAGGATCGTGCATTGCCATCGGGGAATGTGAGAGAGATTTGGGCCATTGTCTGGCTGCTCCTCGTCGGTTTGGCGCCCACTGAACGCCCGGTTGCGGGTATGTGTTTGGTCTGTGCGTATTGCTGTCAATGCAGGGGCAAGTCAAGACAGGTTTGCATGTGTCTGTTTTTGCCCTGGAAAATTCCTTTGTGTGCCAATGCATGCGATTGCACATATATGTATACCGGTAAGCATTTGAAAAACAACAAGAAAAATGTTGTCATGGGAGCGAATCCGGGGCAGTGTGGCTGAAATCTTAGGCCCAATGGACATACCAGGAGTGTTCCGATGACCCGCCCGAACCCGAACTTTGACCTGACAGTTGAAGATGTGGACCTGATTGAAACCGCGCTGTGCCAGTCACGGGAGATCCTGTCGCAGCGCCGTCTATCCTATGAGCATTGTGCGCATGTCGAAGGCGGGCCGAGCCGGGAAAAGGCACGGCTGACAGGAGAGGCATTGACCCGGATACAGGATTTGCTGGGGCGCTTGAGCATGCAGAAAACCGTTTCCAGCCCGGCTGCTGCTGTTTTTTGACTATGCCAATTGGCGCTTGCTGATTCACCTGCCGCAGAAAAGATGCGAGGGGCCGGCCCCTCGCGCTCCCCGGGGTATTTTTGACCAGAAAGAAGCCGGATCAGTTCGATATAAAAGCAGGGATGCCTTCGCGGATCACCGCGGAAAAGTCCGGGGTCACGCCGTGGGCCTGGGCAATCGGGGTAATGCTGCCCAAGGCACGCAGTTCATTGACTGTGCGGGTCTGGTCCAGCACGCCCTGTTCCCACGCATAATCCGGCAGATAACCATTGGCCAGCACCCGCCAGTCCAGCGGTACCTCATCTGCAAAGGCGCGGATCATTGTCATCACCACAGTGGTGCAATTGGTGGTGAGCGAGTTGTACCACTCTGGCCGGGCGGCAAGGCTGTTGGCGGCGCCGACATACTGCATCAGCAAGGCGCGGGCGGTCTCGGGGCTGACGTCAATGCGGAACAGCTGCACGTTTTCGCCGCGGGCGTTGGTGCGGGTGCCGACCACGTCGCGTTCATCGGCGGCAAGGATCACCAGGGTATTGGATTTGAAAAGGTCGGCGATGGGCGAGAAGCCGCCGCCGAGCTGGCGCCGCACCTCGACCGACCAGGCGATATGATCGCCGTTTTCAAAGCCGAAGCTGACGATCATATGCGCCATTTGCGGACCGGCCCAATAGGACATGAACAGATCCACGGTGTTGAGCGTGGTCAGGTCATAGCTGCGGGTCTCCCAGCTTTCGCTGAATTCTTCAGGGGTTTGCCAGGAAAAGTTGCGCACATCCGTGAGTGTGAGAGTATCGCCCGCAACCCGGCCGGTGACCTGGCGGGCCACGTCGGGGGACCAGTTGCGCGCGTCCGGCGGTGTGAGGGTGGACCACCACAAGATCACCGCGGCCAGCGCCAGCGTGAAGGTGGTCAGCGCGCGCAAGGCACGCCTGCGGAACAGACCGGCAATAACAGTGAGGCCCAGGATGGCAAACCCGCCTGCCAGCAGGCCGCGCGGCAGTGTGCCAAAAGGCAGCCGGTACCATAGCGCCAGGGCGGCCCAGGCGGTGGCCAGTGCCACGGCCAGAATGGCGATGGCGATCGCAATGCCCTTAATGAGTCTGAACATGCCCAAGGTCCCTTGAAAATTTTCGCGGACCATAAGGAGGCAGGCGGGGGGCTTGCAAGCAGGGAGTGCCGGCGCTTGCGGGGCAGGCGCTGCCATGCCACATCTTAGGGAAAAGGACAGGAGACCAAAGACATGCCCGCCACATCTTTCCTCGAGACCGCCCAGGGCCGCCGGATTGCCTATCACAAGAGCGAAGGGCAGGGGCCGTGCGTGGTGTTTCTGGGCGGGCTGAAATCCGACATGGAAGGCACCAAGGCGGTGCACCTGGAAGCCTGGGCCAAGGCGCGCGGGCTGGCGTTTCTGCGGTTCGACTATTCCGGCCACGGCGAAAGCTCGGGCAGGTTTGAGGAAGGCTGTATCGGCGACTGGCATGAAGACACGCTGGAGGCGGTGGCGCAGCTTACCGAAGGGTACATCGTGCCGGTGGGATCGTCGATGGGCGGCTGGCAGGCACTGCTGCTGGCGCGCGAAATGCCGGAACGGATCAAGGGTTTGGTGACCATCGCTGCGGCGCCGGATTTCACCGAGGACGGGTATTGGGCCAATTTCTCGGATGCGCAGAAGGCTGAGCTGGAGGCCCAAGGCTATGTGGAGCTGCCCAGTGATTACATGGAGCCCTATCACATCTCCAAGCGGATGATCGAAGATGGCCGCAAACGGCTGGTTCTGCGCACGCCGCTGTTCCTGCCCTTCAAAGTCCGCTGCCTGCAGGGGACCGCGGATACGGCTGTTTCGACGGAAACCGCGCTGCGGCTGATGGATCACGCGACCTGCCCGGATATGCGGCTCAGCCTGGTGAAAGATGCCGACCACCGGTTTTCGGACGAGGTTTGCCTGAAGATGATGGAAGACGCGGTGCTGGATGTTCTGGGCGTCACCTGATGCGGCGGTTTGGGCGCGCGCTGGAGCGGCCTGACGGCTGATGCAACGGGCATAGCGGAGTGGTTGAAAGTGCAAAGGATTCGTTCATGGAACAGAGAGTAAGCCTGATTACGCTGGGTGTGCCGGACATGGAAAGGGCTGCTGCCTTTTACGAAGCTTTGGGGTGGCAGCGTGCTGAAAGCCCAGACGGGGTGATTGCCTTTGATCTGATCTCGCAGACCTTGGGGCTGTATCCGCTGGCAGCGCTGGCAGCCGAAATAGGCCTGCCGGAAGCGGAGCTGGGCACCGGTGCGGTGACGCTGAGCCATAATACCCGCAGCAAGGAGGACGTGGCTGTGCTGCTGACGGCAGCGGAGGCGGCTGGCGCAGAGGTTCTGAAACCTGCGCAGGATGTGTTCTGGGGCGGGCATCACGGCTATTTCCGCAGCCCGGACGGGCATATCTGGGAGATTGCCTTTAACCCATTCTCACCTTTGGCAGAGAATGGCGCGTTCCGCTGGAACGGCTACTAGGCGTGGCAGCGCAGCGGCAGCAGCTTTCTAAATCCCTGCCGCCGGGAGGTTTTTCTTGATCCCGGGGGAGGTTCTCCGCAGAGTTGAAACATCGGGTGGAAGGCAAACCGCGAGGGCAGGATATGCCTTATGACCAGCAACCGTGCCGCGAACCATTGGTTCTGCTGCCGGGGATGATGTGCGACGGCCGGATTTTTGATGCTCAGGTCCGGAGTTTTTCCGGCAGTATGCCTGTTATGGTGCTGCCGCTGGCGGGCGGCGACACGGTGGAAAAGATCGCTGTCCGGATGCTGGCACACCTGCCGCCGCGGTTTTCTTTGGCGGGTGTGTCGATGGGTGGCATCCTGGCGATGGAGCTGCTGCGCCGCGCACCGGAACGGATCAGCCGGTTGTGCATCATGGGGGCCAGCCCGCTGGCGGAGACGCCGGAGCAGGCTGCCGACCGGGAACCGCATATCATTGCAGCCCGGACCGGACGGCTGGAGGATGTGCTGCGCGAGACCCTGCCGATGGAGGCGCTGGCGCCGGGGCCGGGACGGCTGGAGGTCCACAATCTGTTCTGCCGCATGGGGATGGAGCTGGGGCCGGAAATGTATGTGGCGCAGGCCCGCGCGCTGCAGCGGCGGCCGGATCAGCAGGCAACGCTGCGGCGGACGCATGTTCCCACTCTGGTTTTGGGGGGAGAGCATGACACGATCACCCCGGTTGCCAAGCACCAGTTGCTGGCGCAGCTGATCCCGGATGCGCAGCTGCAGGTGATCCCCGAAGCCGGGCACATGCCGGTGCTGGAACAGCCGGATGCTGTGAACCGGGCGCTACTGCACTGGCTGGCGGTGCCTGTTTCTTAAGGGGAGAGTTTTGCGCGCTGGTCTTTGCTGAGCAATTCGGGTTCAGCCACCGGTTTGCCTGTTTGTGCATTAAAGAACGGCGTTTCCCGCCACTTGCCGGACAGCCGAGAGGTGATCATCCGGCTAAGGATGCCCCAGGCCATAACTCCGCCGCCCTTGGTCCGGGACTGTTTGCCCGTGACTGGGAGGAAAGCCTTGGCGCGGATTTTGCCAAGTGCGGATTTATCTTCGAACAAGTCCGAGCGCATCCCGGCGAAGGGCAGCGTGGGTTTGGCCAGCGTGTTGGCAAAAGGGGTGCCGCAGCAGGCGGTGTACCAGCGCAGCGGGCCGCGGGGGCCAAGGCGCAGCGCTTTCAGATGCGTCGCGCCTTGGGTGATGGAAATGCTGTCCGGTGCCAGCTGAAACAGGTCCACCGGATCCGGTGCCGGATCCGGCTGGCCGTGGTACAGCTCATTGGCGCGGCAATCGGGGCAGTAGCAGACCACGCGGGTGCCGCTTTTTACACCCTGTGCGGAAACTTCGCCGCACAGGGCCCCGCACTTACAGGAAAACGCCAGCCCGCCGCCCATGCCGTCAGGCAGCCGTGTTCTTGTTGGCCGGTTTGCGGCCAGGTTTTTTGCGGCTGTTTGCGTTCATGAAATCAATCACCAGCGGACGGATGTTGTCGCGCCAGCTGCGGCCGGCAAAGATGCCATAGTGGCCGGCACCCGGCTCCAGGTGGCTGGCCTTCATGCTTTCGGGCAGGCCGGTGCAAAGATCCAGCGCCGCGACGCATTGGCCGGGGGCAGAGATATCGTCCTTGGCGCCTTCGACAGTTTTCACCGCAACATTGGTGATCTTGCCGATATCGACCTTGTGGCCGTTGACCACAAATTCGTTGCGGGCGATCTCGCGTCTTTTGAAGACACGCTCGACGGTGGACAGGTAGAACTCGGCTGTCATGTCCATGACGGCAAGATATTCGTCGTAGAAACGGTTGTGGGCGTCGTGATCCGAAGCCTCGCCGCGGGAAACGCGATGGATCTGGTCCATGAAGGCCTTGGAGTGGCGCTCGCCGTTCATCGACATGAAGGAGGACAGCTGCAGCAGGCCCGGATAGACCTTGCGCCCGACACCTTTGTTTTTGTAGCCGACACGCTGGATCATGGTTTCCTCCAGCTGGCCCATGGTGACGCGCCGGCCAAAGTCTGTGACCTCGGTCGGGGTGGCGTCCGGGTCCACCGGGCCGCCGATCAGGGTCAGCGACGACGGCTGCGCCTTGGGGTCCTGCTCGGCCAGATAAGCGGTTGCGGCCAGGGTCAGCGGCACCGGCTGGCAGACCGCGACAACATGGGTGTCGGGGCCCATTTCGCGCATGAAATCGACGAGGTAGAGCGTGTAATCCTCGACGTCGAATTTTCCTGCGGAAACAGGTATATCGCGGGCATTGTGCCAGTCCGTCACATAGACTTCACAATTGACGATCAGGCTTTGGACGGTGGACCGCAGGAGAGTGGCGTAATGACCGGACATCGGCGCAACCAGCAGCACCTTGCGCGGCTGTTCCTCGCGTCCGTTGACCTTGAAATGGATCAGATCGCCGAACGGGCGTTCGACAACAGTGGTGATGTCCACCAGATGGTCTTTGCCGTCTTCGCAGGTGAAAGTGCGGATGCCCCAGTCCGGTTTCACCACCATCCGCTGGTAAGTACGTTCCGTCACTTCACCCCAGGCGGCCATCCAGCTGAGCGCAGGGTTTGGCAAGGCGGAAAAGACCGGGTAAGATGCCATGGAAAGGGCGGTTGCGCCCAACCATTGGTTGGTGTTCCGGACGGTCTCCATCAGATCGTAGGTCATCATGTATCGCATGCGTGTCTCCTTCGGGTTCTGCCCCTGCGTCATCGGATCGTCAAATCCGGAACATTGGACCAATCGCCGCTTTGCCCTGAAAAATGCAGAAGAGTATTCTGCATAGCAGAAAGCCTATGAGGGATTCTTTTATATGACAACTAGTGACGAATTATCCGCAGCGCCCAATTCTGAGAGCATTGAAAAGCTTAAGGAAAACATGAGCCGTGTTGAGGAGCTGACTAAGCGTCTGGCCGATGTCATGTCCCGGAAGACCCCGCATAACGCCGCTTTGGACGGTCCGAATCAAGAGCTTTATGCGCGTGCAGCAACTGCGTATTGGACCGAAGCGATGCAGAACCCTGCCAAGATCCTGGAGCAGCAGGTGGCATACTGGAGCAAATCGGTGCTGAATTTCGCCGAAGCGCAGAAGGCCCTGGCCGGACAGATGGACAGCCCGGACGATGGCAGCCCCAAGGACCGCCGGTTTTCGAATCCGCTGTGGGAGAGCAGCCCGTATTTCCACTTTGTGAAACAGCAATACATGACCAACGCCGATGCGATCCGCAATGCGGTGCAGGATGCGGACGAATTGGACAGCAAGGACAAGCAGCGGCTGACGTATTTTGCCGACCAGATCATCGAGATGATGTCGCCGACCAATTTTCTGCCCACCAACCCGGATGCGCTGGAGCGGGCCGTTGCGACCGAAGGCCAGTCTTTGATCGACGGGCTGGAGAACCTGGTCACCGACCTTGAAGCCAACAATGGCGAGTTGGTGGTGCGGCTGGCGGATGAGAGCGCCTTTGAGCTGGGCGGCAATATCGCCACCACGCCCGGCGATGTGGTCTATCGCAACCGGATGATGGAGCTGATCCAATACAAGCCCGCGACGGAAACCGTGCATGAGACCCCGATTGTCCTGTTCCCGCCCTGGATCAATAAGTTCTACATCCTGGATTTGAAGGCACAGAACAGCATGATCAAATGGGTGACCGAGCAGGGCTATACCCTGTTTGTCGTCTCCTGGGTCAATGCGGATGCCAGCCATGCCGAGGTGGGGATGGAGGATTACATCCAAGAAGGCATCCTGACCGCGATTGAGACCGCCAAGGAGATCTGCAAGGTCAAGCAGGTGAACGCTGTGGGTTACTGCATCGCCGGCAGCACGCTGAGCCTGACCTTGTCGCTGTTGAAGCAGCGCGGCGACACTTCGGTGAAATCGGCGACTTTCTTTACCACGCTGACCGACTTTGGCGAACAGGGCGAATTCACCCCGTTCCTGCAGAATGACTTTGTTGACGGGATCGAGGCGCAAGTGGAAGAGGAAGGGCTGCTGCGCTCCTGGGTGATTGCACGCACCATGTCATTCCTGCGGTCCAAGGATCTGATCTATGGTCCCGCCGTCAAAAGCTACATGATGGGCGAGACGCCGCCGGCCTTTGATCTGCTGTATTGGAACGGTGACGGCGCCAATCTGCCGGGCCGTATGGCGGTGCAGTATCTGCGGGGCCTGTGCCAGAACAATGAATTTGTTCGCGACGGGTTTGAGCTGATGGGCCACAAGCTGCACATCAAGGACGTGGATGTGCCGCTGATGTCGATCACCTGCGAGACCGACCATATCGCCCGCTGGAAAGACTGTTACCGCGGCGTGCAGCAGATGGGATCGCGCAGCAAAAGCTTCATCGTGTCGGAGTCCGGCCATATCGCGGGTATCGTCAACCCGCCCAGCAAAAAGAAGTACGGCCATTACACCAACGCTGATCTGAAAGGCGATAGCGAGGCCTGGATGGCAGGGGCGGAATACCACGAAGGCTCCTGGTGGCCGCGCTGGAATGAGTGGCTGAAAAAGCGGTCCGGCAAGCAGGTTCCTGCCCGCGAAGCAGGGGATTCGGGTTATCCTTCTTTGATGCCTGCTCCTGGATCCTATGTAAGGGTCAAGGCAAACCGTTGATTTGACGGGATTTGCGATTTTTTTCTGCACTGCAGCATTAAAAACCTTGAAATGCTGCAGTGCGGCACGCATATTCCTCTCATGCTAAGAGCGCAGGATGGTCCTGCTGCAGCTTTCTGAGGAATTAGAACTATGGCAAAGACCCAAGACTTCACCGCGATGATGAAAGACTTCATGGGCGCATTCCCGGTCGACACCAAAGCGATGGAAGACGTTTTCAAAAACACCGCAGCCCTGAACGAGAAGCTGTCCGCCGTTGCGCTGGACGCTGCCGGCAAATCCGCTGAGCTGTCGAACAAGTGGACCAAAGAAACCATCTCCAAGCTGGGCGATGTGTCCAAAGTCAAAGCCGACCCGGCCGACTATGCCAAAGCCGCAACCGATTTCGCCTCTGCTTCCGCTGAAGTGGCTGCTGAAAACATGGCTGCCTTTGCTGAGATCGCCAAGAAGGTCCAGATGGAAACCGTTGAGCTGGTGATGGCTGCCGGCAAAGACATGGGCGAAGAAGCCACCGCAGCTGTGAAAAAGGCCACCGACGAAGTGACCTCCGCTGCGAAAAAAGCTTCGGCTACTGCAAAGTAAGATCGACCACAGACCGGCCCTGGCTCTCCTCCCTGACGGAGCCGGACTGTGAGAAAGGGCGGGCCGCAAGGCCTGCCCTTTTGCCGTTCAGGGGTCAGTCCGGCAACCCGGCCCGCCGCAGACCGTCGCAGTAATGCTCCAGATCTTCTGCTCTGACAAAGGGCAGGGTCTTGCTGATACGGGCGAGCGAAAACTCTGGCTCCAGGCCAAGGATACGCCCGCATTCCCGTGCTGCCGCAGCCCTGTCTCCCAGTTGTGCGTAGCAGGCAGCCAGATGGCGGTGCGGGGCCGGAAAGCCGGGAAACAGCCCGACAGCCTTGTTCACTTCAGATATGCCGGGGCGGTATTCCCGGCACATATACAGCGCCAGCCCCCTGAACCAGTGGAAGTAGGTTGGATGGAACGGGTTGCGGCCAGAGGCTTGATCCAATTCGGCAAGGGCCTTTTCGGGCTGGCCCCGGTACACATAAGACAGGCCGCGGAAAGCCATTGCGTCAGTGTCGTTCGGGTTCAGGGCAAGGGCGCGCTGGAAATGGTCTTCTGCCAGAGAAAATTCTCCCTTGAACAGATGCATGACGGCCAGACGGCGCTGCACGACGCTGTCCAGCGGGTCGATACGGGCGGCGCGGCGCAGATACGGGAAGGCCTGATCCAGGGTGTCTTCAGGGGACAGGCCCCAGCCGCTCATCCATTCGACCAGGAATGTGAGCGCCAATCCGGAATAGGCCGACGGATTCCCAGGATCGCTGTCACAGGCATTCTGGTACAATTCCCGGCACTGATACAAAGTGTCCCGGGTGTCTAGGATCAGAGCTTTGGCTTGCAGGACCAGTTCCTTGGATGTCCAAGGGCCGCCGCTGGCCAGAACTTCGGCTGATATGCGTTTTGCGGTGGCCTGCAATTGTCCGGCCAGGGTTTGGGTGATTTGCCGTGCCAAAGCATCCTGAAGGCTGAACCCGGCCTGATTTTCCAGATCGTATTGTTCACTAAGCAGCGTTGTACCGCTGTAGCCATCAGCCAGCGAAACAGCGACACGCAATTGTCCGGACCGTTGCCGCACCGTGCCCTCAACCAGGTAACGGACGCCCAATTCCACTGCAGCCAGGGATGTTTCAGATGCGCTGCCGGCAAAGCGGAGTGCAGTGGTGCGGGAAATGACACGCAGCTCACGGAACCGGGAAAGACCGATGGTTATGTCTTCGGTCAGGGTTTCAGAGAGACTGTCTGCTCCGGGTGCACCAGGTGATTTGTTCAGGAAAGGCAGAACGGCAACGGATACTTCGTAGGCGGGGCCTTCGGCCTCAAAGCGCGGCATCGGGTTTTCGGCTATGCGGAAGATCCGCACCGGGTCTGAGATGTTGCGGATCACCTGCAGGCCGAGGTCGTCAAAGGCTGCATTGATCCTGCCGCGGACCTGTTCTTGAACCGTGCCGGAAACACAGATTTCACCGGGTCCTGCAAGGCTTTCGAGGCGGGCGGCGATATTGACGCAATTGCCGAACAGATCGTCCCCGGCAGCAATGACGGTTCCTGTGTGAATTCCCATTCTCAGGTGCAGATGCGGCGGAGGATGGCTGGCAGCCGCGGCAGCGGTCCGCTTGGCAATCAGCAAGGCGGCTTTCACCGCTTGCACAGACGTTTGGAACTCCAGCAGAAAGCCGTCGCCCTGTGATTTGACAAGCCGGCCTGAATACTGCTGTGCGGCTGGCACGACGATATCGTCCGCAAGAGTGCGAACGGCAGCGACCGCTTCCGCCTCCCCGGTCTCAACCAGTGCGGAAAATCCAGCCACATCAGCGATTAAAACAGCAGCTTGTCTTTGTCTGTCCCCTTGGTCAGCCATCATTCCCGCTACCACAGACTCGAAAAGACTCTGTCTGAATTGTATCACATCAAGCCCTGTTTGCTGCACCTCAATTGCAAAATGTTCGATTTTTGTTCATGGAAAGCTGTCTTGAGGTCAAAACTGCGCATTGCGGAAACTGGTGTATTGCGGCTCCCAGCCAGTCATTTGGCGCAGTTTTGCAGAGCCCATCTGCTGGTCCAATGCCGGTCCCTCGGCCCAATCGCCGTATTTGATCAGCACGTGCTTGAGGCTGCGCACAACATAGCTGGCGTCATGGCCATGGCGCCGGGCAATCTCGCGGGTGATCTCTGCCACTGGCACGCCGGTTTCCGCACTGGCATTGAAGTGGCCTGTTAGCTTGGGGCGCTCCATCAGCAGACGGTAGGCGCGGGCAAGATCCGCACGTTCGACCAAGGGCCAGCGGGTTGCGATACTGCCCCAGATCTCAAACGGTATCCTATGACGGGCAGCCTCCAAGTAGCGGGAAAACACGCCGCCATCCGGGTGATAGACCATCGCCGGGTGGATCACCGCGGTTGAAACCGCAGGGGCTGCAAGGGCGGCGCAGGCATTCTTTTGCATCCAGGCGAAGGCTTTGATCGGCCTTAAGGGGCTGGCCTCATCGGCGATCCGGTTGCCGGTCGCGCCGTACAGCCAGCAGCCGCCAGTATAGATCAGCCGCAGAGGTTCAGGGCGCAGGGCCGCTTGGCGCAGGATGGCGGTCATGGCGGCGGCGTCCGTCTCTGCCATGTCCGGGCCAAAGGTGGCCGCCAGCTGGATCAGCCCGTCCACGCGGGACACTTCGCGGACCCAGCTGCCGGGGTGGCGCAGATCGCCGCGCAAGGGGCGGGCACCCAGTGCTGTCAGTTTGCGGTCCGAGGCGACCGAGCGGCTGAGGCCGGTAACGTCATGGCCGTGCCGGACCAGGTCTTGGGTGACGGCGGTGCCGATGGATCCGGTGCCGCCGAGGATCAGGATTTTCATGTCCCGCGCTTTCCTGCTGCAGATTCTATTGCGGGATCCTCTGTAAAATCTCAAGCCGGGTTGAGGTCAAGCGTCTTGAAGACCGCCGCAGCAGGGCTGTCCGGAACAAATGTTGCGGAAAACATGCGAAGGCTTCCCTTTTGTTCTGCGCTGGCATAGGCTTTGCTGCGATGCGTCATGACCGGGGAGGGAATACATGGCAGAGCAGGACAAACCCTTGCTGATCAAGCGGTACGCGAGCCGCAGGCTTTATAACACCGAGACCAGCGATTACGTCACGCTGGAGGATATCGCGGGGTTCATCCGGGAAGGGCGCGAGGTGCAGATCGTCGACCTGAAAACGGGCGATGACCTGACACGGCAGTACCTGTTGCAGATCATTGCAGAGCATGAAAGCCGCGGCGAGAATGTGCTGCCGGTGAATGTTCTGAATGATCTGGTGCGCAGCTACATGGTGCCCGGCGGCGGGGTAATGCCGCAGTTTCTGCAGTCTTCCTTTGATATGCTGCGCGAAAGCCAGTCCAAGATGATGGAAAACATGAGCGCGATGAATCCGATGGCCAAGATGCCGGGATTTGAGGCGATGAAGGCGCAGCAGGAAGCGTTTCTGAAGGCGATGACCGGCGGCCTTGGCACGGCTGGCTGGCCCGGCGGCGCACCGGGGGAAGAGAAATCCGAAGGCGGCGAGGACCTGGACGACATCAAGAAGCAGCTGGCTGAGCTGCAGGAAAAACTGTCCAGGATGAAGTGAGGCGATTGGCGGCAGCGGGGGCCTGATCAACAGGGGCTCCCGCCTGTTCGCAAACAGTCTGCGACTGTTCCTTACAGTTGGGCGTGGCACCGCGGTGCGGTGCCATTCTCTTTTTGTGCGGTTTCTGCGTAGGATTTGCAGCGCCCGTGCGCTGCGCCGGGGGCCAGACGCCGGGGTCGGCGGTCAGGCGCTGGGTTTGATTTTCAGGATATTGTGCAGCCGGTGGTACGGCGCATTCCTGACGATTTTGTCCAGATCACCGGTTTCCGGTTGCGGTTTGGAGCGATAGAACAAATAGACGCTTGCAGCAAAAGACAGGGTGCAGGCCCCGGCAATTGCGCTGACGATGACAGTTTCCATTCCCATAGCTTCAAACATGATGTTCTCCGGTTTCAGGACCAATATAGGCATGGAGAGTTGAAATTTCCATATCACTTTGTACTGCCCGTGTTCTTTGCTGCTTCCAGAACATGGCGGGCCAGTGTTTCCGCGGCTTCGCGTTCTTGCGTTTTGATCCGCCGCCGCGCGCGTCCGCCGAGGCGGGACGCGGTGGCAAAAATGAACCCTGAAAAAGACAAAAGGGTCAGGCCAAAGGCCAGCCCGCCCGTTACTGTGCCGGCAATGGCGGCGCCGAAGCTGGCCAGAAGCGCGCCTGCTGCCAGGCGTTGCGACCATTGGCCGATCACCTGATCGGCATCCTGCGCCTGGGCTTCCGCATCTCCGGCCCGGGTGGCGAAGGCAGTCAGCAGATCCGCCACGGTGAGGCCGGTTTCCGGGTCGTTCGCGGCCCCGATGGCGGCCAAAAGCGCAGCCCGTTCACTGCTGCTGGTGGCAACCGCGCGGATGATTTGCGTCAGCGCGTCTTCGCTGACGGGATCGCCCATGCTGAGCGCATTGGCCATCGCAACCAGAGCCGTGGCCGGGCGCCGTTCGAATTCGGGAAGCGGAGTCATGGCGGCAAACTGTACGGCGCAAGCCAGGATTGCAATCAGGAAAACCCCGGCATAATGCCGGGGCGGTATCTTCTTTACATCACCTGTGGCGTTCAGGCTGCGGCCTTGGCCATGGTCTCCTCAACCGCGGACAGCAGAATGTCTGCAATCACATCCAGCTCGGCTTGGGGCAGGCGCACCGGCAAGCGCACGTCGCAGGCCTTCATCAGCATGGCGCGGGTTTGCGGCAGATCGGGCTGATCGCGCAGGAACTGCCAGTTCCAGAAGGCGCGGGCATTGTCGGTAGAGAGGCCGAAGACCTGCACCTTGACGCCCTTGGCTTCTGCCGCACTGGCAAAGGCGCGGGTCTGCGCCTCGCTGAGGCCTGCCAGATTGAACTGGATCGAATCCGGCGCGCGGCGTTCAGGGACCAGCGGTTCGGGCACGTCAAAGAAAGGGGAGGCATTCAGCCGTTCGGCCACATAGTCATGGTTGGCCAGCCCGTCGCGCACCCGGCGCGCCAGTTCCGGCAGCTGCGGGCGGATCACCGCGGCGGACAGGTTGCTCATCCGCAGGTTATACAGCGGCAGCTGGTTCTGCCACTTGGCAAAGGCCTGCTCCAGATCGGGGGTGTTTTCCCCATGCGGACCTTTATGCTTTTTCCAATTGTGCTCATAGGCGCCGGACATGATCACGGCGCGAGCGATCAGGTCAGCGTCGTCGGTGATCAGGATACCGCCTTCGCCGGCGTTGACCATCTTGTAGGACTGGAACGAGAAGCAGCCGGCCTTACCGATGGTGCCGATATTCCGGCCGTTCCAAGTGGTGCCCAGCGAATGGGCCGCGTCTTCGACCACCGGGATGCCGCGGGCACCGCACAGCGCCATGATCGCATCCATATCAGAGGTATGGCCGCGCATGTGGCTGATGATCACCGCCTGCACGCTGTCCAGCCTGGCCTCAAAGTCACCCATGTCGATACGGTAGTTGTCGCCGACCTCACACAGGACCGGCACGCAGTCGGCATGAACCACCGACGACGGTACGGCGGCGAAGGTGAAGGCGGGGATCAGCACGCGCGCGTCGCGCGGCAGGCCAAGCGCTTTCAATGACAGGAACAAGGCGGCGGAGCAGGAGGAGACTGCCAGCGCATATTTGCTGCCCAAAAGGTCCGCATATTCCTGTTCCAGCAGCGTGACCGGAGCGTTTTCCGGCGCGGTGTAGCGGAACAGGTCGCCCGACTGCATCAGGGCCTCGATTGCCTCAAGGGCGGCTGCGGGAATGGGTTCAGCGTCATGAACGTTGGGCGGCAGAGCCATATTTCAAAATCCTGAATTATTGCTTCAGGAAATGTAAATCTAGATGCCGGAAATGCCAAGAGGCGACGCGGCGGAAAATGCCGGCGCAGGCGGGATTTCACAGAAATGTTGCGGAGTTGCGCGGAAACCGGCCTGGGGTCAGACCCCCAGCCGGTCGCGCAAGGCAAACCAAGTCATTGCCAGCACCAAGAGCGGCGAGCGCATCCGCGGCCCGCCCGGGAAACGCGGGGCGGGGACGCGGGCCAGGGTGTCGAACCCTTCCGCCTGTCCCTGTATCGCCTGCGCCATTAGCTGGCCTGCATGGGTGGCGGTGCCGACACCATGGCCGGAATAGCCGGAGGCCGTCAGCACATTGGGCGCCAGCCGCGCCAGATAGGGCATCCGCTTCATGGTGATGCCCAATGTGCCGCCCCAGGCATAGTCGACCCGGACGTCCTTGGTGTGCGGGAAAATCTGCTGCATCGGTTTGCGCACTGTGGCCTCGATATCGGCGGGAAAGCGGTAGCCATAGCTTTCGCCGCCGCCGAACAGCAGCCGCTTGTCATGGCTGAGGCGGAAGTAGTTGACCACAAATTTGCTGTCTGCCACCGCGACGTCACGGGCAAGTACCCGGGCTGCGTCTTCGCCCAGCGGTTCGGTTGCCACGATGAAGTTGTTGATCGGCATCACCCGCGACGCGACCTGATGGTTCAGCCCGCCCAGATAGCCGTTGCAGGCCAGGATCAAATGGCCGGCTGACACGGTTCCGCCTGCAGTCTGCACACGGACCTGTGCGCCTTCCTGGATGTCCAGAACCTCGCTTTGCTCACAGATTTGCGCCCCGGCATCAGCGGCCGCCCGGGCCAGGCCCAGGGCATAGTTCAGCGGGTGCAGATGGGCGGCCCCCAAGTCCAAAGATCCGCCCTGATAGGCGGGCGAGGGGCAGATGGCGTGCAAACCAGCCTCATCCAGCGGCTGGATCTGATCGTAGCCGTAACGGCTTTGCAGATGTTCGGCATAGGCGTGTTCATGGGCTGCCTCGCCTTTGGAGAAACATGCATGGGCAATGCCGGGGGTCAGATGGCAATCGATATTGTGCCGGGCTATCAGGGATTTCACCAGATCCTTGGCATCTTCACCCAGCTGCCAGAGCTTTTGCGCGTCTGCTTTGCCCATCAGCGCTTCCAGCCCGTCCTGTTCCATCCGCTGGCCGCTGCCGAGCTGGCCGCCATTACGGCCCGAGGCGCCAAAGCCTGCGCGGTGCGCTTCCAGCAGCACAACACGCTGCCCGGCCTCAGCCAGATGCAGCGCGGCGGACAGGCCGGTATAGCCGCCGCCGACGATACAAACATCGGCCGTCACGTCGCCATCAAGTGCCGCGAAGCGATCCATCGGCGTGGCGGTCGCCGCATACCAGCTGTTTGGATATTCGCCCTTCCGGTCATTGGAATAGAGCAGGTTCATGCCCATAGCACACCTCTTTCCGGCGCAGTCGTCCGCCGGGACAGCCTGCACTTCATCTTTCTGTAAATACTCAACTGCATTGGCGCTGCACCGGGGCGCAGCGCCGGAGGTTTACACGTTCATCAGCAGATGTTCGCGCTCCCAGGGGGAGATCACCTGAAGGAATTCGTCATATTCCGCGCGTTTCACGATAGAATAGACGCGGGCGAATTCCGGGCCAAGAACCTCATGCAGTTCGGTGGCCTCGTCAAAAAGATCTAGCGCCTGACCCATCACTTGCGGGATATCGCCTTCGCCCTCATAGGCGTCGCCCTTGAACTGCTTGCGCGGGCGCTCCTCGTTGATCAGGCCAAGATAGCCGCAGGCCAGCGACAGCGCGATGCCCAGGTACGGGTTGCAGTCCATGCCGGCGATGCGGTTTTCCACCCGCCGTGCCGCGGGACCCGACAGCGGGATCCGGATGCCCGTGGTACGGTTGTCGCGTGCCCATTCCAGATTGATCGGGGCTGCGTGGTCCTTCACATACCGGCGGTAGGAATTCACATATGGCGCCATCACTGCCAGCCCCGCCGGCAGATGGTTCTGGAACCCTGCAATGTAGTTGTAAAACGCGTCTGTCTCGCCGCCCTGCGGGTCGGAAAAGATATTCTCGCCGGTTTCCATATCCAGAACCGAATGGTGGATGTGCATGGCTGAACCCGGCTCATCCTCGATCGGTTTGGCCATGAAGGTGGCAAAACAGTCGTGGCGCAGCGCCGCCTCGCGGATCAGCCGTTTGAAGTAGAAGACTTCATCCGCCAGTTTGACCGGGTCGCCGTGCAGCAGGTTGATCTCCAGCTGGCCGGCGCCGCCTTCCTGGGTAATGCCGTCGATTTCAAAACCCTGGGCCTCGGCGAAATCATAGATATCGTCGATCACCGGGCCGAATTCATCCACGGCAGTCATCGAATAGGCCTGGCGCGCTGCCGCCGGACGGCCGGAGCGGCCCATCATCGGCTTGATCTCATGCGCGGGATCAATGTTGCGGGCAACCAGGAAGAACTCCATTTCCGGTGCCACAACCGGCTTCCAGCCCCTGTCATGATAAAGCTGCACCACCCGTTTCAGCACGTTGCGGGGGCTGTAAGGGATCGGTTTGTCGTGCCTGTCATAGGCGTCGTGGATCACCTGCAGCGTCCAGTCGCCGGTCCAGGGCGCTGCCGTGGCCGTGGACATGTCCGGCTTCAGCGTCATGTCCTTTTCGATCCAGCCGTCCTCATCCGCGGCATCGGCCCAGTCGCCGGTGATGGTCTGGTAGAAGATGCTGTCGGGCAGGTGGAAATAGTCGGTTTTTGCGAATTTGGATGCCGGTACCGCCTTGCCACGGGCGATACCGGGAAGGTCCGAGATAACGCATTCAACTTCGTCGAGACGACGGCCCTCCAGATAGGTTTTTGCTGCTTCGGGAAGGGCGTCGAGCCAGGCTGACATTACGTCCTCTCTTTCCTGTAAAATTCTGCGAGGAGGGTTGCGATTTCTTGGTTGTCCACGGGGGCGTCCAGCTCAGCGGCTGCACGGTCCAGCAGGTCGTCCGGCACCACGCCGCGGCCGCGTTTTTCGATCAGGCCGCCGACAAAGGCGCTGGGGAATTCGGGGTGGGGCTGCCAGGAGATGATGTGATCGCCATAGGCCAGAATGCCGTTTTCGCAGAAATCGTTGCCGCCCAGCACGCGGGCACCTTGGGGCCGTTCCACCACCTGATCCTGATGCCAGGCATTAAGGGTCAAGTCCTGGCCGTCCACCTGATAGGTGACACGGCCCACGGCCCAGCCGCCCTCAAACTTCCTGACCTTGCCGCCAAGCGCCTGGGCGATGATCTGATGGCCGAAACAGATACCGGCCAGCGGCTGTTTCCTGGCGTTGATTTCGCGGATCAGATCCTCCAGCGGCGGGATCCAGGCGTGATCTTCATAGGCGCCATGCTTGGAGCCGGTGATCAGCCAGGCGTCTGCCGCATCGGCGCTGTCCGGCAGCACCCCGTCCACCACGGCCCAAGTTTGAAATTCAAAGCCGTTACCGTCCAGCATGTCGCGGAACATGCCGTCGTAATCTCCGAAAGGGCCGAACAGATCTTCGGGGGAGTGGCCGGTTTGCAGGATGCCGATTTTCATAAGTCACCAGATTTGATCAAATTGAGCCTAGCTGAGGGGGCTGGAGCAGGCAAGCGCCTTGCCAATCCCCTTAAGGCAACGCGGCTCTATACCGCTTCCAGCCAGGACAGCCAATGGCTCTCCCGGGGGCGTTCGGCAAAGCCTATCAGCTCTTGCCGCTTGGTCATCACCAGGTTCCGGATGGCAAGGTCCGGCAGCACACGGGCGATCAGCGGGTCGGTCTCAAACCAGTTGATCGCGGTCTCCCAGTCGGCGGCCAGCTGCGGCAGGCCCTGGATCTCGTAGATGTTGCCCTCGGACGGAGCGGGCGGCTGCATCTGATCTTCGATCCCGGCCAGGGCAGAGCCAAGCACGGTTGCGAGCATCAGGTAGGGGTTGATGTCGCCGCCGGCGACGCGGTGTTCAATGCGGCGCGCCTTGTGGCTGCCGCCGGGGATACGGATGGCGGCGGTGCGGTTTTCGTAGGCCCAGGCGGCGCTGACGGGCGCATGGGCGCCAGGCACCAGCCGGTCATATGAATTACCGTGCGGGGCAAAAATCAGCGAGCTGGCGGGCATCGCCGCCAGACAGCCCGCCACCGCGTGCATCAGCAGGTCCGACCCCTTTTCGCCGCCGTCGTCAAAGACATTGCTGCCGTCCTGATCCTCGACCGAGAAATGCACATGCATACCGTTGCCGGCTTCTTCAGCATAAGGCTTCGCCATGAAGGTCGCGGCAAAGCCGTGTTTGCGTGCAAGCCCTTTTACCAAGGCCTTGAACAGCCAGGCATCATCTGCTGCGCGCATCGCCTCCTGATGGTTCAGGTTGATCTCAAACTGACCCAGTCCCGCCTCGGAAATTGCCGATTGGGCAGGAATGCCCATCATCTCGGCACCGTCGTAAAGATCCGTGAAAAAGTCATCGAATGCGTCCAGCTCTGCCACCGACAGCACCGACTGCTGATCCAGCTCACGGCCGGTCTGCGGGTCGATCGGCGGGGCAGGGCGGGGACCGCTGTCATCCAGCAGGCTGAACTCCATCTCAGTGGCGGCCACAACGCTCCAGCCGCGTGCCGCATACCGCGACAGCACATCGGCCAGCACATGGCGGGGATCGCCAAGGAAGGCAGAGCCATCTTCCCAGTACATTGCCATCGGCACCAGCGCCGAGGCGCTTTTGAGCCAGGGCATCGGCACCGCACCGCGTTCGGTCGGCAGCATCACCCCGTCGGCGTCGCCGGTTTCAAACACCAGCGGATTGTCTTCAACGTCGCGGCCCCAGAGATCGACATTAAGGGTGGAGATCGGCATCCGCGCCGCGCCGCTGTCCAGCTTGGCTGCCATGCCCGCAGGCAGGCGCTTGCCGCGCATCTGGCCGTTCATGTCACAGGCGGCAATGCGGATGGTCTTCAGTCCGGACAGGTCCATAGGGGGCTCCATGAATGCGTTGCGCCAACCCTAGCGCAGAGAATTGCATTCGCCAAGATAATTTGATCAAAAGTTTGAGCCGACGCCCCGGCGACCCAATCTTGCGGGAGAAACCCCTGCGGTGTGAGGCACCGAGTGCGCCCGGTATGATCCAGCGATCGCCAAAAAAATGGCTCCCGAAGGAGCCATTCTGCATTCAGCGGATCAGGTTGATCTTCAGCCTGGTGCGGCTGCGCCGCTCTTGCGGCAGGTGCCGGTTCAGCTGCTTGTTCACAAAACCGAACACCGAGATAACAACCAGTGTCAGCAGAATGAAGTAGAAGGCCAGGATCGGGTAGGGGACAAAGGGGTTAAAGGTCTTGTCCGCGAAATAGCTGGCGTAGTACAGCGCATCGCCCTTTTGCTGCCAGGCCGGAAAGCCCGAAAAGAACACCAGCGTGGTGGCGTGGAACAGGAAGATCGCCTCGTTGGTGTAGGCAGGCCAGGCCAGCCGCATCATGGTCGGGAAGGTGATGCGGCGGAACCGGGTCCAGCCGGTCATGCCATAGGCGTCCGCAGCCTCGATATCGCCCTTGGGGATCGACAAAAGCGCGCCATAAAAGATCTCGCCCGAATAGGCCGCGGTGTTGAAGAACAGCACAACCAGCGCGCCCAGCCAGGCCGAGGTGAACGGATCAAAGAAGCTGGAGACGCCTTTGAGGCTGAGGAAGCAGGCGTAGGCAAAGAAGAACTGGATGAACAGCGGGCTGCCGCGGAACACAAAGATGAACCACTCCGCCGGTTTGCGCCACGCCGGGTTGGGGCTGGATTTGCCAACCGCCAGGGCGACGGCCAGGAAAAAGCCGGTCGTCAGAGCGATGATGCCAAAGTAGATATTCCAGATCAGGCCGGATCCGATCAGGGTAAAGTGCTCGCACAGGGTGTACTCGCCCTTGGGCAGCAGCCGTTCGCCAAAGCCCAAAGAACGGAAGGCATAGGCCTGGATGGTTTCAACGCAACTCATGCCGCGGCCTTTCTTTGTGCTTCGCCTGCTGCGGTGGCCTGGCCTCGGGTCAGACGCTTCATGATCCGGTCCAGGGCGACTTCGGACAGTTTGGTAAAGCACAGGTAGAACACCAGCAGCGCGGCGAAATACCAGACATGCCAATTCGGATGCGGGTAGTCGGTGAACCTGGCGGTCTTGGTGCCGCCAAGCTCCCGCGCCCAATAAACGATGTCCTCGACCCCCAGCAGGAACAAAAGCGGCGTGGCCTTGATCAGCACCATCCACAGGTTCGACAGACCCGGCAGCGCATAGACCCACATCTGCGGCACCAGAATGCGCCAGAAGGCCTGGCGGCTGGTCATGCCATAGGCCTCGGCGGTTTCGATCTGGGTGCGCGGCACGGCGCGCATGGCGCCAAACAGGACGTTGGCGGCAAAGGCGCCGAAAACGATCGAGAAGGTCAGAACCGCCAGGAAGAAGCCGTAGGTTTCATGCACCCATTGCGGTGCGGTGGACAGCGGCAGTTTCGCTGCATCGCAGACCACAAAATCGATGCCGCGGCGGACCGGTTCGTCCCATTCCGGGCATTTCACCTTGTGGCGCATCCACTCGAACGCCTGGTCAAGCGCGATGACGAAAAACAGGAAGAAGGCAATATCGGGCACGCCGCGCACAATGCTGGTATAGCCCATGCCGAACCAGCGCAGCGGCAGGAATTTGGAACGGGCGGCACTGGCAGCGCCAAAGCCGAACATCAGCGCAACCGGAGCGGTGATGGCCAGCAGGGTCAGGACCACAAAGACCGAGATATAAAGGTTCAAATGCTTGCCGGTGGTCAGGTAGCAGCTGAGCCAGCTCAGCCCCTCAAGCGTCGATGGGTCCGTGCAATAGGAAAACATAAGTGAGCCTGTCTTTCTCTGTTCACGCCCGGCGCGCGGCACCGGATGAGAATGAATGAGGCCCGCGCGCCGCAGCGGCGGGCCTGCAGATCCTGTAACAGGATCAGATTACCACTGGGAGGAAACTTCCCATTTGGCGATCAGTTCGTTCAGCGTGCCGTCGTCTTTCATGGTCTGGATCGCCGCGTCGAACGTGCCGCGCAAGTCTCCGTCAGATTCCCGGAAGCCCATGCCAACGCCGCCGCCAAGTGCTTCGGATTTCTCCAGCATCACCAGATCGTCGCCCACAACCGTGTCGAGGAAGCTTTTGTCGGCCAGAACCGCGTCTGCTTCGCCGTTGCGTACTGCTGCGACAGTTTCTTCGGGGGTGGCGAATTCGACCAGGGTCCAGCCCTGTTCGGCCACAAAGGCGGCCTGAATGGTGGTCGCCTGGGCCGCAATCACGCCGCTTGCCAGGTCAACGTCTGCCGACTGGGCAACATAGGCGGACGGATCCGGCGGGGTGTAGGGCTGGGTGAAATCAATGACTTCGTCGCGCTCGTCGGTGATCGACATGCCGGCGATGATGGTGTCGTAGTTGCCGGAAACCAGGTTCGGAATGATCGAATCCCAGTCGTTTTTGACCCATTCGCAGGTCAGTTCGGCACGCTTGCACAGCTCATCGCCCAATTCGCGTTCAAAGCCGTCGATCTCGCCTGCGTCATTGACGAAGTTCCACGGTGCATAGGCGCCCTCGGTGCCCAGGCGCACGGTGTCCGCCAGGCCCATGCCTGCGGTCAGCGCCAGGGCGGCGGTGCCAAGGATCAGTGATTTCATGTATTTACTCCCGTTCTGTTTGGTTATTGGGTCTGTTTGTTATTGCTTATTGGCCGTGCCGGGTCGAGGACAGGAATGCCCTCAGCCGCGGTGAGCGGGTGTTGCCGAACAATTCGTCCGGCGAACCTTCTTCTTCGATCAGCCCCTGGTGCAGGAACACGATGTGGCTGGAAACATCCGCCGCCATGTTCATGTCATGGGTCACGATCAGCATGGTGCGGCCCTCAGCGGCGAGGTCCTTGATCACCTTGACAACTTCCTGTTCCAGCTCGGGATCGAGCGCAGAGGTGGGCTCGTCGAACAGCAGTGCTTCGGGTTCCATGCACAGCCCGCGGGCAATTGCGGCGCGCTGCTGCTGGCCGCCCGAAAGCTGCGCCGGGTAGACATCCCATTTGTCGCCGATGCCGACCTTTGCCAGATAGTGGCGGGCTTTTTCTTCGACCTCTGCCCGGTCGCGGCCCAGCACGGTGACCGGCGCCTCCATCACATTCTGCAGGATGGTCATATGGGCCCACAGGTTGAACTGCTGGAACACCATCGACAGATTGGTGCGGATGCGCAGGACCTGTTTGGCGTCCGCCGGGCGGCGGTTCAGACCCTGGCCCGACCAGGTGATCGGCTCATCCTTGAACCGGATTTCGCCTTGCTGGCTGTCTTCCAGCAGGTTGCAGCAGCGCAGCAGGGTAGACTTGCCTGATCCCGAAGACCCGATCAGCGAGACCACGTCGCCCTTGTGGGCGGTGATATCAACGCCTTTGATCACTTCCAGCTCGCCATAGGATTTATGCAGGCCGCGGATTTGCAGAACGGGCGAAGTATCGGTCAAGGTGTCTTTGTCCCTGTAAGTGGAAATTCGTTCTTATTGGACCGAAAAAAAGACCGAATGCAACGTTCAAACCGCACAAGCCGGCACCGCAGGCGCCGAAATGACCGGATGAGCCGCCATTTCGGAAGGGGGCGCTGCGTCAGTTACGCAGCACGGATGCGCTGTTCGGTCAGCACCGGGCCGGGCGGTGTCGGCACCGCCAGGTAGTCGCTGGGGGCAAACTGCACCAGCCCTTTCAGATGCAAAAGGGTTTTGCTGTCTTCGTCCAGCGCGCGGATTGCAGCTTCGATGGCAGCAAACAGCGCCTGCGGGTCCTGGTCCAGGGCGGTGATGTAGGGCAGGGTCGGGGTTGGCTCAGTGCGTTCAATTTCGGTCAGCCCTTCGGCGAACCCGTCGTGCGTCTTGACCAGTTCCCAGGTCAGCGCGTCCAGGGCCGCAAAATCGGCCCGGCCCTCGGCAACGGCTTGCGCCGACAGGCTGTGGCCGCCGGTTTCCAGCAGCGCACCTGGCAGGATGCTGCGGTCGTGCAGATGCACCATCGGTGCGGCCCAGCCGGATTGCGACAACCCTTCATTATAGGCAAAGCGGCGCCCGGCAAAGGCAGACAGCGGCCGCCCCGCGTCCGCGCCGCGGGCAATAAAGACGCTGTTGTAATAACCCGCCGGGCAGCCCGGCAGGCCGTAGTCCGGGGTGCCCACCAGCTCCACCTCGCCATACAGCCGGGTGCGGTACGGGCAGCCGCAGGTCTGTGACAGCAGCAGCTCCGGCGATTTCCAGACCTCCCAGAAATCGGCGCCACGGGTCAGCTGTTCCGGCCCGCGGCCCAGTTGTGCGCGGATCAATGCCCAGAACCGGTCGTTGGCCGCTGCCGTTTCCGGACGGTCGTACATTCCAAGATGAGCAATCATAAAGCAGCCTCTGCCCGTTTGCGCGCCATTGCGCTGTCCACATCCGAAACCCCCAGCAGACTGGCGGACAGCCGCAGCAGAGCATCTTCATTTGCATCGCGGTGGCCATCGGCCAGGGCCACCTGCCACAGGGCCTCAATCACACCCGTGCGGTCCTCATAAGCCACGGCGTCCTTGATCGCGCGGGTGAAGCGCACGGTGTCAGGCGCCTCGGCCTCCATCGCTTCAGCCTGTTCGCGCAGGATCAGCGCCCCGCCGGTGTCCAGCCGGTAGCGGGTGGACAGGATCCGGTCGATCCGGTCTTTCTCGACTTCGGAATAATTGTGGTCCGAGCGGGCAATCCGCACCAGCAGCGCGGTCAGGGCAAGCCGCGCGCCCTCATCATCCAGCGGCGCGGGCGCAGGTTCCAGCAATCGCTGCAGAAGCTCCTTGAACATCAGGTTTCCTCCGCTGTGCCGCTGAATTTCCCGACCGCGCGGGCGCGGGCTTTCTGGCTGTCGGCATAAGACAGGCCCATCGCTTTGCGGGCCTCTTCGACGATGGTGACTTCGCCCGCGTGCTCGTTGCCGTCGGCCAGCACCACCTCCCACAGCGCGTCCATCGCCGCCAGTCGTTCCTCCAGCCCGGTGGTCTCGCGGATCAGCCGCCCGAAGGTGTCGGTTTCCGGCGCCGCGGCGTGCAGCTTTTCGCAGGTAGCGCGCACCTTGGCGGCCTCAATTGCGTTGTGCTGGTAGAGCCGGGCCAGGATCCGGTCGATCAGGCTGATTTCCTCCAGCTGGTAATCGCGGTCGGACTGCGCCACCCGCACCAGCAGGGCACCCAGGGCCAATTCGGCATCCGGGTCCGGCAATCCGGGGCGCTCAGTCGGGCGGAACGCTTGGAAGAATTTCTTAAGCAGCGGCATCAGCAGACCTCGGTCAAAGCGGTTGGGCGGGCGGGTTAACCGCCGTACCCTTCGATGATTTGCATATCACCCGACGAGACCAGATCGCGAAAGGCCTTGGCGTCCTGATAAGCCATGGAAACATAGCAGGCTTTTGCAGTTTCGAAATCCTTGAATTCAAGGACAACAGTGCGCGAGCGGAACGCGCCTTCGCGTACCTCGCGCTCGCCGCCGCGGATCAGGAACTTTGCACCGAACTCAGCCAGCACCGGTTTGGCTGCATTCTTATAGTCCTCATAGCGTTCCATGTCCTGCACATCCACATGGGCCACCCAGTATCCTTTGGGCATGGGCTGCAGCCTCCCTTCTTTTTATGGTTGAGTGCAGGCTGATACAAAAGCGCGGCAATGACAATGGGGCGGTTGTTAAGAATTTCCCCGTTCCGCGGGAATTTGCGCCCGGTTCAATGGTTTGCCGCGAAATGCAAAACGCCCGCCGGAGAGGGCGGGCGTTTGAAACATGCTTAACAGGCGGCTCAGCCGATCTCGGCCAGGCGCGCCAGGGCTTCCTTGACCTTGGCTTCCTCTTCCTCGCGCAGGCGGAGGTTCTCGCGGGCTTCGGCAACCACATCTTCCGGGGCCGAGGCCGCGAATTTCGGGTTGTTCAGCCGCCCGCGCAGCCCCCCCAGCTCTTTGGCGAGCTTACCCAGCGTTTTCTCCAGCCGCGCCTTTTCGGCTTCGACGTCGATCACATCCGCCAGCGGCAGGCCAAAGGCGGCACCGGGTGCAGCAACAGACGCGCAGCCCTTGGGGAAACTCTCGACCTGCTCCAGCGAAGTGATGCGGGCCAGTTTCTGGATCATCGCCTCGTTCTTCTGCCAGGCATTGCGCGCCTGATCAGAGAATTCGGTCACCACCATCGGGATCTTGGCGCCCGCCGGCACATGCATCTGCGCGCGGGTGGAGCGGATGTTCTCAATCGCGGTGATCACCCAATTCATCTCGGCGTCTGCATCCGCATTGACCAGTTCGGTGCCGTAAGCGGGCCAGTCCGCGTGCACCAGCATGTTGCCGCGTTTGGCGGTGTTGCCCCACAGCTCCTCGGTGATGAAGGGCATGATCGGATGCAGCAGGATCATGCACTGATCCAGCACCCAGCCCAGCGTCTGGCGGGTCTCGGCGATCACCGCCTCATCTTCCGAGCCGAACAGCGGTTTCGACAGCTCGATATACCAGTCGCAAACCTTGCCCCAGGTAAAGGCATAAAGCGCATTGGCCGCGTCGTTAAACCGGTAAGCCTCCAATGCTGCGTCGACTTCGACACGCACCTTGGCGGTCTCGCCAATGATCCACTGGTTCACAGCAGCCTTGGCATCCGGGCAGTCATAGGCCGGGGTGTTTTCGTCATAGACGTTGTTGAAATGGGCAAAGTTCACCGCATTCCACAGTTTGGTGCCAAAGTTCCGGTAGCCCTTGAGGCGCTCCATATCCAGTTTCAGCACGCCGCCAAGCGCCGCCATTGCAGCCGAGGAGAAGCGCAGCGCGTCGGCGCCGAATTCGTCGATGATTTCCAGCGGGTCGACCACGTTGCCGGTGGATTTCGACATCTTCTTGCCCTTGGCGTCGCGCACCAGCCCGTGCAGGTAGACGGTGTCAAACGGGATCTGATCGACCACAGCCAGCTGCATCATCATCATTCTGGCAACCCAGAAGAACAGAATGTCCTGACCGGTGACAAGCGTCGAGGTCGGGAAGTATTTCTGCATCTCGGCCGTGTCTTCCGGCCAGCCCAGCGTGCCAATCGGCCAGAGGCCGGAGGAAAACCAGGTGTCGAGGACGTCGGGGTCGCGTCGAAGAATGATGTGTGGAGCAGAGGAAAGGTCAGCCTGCGCGGAAAGGCCTCCACCAATTGCGCCTAAATCAACAGGCTTACCCGAGTCCTTCATTGCTTCTGTGACGATGAGTTTCTTGAAACCCAGCTTCTGATAAGCAGCTTGTAGGGCTTCTTCTTCTGTCGCCGCACAAAACATCTCTTCGAGGTCTTCCTCGGCGCCGCCGTCAACGGCGACCGCGAACCAAACCGGGATCTGATGGCCCCACCACAGCTGGCGCGAGATGCACCAGGGCTCGATGTTTTCCAGCCAGTGGTAATAGGTCTTCTCACCGCTCTCCGGCAGGATCTTCACATCGCCATTGCGCACGGCGTCCAGCGCCGGGCCGACAACCTTTTCCGCGTCCACAAACCACTGGTCGGTCAGCATCGGCTCGATCACCACCTTGGAGCGGTCGCCAAAGGGCTGCATGATCGGCTTGTTCTCTACGTAGGGTTCCAGCACCTGGACCTCTTCACCGCTTTCCGGATCGGTCTTGGTGACGGTCTGCATCACCGCCAGGCCTTCGCTGGTGATCTGCTCTACCACCAGTTTGCGCGCCTCGAACCGGTCCAGACCGCGTAGGTCGTCAGGAACGAGGTTGACGGCGTCGGCTTCCGCTTCGGTCAGTGTTTTTTCGCCCTTGGCGACAGCCATGGCGAGGGTGGCGGCAGCGTCATAGCTTTCGCCGTCAGCCCGCATCTGGCCGCGCATGTCCATCAGGCGGTACATCGGAATCCGTGCGCGCTTGGCAACCTGATAGTCGTTAAAGTCATGCGCGCCGGTGATCTTCACCGCACCCGAGCCAAAGTCCTTGTCCGGGTATTCGTCCGTAATGATCGGGATCAGGCGGCGCTGTCCCTTGGGGCCCACCGGGATTTCACACAGCATGCCAACGATGGGCGCATAACGCTCGTCTGAGGGATGCACGGCGACCGCACCGTCGCCCAGCATGGTCTCGGGCCGGGTGGTGGCGATGGAGATGTAATTGCGTTCCTCGCGGAAGGTCACATTGCCGTCTTCATCTTTCTCCAAATACTCATATGTCGCACCATTTGCGAGCAGGTACTTGAAGTGCCACATATGGCCCGCGACTTCCAGGTTTTCGACTTCAAGGTCCGAGATTGCGGTCTCGAAATGCGGGTCCCAGTTGACCAGCCGCTTGCCGCGGTAGATCAGCCCCTTGTTGTACATCTCCACAAAGACCTTGATCACGGCGTCGTGGAAGTTGGGGGAGTTTTCGTGCCCCGTCCGCGTGTCGCCATGGGCGCCCGCCATGGTGAAGGCCGTGCGGGAGAAATCGCAGGACGCGCCGAGGCGTTTCAGCTGCTCAACAATGGTTCCGCCGGACTTCTCTTTCCATTCCCAGACCTTCTCCAGGAATTTCTCGCGGCCCAATTCGCGGCGCGAGGGCTGCTGGGTCTTGGCCAGTTCCCGCTCAACAACCATTTGGGTGGCGATCCCCGCATGGTCGGTACCCGGCTGCCAAAGGGTGTCGAACCCCTGCATACGCTTCCAGCGGATCAGGATATCCTGCAGGGTATTGTTGAAGGCATGGCCCATGTGCAGAACACCGGTCACATTCGGCGGCGGGATCATGATGCAATAGGCGGAGGCCTCTGGCTTGGCATTGGCGCCGGCCTTGAAACAGCCCGCTTCTTCCCAGGCCTTGTAAAGGCGGCTTTCGGCTTCCGCCGCGTTGAACGTCTTTTCCATCGCCATCGCTGTGATCCCTCATGCAAGTGGCCGATCAATTACCCAATGGCGGCAGGAAGGGGAAGGCGGATTTTGCCGCAAGTGTCCCGTCTGCGGCTGGCAGAGCGCCATTGGGTATTTAAGACCAGAAAGAAGCGGTAAGATTCCGTTAACTGGAATCACGGCACTCTCCTTATGCGGTACAGGCTGGGGAGCCGATGACCGCACCAGGAAGAAGCTGCCCTCGCTCCTGGCAGGATTATCCCTTGGCGGACGGACGGCCAGCGGGCTAGGGCGCTTCGCTTGCTGCTTCTTTCTGGTCCCAAATACCCAAATTCCGCGCCGGAGGCGCTAAAGCCAGCGCGCGCCCATTGGGTGCGCTCCGCTTTGCTCCGGTTACAGCTTGTCCAGTGCTTCGTGCAGTTTCTCCAGTTCGCCTTCGTGCATGAAAATCGCCTGCTCCTTATAAGGAAACTTCTTGGCGTGGACTTCCGGCTGGAATTCCTGCAGCGCTTCCACGCTCTCCCGGTACATCTGCCTATGCGGCCGGCCCAGGCCGCCGGACCAATGGCTGAGCGACGGCACCAGACCCATATGCACCTGCACCGGGATGCCTCCCTTGGCGGGCATTTCGGCCACGCCGAATAAGCGGTTGGTGAAATGCATTTCGGCGCCGTTTTCCATACAGGTGATGGCGTGGCGCATGATCTCGTTCTTGGTGGTGACTTGCCTCCAATTCATCGCGGCGCCGGCAAAGCGGCCGGGTGCGGTTTCGCGCGCCATGTCCAGATGCACGTCCCACAGAGTCTGAAGATTGATGCCCGCATTAACGCAAGCCTGGATTCCGGTCTCGTTGGCCGGGTTGCACATGGTCGAAGGTTCACCGGTTTTCTTCAGGCCTATCAGATCCTTGACGATGTAATTGCGCTGCGCCGGGCGGTGGCTGAAGATGTAGATGTCCTTTATCGTTTTTCCCTGTCTTCAAATAGGGAAGCCGGGCCGCCCGTTTTGAATTCTGGATGCCCGGCGGTGTTTGCCGTGGTGCGTAGTTACTCTGACGCCCAGATCTTGCGCCGGCGTTCCTTGACCATTTCGTTGCCTTCATCGGTGCCGTCGTGGAAAGTGTTGAACCACTCGTCCCATGGTGTCTCCCAGGTGCCGTAGTTGCAGTCGAAGAACCGGTGGTGCAGCTGGTGGAAGAAATCGCCAACCAGAAACTTGGCCTTGTTGCCGAATTTCACATGCTCAAACCCGGCGTGCGAGGTCGGGGCGCCGATGCCGTGGTGGAACAGCAGGAAGATCGCCAGAACCGGGTGCGAGGGCAGCAGGAAGAAAATCATCGAGTCGAACATCAGAAAGAAGCTTTCGACCGGGTGCATCGCCAGGCCAGACCACGGGCCGGTGTTGATGTTGCGGTGATGCCAGGCATGCACCCTGGTATAAAGCACGCCCACGTGCAGCAGCCGGTGCAGCCAGTAAAAGTGAAAGCCTGCCCAGACCGGGATGAAGATGGTCATCAGGATCATGGTGACGGGGTTGCTCTCCAGTGTGATCATCGTGATCCAGCCGCTTGCATAGGCATAAAGGATGAAGCTCTCCCAGAAGGTCCAGAAGGCAAGCGCCGGGCCAAGGGTCCAGAACATGTTGTCCCAGACCTGGTTCTTGAAGGTGAACACCTTGGCGCCTTTCATCATCGGGCGCATGTCATAGCGGTAGTCGTCGTTTTGCGTGCGGAACCTCCACAGCGCCAAGTGCAGCCCGCCGGCCACCACCATGAGGATGCAGAAATTGCGCAGCCAGATCTCAAACACCCAATCCCAGCTGAGCGTGGCAATCCGGTCCAGTGACGGGGTGAAGAAATTCCAGGTGACAATGGCAAAGACAAGAAGAAATGCCCGCAGTGCCAGCGGGTTCCAGCTTTGCAGCAGGTATTTGACCGAGGCCAGCGGCCTCAATGGCCAGTCCCAATAGGGGGAAGTCTGGATCGGCAGCTGGGGGGTGAAATTCCAAATCTTGCGTTTGGGGCGCGGTGTGCTGGCGGGACGTGTCATGTCTCGTCTCTCATGTGGCTTGTGGAGGAGCGGCCGTAGCCGCGGCTGTTCGCTGTTGAAAACCCTAGTCCGGGCCAAGGCAATCCCAGCACGGTATGTCTTGCCGGTCAGGCTAAGTTCTGCTTAGCCTGTGCGCATGACGGCCCGGATACCCTCTCTCAACTGGCTGCGCGTGTTTGAAGCGGCGGCGCGCACCGAAAGCTTTGCCCGTGCGGCAGCGCAGCTGAACATGTCGGCGGCTGCAGTCAGCCAGCAGGTGAAAGCGCTGGAGGCGCAGTTGGGCACGCCGCTGTTTCACCGCCATGCCCATGCGGTGACATTGACCGAGGCCGGGCGGGCCTATCTGCCCTCGGTGCAGCAGTCGCTGCTGATGCTGGAAACAGCCACGACCGGACTGTTTGGCGAAAGCCGCGAGCAGCGGCTGTTTGTGCAGTCGGTGCTGCTGTTTGCCCATGGGGTGCTGGCGCGGGGGTTGCCGCAGTTCCAGGCGGTGCACAGCCAAATCAACCTGGCGCTCAGCACCGGCAATATGGCGGCGGATTTTGCCAACCGGTTCACCGATTTGCAAATCGTGTTTGGCAATCCGTCGCTATTCGGCACCGAAGGGGACGAGCTATTGCGCGAGGTGCTGTATCCGGTGGCTCCGCCAGAGATTGCGGGTCAGGTCCGGACACCGCAGGATCTGTTCCGCTTTCCGCTGATTGAAGTCTCGACCCATCGGGCCAGCTGGGTGCAGCTGTTCGGGGCCTTGCGGCTCTCGCACGGGCAGGCGCGCTATTTCTTTGCCGACAACTCCCTGATGGCGGCAGAGCTGTCGGCGCAGGGTATGGGGATTGCGCTGGCGCGCGCACCTGCGTCGGACGCGGCGGTCAGCGCAGGCGGACTGGTGCGCTGCCTGCCGGACGTCGCGGTGCCGGGGCAGGAGGCCTACCACCTGATCTATCCCGACCGCGGCGCCCTGCGCCCGGCAGCACGGCTGTTCCGGGACTGGCTGCTGGATTACGTGCGCACCGTCTGACCCTTACTGCCCGGTCCGGTCCAGTTTTGTCGCCAGATGGATCAGGCTCTCAGAGGAACGCACGCCGCGGGCCTCGGCGATGTGGTCGATGGTATTGTCAAGCTCGGTCGTGCTTTGCGCCACCACCTGAGCCAGAAGATCAAACCGTCCTGAGGTCGTATGCACGACCTCAACTCCGGGCAGGCTGCGCAGGCGGGCGAGCACCTCAGGCCCCGAGCGCGGCTCAATCGACATCAGCACCGTGGCTTGCAGCGGCGGGCGGGAGGCGGCCGAGGATTTAAGCGTATAGCCTGTAATTACCCCGGTTGTTTCCAGCCGTTCGATCCGCGCCTGTACCGTGGTGCGGGCCAGCCCCAGATGCCGGGCAAGCTCCGCCACCGGACGGCGGGCGTTTTCCCGCAACAGGGTGACAAGGCGCTGATCAGTATCGTCGGTTTGCATGTTGTTCCTGCGATTTGACGTCAATTCTCGTCACTATAGGAAAAGTGACGAGCGGAATCGACGGAAATTTGTCGGAAAATATGCAAAACAAACGAGGCTTTTCCTGATGCAGCAAATTCCACCGCTTTGGCTTTCCCCTGAATCCCACCTGGCCCGCAGCGCGCCGGATCACCCGATCCTGTATTTCTCGCCGCGGGTATTGCACGAGGTTGCGGGGCGTTTTCAGCGGGGGTTTCCAGGGCTGGTGACCTATGCGGTGAAGGCCAACCCGCACCCTGCCGTGCTGTCCAATCTGGTGGCGGCGGGGATCACTGCATTTGATGTCGCTTCGCCTGCGGAAATGGCAGCTGTGCGTGCCGCCAGCCCTGATGCGGTGATGCATTACAACAACCCGATGCGCTCCACTGCCGAAGTCGCGGCGGGGATCGAACATGGTGTCGCCAGCTGGTCGGTGGATGAGCTGAGCGAGTTGGAAAAACTGGCCGCAGTGCCGCGCTCTTGCGAGATTGCGGTGCGCTTTGCCTTGCCGGTGGCCGGTGCGGCCTATGATTTTGGCAGCAAGTTCGGCGCAGCCCCGGAAGAAGCGATAGAGCTGTTGAAACAGGTGGCGGCGGATGGCTGGACGCCGGCGCTGTGTTTCCATCCGGGCACCCAGTGCGAGGATGAAAGCGCATGGGTGGAATATGTTCACGCTGCCAAGCGGATTGTGGACGCAGCAGGTGTGAAGATCGCTCGTCTCAATGCGGGCGGCGGTTTCGCAGCCAACCGGGATGGAGTGGCGCCGGATCTGGAGAAGGTCTTTGCCGCTATCAGTCAGGCCGCGGACACGGCATTTGGCACAGACAAGCCCACGCTGATCTGCGAGCCGGGCCGGGCGATGGTCTCCGAAAGCTTCACATTGGCGGCCCGTATCAAGGGGATGCGCAAAGGCGGCGAGGTGGTGTTCCTGAATGACGGCATCTATGGCGGGTTGGTGGATATCCGCGACATGGGGCTGCCGGGCCGGGTGGAAGTTGTCGGGGGGGATGGCGCCCATCGCACAGGCGCGCGTAAGCCGCGTGTGGTGTTCGGGCCCACCTGCGACAGTCTGGACCGTTTGCCGGACGGGCTGCCGCTGCCCGGTGATGCCGCAACCGGCGACTATGTGCTGTTCCCGGGGCTGGGCGCCTATTCTTCCGCCATGAGCACGCAATTCAACGGCTATGGCCTGTCTGACGTGGCGACGGTGATCGAGCTGTCTGGACAAGCCGCCCGCTAAGGTTAGTCTCGCCCCCGGAACGCCAGCCAGCGCGAACAAAGGGGCAAGCATGGACAAATTCGGTAAAAGCCAGCCGGTAAAACGGGTTGAGGATCTGCGGTTTCTGACCGGTCAGGGGCAGTACATCGAGGATGCGGCCCCGGCGGATGCCCTGCGCGCCTGGGTATTGCGCAGCCCGGTGGCGCATGGCGTCATCACAGCGCTGAACGTTGAGGACGCGCGCGAGTGTGAAGGCGTCCATGCGGTGATCACCCTGGCAGATCTTGAGGCGGCCGGCATTGATGTGTCGATGGATGGCACCACAGTGAAGAACCGGGATGGCTCCAGCGGCGCCGCGCCCGAACGGCCGATGCTGGCACGGGACCGCGTGCGCTATGTGGGGGAACCGGTGGCGGTGGTCATTGCCGAAACGCTGGACCAGGCCCGTGATGCCGGGGAACTGATCGAGCTGGATATCGACGATCTCCCTGCGAAGATGGACGTCTTGCCGGGCGGTCAGACGCTGCATTCGGAGGCACCGGACAATCGCGCCTTTGACTGGGGCATGGGGGATAAGGCGGCAACGGCTGAGGCCTTCCGCACTGCGGCGCATACCGTTGCACTGCAGGTCGATGACAACCGGATCATCGTCAACTCGATGGAGCCGCGCGGCTGCTTTGCCGAATGGCGCGGCGGGCGGCTGCATTTCACCTTTGGCGGGCAGGGGGTCTGGGCGATCAAATCCCAGCTCGCGGCCAAGATGCGGCTGGACGAGGCCGACGTCAAAGTCACGATCCCGGATGTGGGCGGCGGCTTTGGCATGAAGGCTTTTCCCTACCCGGAGTATTTCGTTGTCGCCCAGGCTGCCCGCGCGCTGGGCAGCCCGGTGTTCTGGATCGCCGACCGGACCGAGTCGATGCTGAGCGACAACGGCGGGCGCGATCTGACCTCGCTGGCGGAGCTGGCCTTTGACGCGGATCTGAAAATCACCGCATACCGGGTCAGCACCCGCTGCAATCTGGGCGCTTATAACTCCCATTTCGGGCAGCCGATCCAGACCCAGCTGTTCAGCCGGGTGCTGGCCGGTGTCTATGACATCCAGACCGCCTGGCTGCAGGTGGAGGGGATCTACACCAACACCACCCAAGTGGATGCCTATCGCGGCGCCGGGCGGCCCGAGGCGATCTATGTGCTGGAACGGGCGATGGACCGCGCCGCGCGGGAACTGGGTGTGGACCCGCTGGAGCTGCGGCGGCGCAATTTCATCAAACCGGCGGCCTTCCCCTATGGCACCGTGACCGGAGAGACCTATGACGTCGGCGACTTCGACAAAGTTCTGAGCCGGGCTGCGGATGAGGCGGATCTGAAGGGATTC
Source organism: Leisingera sp. M658 (assembly GCF_025144145.1). Classification (NCBI taxonomy): domain Bacteria; kingdom Pseudomonadati; phylum Pseudomonadota; class Alphaproteobacteria; order Rhodobacterales; family Roseobacteraceae; genus Leisingera; species Leisingera sp. M658. Next base: position 1,493,937 of record NZ_CP083546.1, read on the forward strand.
GCCGCCCGCCGCGCCGCAGATGGTAAACGCGGCAAGTACCGGGGCGTTGGGGTCTGTTACTATATCGAAAGCATTTTGGGCGATCCTTCAGAAGGCGCGGAAGTGGAGTTTCTGGAGGGTGGCCGGGTGAATATCTATGTCGGCACGCAAAGCAACGGGCAGGGGCATGAAACCGTCTATGCCCGGTTCCTGGCCGACCAGAGCGGTATCCCGGCGGAAAACATCCATGTCATTCAAGGCGACAGCGACCGCATCGCCCAGGGCGGCGGCACCGGCGGGTCGCGGTCTGTGACAACACAGGCAAACGCCACGCTGGCCGCAGTGGATACGATGATTGCCGCCTTCATCCCCTTCCTGGCGGAGGAAATGGGGGTGCAGGAAGACAAAGTGGAGTTTGATGGCGAAACCTTCCGGGCTCCGGGATCGAACCTGACCCCGACGATGCTGGAAGCGGCAGAGATGGCCCGCGCGCAAGGCCGGCTTGATCTGCAGCGTCACGCCGCGCGGGCCCGGCTGCCGGGGCGCTCGTTTCCGAACGGCGCACATATTGCCGAAATTGTTATTGATCCGGAGACTGGGCAATCCGACGTCGTGCGCTACACTGTAGTTGACGATTTTGGTAATTTGATCAACCCGATGCTGGCCGAAGGGCAGGTGCATGGCGGGGTGGCGCAGGGGCTGGGACAGGCCATGCTGGAACGTGTTGTCTATGATTCTGACGGACAACTGCTCACAGCTTCGTTCATGGACTATGCCTTGCCGCGGGCCAATGGCGTCCCCATGATTGGTTTTACCTCCGAGCCTGTGCCGTCGACACAGAACCCGATGGGGATGAAGGGCTGCGGCGAGGCAGGCACCGTTGGCGCGCTGGCCGCTGTTGCAAATGCGGTGCAGGACGCGGTCTGGGACTGTGGCGTGCGGCAAGTGGACATGCCGTTCACCCCGCTGAGAGTTTGGGAAGTGCTTAGGGATGTTTCTGAGGCAGCTGAGTAAGAAGGTTCTAGGGTGGCTTGGACGGCCGCTGCGCTCGGAACACTCCGGCGAAACCAAGCTGCGCGGGCCGCATGCCCATGTGATCATCCTGGACGGCACCATGTCGACGCTGGAAGAAGGGCATGAAACCCATGCCGGCCAGCTGTTCCGTCTGTGCCGTGAAATGGGCGGGCAGGTCTCGGTTTTTTATGAATCCGGTGTTCAGTGGAAAGGCTGGGGCAGCGCCCCCGATGTGATGATGGGGCGCGGCATCAACCGTCAGATCCGCCGGGCCTATGGCTATCTTGCCTCGCGTTACCGGCCCGGCGACCGGATTTATCTGTTCGGCTATTCCCGCGGCGCCTATGCGGTGCGTTCGCTGGCCGGGGTGATCGACCGGATCGGCCTGCTGAAGGCGGAACATGCGACCGTGCGCAATATCCGCACTGCGTACCGGCATTACCGGCTGAACGGGCGGTCCAAGACGTCGAGTGCATTTACGGCAGCGCATTGCCACGAAGACATTGAGATTGAAATGGTCGGCGCCTGGGATACGGTCAAGGCTTTAGGGCTGCGCCTGCCGCTGCTGTGGCGCTGGGCGGAGAACCGGCACAACTTCCACAACCACCACCTGGGCCACCATGTCAAAAGCGGTTACCACGCGCTGGCGCTGGACGAGACACGCGATGTTTTCAAACCAGTGTTGTGGGATTGCCCCAAGGACTGGGGCGGACATGTGGAGCAGGTCTGGTTCCGCGGCGCCCATGGTGACGTCGGCGGCCAGCTTGGCGGCTATGAAGAAGCCCGGCCCAAGGCCAACGTCTCTTTGGTGTGGATGCTGGAAAAGGCCGAAGACCGCGGTTTGCCGCTGCCGCTGGATTGGCGGATGCGGTTTCCGGTCGATCCCAAGGCGCCGTCTGTCGGCACCTGGCGCGGCTGGGGCAAGATTTTCCTGCTGCGCAGCCGCCGCCGGGTTGGTCTGGATGGCAGCGAGCGTTTGCACAGCAGTGTCGATGGCGGCAAACAGGAAGCTGCCGCAGCTGGCGGCTGGCTGGCTATGTTTTCGAAGACCTGACACTTCGGCGCAGCGGGGAACACGTGAGCCAGTCATCCGGGCCCCTGTGCAAAGCCGGTCCGGGGTGAATACCGGGCACGGCGGCAATAATTGTCAGCCGGCAGCTGCCCGCCGGTCAAACTCCCGGCGCAGACGTTTCAGTGACAGCCACACAATCAGTTTGTGGGCCGGCCGGACCGGGATCATGTAAACCCGGCCAAACAGATTATGTGTTTTGACGGAGGACGTCACTGACACAACTCCGCTGCTGGAGGAAACACAGGTCATGACATCCAAATGCCGGTCCCGGACCGTGAGGGTCATCACTTCATCCGACAGGGCCTCTACCAGAAAGAAATCCAGCTTGTCGCCCGTTTGCACTGCCGCTTTTGGCGCCCGGGAAATGCCGCCGATGCGTTTAACCCCGAAGCATGCGGAAATGGCGTCGCGCAGCCGGAAGGCCAGTTTGATGCCCGGCAATGGCTTTGCGTGCATGATGTTCCAGGCCTCCAGCGGCGTGACAGGCGCCGGCAGAACAACGGATTGGGTATCCAGAAAATCCAGCTCCTTGGCGGGGGCAAGGATTTGAATGCGGGCTGTGGCGGCCCGGCCGAGACTGTTTGGCGGCATGATCAGCCCTCTTTTGGGTTTTCCGGGTGGCCTGCTGGAGCATAGACGGATGAAGGCGGCGGGCAAGCCCGGAAGGCGTTTACGCCAAAAGGTCAGTCCGCGGCGATCTTCATCACAATGCAGGTGGTGGAGCCGGTGGCATAGAGGCGTCCGTCTTCAATTCCTCGGATTTCGCCATGCGCCACTCCGGTGGACCGTCCCACGTGGTCGATGCTGCCGCTGCAGTCGATGGCGGTGCCCAGCGGGATCGCCCGCAGGATGTTGATCTTGTATTCCAGCGTTGTGTAGACCGACCCGGCAGGCACCTTGGTCATCACCGCACAGGCCATGGCGCTGTCCAGAAGTGTGCCGTACCAGCCGCCATGCACAGTGCCCATCGGGTTGCAGACCGGAAATTCCGGCGTGCCGCGGAACACAATCCGGCCGTCTTCGACGCTGTGCAGATGATACCCCAGCGTTTCGGCAATCGGGGGGCCGGGCAGGCGGCCGTCCAGGATACCCTGCATGAAGTCCAGACCGGAAATCCGGGTGATCTGCTCCACTGTCAGCAGGTCGGCGGGTTTTTCAGCATAATACATAGCGCGCGGGTCCTTGGCGGGGGATATACCCGCCATTTGAAACCGCGCGCCGGAGCCCGCAAGGCTTACGCCACGTTCTGAAGCGAGACCTTGGGGGTGACGCCCAGGGCAAAGCAGACATCCCGGGTCAGTTCAGGGCGGTTCAGTGTGTAGAAATGCAGCTTGTCGACGCCGCCCTCCAGCAGGTCCGAACACAGTTCGGTGCAAATCGCCGTGGCCAGCAATTCCTCGCGGTCATCGCGCAGCGCCTTATCAAAAGCGTTCTCAACCCAATCGGGGATGATGGTGCCGCAGCGCTTGGCAAAGTTGCGCGCCCCTTTCCAGTTTTCGATCGGCAGGATGCCGGGGGTCAGCTTGCTGCCATCAATCCCGGCCTTTTCGCAGGCGTCGCGGAAGCGGAAGAAAGTCTCGGCCTCGAAGAAAAACTGGGTCAGCGCCTCATTCGCGCCGGCGTCCAGCTTGCGCTTCAGCCACTCCACGTCCGCCGCCTGATCCGCAGCTTCGGGGTGGCGGTCCGGGTAGGCGCCGACCTTGATGTTGAAATTGCCGCGCAACGCCAGCCCTTTGATCAGCTCCACCGAATTGGCAAAACCGTCGGGATGCGGGATGAACTTGCCTTCGCCCTTGGGGGCATCGCCGCGCAGGGCGACGATCTCGGTCACGCCGGCTTCGGCAAACTGGTCGGCGATCTCCAGCGTTTCGGCCTTGGAAGCATTCACGCAGGTCAGATGCGCAGCCACGTTCAGGCCGGAGGATTTGTGCAGCGTCGCCACTGCGTCGCGGGTCAGGGTGCGGGTGGTGCCACCTGCGCCATAGGTCACGGACACAAACCGCGGGTCCATCGGGGCGAGGACTTGCACGGTGTCCCAAAGCCGGAAGGAGGCTTCGAGATTTTGCGGCGGAAAGAATTCAAAGGAAATCTTGGGCGTCGTCATCTCAGGTCTCTCGCTAGGTTGATTTCAGCTCTTGTTGCATGTGCAGCATTGTGAGACAATTTCATAATCCTCAAGAACAACATGAGTGCAATTGAAGAATGCATATTGAGTTCCGTCACCTCCGCACCATTAAGGCCATTCACGAGGCCGGCGGGCTGGCCCGCGCCGCGGATCAGTTGAACATCACCCAAAGCGCGCTGAGCCATCAGGTGAAGGGTCTGGAGGAACAGGCCGGGGTCGAGCTGTTTATCCGCCGGTCCAAGCCGATGAAACTGTCACCGGCGGGTCTGCGTCTGTTGCGGCTGGCCGAGCAGGTTTTGCCGCAACTTGCGGCAGCACAAGCGGAATTTTCCTCTTTGCGGGATGGCAATACCGGACGGATGCACATCGCCATCGAATGCCACGCTTGTTTTGAATGGCTGTTTCCGGTGCTGGAGGGGTTCCGCAAGAACTGGGGCGATGTGGATGTGGATATCCGCCCCGGCCTGGCCTTTGATGCCTTGCCCGCGCTGCAAAAGGAGGAGGTGGATCTGGTGGTCTCCTCCGATCCCGAGGACATCGCCGGCGTCGAATTTATTGAGTTGTTTGATTACAATGCTGTGTTTGTTGCCTCGGCCCAGCACCCTCTCGCGGAGAAACCGTTTGTCGAGGCTGCTGATTTCATCGGCCAGAACCTGATCACCTACCCGGTGGAGAAGACCCGGCTGGATGTGTTCAGCCAGCTGCTGATCCCGGCGGGAGTGGAACCTGCGTCGATCCGCCAGGTTGAGCTGACAGCGGTGATCCTGCTGCTGGTGGCGTCAAACCGCGGTGTGTCGGTGCTGCCGGACTGGGTGGTGCGGGAGGTGAAGTACTCGTCGGATTATGTGACACGGCCGCTGACCAAATCGGGGATCACCCGCAGGCTGTATGCGGCGATCCGGGCGGAGGACCGCGGGAAACCTTACATGCAGGAACTGATCCGCCTGGCCAAGGTTGAGGCGCGCAAGCTGCAGCATGTTTGACAAGGCGCGGAGCGGCCGGGCGCCGTTCCGGCTTCCGTGCCCGCTCCGCGCGGTTGCGTGATACTGTCAGCGCTGCGTCTGGCCTTAGACCAGTTTGACGATCTGCTTGCCGGTATTGCCGCCCTGCATCATCGACAGGAAAGTCTTGGGCGCGTTCTCCAACCCCTCGGCGATGTCTTCCAGATACTTGATCCCGCCGCTGGCGATCTTGGGGGCGACCTCTTGCAGGAATTCCGGATAGCGGTCGTAGTGGTTGAAGATGATGAAACCGTTCACCGACAGGAACCTGGTCAGCACCGAGCGCCAGATAGCGGGGGCGGTCAGATCGGTTTCGGCGCTGTTGTACCAGGCGATCATGCCGCAAACCGGGATCCTGCCATGGGGGTTCATCAAGGGCAGCACGGCCTCCAGTACCTTACCGCCAACGTTCTCATAGTAGATGTCGATGCCGTCCGGGCATTCAGCGGCCAGTGCCGCGTTCAGCGCTCCGGCATCCGCATAGGCACGGTGGTCCAGGCAGGCATCAAAGCCGAAAGTCTCAACCGCCAGCTTGCATTTGTCTGCGCCGCCCGCAACGCCAACCACGCGCAGGCCTGCCTGTTTCGCCAGCTGCCCGACCATAGACCCCACCGGGCCGGTGGCAGCCGCGACCACCAAGGTTTCACCCGCCTGCGGGCGGCCATAGGCGTCCAAGCCATGCCAAGCGGTAAACCCCGGCATGCCGAGAGCGCCGAGCGCGGTGGTGAGCGGCGCCATCTGCGGGTCCAGCTTGCGGAGCTCTGAGGCGCGGGCGCAGGCATGGCTGGCCCAGCCGAACATGCCCAGGGCAAAGTCGCCGGGAGCAAACTCCGGACTGTTTGAGGCAATCACTTCGCCAACACCGCCCGCGGTCATGGTTTCCCCGATTTCGACCGGCGGGGCGTAGGATTTGCCCGCGTTCATGCGGCCGCGCATATAGGGGTCCAGCGACATATAGTGAACTTTTACAACCACTTCGCCTTCGCCGGGTTGGGGCATGTCTGCAGCCTCAAGGCGGAAATTGTCTTCACCGGCCTGGCCTTCGGGGCGGCTGGCCAGCACGATACGCTGCATCTGGTCGGGCATGGGATTGTTCCTTGATCTGATTGCGTTGGAGTTTGGGCGCCGCAACACAGGAATTCAACCGCTCAGGCAGCTGTAACCGGGCGTCAGGCCCGTAGCCCTCAATGCGGCAAAGCCCCTTGGCAACTGCGGGCAGGGGGCGTATAGGCACGGTTTGACCGGCATCTCCCCGACGTGACAGGATACTGCAGACATGATTGGCAGCGCAAACCTCAATGTGATGATCAAGGCCGCCCGCAAGGCCGGCCGTTCCCTGGTGAAAGACTTCCGCGAGGTGGAGAACCTGCAGGTGTCGATGAAAGGTGCCGGCGATTTTGTCTCCAAGGCCGACATCGCCGCTGAAAAGATCATCAAGGACGATCTGCGCAATGCGCGTCCGACCTATGGCTGGCTGGCCGAAGAGGGTGGCGAGGAAGACGGCGAGGATCCGACCCGCCGCTGGATCGTCGACCCGCTGGACGGCACCACCAACTTCCTGCACGGGCTGCCGCATTGGGCGATCTCGATCGCGCTGGAGCATAAGGGCAAGATCGTTGCGGGCGTTGTCTATGACGCTGCCAAGGACGAGATGTTCTTTGCTGAAAAGGGTGCTGGCGCCTGGATGAATGACACCCGTATCCGCGTGTCGGGCCGTCACCGGATGATTGAGTCCATTTTCGCAACCGGTGTGCCGTTCGGCGGCCGTGCCGACCTGCCGCTGACGCTGCAGGACCTGGCCCGCCTGATGCCTGCCTGCGCTGGTGTGCGCCGCTGGGGTTCTGCCGCGCTGGACATGGCATATGTGGCTGCAGGCCGTTACGAGGGATTCTGGGAACGCCGCCTGAACGCCTGGGATCTGGCCGCAGGCATCATCATCGTGAAAGAAGCCGGCGGCTTTGCCGAGGCAATCGACCCCGAGGCAGGTATTATCGACAGCGGTTCTGTGGTGTGCTCGAACGAGCCGATCTTTGATAGCTTCGCCAAGGTGATCCGCGGCTGAACCACCGCGGAGCTTTGAGTACCGGAAACGCGGCCTTTGGGTCGCGTTTTCTGTTTCGCCTGGCCGATCGGGCGCTGCCCTCAGCGTGTTAAACTACTGATCCGACGGATGGTTCACACCGTCGTTCCAGGGGATCTCTCCATAGGTTTCCGGGTGGGTCCGTGGGTTTGCTCCCTCGATACAGCCCAGATTGACGCCGCATTCCTTGGGATCTGAACGGCGCTGGTGGTGGGTGTAGATACCGCAGGTCTTGCAGAAATAGTGTTTCGCCGTATGGCTGCCCCAAGTGTAAAGGCTGAGGTTCCCGGCCCCTTTCAGCACCTTCAGGCTGGCGGCAATGGCGGTCACGGCAGCCGCCCCGCGGCGGCGGCAAAATGAACAGTCGCAGCGCGCAGCCGAGGCGAGGCCTTCAGGAAACTCTGCCTCGATCTCAATAGCGCCGCAGTGGCAGGTGGCTTTCAGGTGTTCCATATCACTTCCTGTACTGGACACAGCTTTTCGCGGCCCTACATCCCTGACATCCCGGTCTTCTTCAGGGGGGAGGAGAATCGGGTTAGAGCGGCCTGTATTACTTTTAGATTATTATCACAGCAGGCCGCTCGACGACCAAATGCCCTGCTTTTTTCACCGGATACAGCAAACCAGCCATTTTCGCAGGTCTGCGATGCGGTTCAATTTCGGGCTGGTCAAGCCGGTCTCTGAAAGTGCCAGCGATTCATTGCAGATCGCTGGCGGCTTATCTGGACGCGCCGATGCAGCAGGGCAGCAGTTGCTTCATAAGGACTGGCTAAACTGCCGCCCTCCTTCTATTTCCCCCAAGGCCCCGGATTGCGCTTCTTGCGCGGCAGCTTGGGGATGCGGCTGGCGGCATATTCATACTCGTTCTCCGGATGCGGCGGCTGGCCATGGGTCTTGTTCCAGAACGCCGGGCCACCGCGCCGCAGCCACAGGGGCAGGCATAGGACCAGACCCACCGCAAAACCGCCGGCATGGGCCCAATATGCCACGCCGCCCTGATCAGGATCAGCGCCGAGGCCGCCGAAGAACTGCATCGCCAGCCAGACGCCCAGCATCACAAAAGCGGGGATCGTGAAGATGCGGAAATAGATGATCAGCACTAGCAGGATATCGACGCGGGCCTTGGGGAACATCAACAGGTAGCCGCCCATGACGCCCGCAATGGCGCCGGAAGCCCCCACCGTGGGCACCATGGACCCGGGCGCCGAATAGACGTGTATCAGCCCGGCGCCGATACCGCTGGCAAGGTAGAAGACAAGGAAGGGGAGGTGGCCCATTTCATCCTCCAGATTATCACCGAAGATCCACAGGAACAGCATGTTGCCGCCCAGATGCATCAGCCCTGCGTGGATGAACATTGAGGTGAACAGGGTCTCGAACCCGTAGCCGTGGCTGATCTCGGCCGGCACCACCGCGTAGGCGTCATAGAAAAAGGCCAGCGCGCGGGGGCTGGCATAGCTCGCCGTGTAGTAGACATAGGCCAGGATATTCGCCGCCATCAGCGCATAGACGACATAGGGCCTGCGCCCGGACGGGTTGTGGTCGCGGATCGGAAACATGAGGGAACGCTGGGCCGGAAACGGCCCAGCGTCAAGCACTTATCGGACGCAGCTCAGGCGTTGCCGCCGAGCAGATCCGCGTTGCCGCCGGAGGCGGTGGTATCGACGCAGACGTGGCGTTCAGCCAGAACGCGGGCGCGGTCGGGCTTGCCAGGGATCAGCGGGATGATCGGACCGTCGCGCTTGGCCAGCCACTGTTCGATCTCGCGGCCGGTTGCCTCGTCGCCCCACCACAGCACGCCCGCAATGCCCTGGATCGCCTCCAGCCGGTGCAGGTCGAACATGCCATGCGCCTCAATCGCGGTGCCGCCGAGGCTGATCACTTCCTTGGCCTGTTCCGCCGCGGCCTCGGGGCCCGGCCCCATGCACAACAGCGGCGGGCGGGCTGAGACGGTCAGGCGGTTCGATTCCCCGGTCGGGCCGGGCAGGGAGGTGGTCACGGCGCGCGCAGGCACGCCGCTTTCCCCAGGCAGTTCGGCAAAGGTGGTCTCCCACACTGCGTTGCTTTGCTGACGGTCCGGCGCGCAGAAACGGCTGAGGTAATAGGGGCCGCCGGCCTTGGGGCCGGTGCCCGACAGACCTTCGCCGCCGAACGGCTGGCTGCCGACAATGGCGCCGATCTGGTTGCGGTTCACATAGATGTTACCCGCATGGACCCGGTCGCAAACATGCTGCACCCGGTCGTCGATCCGGGTGTGCAGCCCGAAAGTCAGCCCGTAACCGGTTGCATTGATGTCGGAAATCACCTGATCCAGCTGTTGGGATTTAAACCGCACAACATGCAGAACGGGGCCAAAGATCTCTTCTTCCAGCGCGCTGATGCCGGGGATTTCGATCATTGTGGGGGCCACAAAGGTGCCGCCTTGCGGCGCGCGCATTTCCTTCAGGACGCGGCCTTCAGCGCGGGCCTTGGCAACATGGGCCAGGATGCCTGCGCGGGCGCCTTCGTCAATCACCGGTCCGCTGTCAGTCGACAGATGCCAGGGATCATCCAGATGCAGGCAATCCATCGCGCCTTTTAGCATTTTCAGCACGGTGTCGGCGATGTCCTCCTGCAGGTATAGGCAGCGCAGCGCGGAACAGCGCTGGCCGGCCGACTGGAAGGCGCTTTCGATCACAGCCTGCACGGTCTGTTCCGGCAGCGCGGTGGAGTCGACGATCATCGCGTTCAGACCGCCGGTTTCCGCAATCAGCGGCGCGCCGGGCTGCAGGTTGTCGGCCATCGCCTTGCGGATGCGCATCGCTGTTGCGGTGGAGCCGGTGAAGGCGACGCCATTGACCCGCGGGTCCGATGTGATGGCGGCACCAACCACGCTGCCGCGGCCCGGCACCAGCTGCATGGCTGCGCGCGGCACGCCTGCCTCATGCATCAGCTGCACGGCGCGGTGGGCGATCAGCGGGGTCTGGTCGGCGGGTTTGGCCAAAACGGCGTTGCCTGCGGCAAGTGCTGCCGCAACCTGTCCGGTGAAGATCGCCAGCGGGAAGTTCCAGGGCGAGATGCAGGTGAAAATGCCCGCAGGCGGCGCATCAGAAATGCGGGACGCATAATAGCGCAGAAAATCCACGGCCTCGCGCAGTTCGGCCACCGCATCGGGGATGGTCTTGCCGGCTTCACGGGCGAGGATGGCAAACAGCTCGCCGAAGTTTTCCTCATAGAGGTCGGCAGCCTTGTTCAGGATCGCGGTGCGTTCCGCAGCCGGAGCATCCCAAGGGTCAGCCAACGCCAGCGCCAGCTCGACATCCTCGGGGCTGCACTGGCTGACGGTGCCGGTCACACTCAGGTCGGCGGGGTTGGTCACATCCTTGGCAGTCTCGGGGCGGGCATCGCCTGCCAGCAGCGGCCCGGCCTGCCACCGGTGCGTGCGCCAGGGCGCGCGGGCTTCTTCAATAGCGGCCAGCGTCGGCGCGTGGCCCAGGTCGAAGCCTTTGGAATTCGGGCGCTCGGGCGCGTAGAGCTCAGGCCCGGTCGGGATCTTGCGGCTGATATCGGCAACCGCCGCGAAGGGGTCCGCGGCCACGATATCAGGCGAGACATTCTCGTCCACGATCTGGTTCACAAATGAGCTGTTGGCGCCGTTTTCCAGCAGGCGGCGCACCAGATAGGCCAGCAAATCGCGGTGGGCGCCAACCGGTGCATAAATCCGGCAGTTGGTCTTATTCTGCTCCAGCACCATCTGGTGCAGGGTTTCTCCCATACCATGCAGGCGCTGGAATTCGTATGTTGCGTTGTCCTTGTCCGCAGCCATATGCAGAATGGCGGAAACAGTATGCGCATTATGGGTGGCGAACTGCGGGTAAATCCGGTCCGTCATCCCCAGCAGTTTGCGCGCGTTGGAGATATAAGAGACATCGGTCAGCGCCTTGTTGGTGAACACCGGGAAGCCATCGACGCCTTCGACTTGCGCCTGTTTGATCTCGGTATCCCAATAAGCGCCTTTCACCAGCCGCACCATAAAACGGCGATCGTATTTCTCAGCCATTTCATGCAGTGCGTCGATGGCCAGCCCGGTGCGCGGGCCATAGGCCTGCACCACCACGCCGAACCCGTCCCAGCCGGCCAAAGAGGGGTCCGAGACCACGGCGCCGATCACCTCCAGCGACAGCGACAGGCGGTCGGCCTCCTCGGCGTCGATGTTAAGGCCCATTTTCGCCGCCTTAGCCAGCAGTGCCAGCGCCTTCAGCCGCGGCACCAGATGCTCCATCACGCTGCTTTCCTGCGCCAGCTCGTAGCGCGGATGCAGAGCAGAGAGTTTCACCGAAATGCCGGGGTTCTTGCGGATGTCGTCGCTGTTACAGGCAGCGGCAATGGCCGAGATCGCCTTGGAATAGGACAGGTGGTAGCGGGCTGCGTCAGCCTCGGTCCGGGCGGCTTCTCCCAGCATGTCGTAGGAGTAAGTGTAGCCTTTGGCCTCCATCCCGGCGGCGCGGTCCATCGCGCTTTCGATGGTTTCACCCAGCACAAACTGGCGGCCCATCTCCTTCATCGCGCGGCTGACGGCGGTGCGGATCACCGGCTCGCCCAGACGCTTGATGGCGCCGCGCAGGGCACCGATGGGGCTGCGTTCCTCGTCCAGCACCTTGCCGGTCAGCATCAAGGCCCAGGTCGAGGCATTGACCAGCGAAGAGGTGGACTTGCCCAGATGCTTGCCCCAGTCGGAGGGCGCGATCTTGTCCTCGATCAGCGCATCAATGGTGTCGGCATCCGGCACCCGCAGCAGCGCCTCAGCGAGGCACATCAGCGCGACCCCTTCATCGGTCGACAGCCCGTATTCGGCAAGGAACACCTCCATAAGGCCCGGCGCCGAATGGCCGCGGATATCGCGCACGAGGGCAGCAGCACTGGAACAGATCCGGGCGCGGTCGGCGTCAGACAGGGCGGCCTGGGCAATCAGCTGGTCACGCACCGCGGTTTGGTCGGCATAGGTGCCGGCATCGATCCGGTGGCGCAGTTTTGGTTGGGTGGTCATGCGGGGAACTCCACAAAAGGGTGTGCAGGGCTTTTGCTTAGGATACACCCTTTCCTGCGGGACAATCGCCTGAAAATGGGGGATACTTAGGCGAAAGTGGGAAAAATTAGAAAGGTAGAAGTGCAAATGAACTTTTCTGACCTGGATCGGTTCGACCGGGCGATTCTGAATGTGCTGAGTGAGGACGGCCGGATCTCCATTGCCGACCTGGCCCGCAAAATCGGCCTGTCGAAAACACCCACTCAGACCCGGCTCAGGCGGCTGGAGGCCGAGGGCATCATTACCGGCTACCGCGCCCTGGTGGATCCGATCCGGCTGGGTCTGGATCACGTCGCCTTTGTCGAGGTGAAGCTGGACGACACCCGCGAGGCGGCGCTGGTCAAGTTCAACGCGGCGGTGGCGAAACTGCCGGAGATCGAACAGGCCTATATGATGGCGTCGCATTTCGACTATCTGCTGAAGGTGCGGACCCGTTCGATGACCGATTACCGGGCGGTGCTGGGGGAAAAGATTTCCTCGCTGCCGCATGTCGCCTCAACCTCGACCTATGTGGCGATGGAAGCGGTGAAGGAAGACGGCGCGCTGGCGCCTTTGTGAGGCAGAAGGAATGCGCGCACGCGCAGTTGACTTGATTGAATGCCGAAATATGCCAGCATAGGCTCATGCTCTATGTATTGTTTCGCACACCGCCACGCTTTACTGGATTTGCTGCGGTCTTCGCCGCTTTAACTATGGCTGCGCCTGTGCAGGCGTCCGATTGCCCCGCAGCGCCAGACCACAGCGCCCGGCTGGACGGCTTGCTGTTCGAGGTGCAGAAGGCCGCCACCGAAGATCAGGCGCGCGCAATTGCCAACCGGATGTGGGAGTTCTGGGCCGATGCGCCGGATGCGCAGGCCCAGGCGATGCTTGACCGCGGGATGACAAGGCGCACGTCCTTTGATTTTTTGGGGGCTTTGGAGGATTTCGATCAGCTGATCGCCTACTGCCCGGATTATGCCGAGGGCTACAACCAGCGCGCCTTTGTGCATTACCTGCGCCGGGATTTTACCGCCGCCCTTCGTGATCTGGACCGGGCGCTGCATCTGTCGCCCCGCCATATTGCCGCGATGAGCGGACGGGCGCTGTCGCTTTACGGCCTGTCGCGCCTGGAGGAGGCGCAGGCAGCTTTGGCCGAGGCGCTGGCGTTGAACCCCTGGCTGCCAGAGCGTTATCTGGCTGACCCGGGCGGGCCATTGGCACCTGCAGGAGCGGGGGATACGGAATTGTAGCGGCGCCCGCACCGCGGGAAAAATTCCAGCAAAACGCTGAAAACCGATTGTCCGCATGAATTCAGAAGGCTAGACCTGCTGCAAAGGCGCCGCTTGGCAGCGCCCTGTGCGGACGTGGTGGAATGGTAGACACCGGAGACTTAAAATCTCCTGGCCTTATGGCCGTGCGGGTTCGAGTCCCGCCGTCCGCACCATTTTACATTCAGATGAAAAAATCCCAAAAACTCAAATATTACAGATGCTTGCGGAGTTCGAAAGCCGTTTTGTCGGTCGTAGGCCATGGGTGCTTTGAATGCGGTTTTGAGGATGGTTTTCTTCACTGCTAGTGGCCCGTTACCGTACATATTCCAAGGGACTGACAGGAAGTTACGCAATAGTTCGAAAATGCGCACCCGGACGCCTGCTGCTCATTGCTCTGCGAAACATCGCAAACATTCTGGCAGACAGCGCTAAGCTCAGGATCAGCAGAGGATCGCATTCGGCAGAGAATCGCACGGTCATGCTCCCGATACACAAGCCGGGCAGGTGACGGCACTGCAAAATACGCAATGTCCCAAGCAGGGCCGGGGTGCTTGCAGCACAGCCCGGCATCCCCTGTTAACAAGAAACTCTTTACAACGAAACGGCCCCGGGAACCGGAGCATGACCGTGTATTAACGATATCTTTACTTGGCCTGTTTATCCATTCAGGTTTTCCTGACCTTAGGTAAACCTGTGCCGGGCAGCGGCAATTCGGCCATTGACGCGCCGCTGCGGCGGGAACAGTCTCGGCGCATGACCACAGCCCTGAATATCTCCCGCATTCCCCGCCCCTTTGATCCCGGCCTTGGCGCCGAGGCGCGCAGCCTGGTGCCGGAACTGTCCGGCGCCTTTGCTGAACTGGTGGCAGGCGCCTGCGGCTCCAGCCCGTATCTTAAGGAGCTGACCGCGCGCGAGGCGGCCTGGCTGCCGCAGGCGCTGCAGGATCCTGACGCCGCGCTGGCAGCGGTCTTTGCAGACTGCCGGGCGCTAGAGGCGGCACAGCTGAAACCGGGCCTGCGCCAGGCCAAACGGCGACTGGCACTGCTGACGGCGCTTTGCGACCTCAGCGGCGGCTGGAGCCTGGAACAGGTGACCGGGGCGCTGACGGACTTCGGGGCGCTTTGTGCGGATGTGGCTATCAAGGCGGAAATCGCCACGCTGATCCGCCGCAAGAAACTGCCGGGCCTGACAGAGGATGATGTGGAAACCGCAGGCGGGCTTACCATTCTGGCGATGGGTAAAATGGGCGCGCATGAGCTGAACTACAGCTCTGATATCGACCTGATCTGCCTGTTCGATGAAACCCGGTTCGACCCGGATGACTTCTTTGAGGCGCGCCAGGGCATGGTGCGCGCAACCAAGAACATGTGTGCCGCCCTCAGCGACCGCACCGGCGACGGCTATGTGTTCCGCACCGACCTGCGGCTGCGCCCGGATCCGGCGGTCACCCCTGTCTGCCTGGCGATGGAAGCGGCCGAGCGGTACTATGAAAGCCTGGGCCGCACCTGGGAGCGCGCCGCCTATATCAAGGCACGCCCCTGTGCGGGTGACATCGCGGCTGGGGAGCGGTTCCTGACCACCCTGCGGCCCTTTATCTGGCGCCGTCACCTGGATTTCGCCGCCATCCAGGACGCCCATGACATCCGCCTGCGCATCCGCGAGAACAAGGGTACCGGCGGCGCCCTGCATGTGCCGGGCCACGATATGAAGCTGGGCCGCGGCGGTATCCGCGAGATTGAGTTCTTTACCCAGACCCGCCAGCTGATCGCCGGCGGGCGCGACGAAAGCCTGCGACTGCGCGGCACCGTCGAGGGGCTGGCCGCCCTTGCAGACAAGGGCTGGGTGCCGCCGGGCACCGCGGAAACCCTGTCGGCCCATTACCGCGCCCACCGCGAGGTTGAGCACCGCATCCAGATGGTGCATGACGCGCAGACCCACCAGATGCCCAAATCCGAGGACGGCATTGCCCGTATCGCCTGCCTGATGGACCGCGATCCGGCGGAGCTGACGGCACAAATCAGGGACCGGCTGACCGAAGTGCATGAGCTGACCGAGGGATTCTTCTCGCCCGGCGGCGCGCCAGCCGCAGCTGACACCGCAGAGGACACCGCCAAGCTTGACGGCGCCATCATCGCCCGCTGGCCGACCTATCCGGCGCTGCGTTCTTCCCGCGGGGCGCGGATATTTGAGCGGCTGAAACCAGAGCTGCTGTCGCGCGTCGCCAAAACCGCCAAACCGGCCGAGACCCTGGTGGCGCTGGACGGTTTCCTGTCCGGGCTGCCGGCCGGGGTGCAGCTGTTCTCGCTGTTCGGCGCCAACCCGCAGCTGATCGATCTGCTGGTGGATATCGCCGGCACCTCGCGCGAGCTGGCCAGTTTCCTGTCCCGCAATTCCGGGGTGTTTGATGCGGTGATCGGCGGCTCCTTCTTTGATCCCTGGCCGGGAGCAGAGCAGCTGCGGGCGGAACTGAAAAAACGGCTGGCGCAGGAAGGCGACTATGAGGCCCGGCTGGATGCCACCCGCCGCTGTTGCAAGGAATGGCACTTCCGCATCGGCGTGCACCACCTGCGCGGGCTGACAGACGGCCATCAGGCGGGTGTCCAATACGCCGAACTGGCCGAGGTGGTGATTGCCGGCCTCGCTCCGGAAGTGGTGGCGCAGTTTTCCCGCAAACACGGCCCCGCGCCAGGGCGCGGCGCGGCGGTTCTGGCGATGGGGTCGCTGGGGGCAGGGCAGATCAATTCGCAATCCGACCTCGACATGATCGTGATCTATGACCCAGGCGACGCGGAGATGTCCGAAGGCAAGCGCCCGCTGGCCACGCGGCCCTATTTCGCCCGGCTGACCCAGGCCTTTGTTACTGCGCTCTCGGCCCCGATGGCGCAGGGTAAGCTTTACGAGGTCGACATGCGCCTGCGGCCTTCGGGCAACCAGGGGCCGGTGGCGGTCAGCCTGGCCGGTTTTACCAATTACCAGCAGAATGAGGCCTGGGTGTGGGAGCATCTGGCGCTGACCCGGGCGCGGGTGGTTGCGGGCGAGGCCGTCCTTGCTGCCGAAATCGAAACCTTCCGTGCGGCTTTCCTGGCCCAGCCGCGGAATCTGGCCAAGGTGCTGCAGGAGGTGTCGGAAATGCGCGTGCGGCTGGCCGCCGCCAAGGCGCCGTCAGGCCTGTGGGACGCTAAAAACGGCGCCGGGCGGATGATGGATATCGAGCTTTTGTCGCAAGCCGGCGCGCTTACTTCCGACTCGGTGGCGCGCGATGTGGCTTCCGGCCTGCTGGGGGCTGTCGCTGCCGGATGGCTGAATGACGCGGATGCAGAATACCTGACCGCCAGTTACCGGCTATTCTGGTCGGTGCAAAGTGCCGCGCGGCTGCTTTCCGGCAAAGCCATCGAGGCGGAGACGATCGGGGAGGGCGGTGCGCAGTTCCTCTGCCGCACCACCGGATATGCCCGGCTGGATGCGCTGGAGCAGGAGCTGCAGGCCCGTTACAAACGCTGTGCGGCGCTGATTGCAGAGGCCTTGGAAAGGGATGGGGCGGATGAAGGGCAGCACTGAACAGGACCCGCGCGGTCTGATCTATGAATCCTACCGGATCGACGGCATTACCAGCGCGCAATGCCGCAGCATTTTCTTTGATTGGGCGTTGGGCATGGACGCGGCCCGCGACAGCCGGAAAGATGTCAGCGCATTGCTGGAGATGTACGGCAGCGCAGATCCGGACCATCCGATGACCGCAGTGCTGCGCGACGGGCTGGAAGGCAGCGCCACACCGCGCCGCCGCGGCGGCTGGCGCTCGCGGGAACGCTGACGGCAGCATCCGGACGGGCCAAAGCAAAAGTTACCGGCCCGTCAGTGTTATTGGTCCGTCAACATTCGTTAAATTTTCGCTAAATTGGACCTAAATTGTCCCAATTCTGCCCCGATTGACCCGCATCTTGCTGTTGAACCCGCCAACCGGACCCTGACCTGGCGGCTGAAAAACGGTAAGGAGCAGAGCCATGAACATCTTCCGCAGCCTCGCATTCGTCTCCCTCGGGCTGATGGTGTCCGCCTGTGCCTCGGTGGACGTGCCGTCGCGCAACCTGCCGTTCGAGCCGGTGCCTGACGCGGCGGTGAACGTGCCCGACGGCTATGAATCTCTGCCGCAGGTGGATCCGGTGCCAGCCTTGCGGGTCAGCCGCGTTACCGTCGATGTGCCGCGCAGCCTCTCCGTTTCCGAGGCCAACAGCTATTTGCCCAAAGGCGATATTGTCTGGCGCGAGGATCCTTACGGTGACCGCCACGCCCAGGTGCAGGCAATCGTGCAGCGCGCCATGGAGGCCGGCAGCACCGGCATGGGCGGCGCGATCGAGGCCGATCTGCATATTGAACTGCAGCGCTTTCACGCCTTGACCCAAAAGGCCCGCTACACCACCGGCGGCATTCACGCCATCACCTTCAAGATGCGGCTCACCGATCCGGCCACCGGTGCCCTGCTGCGCCCGGAAAAAACCATCGAGGCCGATCTCAAGGCTTTTGGCGGCGCCCGCGCCCTGGAAGCCATGTCGCGCGGCCAGACCCAGAAAGTGCGCATCACCGGCCACCTGGCCAATGTGGTCCGCCAGGAGCTGACCAAACCCGGCAGCTACCGGAACCCGCGCCTGGGGCTGCTGCAGGCGCTGCAATAAAGCCAAGGCGCAGCGGCAAAGTTCTGCGGGAAGGGGCCATGCGGCCCCTTTTCCTGTTCCGGGCTTACGGCTATGAGGGACCCATGACAGCCTCCTCAGATGCGCATCAGCGCCCCCGCGTGAAAATGAAACCCAAATCCAACGCCCGCGCCATCCGGCACGGGTTTCCTTGGGTTTATGCCAACGAACTGGTGACCGACCGCCGCACCCGCAAACTGGCGCCCGGCACCTTGGCGGTGCTGGAAGATGAGGCGCAGAACCCGCTGGGACTGGTGTCGGTGAACCCGGACAGCAAGATCATTGCCCGGATGCTCGACCGCGATCCGGAAGCGCAGATTGATCAGGCCTGGTTTGCGGCCCGCCTGTCCCGCGCGCTGGAGATGCGCGAACGCCTGTACAGCGCGCCCTTCTACCGGCTGGTCCATGCCGAATCCGACGGGCTGCCCGGCGTGGTCATCGACCGGTTCGGCGCCGCTTGCGTGGTCCAGCCCAACGCCGCCTGGGCCGAGATGCATCTGGACATGCTCACCGCGGCGCTGGCGGATGTGACCGGCGTAGAAGTGATCCTGAAAAACGCCGCTGGCCGCACCCGTACCCTGGAAGGGCTGGACGATCAGAACCAGACCCTGCTGGGCGAAACGCCCGCCGCACCTGTGCCGGTGCAGATGAACGGCGCCACCTATATGGCCGACCTCACCGGCGGCCAGAAAACCGGGCTGTTCTTCGATCAGCGTGAAAACCATGCCTTCGCCGCCCGCCTCACCGGGCAAGGCGCCAAGGTACTGGATGTATTCTCCCACGTCGGCGGCTTTGGCCTGGCGATGCTGGCAGGGGGTGCCGCGCACGCCACCTGCGTCGACGGCTCTGCCGCCGCACTTGAGCTGGCGGCCCGGGGCGCCGAAGCCAGCGGCCACAAGGACAGGTTCACCGCCCGCCAGGGCGATGCGTTCGACGTGCTGGACGCGCTGCAGAAGGAAGGCGAAAGCTTCGACGCCGTTATCTGCGACCCGCCTGCCTTTGCGCCATCGAAACAGGCGCTGGAGGCGGGCTTGCGGGCCTACGAACGCATTGCCAAACTGGCCGCCCCGCTGGTCAAACCCGGCGGTTATCTCGGCCTGTGCTCCTGCTCGCACGCGGCGGATCTCGCCAAATTCCGCAACGCCTCTGCCCGCGGCATCGGCAGATCCGGCCGCCGCAGCACGCTGATCCACACCGGCTATGCCGGCCCTGACCACCCGCAGCTGCCGCAGCTGGCCGAAAGCGGCTACCTTAAGGCCGTCTTTTTCCGGCTGGACTGATGGGGATGAAGCTGCTCCTGGACACTTGCGTGCTTTACCCGACGGTGATGCGGGAGATGCTGCTGGGCGCGGCCAGGCTGGGGCATTTCACCCCGCTCTGGTCTGCGCGCATCCTGGGCGAATGGGAGCGCGCCGCGCTGAAACTCGGCCCCGAAGGCGCCGCACAGGCCAAGGCCGAGACCGCTCTGATCCGCACCAATTGGCCCAAGGCCGAAGTGCCCGCATCTCCGGGCGTTGAATCCCGCCTGTGGCTGCCGGACAGCGCCGACATCCATGTGCTGGCCGCTGCCATCACCGGCCACGCCGACGCAATTGTTACCCTCAACAACAAGGACTTCCCCCGTCACACCCTGGCCGAGGAAGGCCTGGAACGCATCGGCGCGGACGAACTCCTCTACCGCTTCTGGCTGCAGGACAGCGCGGGCATGGAGGCCTTGGGCAGCCAAGTCCTGGCCGAGGCCAACCGCCTGTCCGGCGGCAGCTGGGAGATCCGCCCGCTTTTGAAAAAGGCGCGGCTGCCGCGTCTCGCCAAGGCCTTGTCTTCTTCTTTGTGAAAATACTCCGGGGAGTTTGAGGGGCCGGCCCCTCAAGGCCGCAACGCTCTCAGCCCTTGGCCCATTTCGCTTCCAGCCGCTCCAGAGCGGCGATGCGTTCTTCGGTTTTCGGGTGGCTCATCAGCCAGGCCGGTGCCATGCCCGCGCGCGCTTGGGTCAGCTCTTCCAGTTTGGTGAACAGGCTTTTCTGCGGCGCCAGGCCAATGCCCGCCTTGGTCAGCAATGCGGCGGCATATTCATCTGCCTCATACTCATCGCCGCGCGACAGCCGCGCTGCGATCAAACCTGTCAGCACCCCGGCTATCCACGGACCGATAAAGGGAATGTAGCGGCCCAGGATCATCATCAGCGCCGTGCGCAGGGCGTTTTGGCCGGAGAAATCGATCATCCGTTTCTTCGCATGTCCCAGCGCCACATGGCCCAGCTCATGGGCGATCACCGAGGCCAGCTCCTCGGCACTGACCTCGCCGCTTTGATACTTGCGGTAGAACCCGCGGGTGATGAAGATCCGCCCGTCCGGCGCCGCCAGCCCGTTGACCGGATCGACCTCATAGATATGCACCGGAATGCGGGCAACCTCCAGCGCCGCCGCCAGCCGGTCGGTCAGCCCTTTCAGCCGCGCATCCGCCAGCTCGGTTGAGCGCTGGTCCAGCTCACGGTGGGTGCGCCAGATCGAAATCCGGTACATCACCAGGCCGTAAGCGACGGCCAGCAAAATGGGCAAAAGGCGCAGCATGCTTCAGATATGGGGGCTGACCCTGCCAGGCTCAAGCGGTTTCTGCAGGATCCGCTGCCGCCCATCCGCTTTCCTGCGGCAGGCTGTCCTGGTCCGACGGCCAGCCGCTGGCCGTGACCGCGTCCTGCAGAGCGGCATAGCAGTCCGGATCAATTCCAGGCCCTGACAGCTTGTCCATGATTGCATAGGCCTCGTCCAGCGGCAGCGCTGCACGATAGGGCCGGTCCGCGGTGAGCGCGTCAAAGATATCGGCCACCGCCAAAATCCGCATCTCCTGGCTCAGCTGGCCGGCGTTCAGACCGTAAGGATAGCCTTTGCCATCCAGCCGCTCGTGATGCGCCGCGCTCACATCCGCCAGCCCGCGAAAGGCGAAAATCCGGCTCAGCACCTGATGGCCCAGCACCGGATGCTGTTTCATCCGGGCAGTTTCCGCCTCGGTCATCTTGCCCGGCTTGTCCAGAATGGTGTTCGGGACCCCCAGCTTGCCAATGTCGTGCAGCAGCGCCCCCCGCACCATCCAGCGCCGCTGTTCCGGGGTATAGCCCAGCTGATCGCAGATCATGCCGGTGTAGCGCGCAACCCGCCGCGAATGGCCGTGGGTGAACGGGCTTTTGGCGTCGATCACCAATGAAAACGCCTCGCTGATTTCATCCAGGTAATCCTCATCCACCGGATGAATGTGCCGGGCCTGCGGGGTGGCAAGCACTTCTGCTTCCAGTCCGGGGTCCCACAGGTCCGGCAAAAAGCGCGGCCGGCGGATCACCGAGGTGAAGACCGGCACCAGATCCGGATCGAACCATGTGCCCGCACGCCGCTCCAGCTCGGCTGCGGCGCCCTCGATCCCCCGCTCGGCGGCAAAGACATCCACCACCTGCGCCATCAGCGCTATGCGCGAGAACAGCGGGATTGCATCGCCCGCCAGGCCCTGCGGCAGGCCACCGCCGTCCCAATGCTCATCCAGGCCGGCGATGCCTTCGGCCACAGCTTCGGAAAACCGCATCTGCCGGGCAATTGCCGCGCCCCGGTTGCAGCGGGTGTCGATCATCTCTGCGGCAATGCTGCTGTTCCTAGCCAGCACCCGTTTCAGGGTCTTCAGCCGGATCCAGGCCGCGGCGCCGCTGGCCGTGTTGCGCCACAGGAACCCCAGCCCCTGGCGCAGGCCGTTCACTGTTTTGAAATCGCGTTTAAAGGACAGGTCGTCGGTCTTGTACAGCTGGCAGATGCGGGCGGCATTGGAACTGCAGCCCAGATCCTTCATCAGCAAGGTGAAATAAAGGTCGGAGCGCGCCTGAGGCGCCATCCTCAGCTCTGCGGCCACCTGCATGCCGATCCAGCAGCAGCGCAGGCAATGCCCCTTGGGCTGGCCTTCGGTCATGTCCAGCGCATGGCTGAGCGCGCCAAGAAGCTCCCCCAGCCGCAAGGTTTCCTGGGGGGCGGCACCGGCAAGGTGCGAATTCTGATTAAAGATAGTCATGGGCCTTCTGCGCGATAGATGCGGAAGGCCCATGACACCACGGGCAGGCTTAACCTGCCCTTACCCCGGCGCGGGCGGGTTGGGGAATTCGCGCCGGAATTTATTAAAACTGCCGGGACATGCACTGCCCCGCCGGGCAGTTCAGTTCATGCCCAGCTTGCCGGGAAACTCGATGTTGATCTCCAGGCTCGACAGCTCATCGCCGCGTTCCATGCGGATGTCGATCGCCTCGTCGCCGATCTGCATATGGCGGCGGATCACTTCCAGGATATCGCGCTGCAATTGCGGCAGGCAGTCGGGGCGGACACCGCCGCTGCTGCTGCGTTCATGCGCCAGCAGGATCTGCAGCCGTTCCTTGGCAGTGCTGGCCGAGGCTTTGCGGGGGCGGAGGGAAAAACCGAACATGCTCTACACCGCCCGTCCGAACAGCCGCTGCAGCAGGCCGGGCCGCCGGTCGGCGGCAATCCGCATCTCAATCTGCTCACCGATCAGCCGGCCCACCGCGTCCTCATAGGCGGTGGCCGCCGCAGAAGGGTCATCCAGCACCACGGGCACGCCGAGATTGGAGGCCCGCAGCACTGCCTTGCTTTCAGGGATGATCCCCAAAAGCGGCTCTGCCAAGACCTCCAGCACATCCTCCACCGTCATCATTTCACCGTTGCTGATGCGGGATTTGTCGTGACGGGTAATCAGCACATGCGCTTTGATTGGCTCCGCACCGGCCTTGCCCGCCCGGTCGGTGATGCTGTTCAACAGGCCCAGCACCCGGTCGCTGTCGCGCACCGAGGACACTTCGGGGTTGGTCACCACAATCGCCTCATCGGCAAAATGCATCGCCATCTGGGCGCCGCGTTCAATGCCCGCAGGGCTGTCGCAGATGATATAGTCGAACTCCTGACGCAACTCTTCCAGCACCTTCTGGACGCCATCCTTGGTCAGCGCGTCCTTGTCGCGGGTCTGCGAGGTCGGCAGCACCGACAGCGTCTCCAGACGCCGGTCGCGGATCAGCGCCTGCTTCAGTTTGGCGTCGCCCTGAATGACATTGATAAAGTCGAACACCACCCGGCGTTCACAGCCCATGATCATGTCCAGGTTGCGCAATCCGACGTCGAAATCGATCACCACCGTCTTGTGGCCGCGTCGCGCCAGCTCGGCGCCGACGGCAGCGGAGGTGGTGGTCTTGCCAACGCCGCCCTTGCCCGAGGTGACCACGATCACCTTGCCCAGCGGCTCTTCCAGTTTCAGGTCCTTGCTCATCGTTCTGCCTTCCTTATCCCTGCGCTCATCCCAGGGGCTCCACACAAAGCCGTCCGTCCTGCAGGAACACCTGCACAGGGCGGTTCAACAGCTCCGGTTCCAAATTTTCGCTTGTCCGGTACAGCCCGGCGACTGCCAGCAGTTCGGCGTCCAGGCTGTTGCAGAAGATCCGCGCCTCCTCGTCACCCTCGGCGCCAGCCATGGCGCGGCCCCGCAGGCGGCCATAGACATGAATGCTGCCGCGCGCAATCAGCTCGGCACCGGAACTGACCGGCCCGACCACCACCAGATCGCCGCCCTCGGCCACAACTGTCTGGCCGGACCGCACCGGCTGGGTGATCAGCCGGTTCTGCGGCGGACGCAATTTCTTGGGCAATTCCCGCCGCGTACCGGGCCGGGCCGGGCCTTCGGTGTTCAGCGGTGCATCCTTGCCGCTGGCAATGGTGATCAGCCCGGCATCTTCGGCGGCTGCGGTTTGCGAGGGCGAGGCGTTCTGCACCCCGAACACTGCCAGGCCGCGGCTGCGCAGGCTGTCGGCCAGTGCGCGCAGCTCAGCCGGGCGGGTCAGCCCCGGCGCCTGGGCCAGATCCAGGATCAGCGGCGCACCGTCAAAGAAATGCAGACTCCAGCGCAGCTGCGCGTCAAGCGCCGCATAAAACGCCTTGTCCAGCGGCCCGTCTTCGGGGCGCAGCGCAACGGCGGTGAAATACCGCCCGCGGATCTGAAACGGCTTTATGGCGGCGGCGGGGGCACCGCCACGGGGAGGGATGTCTTGATGCGGCACGCTCACGCGAGGCTCCTGCTCGGGGATTGCGGCCTTTGTATTGCCGCTTGTTCTTTTCCTTACGGATAGCGGTTGCGGGGCGGCCCGTTCAACCGGTGCAAGCCCGCCTCGGCGGACATGCGCCGGATGCCGTTTTCAGCGGCGGAATTCCGCGGGAAGACTGCTTCAGGTTGTGCAGAAAAGGATTGCCGTCCCAGCTGCCGGGGCAGGAGGCATGCCCAGCCCCCAGCCCCCAGCCCCCAGCCCCCAGCCCCCATCCAGCACCAGCGGCGGCGGCACAGCGCCGCGGGGCGCGATGAACAGTGCCGGGGTAACGTCGCACCAGCCGCAGCCTCTGCGGCGTATTTGCCAGTGGTGCCCTTCGGCTTGGCATGGTTTGAATGGGCTGCCAGGTTTCACATTTGACCGGCGGTATTGATTTTATTAAGAAATTGGAGAATTGCGATGCAGTGGACTTTACTTGCGGCGTCAGCGCTGGCGGCCCTGTGGATGGGTGTTCACGCTTGTATCGGGGGCCGGGAATGTGCGGTGCCGTTGGCACAGGACCGGCAGCTGCCGGATGTCGTGCGCGAAACCACCTTGTTCTGCTGGCATCTGGTGACCGGCTACCTGGGCCTGATGGCTCTGTTCCTGTTTCTCGGCGCCCGCGGCTCGGCTGACATGGCGCTGGCGGGAACAGCTCTGGCGGCGGTGACTGCGGCGATCGGAATTGTGGTGCCGCCGCTGCGCCGCACTGGCTATGGGCTGCTGCCGCAAGGCTGGCTGTTCGTGCCGGTCGCGGCTTTGGGCGGCTGGGGGCTTTGGGGCGTCTAGCAGCGGAAATGCGCAGATTGGCGACGCAAAGCGAGGCTCCCGCCCGTCCGGCCTGCATCTGAAATGCCGGCCTCCCGGTTGGGCCCGGCGCCGGACCTTAAGGTCCGGCGCGCATCCTGCCTTTGCAGGATGCCATGCCCAAGGCTGCCAAGGGGTGCTGGCGCCAGCCGGCGCATCTGCAGGCGCGGGAGGGCCGCTGAGTATTGCGGTGCCCGACCGGTCTGGCCGGCCGGATGCCAGGGCGAAATGCCTAGCGCGACAGTTCGCGCATGCCGCGTTCCAGCCCGTCCAGCGTCATCGGAACCATGGCGCCTTCGAAAATCTCCCGGATCATACCAATCGAATGGGTGTAGTCCCAGTATTTCTCCGGCACCGGGTTGATCCACAGGTTCGCGCCCCAGGCGTCGCGCGCGCGTTGCAGCCAGACCTGGCCCGCTTCCTCGTTCCAATGCTCATTGGCACCGCCGGCATATGCGATCTCATACGGGCTCATCGAGGCGTCGCCCACAAAGATGCATTTGTAGTCCGGCCCGTATGTGCGCAGCACTTCATGGGTCGGGGTCTTTTCACCCCAGCGCCGACGGTTGTCGCGCCACACGCCCTCATACAGGCAATTGTGGAAGTAGTAGTATTCCAGGTGCTTGAACTCGGTCCGCGCGGCTGAGAACAGCTCCTCCACCACCTTGATATGCGGATCCATCGAGCCGCCCACGTCCAGAAACAGCAGGACCTTCACCGCATTGTGCCGCTCGGGGCGGGTCTTTACATCCAGATAGCCGTGTTCGGCAGTGGAGCGGATTGTGCGGTCCAGATCCAGTTCTTCATGCGCGCCCTGGCGGACCCAGCGGCGCAGCCGTTTCAGGGCCACCTTGATGTTGCGGGTGCCCAGTTCGACATCGCCGTCCAGGTTCTTGAATTCGCGCTTGTCCCAGACCTTGACCGCGCGCTGGTGACGGCTTTCCTTCTGGCCGATGCGCACGCCCTCAGGATTGTAGCCATAAGCGCCAAAGGGCGAAGTGCCCGCGGTGCCGATCCACTTGTTGCCGCCCTGATGGCGGCCCTGCTGGTCCTTCAGCCGCTCCTGCAGCGTCTCCATCAATTTCTCAAAGCCGCCCAAAGCCTCAATCTCGGCTTTCTCCTCTGCGCTCAGATGTTTTTCCGCCATCTTGCGCAGCCAGTCTTCGGGGATATCGACGGCTTCCATCACGGCCTCGGCCGGAATGGCCTCCAGCCCTTTGAATGTGGCGGCAAAGGCGCGGTCGAACTTGTCGATGTTGCGCTCGTCCTTCACCATCGCTGCACGGGCGAGGAAGTAGAACACCTCGATATCATAGGTCGCCAGCCCCGCCTTCATGCCTTCAAGGAAGGTCAGATATTCCCGCAGGCTGACAGGAATCGCCGCCTTGCGCAGGTTTTCAAAGAAGGGCTGGAACATGGCAGGGCCTTTGCTGAGCAGTTACGCCAGCACCCGGTGGGTCAGGATGGTTGCCAGCAGGCCGATCATACCAAATACGATGGCATAGACAGCCCCGTATTGCAGCATGTCCAGGGTATTGCCGCCACGTTTGCGGGCCTTCATTACGCCAATAAGGGCGCCCAGCACCAAGCCGGCAATTACGATCATGGTCTTATCCGTCTGTTGTCTCGTGTTGCAGGATCAAGGGGCAGAGGGGCGCAGCGCGGCAATTTCTTCGAGCCGGGCCTCGACCACCCAATCCGGGCCAAACCCGTAGCGCGCCCATCCCAGGCTGTCCAGCCTGACCCGGCGCGCCTCCACCGCGCGGCCCTGCAACTCCAGCGCTTCGGCCTGCAGCATCAGCAGGGTCGACAGCAGGGCGGCGTTCTCATGTTCGGCCGCGGCTGCCACAGCAGGGGTCAGCCGCGCCAGCGCGGCGCCCCCGTTGCCGGTGGCAATCTCATAGGCCGCCAGCTGCACCGCCAGCTTGGCCTGGTGCATCCGGGTGCCGGGCAGACCTTGCAGATATGTCTGCGCAGTCAGGAAATGCTGCAATGCCAGCTCGGGTTGGCGGACATGCAGCATCCGGCCCAATGTGTAATGGCTCAAGGCCCGGCGGTGGTCCTGCCAGCCCAGATCGCGGGCAATTGCCGCGGCCGTGTTGGCGGCGCGCAGCCGGTCCCGCAGCGAGGCTTGCGGCCCCAGCGCCTGCTCATAGGCAGCGACCCAGGCGCGCGGGGTTTCCGGCAGCCATTGTGCCGCGGTGCGCGCGCCGCGCGGGTTCAGCCGTGCCAGCACCGCAGGCAGCCGCGCGGCGACCTCGGCCCGGCTCATGCCGGTATGCAGCTCGGGCGCATAGGTGGCGCGCAGGATCAGCATATCAAAGCCGGTCAGCACCGCGTGGATATTGTCGTCGTTGAAGATCGAATCCGGCAGCCGGTACAGATCATTCAGCGGACCAAGCGCCTGGGCCAGCTCCTCGTGCAGGCAATCGCGGACTTCCTGCGGGCTGACGTCATTGGGGATGAAAACCGCCAGCTTCTCGCGGCTGCGCAGCAGCGACCAATTGGTGCGCGGGCTGCGCCGGTTGCGCCGGTACTCACGCAGCGACGAGACATTGGGCACCACGAAACAGGCGGCCTTGGGCAAGGCCCGGCGGATCTCGGCGCGGGAAACCGACTGGATGGTGATACTGGCCTCGCCGCCGGACACCCGGCGGACCGGGATCCCGGCCTCGGTCTGCAGCCGGGCCAGCAGCGCGCTTAGATCGCGGTTGAAACCCGGGGCGGGCGTGCCGGTCACCCGCAGGGTGATCGGGGTCTCGAACCGGGTGAACTGGGGCAGGGTGCTGCCGCCTTCCAGCCGGAAGTGCAGATCCAGAAAATCCCGGGCAATATCAGCGTTGGAGCGCTGCGGCGGCTGCGCGCGGCCGGCGGTGAAGACCTTGACCGGCGGCAGTGCAACCGGCGCGGCTGCGGCGCGGGTCGGCGCCGTGGCCCGCCCGTCGGGGGCAGCGCAGGCGGCCAGCACAGCCACAGCAAGCCCGGCCACCGCGCCCCGCAAAACGCGCAGGCCGACAGGCCTGGCGGCGGGCTGCCAAACAAGGCGGCGGACAGAGATGTGTGAAACCGGGGCAGCGTCAGCGGGCACTCGGGGCGTCTCCTATCAGCCCGGGCTGTGCTGCCCGGTTCTGTTTCCTCTGATAGGGGAATGCGGCAGCAATTTGAAGCGAAACAGGCAGCCGCCAGGCAATGCGCCTGCCTGTTCCGGCCTCAAGGCCGATCAGCGCCGCCCGCGCGCCATAAAGGCCAGCCGTTCGAACAAATGCACGTCCTGTTCGTTCTTTAGCAGCGCCCCGTGCAGTTTGGGCAGCGCATCGGCGCCGTCACGGGCGATGTCCTCAGGGCTCAGATCCTCGGCCAGCAGCAGCTTCAGCCAGTCGATCACCTCGGAGGTCGAGGGTTTCTTCTTCAAGCCTTGCGTCTCGCGGATCTCGTAGAACTGGGTCAGCGCGGCGGTCAGCAGGCTGTCCTTGATACCGGGATGATGCACCTCGACGATCTTCTTCATCGTTTCAGCATCCGGAAAGCGGATGTAGTGAAAGAAGCAGCGCCGCAAAAAGGCGTCCGGCAGCTCTTTTTCATTGTTCGAGGTGATGATCATGACGGGCCGGTGCTTGGCCTTGACCATCTCGCCGGTCTCGTAGACGTGGAACTCCATCTTGTCGAGCTCCTGCAACAGGTCGTTCGGAAACTCGATGTCGGCCTTGTCGATCTCGTCGATCAGCAGCACGACCTTCTCGCCCGCTTCAAAGGCTTCCCACAGCTTGCCCTTCTTGATGTAGTTTTTCACATCATTCACGCGCGCATCGCCCAGCTGGCTGTCGCGCAACCGGCTGACGGCGTCATATTCATACAGGCCTTGCTGGGCGCGGGTGGTGGACTTCACGTTCCACTCGATCATCCGCAGCCCTAGGGCGCTGGCCACCTGTTTTGCCAGCTCGGTCTTGCCGGTGCCCGGCTCGCCCTTGACCAGCAGCGGACGCTCCAGCGTCACCGCCGCATTCACCGCAACTTTCAAATCATCTGTTGCGACATATTCTTTAGTGCCCTGAAATTGCATATCTTTCCTGTTCCAGTCATGATCGGTGCCGCGGCGCCAAGTTGTTATCACGGTTTTAACCAAACGGCGCCACTATTGTGTAGTGACATTCCCTTCCGATGGGGATAAACGCTGCGGCAGAGGGGGAGCCAAAATGTTCAGGTGCAAATTATGACCAGCATTATGGGCCAGACCGAAGGAGCCGAAATGAAGCAAGAAGTGTTTCTGCCGGACGACTACCGACCGGCTGAAGATGAGCCGTTCATGAACGACCGGCAGCTTGAGTATTTCCGACGCAAACTATTGGAATGGAAACAGGATCTGCTGTCCGACAGCCGCGATACCATCGAAGGGCTGCAGGACAACACCCGCAACATCCCGGATGTTGCAGACCGTGCCAGCGAAGAGACCGACCGCGCGCTGGAGCTGCGCACCCGTGACCGCCAGCGCAAGCTGGTCGCCAAGATCGACTCGGCCCTGCGCCGCATCGACGAGGGTGAATTCGGCTACTGCGAAGTGACCGGCGATGCGATCTCGCTGAAACGCCTGGATGCACGTCCGATCGCAACCATGAGCCTTGAGGCC